>JANXSN010000036.1 GCA_025352685.1 Sphingomonadales bacterium
AGAAAAGGCGTCAGCCAAACCTCCAGATCGCTGCGCCAATCCTCTGCCATCGCCAGCCTCCATAAAAGCTGGCTCCCCATGAATCAGGGAAATCCCCTCTTGGGAATCCCAAAAATCACTTTCCGCCAAAGTAGTGCTAGCATTACAGTTGCAAAGTTGAGAGAAGTCTGAATCGATGGGTCTCCATGACAGGGAGGCGGTGGATGAGTGGGGTATCGATTGAGACGACGCTGGAGCTTTGGGCATCTTCGCTGAGGGATGTGAAGGCGCGCATGCGGGGGCTGTTTCTGCAAGAGCGTGTGGCCACATCGGCGGGTTTGTTTCTGGACGGATTGCTGGGGGATGAGCGGCGCAAGACCGGCTGGATGCGTGCCGAGGCGGCAGGAGACCCCGGGCCGTGGCGGCAGCAGGGGATATTGGGCCGCACCCCATGGGATGCGGATGCACTTCGCGATATCGTGTGCGATTATGTCATCGAGACGCTTGGTGCCAACGACGCGGTTGTGGTGATCGACGAGACCGGCTTCCTAAAGCAGGGCAAGGCGTCGTGTGGCGTTGGCCGTCAATATACCGGTTCTGCGGGTAAGATCACCAACTGCCAGATTGGTGTGTTCGCCGCCTATGTGTCGCGCCACGGGCACGCCTTTATCGACCGGGCGCTTTACCTGCCAAAGGCGTGGACCGACGACCGAGCGCGCATGGCCAGGTGCCAGGTTCCAGCGGACAAGGCCTTTGCAACCAAGCCCGCGCTTGCGGTACAGATGATCGAGCGTGCGATCGCGGCCGATGTCTCGTTCGCGTGGGTCGCGGCGGACAGCGTCTACGGCGTCGGCGACATCGAACAGGCGCTGCGGCGCGCCTGCAAGGGCTATGTGCTCGGGGTCAAATCAGATCATCATTTTGGCTCATGGGCTGACAAACCCGCTGTTGCTGGTCGTGCTGACGAAATCGCGCAAGAGCTTGACCCTGCCGCCTGGCAGCGCCTGTCGGCGGGCGAAGGGACGAAAGGAGCAAGGCTGCACGACTGGGCCTACTTCGAACTCGCCGATCTCGATGCTGCCGAATATGATGAGGCCCGCTCAGGGCTCTGGACGCGCGGGCTCTTGATCCGCCGCAATATCGCTGATGGCGACCTCGCATTCTTCACGACCTGGTGCCCGGCCGGAACACCCATCAAGACGCTCGTTGCCGTCGAAGGACACCGCTGGGCCATCGAGGACAGCTTCGAAACCACCAAGAATGAACTCGGACTCGATCATAACGAAACCCGTTCCTGGCATGGCTGGCATCGTCACGTATCGCTCGTCATGCTCGCCTTTGCGATAATGGCAGCCATACGCCACAAAGCGAACCGCGCAACGCCCCCAAAAAGGATGCGGACAAAACCACACCGCAACTGATCCGCTGGTCGATCCAGGAAGTCCGGCGCATCGCCATCCGGCTCGCTCAGCGCCGCATCCACCCCGCTCACGTCATCGCATGGTCGCTCTGGCGAAGAGCGCACCAAGCCGCAGCAAGACACGCACATATCAAATCAACTTTGCAACTGTAATGCTAGTCCCCAACACTGCGACAAATTGGACACGAAAGGTCGGACAATGGTTCTCCGGCCCTTCGGTGCCCGCTTTCGTTCCGACGCAATAATAGATTGAAGTATCGCAAGCACACCATGGTGGAAGCCGAATTCGCTACCGGACCATTGCGACCAGACGCTCGTTGCTTTCTTCAGAACGGCCGGTGGCTGTTATTGGCCCAGCGGCCGTTCTTCTGCTTGTCGGCGTTGCCCGGTTCACTCATCGCGGCAAAAGGTGGCTGGAGCTCGTCGGTTGTGATCGTCTCTGGACCGCCTTGGCGCTTCAGCGCCTTAGTCATGAAGGCAAGTGCTGCTACTTTTCCCGGTCTTGGTAACGTAAGATATGAGCACATCGCCCTGGTGGTTGACGGCGCGCGCTAGGTCGAAACGATATCTCACCGTCGTCATATCGCCTTCCCATCGGTCGATCCTTTACGTCTTAGCGACGAACCTGCTCATGCGTACCTTGGCACTTTTGCTGATGTAACTAGCCCACGGCTGCGCCTAAGCTCGGGATCACGAAAAATTGGGAGGGTTTGGATGGATCTGGGTTTGAAGGGCCGCAAGGTTATCATTAACGGCGGTGCGCGTGGCCTGGGTCTCGCTGCCTTGAAGATATTTGTTGCAGAAGGGTGCGACGTCGCATTCTTCGGTCGCGATCAGGACAAGGTCGCCGCGGCGAAGGCGGAACTTGCCAGCGGCGGCACCACGGTGATCGGCGAAGCATTCGACATGGCTGCCGATCATCAGCGCTATCGCGACTGGCTGAGCAAGGCCGCGGATGACCTCGGCGGTTGCGACATTTTCATCCACAACGCTTCGTCCTCGGGCGCAGGCAAAACCGGTGACTGGCAAGTGACGTTCGACCTCGACATGATGGGGGCTGTCGGTGGGGTCGAAGCCCTGACCCCGGCGCTGGCCGCCTCGGGCAGCGGGTCGATCATTTTGATGTCGTCGACCGCAGCCTTAGAAACGTTTGTCGCGCCACAAGCATTCAACGCGATGAAAGCGGCGGTCATTACTTATGGTTCGCAACTTGCACAGGCGCTCGCCGGCCAGGGCATTCGCGTCAATTGCGTGTCCCCCGGCCCGATCGAATATCCTGGGGGAAATTGGGAGATGATCAAGGGTGCGATGCCGGCGTTCTATGACGGCACCAAAGCGGCGATGCCGTTTGGTCGGCTAGGCCAGCCCGACGAAGTCGCCAGAGCTGTCGTGTTCCTCGCGAGCCCTGCGGCATCGTACATCAGCGGAACCAATCTGGTTGTCGACGGCAGCTTTACGAAGCGGGTGCAGTTCTAATGAAACTATATAGTTCGATTGGCCCCAATCCCCGGGTCGTAACACTTTTCAACGCCGAAAAGGGCTTGTCGGTGGAAACCATACAAGTCGACATCATGACAGGTGAGAATAGACGAGATCCCTATTTGTCGAAGAACCCGACAGGCGGCACGCCAATGCTCGAACTCGACAACGGCGCCTGCATTTCGGAAAGCGTCGCGATCTGCGAATATCTCGAGGAACTGCATCCGACCCCCGCGCTGATCGGCAGCACACCAGCAGAGCGCGCCCTCACGCGCATGTGGGTACGTCGGATCGATCTTGGCTATGTCCAGCCATCGGTCCACGGCTTTCGCGGGGCCGAGGGTCTGCCCTTGTTCCAGAGCCGCATGCGCTGTGTGCCGGAGGGCGCAGCAGGCATGAAAGCCGTCGCGCAGGACGGGCTGGCGATGGCTGATACCCAGCTTTGCGATAACGTATTTATCTGCGGCGAAAAGCTCACGCTCGCCGATTTGCTGCTTTTCGCCTTTGTCGAGTTCGGCGCACAGGTCGGCCAACCCGCCGATCCCACCCTCACCCATCTCGCCGCATGGCATGTGCGAATGGCCGCCCGGCCCAGCGCCGCCGCCTGATTCAGACCCGGAGATACGTTTTGCCCGACCGCGACAAACTGCTCGACATCTACACTCGCACGATGCGCGCTGCGCGTTCGGACGAGAAATTCCGCTCGTTGCTGATGACTGGCAAGCTCTCCGTGCTCTATTACACCTATCGCGGGCAGGAACTGGTCTCTGCTGCGATGATGGCGGCGCTGCAGCCGACCGACTATCTTGTCACCACATATCGCGGGCAGCACGACCAGATTTGCAAGGGCGTGCCGTTCAACCTGCTGTATGCCGAGATCGCGGGCAAGGCGACCGGTACGTGCAAGGGCAAGGGCGGATCGATGCACATCACCCATCCAGAAACCGGCGTAATGGTCACGACCGGCGTGGTCGGATCGGGGCTCCCAATTGCCAACGGTCTTGCGCTCGCCTCGCAGAATCGCGGCGATAAGCGGGTCACGGTAACGTGCTTTGGCGACGGGGCGACCAATATCGGCGCGTTCCATGAATCGATGAACATGGCGCAATTGTGGAAACTGCCGGTAATCTTCTTCTGCCAGAACAACCGATATGGTGAACACACAGCGTTTGCCGACCACACCAACGCAGAATCGATCGCCTCGCGCGCTGTCGCTTACGGAATGAAGGCGGTGACCGTCGACGGCAACGACGCAGAAGCCATGTATCGGGTCGCAAAAGAAGCGGTCGATCGCGCGCGAGCGGGCGAGGGGCCGACACTGATCGAGGCGATGTGCTATCGCATGATGGGCCATTTCTTTGGTGCCGACTTCTCATACATGCCGAAGGAATATATCGCCCAGATGGCCGCTGCCGACCCGCTGCCGCGCTTGCGCACATTGATGCTGGAACGTCAGTTCACCGAGACTGAGCTCGACAAGATTGTTGCCGACATCGATGTCGAGCTGGAGGCTGCGGCCCAATTCGCCTTCGACAGTCCTTTCCCGGACGCGGACGAACTCCGCAAGGATGTCTTTGAAGAGGAGATCGCAGCATGAGCAAGATCTCTATGGTTCAGGCGCTCAACCGCGCGATCGACGAAGCGATGGCTGCCGACGAAGGCGTTATCCTCCTCGGTGAGGATGTCGCGAAGAAACAGGGCGGTGGCGTTTTCAAAGTCTCCGCCGGTCTCACCGAAAAGTACGGCGAACACCGCATCCGCGCCACGCCGATCTCCGAACAGGCGATCATGGGCGCGTGCGTTGGCGCGGCGCTCGCCGGATTCCGGCCGATTGCCGAGATCATGCTCATGAATTTCGTGACGGTGGCGATGGATCAAATCGTCAACCACGCCGCGAAACTGCGCTTCATGTCGGGTGGTCAGACCAATGTGCCGCTGGTTATCCGCACGACGACCGGTGTCGGCGTCGGGTTCGGCGGGCAGCATTCGGACATGCTGGAGGCATGGTTTGCGCATGTGCCGGGACTAAAGATCGTCACCCCGTCCAACGTCGCCGATGCGCAAGGGCTGTTGCTCTCGGCGATCGAGTGCAACGATCCCGTGATCTTCATCGAGAACATCCTGTGCTACGGCCTTCAGGCCGAGGCCCCGCCCGCCGGTCACCGCGTGCCGCTGGGCAAGGCGGCGGTCTCGCGCGAAGGAACCGACGTGTCGATCGTCACTTATGGCCGCACCGTGCTCGACGCGCTGGAAGTGGCCGACCAATTGGAGGCCGAGGGCATCTCGGTCGAGGTGATCGACCTGCGCACCATTGCCCCCTATGACGAGGAGACGGTGCTCGCCTCTGTCCGTAAGACCGGCCGCGCCGTCGTGCTGCACGAAGCGGTCAAGGCCTACGGCACCGGGGCGGAAGTTTCCGCCCGCATCCATGAGAAGCTGTTCAATGAGTTGAAGGCGCCCGTGCAGCGTGTCGGTGGTGCGTTTTCTGCCGTGCCGATGGCCAATGTTCTCGAACAGGCCTGGATCCCCAGCAAGGACGCGGTCAAGGCCGCGATCCGTACCACACTCGACTGGAAGAAATAATGGCGTCGGAAATCTTCATTCCCAAGATCGGCATGTCCGCGACCGAAATGACGTTGAGCGAATGGATGTTCGGCGATGGCGAGACGGTCGCACAAGGCGATGTGATCTACACAGTCGAGACCGACAAGACCGCGACAGAGATCGAAGCACAGGCCTCGGGCGTGCTGCGCATCACCGGCGTCGAGGGAGAAGTCTATCCAGTCGGCACGCTGATCGGGACCATCGAGGAGGGATAGATGAGCGTTCAGCTACTGCAGAAACTTTACGACCGGGCGCATGTCGGCGACTGGCATGCTGTCGAGGCAGTCCTGTCCGACGATCTGGTGATCCACGAGGCGGCGTCGCTGCCGTTCGGCGGCGAATACCGTGGGCGTACGGCGCTGCGCGATCTGTTCGCGACGGTTATGGCCTATTGGGAAAACCCGTCGGTCGAAATCTTCAGCATCGTCGGCGACGATGCCTACGTAGTTGCACTTATGAACTTCACGATGACGTCCAAGCACAGCGGTAATACCTTCACGCAGAAGATGGCCGAAGTCTCAACCGTGAAAAACGGTCTCGTGACCGAAATGCGCATCCATTATTACGATACGTCGCAGGTCGCCGCAGAGGCCGGACCAACCTTACAAAGCAGCGTCGCTAAACCGGTTGCGCCGTACTCGCCGCCACCACAGAGGCAGCGATCTCGTCCTTAGTCGGGTTCCGGCGCAACGTCAGTCCACCATTTACCTGAAGATTCTGACCCGTCATAAAGCACTCGTCCGAAGCCAGCCAAACGGCGGCGGCGGCAATGTCGTCTGATGTACCCACGCGGCCAAGCGGGTATGATCCTCGAAACGCATCGAACAGACCTGGGGTCTGCTGGGCCGCATCAGTCATCGGGGTTGCGGTTATACCCGGCGAGATCGAATTGGCGCGAATACCCTGCCCACCGAACTCGTTGGCAATACAGCGGATCACATGATCGGTTCCTGCCTTGGTGCCCATATAAGCCGCATGATCGTTGAGCATAATAGTCGCTGTCGCCGATGAGATCTGGATCAGTGATCCGCCGCCCGTCATCGCGGCAATCATTGACTGAAAGAACAGGAACGGACCCTTGAACTGCAGATCCGACATGCGCTGGAGCTCGTCTTCGGTGGTTTCCAGAAAAGGCTTCAACAGCCCCCAGCCGGTGGCGTTGATCGCAATGTCGACGTCGCCACCGAGCGTGTTGGTGGCAAAATTTGCTAACGCATCGGTATCAACCTTGCGTGTAATGTCACAGATGTACGATTTTCCGCCGATTTCCGCCGCAAATCTTGTAAGCTCTTCCTTTTGTCGACCAGCGACGACGATGCTTGCGCCCTCGTCGACAAGCCGCCGCGAAATAACCTGCGCCATGTTACCGCGCCCTGAAGCACCGAGCACGACTGCCTTCTTCCCTGCCAGTTTATTCATCTAAAACGCCTCCGTCAGCCTGTCAGTATGTCGCGCCTGATCTTCTTGGCGAGGCTCCATTTGTGTGCCTCGGTCGGACCATCGTAGATCCGGCACGCGCGGATTTCGCGGAACACCTGTTCGACGATAGTGTCGCCGCTGACCCCGGTGTCGTCCATCACCTGAACACAACGATCGGCGATGCCCATCAGCGCTTTGGACACGGCGACCATCACCGAGCTTTCGACCATTCCAAGGTGCGCTGCTACCGAACATGTCGACGCCCGAAACGATTATCTGCTCCGGATACTTTAGGTCGATATTGCTTTTCGACCGCATGAATCTGACGCCCTCGCGATGCAACAAAGGTTTGCCGAACGCGCTTGCATGCATAGGTGGCGGCGATCTCACGCACGTGAACGCAGGCACCATGGCAACGCTTGCAGTGCGCCCGACGAGCGGGCGCGAGTGGCAGTTGCGCGTATTTCAACCCTTCCCCGCTTTGTCGCAGCATCTGTAAGGCGGACACAGGACAATTTGCCATCATAACAATCAAATGGCTGCCCGGCGTGGAAGAACCGATCGAATTCACACGCTCGATGCGGATTGCCGGATCAGGCATATCAGCGAGGAACTTATAAGCTCCATCAACCAATTTCGCGATAATGATGCCGAGCGGCGCGCCTTCTTGAAACGCGCTACAAATCTGGGCGCGAATATCAACCACGAACACGGTTACGAGACGTTGCGCGAAAGTGAAACCGCCAGCCGTCGAAAAATACTTCCCTGCTCCTGTTACCGCTATGACGCGCACGACGAAATCGTGCGTCATCTGCTCAATTTCTCCGCAAATCTTGCGCGCACGATCCGGCCTGAACGAATTGCGCCCGCCGCCCCGATCGATCGTGAGCATGCCGCCGTCGGCTTCCGCGATTTTCACATCTTCGAACGTGTCGGTCACGCGACCAACAGGATCTGCTTACCGCGATTGTCGCCGCTAAACAGGCGCTGAAGCGTTGCCGGAGCATTTTCGAACCCGTGCTGAACGTCCTCGCGGTAGACCAGTCGTCCATCGTTCACGAACTCGGCCAGCCGCTCACGAATACTTGGAAACTCCAATGCCCAATCAATTACGATGAAACCCGTCATCGTCGCGCGGCGGAACACGAGATTGAAGTAATTCTGCGGCCCAGCAGGCATCGCACCCGTCTCATAGCGCGAGATACCGCCACAAATAATGACGCGCGCGCCCGTCGCAATATGGCCAAGCATATCATTCAGGATCGTGCCGCCGACATTGTCGAAAATGACATCGACGCCTCGAGGTGCAAGCTCTTTCAGCTGCGTCCGCAGACTGCCTGCCTTATAGTCGATCGCGGCGTGAAATCCCGCCTCGCGCACCAGCCAATCACACTTCTCCTTCCCGCCGGCGATGCCGACCACCCGGCATCCGGCGAGTCGCGCTAGTTGACCGACAATCGATCCGGTGGCGCCCGCGGCGCCTGATACAAGCACCGTATCGCCCACCACCGGCCGGCCGATCTTGAACAACCCGCAATACGCCGTCATGCCGGTTGTTCCGAGAATGGAAAGCATCGCGGTGGGCGGCAATGCCGGATCGACCGCGTTCAAGCCGTCGCCGTCATGTAGCAGATGTTCGCTCCAGCCAGTCGAGCCAGCCAGCAGTCGGCCCACCGGAAATTTGCCGTGGTTCGAAGCGATAACTTCGGTGACGCCGGAGCCGCGCATGACCTCGCCGATCGCCATCGGCGCGACATAGTCGGCCACATTTTCCATCCAGCCCTTCTGCGCCGGATCGAAGCCAAGCCAGCGCGTCTTGAGCAGCATCTCCCCCGGCGCAGGATCACCAATCTCGACGGTTTCGAGCAACAGATCACCGTCGGCGATCGGTCTGCCTCGTGGATGCGCTGCGAGATGCCATTGTCGTGTCGTTGTCATGTTGCAAGCGCCTGTCGATGGAGGGCGGAGTCCGCCGAGTAATAATTGCAGTGGAAACCGCTCGGCACCCGGAACGGAATATGGATACGCGCAATAGGACCGGCGGCGACATTCATCGCGTCGAAAATGGCGAGCTGGCTGGTGGTGCTGCCCGCGGGATGGACAAGTGTCATCGCGTACCCATCCCCCTCAATGGTCGCGCCGATGCGCGGGGCAAAGACGAACTCGCCCGCCGCCGCGCCCGCGCCGAAATGATAGATGTCCTCCGCCGCGCTTTGCGTATCGAAGTGGATCACACCGTCCATCCCATTGATACGGCCATCGACCGACTTGAGGTTGAGATTGGCGAAGCCGTGCCGCGTGCGGCGCGTCATCAACCGGTCGTCCGGTCGGGGAAACTGGATGTCGCGGTCGTTCAACATCTCCTCGCGGATTGTATTGGTATTCGCGCCCAGATCGATAGTCCAACGACGCAGGCTAAGCGTGGTTTCGGCATGGGTCAGGTACCGGCCCTGTTCGTCGGGAAACAGCGCGGTGCCCGCCGCCGTGGCAACATCGGCGACGATGTTGCCGTTCTCTTCCCAGACATTGAGTTCGTGGAACATGTGACGCGGGTCATGTTCGAACCAGCGCACATCCGCCGCGGCGCCACCCCGTGGCATCACCGCAAGCTTGGAGGGGCGGTCGCGCACCCAGGCAATGGGCGGACCGCCGCGCATCGCCCGTGCCATATCCATATCCAACGGCAGCACCGGGAAAACGACCCAGTTCTCGGTCGCGAGGAACGTGTGCATCAACGTCATGTGCGGGACCGGAATGACTACGCTCCTGGTTAGATGTCCCTCCGCATCGATCGTATCGAAGCGGATTTCCTTTGCCCCACTCGGCCCGTGGACCATCGCCCCGATGTTGAGCAGTTCGCCAGTCGCATGATCAACCTTTGGATGCGCCGAAAAGGTGCTCGTAATTCGGCCCCCATAGGTTTCCTCGCCGATGGTCGAGAGGTCGCGCGGATCTAGTTCGACAGCAGGGGCTCCCTCCATCAGCGCAAGCAGCTTGCCGCCGTGCAGGATTATATTCGTGTTAGCGGTATTGTAGCGCTTGCCCGCGACGGAGGGGTCGCCGGTCATCGGATTGCCCAACACACCGAACAGGCGTTTTCCAGCTGCCCGCTCCAGCTGGAACTTTTCAGTTCGCACCCAGCGGTTCCGCATCGAGACGCGACCATTCTGGATGAAGAACGCATAGATCATGCCGTCGCCGTCGAACCAGTGATAGTCGTCGCCGCGCGTAGGGTGCAGTGGCTCGGGACCGTTCCGGTAAAACACTCCAGCGAGATCATGCGGAATTTCGCCCTCAACAACCAAATCGGGCGCATCGGCCTCAAACCGGTTCGGCGCGTGATGGCCAGTCAGATAAGGATGGGCTGGAAAGGCCTGAGCCATATCAACATTCCTCAGTGTCTGTTGAAGCTACTAACGCGGCGCAGGTCACCCCACCTGCCTCCCGTCCTGCGGCCAATAATGTGCGCGCAATTCCTTTTTTAGGATCTTGCCGGATGGATTACGCGGCAGTGTTTCCACGAAATCCACCGATTTCGGCACTTTATACCCCGCGATCCGGTCGCGCGCGAAGGCAATCAGTGCACCGCCGTCCAGCTTCGCGCCGGGCACCAGGACAACAACCGCTTTGACCGCCTCGCCCCACCGGGGATCGGGCACGCCAATTACTGCGCAGTCGCGCACGGCAGGGTGCTCATGCAGGGCGCTTTCGACTTCGGCCGGATAGATATTCTCTGCTCCAGACACGATCATGTCCTTTACCCGGTCGAAGAGATACAGATAGCCATCGGCATCGAGAAAACCGGCATCGCCAGTGCGGTACCACTCTCCGTCGAAAGCAGCTTCAGTTGCCTCCGGCAGATTGTGATAACCGCGCATGACTAAAGGCGAGCGGACGAGGATTTCGCCAACCTTTCCGGGGGGCAGATCATTGCCATCGATATCGACCGTGCGCAGTTCGACTTGTGGAAAGGGCTTGCCGCATCCGGTCATCCGCACATTGCCGGCGACGTCGTGATCTTCAGGCGGAAGATAAACGATGGTGCCGCTGGTCTCGGTCGAACCATACATCTGTACGAAACGGGCATTGGGAAACAGCGCCATCGAGCGCTTGAGAATATCGAGCGGGATCGGCGATGCGCCGTAGAGCAAGGCGCGTAAACTAGTCAGATCAGCGCTTGTTGAACGGGGGTCGGAAAGAATCATGCCCAAAACTGCAGGCACTGCGAACATCTTGGTCACACCGTGGAGCTCGACCGCGTCGATGATGTCGTTGATCTCAGGCTTGCCGAGCAGGATCGCCGTGCCACCGGCGTTCATCGTCTGCACCGTCCAGGCCGTGCCGCCGATGTGAAATTGCGGCATTGCCACAAGCGATACGTCGCTGTCGTGCCAAACGCTCCAGGCTTCGCCGATTAGCCGGCTCTGGCTGAGCGACGCGGTAAGACTGCCGTGCGTGAGCAGCGCGCCCTTCGGGTGTCCGGTGGTGCCGCTCGTGTAAAGTTGAACGGCGACGTCGCCAGGACCGAGATCGGCGACCACGGGATCGGGCATGAATTGAGCGATCCAGTCGCGAAACGCGAGACGGACTTGATGCGGACGATCGACCAGCAAAACCATCGGCACGTCACCGATTGCATCGAGCCGTTCGCTTTCGGTGACTAGCAAAGAGATGCGCGCATCGTTGACGATATAGGCGATCTCGCGCGCAACGAGCCGCCAATTGACCGCCACGGTGACCGCACCGATGCGCAGTGCAGCTTGCAGCAAAATGACATAGTCGATGCTATTGAGGCCGAGATATCCGACCCGATCGCCCTTGCCGATACCGCTTGCACGCAGGCCGGCTACGCATCTAAGCACAGCGGCATGTAACGTAGCATAGTTCATCCGCTCATCGCCCGAAACGAGAGCGATGTGGAGCGGGGCACGTGCAGCGCCGCGCTCCGTCATTCCGGCAAGAACCAAATCGATACTATCGTTCACCATTGCCGATATTTTTCGACCTGAAAGGCGATATGCCAGATGTGGATTGCCTGGCATATCGCTGTTTTACTGATCAGAACTTGAACATCACTTCCCCACCAAAGCTGCGCGGAGGTCGGGCCGAGCCGAAGGTGAACAGACGCGCCACGGGTAGAGCCGAAGCAAGTCCGCGATTGTCGGTAAGGTTACGACCATAAACGGTGAACCGGACTTCGGCATTGCTCATCCGGAGCGTGTAGGCAAACGAGGCATCGAGGATTTCACGAGGCTCCGCGATGCTGCGCGTGTCATTTGTCACTTGCCCGATAATGATCGGGACGTTTGGCACGATGCTGGTCGCATATTTGTCGACGAAGCGGAACTGGGTCGAGAATTCGAGGCTTCCTGGCCCGACATCGCGCTTGTAATCGGCGCCCGCTGACCAGCTCCATTTCGGCGCTCGGCGCAACGTCAGCGTCGATACGTCGTCTGGAATATTGTCACCGTTCAAGTCACGCAAAAATCCGATATATTTTGAGTCAAGATAGGACAGCGCAAGATTTACCGTCAGATGGTCGTCTGGAACCGCCACGATCTCTGCCTCAAACCCTGTGATGCGTGCCGACGAGGCGTTCCGCACTACGGTTTCCTGGGGGCTGGTGTTGAACGGTGGCGCCGTGGCCTGAACGACCTCTTCCTGCTTGTTGGTATAGTTGGTACGAAAGGCCGCCAGATTGGTCCGGAGGCGACGGTCCAGCCAGTCAGCTTTCAGTCCCACTTCGTATGCCGTTACCGTTTCGGGATCATACGGCCCGAGCGTTGTCGGAGACGACGCGCGACCGTTGAATCCGCCCGAACGGAATCCGCTCGAGGCACTGGCATAGATCAAGGCATGTGTGGCCAACCGATAATCGGCGCTCGCACGCCAAGTGAACTTGTTGAACGTCTTTGCACCTTGGCATTGTACCGCAGGTGCCGGACACGGGGCACCATCGACGAAAACGCCGAAGTTTGAGACCAGCTCCTTGTGATCGCTGGTGTAGCGCCCGCCCAAACCGATGGTCAGCTTGTCGGTCGGTTTGATCTTCAGATCGACAAAGCCCGCATACGACCGCGATTTGTTTTTCGTGTTCAGATACAGCGTGTTTGCGCCGAATAATGGGCTCTGCGTCGCTTGTCCGAGAACGTAATTGCTATCGAAATAATAACCTCCGACCAGCGCGTTCAACCACGGCGTCAGATCGCCCACGACACGGACTTCCTGGCTGAATTGCTCATATGTCTGGCGACGACGGGTATTGAAGAAGGTGATCGACGAACCGTCGAAATCCTGCGTCACATCTTCCTTGTTGCGACGCCAACCGGTGATCGACACGAGATCGAATCCGCCGCCAAGGCCGATCGTCAGCTGTCCGGTCACCGCGTCCGTGTCGTTAAGCACTGGCGTTTCGATGTTCTGGTATGTCGTGTAAACACCGCGATAAGGTTCGGCGTTGCGGTTGCACTCGGCCGCCGGAAGACCCAACGGTAGGATGCAGATCAGATCGGTACCGTTGGACAACGGCGAAACCACCGTCTCGCCACGTTCGCGCATGTGTTCATAAGTGATCAACGCTTCGACATTGTCGGCCGGTGTGATCTTCGCGGTCACACCCCCCGAAAGTGTCTCATATTTGCCGGCAGGCCGGCCCAGCGTCGCATTGTAATAATAGCCGTCGGTCTTGCCGTAATAGAGAAAACCCTTGAGCGCGAGCACGCCGCCGATCGTGGGAGCGTTTACAACCAGACGGCCGGTCTTGGTATTGAAACTGCTGTAGTTGACGCTGGCCTTCACCCCAAAGGCCCCCGTCGGCTTGGTCCGGGTGGCATTGATGACACCGCCAATCGTGTTGCGGCCGAACAACGTCCCCTGAGGGCCGCGCAGCACTTCAAGGCTGGCGAGATCGAAGCTGTCGAGCAGCTGGCCGGTGTTGGTTCCGATAAATACGCCATCGACGACGATGCCAACTGTCGGATCGAAGCTCTTTTCGATGTCTTCGAACGACACGCCTCGAATCGAAATGGCTGCGGCACTTGGTCCCGCTGCAACCGAATCAACCACAAGACTGGGTACCCGGCCAGCTAGATCGCGAAGGTCAGAAATCGACGGACTTTCGAGCTGCTCGGCCGACAATGCTGAAACAGCTACAGGTACCGACTGGATCGATTCGGAGCGTTTTTGCGCCGTAACAATGATGTCGCCGAGGGCGCCGCCGTCGTCTGTTGCGGTGGATGTGGGCTGGCTCTGGTTGCCCACTGCATGCTGCGCCAGCGCTGGGGACGCCATTGCAAGCAGCATGGCAGTACCCGACATGGGCATGGTTTTCTTCATCAACATTTCCCTCCCAAATCCGACACCGCCATTGTTCTGGCGACGTTCGAAAGCCTCGTCTCGCTCAATAATCATCGTCGAGCCTATGTTTCTCAACCGCCAAAAGTGACAGTCGTCGTTACAGCGGTCTTGCCTAAAGTGTTCGCATGATCGTTCAGCTGGGTCGCTTGCCATGAAGACGCACCGCACCTTTTGCCGTTTCTGCCACGCCAATTGCGCCATGCTCGTCGATGTGGAGCACGGGCGTGCAACAGCGGTGCGCGGCGACTCCGACGATCCGATGTTCGGCGGCTACACCTGTATCAAGGGGCGCCAGCTAGCCGAGGCGCACAATTCACCGGAGCGGCTCCACGCCTGCCAAGTGCGTCAGGTGGACGGGGCATTCGCGCCCGTATCAACCGAAGCGGCACTCGACGAGATCGCCACGCGGCTGCGCTCGATTATCGACAAGCATGGGCCACATGCGGTTGCGATCTACGGCGGCACTTATGCGTTCCAGAATTCAGCCGGAGTTGGCGCGATCGCCGCGTTCGCGGGCGGCCTGGGCACACGCAACATCTATACCAGCGTGACGCTGGACCAGCCGGCTAAGGTCTACACGACCCTGCGCTATGGCTATTGGGAAGGGGGGATGCACAGCTTCGACACAGCCGATGTATGTTTCATGATCGGCAATAATCCGATCGTATCACACTACGCGCCACCCGGGTCGCTCCCACCCTTCTCGCCGTCGCGACGGTTGCGAGATGCGATCAAGAACGGACTCAAGTTGATCGTCGCCGATCCGCGCGAAAGCGATGTGGCAAAGCTTGCCGATATCTATCTCCCGGTGCTGCCGGGCGAGGACCCGGCGCTGCTAGCAGGAATCCTGAACGTGGTCTTTCGCGAGGGTTTGCACGACCACAATTTCTGTGGGGCTCATGTCGATGGACTGGATGCACTGATCGCTGCTGTAGCACCCTTCACGCCCGAGGTTGCAGCGGCGCGCGCTGGGGTTGCGGCCGAGGAGCTGATCAAGGCAGCCCGGATGTTCGCTACAGCATCACGTGGTGTTGTCAGCACTGGCACCGGACCGGAAATGGCTGGAAATGGAACGCTGACCGCGTATCTCGTCACCGCGCTGAACATCGTGTGCGCGCGTTTTTGCCAAGAGGGCGAACTATCCTCGATCCCCCGCGTGTTCACCGCCGCGAGCCCACGCCGGGCGCAGGTCGGTGTGCCGATCCAGATGTATGGAAAGGGCTTTCCTGCGTCACGCTTTCGCGGCCTGACCCACCTCGGTTTCGAAATGCCATGCAACGTGCTGGCCGACGAGATGCTGACACCAGGAGAGGGACAGGTCCGCGCACTGATCTCGATCGGCGGCAACCCGATCGTTGCCTTCCCTGATCAGGACAAGATGACACGCGCGCTGGACGGTCTCGATTTGCTCGTTTCGGTCGATGTTCGCATGGCGCAGACGGCCAAGCGCTCGGATATCATTCTCGCACCACGCATGTGCCTCGAACGTGACGATATCACCAACCTTTCCGAGTGGTGGTACGAGGTTCCTTATGCCCGCTACACCCCGGCGATCGCGGAAGCGCCGGGCGATCTTATCGACGAATATGCCATGCTCTGGGGGCTTGCGAAGCGGCTCGGCTTCGGCATGCCGTTAGCCGGAGGACCGTGCCCGATGGAGGAGCTCCCCGACAAGGCGACATTCCTCGATCTGATGACCGCAGGATGTCCAGCGACCCCGAGCGACGTACGCGACGATACCGCGCATGATAACAAGGCGATCGTTTACGCCGACAGGCATCCCGTTGTCGGCCCGTCCGATCCGGATGTCGCGCGGCGCTTTGACCTGACGGCAGGCGACATGCCACGTGCGCTCGATCGCTATCGCACCGCCGATACCGCGCGCGACGGCTTCGCCTATCGCATGGTATCACGCCGCACGCGCCACCGGTTCAATTCGACAGGCGGGCACCTGTCGGCGCTGAAGGCGAAAGCGAGCACAAATCCCGCGCATATCAATCCGGACGACCTCGAACGTCTGGGCATCGCAGACGGGGCGCTAATCCGAATCGAATCTGCGGTCGGATGGGTAAACGCTATCGCCAGCGCATCGCTAGAAATGCGCGCCGGGATTATTTCCATGGCGCATGCTTTCGGCGACATCGGCGAAGATGCGGACAAGATTAGCGAGATCGGCGCCTCGACCAACCGGCTGGTCAGCGAAACGGTCGATTACGACCCGATTACCGGCCAGTCGCTCCAAAGCGCGATACCGGTTCGCATCGCCGTTGCCTGATCTTTTTGCCAAATTGCCGGATTGGCGCTTACCGCTATGATCGACCGCAAATGTAATACTGATGTGGCGGAGAGTGATATGTCGAACCAATTGTGCCTGACCTGTGCGTACTGGTTTCAGGTGCGCGTCGAGGGGCCGGGCGTGCCCGGCATCGCGGGCAGCGCGGCGCAGGGCGAGTGTAAGCGTTACGCTCCCCACCCCAGCGTCGGGAGTGGCCATCGTCACGTCCTTTGGCCGCTGACCAGCGCACCCGACATGTGCGGCGAATGGGAAGCGAGGGCAGTCTAACATGGCAACCATAGTTGATGATCTGAAGCGCGCGCCCTTCATCCGCGTCGATGCCGATGCGCCTGGTGGCACGCCGACACAGAAATACACTGATCCCGATCTCGGCACCGAGATCATCCCCAAGGAACGTTATATCTCGCCCGCGTTCATGAAGCTCGAGTGGGAGCGGATGTGGACGAAGACCTGGATGATAGGCGGTCGTCACGAAGTAATCCCTGAGCCCGGCGACTGGATGAGTCATGAAATCGGCACCGAGAGCATGGTCTTCGTCCGCCAGCCCGACATGACCATCAAGGGTTTCTTCAACGTCTGCCCACATCGCGGTAATCGCATTGTTGCCAAGGACGCCAGCGGTAGCGCCACGACGTTTAAATGTGGCTATCACCACTGGGAATGGACGCCCGACGGCGAATTGTTCAACCTGCCCGACCGCGAAACCTTCCCGCAACTGGCAGGATGCAACACATTGGGGCTGAAACCAGTCCTCACAGCCGAATGGGGTGGGTTCTTCTTCTTCAATCTCGACCCCGATGCAGAGCCGCTGATCGATTATCTGGGCGAGATACCGGTGCATCTGGCGCCTTATGAATTCGAAAATCAGAAGCTGATCGACTGGAAGACGATCGAATGGGATTGCAACTGGAAGACCTCGGTCGATGCTTTCAACGAGGCCTATCACGTCCCCGCGATCCACCCCGAACTGCTCAGCTGGCTTGACAACTGGAACGTGCAGATTGACTGCCTTGGCATCCACAACCGCTATCTCATACCGTTCACGACACCCAGCCCGCATTATCACGAACAGTCGAAACTATCGGGCGAAATGCTGTTCTTCGCCTCGCTGGCCGGAGTCGACACTGCCGATTACGAAGGCCGTCCGCGCGATCTGCGGCTGGCGATCCAGCGCGCCAAACGCGCCAAGCAAGACGAAGTCATCTATCCGTACAGCCGCATGAACGACGACCAATTGTCCGACGATTACCACTATCTGATTTTCCCCAACGCGACGATGAACGTCTATGGCGAGGCGATGTTGCTGTTCGTGTCGCGGCCGCACCCGACCGATCCGAACAAAATGCTGTTCGACCTCATGAATTTCGCGCACCTCGAACCCGATCAGCCCTGGCAATTGCCCGAACACCAGACCTACAAACACGGCCAGATCGGTCTCGGGCTGATACTCGATCAGGACGCGTACAATCTACCGCGCGTGCAGGAGGGTATGAACAGTCTTGCCTACGAGGGGCTGATCGTTGGCGAGCAGGAGTTGCGCATCCGCCATTTCCACGCAGTCCTAGGTGAGTACGTCGATGGCATCCGTCCAAAGCGTGGCTGAAGGATATCAGGTCGTCACGGCCGCCGACCTGCCGCTGGGCGGCACTCGCTGCGTCGATACCGAAGGCGTGGGCATTATCGTCGCACGAGGACAGGACGGGCAATATTATGCCGTTGAGCGGATGTGCAGCCATGCCGCGCTACCGCTCGATGGCGGGCGGGTGCGCGGCGCATCGATCGTTTGTCCGCACCACGGCGCGCGTTTCGAACTAAAATCGGGTCGCGTGCTCGGGCCGCCGGCCTACGGCGCGATCGCGGCCTTTCCGACACGCGAACGCGACGGTCAGGTCGAAGTGTGGATATATTCATGAATCTGGACGGCAAGATTATCCTCGTCACAGGAGCAGGTTCAGGTATCGGCGCGGCGACCGTCGCGCTCATCCGCGCGCGGGGCGGTGTGGCAATTGCGACCGATTTGAAGGGGGCGCCAACGCGGCTGGACGTGACAAAGGCAGACGACTGGGACGCGGTGATTGCCGATTCGGTTGCTCGTTATGGCCGGATCGACGGACTTGTCTCAAACGCCGGAATCGCTGGGGCAGGCTTGCTGGTCGAAATCGATTTGAACGAGTTTCGCCGCTTCACGGCTGTGACCGTCGAAGGCGCTTTTCTTGGCATCCAAAAAACTGTCGCGCAGATGCGTCTGCAAAGTTTCCCCGCGCAGGGATCGATTGTCGTCACGTCCTCGGTAATGGCAACGCAGGCTGCGCCTGGCATCGCAAGTTATGCAGCGACCAAAGCGGCACTCTCGAACATGGCACGTGCGATCGGTATCGAACTGGGTCGCAAAGGCGATTTCATCCGCGTCAACGTAGTCGCACCTGGCGGCACGGCGACGCCGATGCTGATCGATGCGATGCCGCCCGGTTTCGTTGATGATCCTGCATCATGGGTCGACGTGCCGCTCCGTGAGCCGCAGCGAGCCGAGGACATCGCAGAGACGATTGCCTTTCTGCTGTCGGATGAGGCGAGCTTCATCACCAGCGCAATCATGGCCGTCGATGGCGGGTGGAGCCTGACGTGATGACTGCCCCACGCATCGCCGTCGTTACCGGCGCAACTTCCGGCATCGGTCGTGCAACGGCTGTGCGCATCGCGCGCGACGGTTTCCACATCATTGCCTGCGGGCGTGATCCCGCACGTGGCGCAGCGACAGTAGCTTCCGTGGTGGCCGCGGGGGGAACGGCGACGTTCCACGCCTTCGATGTCACAGCGGAGACGGACTGGGCATTCCTGGCCGACCGTATTACCGCCGATCACGGTCGATTTGATGCACTCATCAACTGCGCCGGTGGTTTCTTTTCCAAGCCGTTACCTGACACCAGCCTGGACGAGTTTCGCGCATTATGGACACTCGATGTCGAAAGCGTCCTGCTCGGCACAAAATACGGTTTGCGCGTAATGCGCGATACACACACGGCAGGCAGCATCGTCAATGTCTCGTCGCTGGCCGGGCTGATCGCGCTCGACGATTGCGCGGCCTATTGCGCAGCGAAGGCGGCGGTGACGCATCTGTCACGAGTGGCGGCGCTGGAGGGTGCAGCGTTCGATCCGCCGGTACGAGTCAATTCGCTCAATCCCGGCGTAATCTGGACCGAGATGATCACCGGCAGTTACGGTGACAGCGATGAAGTGCGCGATTTCGTGCTCGACGGCAACGCGCTGCAACGCGTCGGCGAAGCTGAGGATATCGCAAACGCGGCTGCCTATCTGGCCGGTCCTGCGTCGCGTATGGTGACAGGCACGGCGATGGTCGTCGATGGAGGCCGGGGAGCAGACTGAATGACCACCAACCGACGATTCCTTCTGATAAGCCGACCGGATGGCACGCCGGTGCCGACCGACTTCCGGCTCGTACTCGATCCGATGCCAGAGCTGTCCGAGGGACAGTTCCTGATCCGCAATCATTATGCGTCGCTCGATCCCGCGATGCGCGGCTGGCTGGATGATGCCCCCTCCTACATGCCGCCGGTCGCGCTGGGCGATCCGGTTCGTGCGTCCACCATCGGTGTGATCGCAGAAAGTCGTTCCGTCGACTTCCCGGTCGGACAATGGGTGATGGGACTTAACGGGATCGAGGAATATTCGGTCGGCGCAGCAGGCGGTTTTACACAATCCATCGATCCCGCCGCGGTGCCGACGGTGACCAACTATTTGTCGCTGTTCGGCGCGGTCGGGATGACCGCCTATTTCGGCTTTATCGACGTGTGCGAACCAAAAGCCGGCGATACGGTGCTAGTCTCGGGCGCTGCAGGCGCAGTCGGGTCGCTCGTAGGGCAAATCGCCAAGATCAAGGGATGCCGCACCATCGGCATTGCAGGCGGTTCTGAGAAGTGTGTACGCCTGACCGAGCGCTATGGCTTCGATGCGGCGATCGATTATCGCGGCAAGGACGTGGACGCACTCGATGCCGCAATTCGCGCAGCAGCACCCGACGGCGTGGACATCATCTTTGAGAACGTCGGTGGCAATATTCTCGACGCCGGCCTGCTCAATCTAAGGCATGGCGCGCGCGTCGGTCTGTGCGGGCTGATCAGCGAATATAACGCGCCTGCGCCCGTCGGAGCACGCAATTTGTGGCGGCTGATCGTCAACCGCGCCTCGATCCGCGGCCTGCTCGTCGCCGACTACGTTCCCCGCTTTGCCGAAGGCGCAGCGGCGATGGGCCAGTGGCTGAGCGAAGGCAAACTCGTGTTCGACGAACATATCGATGAAGGCATCGAGAATGCGCTGCCCGCCTTCATGCGACTCTTCGATGGATCGAACGATGGCAAGATGATCCTGAAGATCGCGCCGTGAGCCGGATCGCCATTGTCGAGGCTTTCATCACGGCATGGAACGCGATGGATTTCAGCCCGATCTATGCCGTGTTGGCAAACGGTGCGGTATGGCAAATCATGCCGATGGCACCGGCTCACGACCACCGCGGGGTTCGCGCCTTCCTCGACAGTTTCCCGATCAAAGGCTGCGACTGGCATATCCACGCTATTACCGAGGCGAACGACCAGCTGCTTACCAAATGGAGCGACCGCTTTCTGCTGGCGACGGGCACATCGACCAAGATGCCGGTGATGGGCATTTTTGCGTTCGACGCTGCTCGGCGCTGCGGGGTCTGGCGCGGCTATTTCAACTGGGGACAATTTCAAATGGAGTTCGCAAAATGACTGGCAGGCTAGCGGGGCGACGCGCGATAGTAACTGGCGCAGCATCGGGGATCGGTGCCGCGACAGTCAAGCGTTTGACCACCGATGGGGCTGAAGTGATCGGTGTCGACCTAATGGGTGATGGCTTGATTGCCGATGTCGCGACCGATGCAGGGGTTGCAGCAATTATCGCTGCAGCAGGCGGTCGGCTGGATATCCTCATTAACAACGCCGGCGTTTGTCCTATCGCGCCTCTTGCCGAACTCGACGATGCGCTTTGGGCGAACGGGTTCGCGGTCAACGTTACGGCGCCATTTCGCCTCTCGCGCGCTCTCGCGCCAGTTCTGGCGCGGTCCAAAGCCGGACGCATCATTAACACCGGGTCGATTCTTTCGAGCTATGGCGATGCCACACTCGCTGCGTACAGCGCATCCAAGCACGCCATTCTCGGTCTGACCCGCGCGCTGGCCAACGAACTCGGGCCAATGGGTATCACGGTCAATTGCATCCAGCCGGGCGCGATCGTAACGGGCATGACCAAGGGATTGTTCGAAAATCCTGCTAGCGTTGCCCACTATACCAGCCGTTCGCCACTCGGCCGGCTAGGCCAGCCGGAGGACATTGCAGATGTCTTCGCCTTCCTCGCGTCAGACGATGCGCGCTTCATCACGGGTCAGGGGGTCATCGTCGATGGCGGTGTGATGTCGCATAGCTGACCCCGCCAATCTAACCCTAGCACATTGGCGCATCGCGGCGCGCGTCAGAATGGTCTTATGAGACGTTTGCAAGGAGTATGATGTGAACGTCGCCGTACAGCCGATCGACTTTTTTTCTGCCGAGGTGCTGGCCGACCCGTTCGCTGCCTATCAGCAGGCGCTTGCGTTCTGCCCAGTCTATCCCGTGCCGGGCGCGGGCGTGACAATGGTGCTTAGTTATGAGCTGATTGCCGAGGCAACGGCGCGCATCGACGATTTTTCGAACGATTTCTCAGCTATCCTCTCCGGTTTGCGCTCCGCCGATCCCGACGTGATGGCGATCCTCGATAAGGGCTGGCCGCAGCAGGACACCTTGCTGACCGCCGACCCGCCCAACCACACGCGATTTCGAAAGCTCGTCAACCTCGCCTTCTCGATGAAGCGCGTAGAGGCGTTGGAGGCGCATATGCGCCACATCGCTACCCGCCTGATTGATGGTTTTATCGGGAAAGGCGAATGCGAATTCATCCGCGATTTTTCCATGCCGTTGCCAGTGCAGTTGATTACCGAGCAGATCGGCATCGACCGTACTGACTTCGCCACGGTCAAGCGCTGGTCCGACGCCTTCACCGATCGGCTGGGCGGCATGATCTCCAAGGAGCGCGAGCTCGAGTGCGCTGCCGAGGTAGTCGAATTCCAGCACGCGATGAAGAAAAAAATCGATGCGCGGCGCGCGCAGCCATGCGACGATCTGCTGTCCGATCTGGTCAATGCGCAGGTTGATGGCGAACGGCCGCTCGACGATGCCGAATTGCTGTCGATCCTGCAGCAATTGATGGTCGCGGGGAACGAGACCACTACCTCATCGCTGGCCGGAGGGCTGGTTCAGCTGATCCGAAACCCGGATCAGGCGGATAAGGTTCGGGCGGACCCATCGTTGATCCGCAACATGGTCGAGGAAATCCTGCGGACCGAAAGTCCGACCGCGGGACTGTGGCGCGTGGTCAAGCGCGATACCGAACTGGGCGGCGTCCCGTTAAAGACTGGGTCGATGCTCATGCTGCGGTTTGCGGCAGCAAACCGAGATCCAGCACGGTTCGCAAATCCAGATGCGTTCGATGTCGAGCGCAAGAACGCCAGCAGCCACCTCGCTTTCGGTCGCGGCATTCACATGTGTGTCGGCAACATGCTTGCGCGCAAGGAGTTGGCAGTGGCGTTTGACGAATTGCTGCGGCGGCTAGACCAGTTCGAAATCGCGGATGAGACCGCAATGACGTACCCCCCCAACATGCTGCTACGCGGATTGAGTGCACTGCCGATCAGGTTCGTAGCCCGAACCACCGCGCCATGAACTTCAGTCTTAGCGAAGATCAGGCGCTCTTTCGCGCAACCGTCGAACGTTTCGCAGGCACGGGCGATGTGGATAAGCGCAAGATTTCCCGCCGGTCACCAGGCGGCGTTGACAGGCAGCGCTGGGCTAAGATGGCCGGAATCGGCCTATTGGCAATCGACGATCGGATCGATTGCACGGTAATTGCCGAAACATTGGGAATTTCGGTCGCGGTCGAGCCCTGGCTTGAATGCGGCTACTTTCCATTGCAGCTACTCCATGATGAGCTGCATGCCGCCGACGTCACTGATGGATCGGTCGTGGCGGCAGTGGCATTTGCAGAACCGGGTCGGCGTTACGCGCTGGAACCGCACAACATGCGCGCGTCGCAACACGACAGTGGCTGGACATTGTCAGGGGCGAAGACCTTCGTGCTCGGCGGCGCTGCTGCGGACCTGTTTCTGGTTACAGCCGAAACCGAAGCAGGTTCTGCACTGTTCTCGGTCGAACGGGAGCATATCGACGCGCGACATTATGCCGTTATCGACGGGGGGTTGGCCGCCGATTTTACATTACGTCAGGCACCAGCCTCGATGATATCCAATGCCGTCTGGAGTGACGCGGTCGCTGATACGCGATTGATGGCGGCGGCCGAGACGGTCGGGCTTGCAAGTCGGCTGTTCGACGAAACGCTCGACTATGTGCGACAGCGCGAGCAGTTCGGCCAGGCGATCGGGCGCTTTCAGGCAGTTCAGCACCGCCTGGTCGATTGTTACACGATGCTCGAACAGATGCGCTCTTCGCTCTGGCGTGCTGCGCTCGCCGACCGCAGCACTGGCTGGCACGCCAATATGGCGGGTGCCAAGGCCTTTATCTGCGAGCGAGCCATTCATATTGGCCATGAAGCGATCCAGCTGCATGGCGGCATGGGAGTAACCGACGAACTGGTAATCGGCCATGCGCACAAGCGTATCTTGCTGCTGTCGAAATTCTTTGGCGACCCGGCGAGCGAACTCGCCTGCTTTGCGGAGGCAGCATGAGCGCACTCGTCCCAATTGCGGCAGACCTTTGGACCGTAGAACCACGTTTGATCGGCGGACGCGGGACTGATGGCCGCATTCGCTTTCCGATGCCCGTGGGCGACGCCGCCGCTGGGTTTGAACCCGTTCCGCTGTCACTAACCGGAACCCTTTGGTCGTGGACAATCCAGAACTTCGAACCGAAACGGCCGCCGTATCAAGGGCCCGTGCCGTTCCAGCCCTATATGGTCGGCTACGTCGAATTACCCAGCGAAGTGATCATCGCGGCACGGATTGTCGACGTCGCTGAGCCCTGCATCGGCATGCCGCTGGCACTTCGCATCGTGCCATTCGACGATGCGCGATCGACCTATGCATTCGGACCAATATCATGAGCGATGTTTGTATTATCGGCGCCGGCATCCATCCGTTTGGCCGCACGCCGGGGCGGTCCGGTCGCGATCAGGGCGTGTTCGCCGTACGTCAGGCGCTGACCGACGCCGGAATCGATTGGGCGGACGTCCAGTTCGCGTTCGGCGGGTCCTCGGCCAGCGGCGCGGCTGACATCATGGTCAACGAACTAGGACTGACCGGATTACCCTTCGTTAACGTCGCCAATGGTTGCGCGACAGGTGGCTCTTCGCTAGCGGCGGCGCGCGCGGCGATTGCAAGCGGCGAATTCGAGATCGGCCTTGCCGTTGGGTTCGACAAGCACGACCGCGGCGCGTTTGATCCCAAGCCCGCCGAATGGGGCCTGCCCGAGTGGTATGGCGAAGCCGGCTTCATGCTAACCACGCAGTTCTTCGCGATGAAGCTGCAGCGTTATATGGCGATACATGGCATCTCGCGCGTGACGCTGGGACGCGTTGCCGAAAAAGCGTTTCGTAACGGCACCCTCGCCGATCATGCCTGGCGGCGCTCGCCAGTCGATCTCGACACGATCCTGAACGCCCCAATGATCAACGACCCGCTGACAAAATATATGTTCTGCTCACCCGCCGAAGGCGGCGTCGCGTTGATCTTGGCTAGTGAGAAAAAGGCACGCGAACTGGGGATCAAACCGGTGCGGCTCAAGACCGCGTCGGTACGCACGCGCCCGCCAGGATCGTTCGAGGTATTCGCCTCATCAATCGACGTCGAACGCGGTGTCTCATCGAGCGTACTCGCCTCGACGGCAGCATTCGAGGCGGCCGGCATTGGCCCCGGCGATATCGACGTCGCGCAATTGCAAGATACCGAAAGCGGTGCGGAGATCATGCACATGGCCGAAAATGGATTCTGCGCCGATGGCGAGCAAGAGGCTTGGCTGGCCGAAGGACGCTCCGGGATCGGCGGCCCCCTTCCCATCAATACTGACGGTGGCTGCCTTGCGTGCGGCGAGCCGATCGGAGCTTCGGGGTTGCGTCAGGTTTATGAGAATATCGTGCAGCTTAGGGGCGCGGCGGGCGCGCGGCAGGTGCAAGGAAATCCGAAGACGGCCTACAGCCATGTTTACGGCGCGCCAGGCATTTCAGCCGTCGCGATCCTGGAGCGCTAGCGGTGGCCATGAACGGGCGACGCATGCAGGGCAAGGTTGCACTGATTTCGGGCGGCGCCGAAGGCATCGGCGCTGAGACTGCTCGGCGTTTCGTTGCCGAGGGCGCGTCCGTGATGCTTGGCGACATTCAGACTGCCAAGGCCGAAGCGCTGGCAACGGCGCTCGGCGACCGGGCGATGGCGCTGAAACTCGACGTGACCAGCTTTTCCGACTGGGAAGCGGCGGTCGCGGCAACGGTCACGCACTTCGGCAAGATCACCAATTTGTGCAACGTCGCCGGAATTTCAGAAGTTGGATCGGTCGTTGAGGTGCCGCTGGAAAGCTGGACCCGGACTATCGACATCAACCTCAACGGCACGTTCAACGGATGTCGCGCGGCGATACCGGCCATTGTCGCCAGCGGCGAGAAGGGCGCGATCGTCAATGTCGGGTCGATGCTTGCACTGCGCCCTGGTGGCGGCTTTGCATCCTATTGCGCATCGAAAGCGGCGGTAACGACCCTGACTAAATGCATCGCGCTCGATTGCGCCAAACGAGGCTGGCCGATCCGCGCTAACACCGTCCATCCCGGCGCGATCCGTACGCCCATGTACGAACGCTATCTCGACATAATCCCCGGAACCGCAGAAGAGGTAGAAGCGATGTTCGCGTCAAACCATCCGGTCGGTCGGGTCGGAGAGGCGATTGAAGTTGCCGACGCGATCCTATTTCTGTCGTCGGACGAGGCGAGTTTCACGACCGGCAGCGATCTGCCAGTCGATGGTGGTGGATGGATACGCGAATGACATTAAATCGGATCGACGCGCATTTCGTTGCGGCGGGGAAATATCACGATATCGACTTCGCCCGACTCGAAGTGCTGAAACTACTCGCCGAATATCCCCACATCCGCACCACGGTCGCGCATGATTACGCCGACACCACGCGGCTGGACGAATGCGCTTTCCTAATCAGCTATACCTGCGACCTCATGCCGACTGAGGCAGAGACCATAGCAATTCGCGCCTGGATCGAGCGCGGCGGGCGCTGGCTGGCGCTGCACGGCACCAATTCGATCCTCGAATTTACCGAAGGGGGGGTAGCGACCCCCGAGCGACGGCCCGACGCGATGGAGTTGCTCGGCACCCAGTTCAAGGCGCATCCGCCGATCGGTCCGTTCCGTGTCGAGGTGGTCGAGCGCGATCATGCGCTGACCAGCGGTATCGACGATTTTGACGTGATCGATGAGCTTTATCTGTCCAAGACGCTGAGCCCAATCCGCGTATTGATGCAGACCCGCTTCACCGGCGAGGCGACTGGTTTTGTCGATGCCGACTGGAACGATGCCGTCGTTCCGATACTGTATCTGCGCGATATAGGTACCGGGCAGATCCTCTATAATACGCTCGGGCATTGCCGTGGGCATTTCGACTTGCCGACGCTGCAACCCTTTTTCGATCACCCCGAAAGGTGTGCGTGGAATTATCCGGTTTATTACGATCTTCTGCGGCGCAGTTTGCGTTGGGCGATGGGCTGTTGATCATGGATATGACCCTGTCCCCCGCCGACGCCACGTTCCAGATGGAGGTACGCGAGTTTCTCGCTTCTAACCTGCCCGCGCACATCCGCGACGGTGCGGCGCGGACGCCCGGCGTCTTCGTCGAACCCGATATCGGCATCGAATGGCAGCGCATTCTGCACGAGAAGGGATGGCTTGCGGTGCATTGGCCTGCCGAAAATGGCGGGACCGGATGGACACCGACGCAGCGCTATCTGTTCGACAAGGAATGCGCGCTAGCCGGGGCGCCCAGCCTTTCGGTACTCGGGCTGAAGCTGGTCGGGCCGGTAATCTGCCGTTTCGGCACGCCCGCGCAAAAGGCGCATTTTCTGCCGCGGATCCTATCGGGCGAGGACAGCTGGTGCCAAGGGTATTCCGAGCCGGGATCGGGATCCGACCTTGCTTCGCTCAAAACCCGCGCGGTGCGCGACGGTGAAACGTATCAGGTGAACGGATCGAAGATCTGGACTACGCACGCGCAATACGCGAACTGGATTTTTGCGCTGGTCCGCACCGACGTCGAAGCCCGTCCGCAATCGGGCATCAGCTTCTTGCTCGTACCGATGGATCAGCCCGGCATCAGCGTAACCCCAATCATCACGCTGGCCGGCGACCATGAGGTCAACGCCGTCTTTTTCGACGACGCGGTCACTGCGGTTGAAAATCGTATCGGCAACGAGGGCCAGGGCTGGACAATCGCCAAGTTCCTGTTGGAAAACGAGCGCGGGGGATCATGTTACGCGCCTCGCCTCCTCGTTGCACTCGACAGATTGACGCGACAGGCAGCCGAAGTCGGCTCCGGCGTCAACGGCGAGATGGCCCATGATCGGGATTTCCTGCTGCGCTTGGCGAGACTGCGCCTCGAAGCACAGGCGCTGGAGGTGACCGAGCTTCGCATCCTGGCAGATATCACGAACGGCCGCCCGCCAGGATCGCAAACCTCGGTGACCAAGCTGATTGCATCGGGATTGATACAGAAGATCGATACGTTGGGAATGGACTTGCATGGCTATGACGGGCTGCAACTGCCTGCCGAACGCCCGCTTTATGGCAACGGCGCCCCCGAGCCAGTCGGGCACCGCGATGCGCAGATTACCGCTGCCTCTTATCTGAATTCGCGCGCTTGGACGATCTTTGGTGGGACAGACGAAGTGCAGAAAAATATCATCGCCAAAACCGTGCTGGGGCTTTGATGCCGGTTCTGTACCATTGTCATGATGGCCGTTCGTTCCGCCCGCTCTGGGCGATTGAGGAACTCGGCTTGGACTGCGAACTGCGTATCCTGCCCTTCCCGCCGCGCCTGACCTCGCCCGAATATCTCAAGGAAAACCCGCTCGGCACGATTCCCCTGTTTGTCGATGGCGACACGCGAATGCGCGAATCCGCCGCGATAGGTCATTATCTTGCAGTCAAGGCCGCGAGTGATCTGGCCGTAGCACCAGCCGAACCCGATTACGGTCGCTATCTTGATGGACTTTTTTATGGCGAAACAACGCTGACCTGGCCGCAGGCTGTCGTCTTTCTCTACAGCATTTTCGCTGCCGAAGCCGATCGCCTCCCTCGCGTCGTCGACGATATGAAAATTCGTCTTGGCATCGTGTTCGCGGATCTTGATCGCATGCTTGGGCAGCGCGAATGGATCGCGGCGGATCGGTTCACCATGGCCGATATTTCGATCGGCTATGCGATCCGGTTGAGCAAATATCTTGGTGTGTTCGATACCTTCAGCGACAATGTGAAAGCCTATATGGGGCGGCTATCGTCGCGATCCGGCTATCGCAGCGCCGAGGCGCGACAGGGGAGCGTCTAAGTGGATACGACCAAGTTGATGTACAGGCCCGGTCTGATGTCGGGACAGCGGATCCTGATCACTGGTGGTGGCACTGGCCTCGGCCGTGAGATCGCCGAGGCGTTTCTCGCGCTGGGTGCCGAAATCTATATTTGCGGACGTCGGGGCGGCAAGCTGGACGAAACGGCGGCGGAACTCATGGCGGTGCATGGCGGCAAAGTGACCGGCATTGCCTGCGATATTCGCGATCCAGCAGCGATCAAGGCAATGGTGGATACGATCTGGGCAGATGGCGCGCTCACCGGGTTGGTCAACAATGCTGCCGGCAATTTCATCAGCCGCACCGAGGATATTTCGACGCGCGGGTTCGACGCCATCTCGGATATCGTGTTCAAGGGAACATTCTATGTCACGCTCGATATCGGCAAACGGCTAATTGCGGAGAAGAAGTCTGCCTCATTCCTATCGATCCTGACGACTTGGGTGTGGAACGGATCGCCGTTCACCGTCCCGTCAGCGATGTCCAAAGCGGGGATTAACGTCATGACGCAGAGTCTGGCAATGGAATGGGGTCGCTACGGACTGCGCTTCAACGCCATTGCGCCGGGTGCCTTTCCAACCAAAGGGATGAGCGAACGCTTGTCGCCGGACGCTGCAAAGGGGGGCGGCAAGGCGGTCGGCATGGAACGCGGCAACCCGATGGGACGGGTCGGCGAAATGCATGAAATCGGTAATCTGGCCGTCTTCCTGATGGCCCCAGGCGCCGAATGGGTAAACGGCCAGACGATCGCGATCGACGGCGCCGGTTATCAGGCCAATGCCGGCAATTTCTGGAGTGCGCTATCGCCGCTCGGTGATCAGCAATGGGCCGACATGGCGGCCATGATCCGCGGGTCGAACGAGAAGGATAAGGCGGAACGCACCGCCTGAGCTAAACGCCCGCGATCCGCGCCGCTGCCTTATAGTCTGGCTTGCCATTGTTCATTCGCAGCGATTCCGCCGTGAAGAAATAACTTCGCGGTATCTTGTATCCGGCAAGCGCAGCCCGGCAATGCGCATCTAGCGCCGCCTCGTCCGGTACGCCATCGACAACGACAACCGCCGCAATACGCTTGCCGAAGCGCGGGTCGGGTAGGCCGATAACCCGCGCATCGCGCACCGAGGGATGACTTTGCAGTATTGCCTCGACCTCTTCGGGAAAAACCTTTTCGCCGCCCGTGTTGATGCATAAGTTGTCGCGCCCAGCAAACTCGATACGACCATCGGCTGTCACCCGCGCGCGGTCGCCCGTCATCAAATAGCGAACGCCGTCTATGGTCGGGAAAGTCCGCGTATTGAGCTTTTCTTCGCCAAGATAACCGAGCGGCAACGGACCGGCTCGGGCAAGGATACCATAGGCCTCGGATCCTGGTAGCAATTCGTTCATCGCGTCGTCGAAAATCTTGACAGGACGCCCCGGTATCGCACCGAAGCCCCTGCCATTTGTTCCCTCAATTGTTGTGATAGCAATTGCCGTCGCCGCGCTTTCAGAGGACCCAAGCGCGTCGATGATCATCAAATTCGGGTTGAGCGCAATCAGCCGTTGCTTGGCACTGGACGAGAATATTGCGCCCGATGAGGTGATCGAACACAAGCTCGCAATCTTTTCCTTTGCGTCGGCGCGCGCCTCAAGCGCATCCGCAAGCGGCAATGCGAAGGCGTCACCCACAAAGGTCGCGGCAACGATTCCTTGCTCCGCGATCATATTGATCGCCGCATCGGCATCGAAGCGCAGCCCTGGCATCGTTACCAGCGTGCCGCCACGCAACATGCAGATCAGCGCGGAAAACAATCCGGCTCCATGCATCAACGGGCTCAGCATCAGCAGCGGACTGCGTAACAAATTGCTCGGCGGTGGCGCCGCGGCAGCGCGGGCCACATGATCCTTTAACGACGTGGCGATTGCCGCCGGCCTTTTGGGCGGTGTCGGCCAAGCGGACATGCCGAAGGCGCCCCACGCGTCCGCGTGCCGCCAGATTGCCGCTTTGGGCATGCCAGTCGTACCGCCGGTCGCGATGTAGAAACGCGCATCGTCATTGATCGATGGCAGCGGCGCGCCAGCACCATATGCAAGCAGCCCAAAGCTGTCGTCGCCATCAACGGTAAAAACATGGTCGACCACCGCGCCACGCGCGCTCGCATCGGCGAGCACATCGGCAAACTCGCTGTTCTGCACCACGGCGCGAATTTCGAAACGCGTCAGGATGTCGGCGAGCTCGGCACCGCGATAATGATAATTGACGTTGACCGGGATTAGCCCCGCTTTCGTGCAAGCGAAGAAGGCGATCATATAGGCCGGACTGTTACGCAACTGATGGCCGACCGCATCGCCGGGACGCAATCCTGCAGCAAGCAGCCCAACAGCAATCGCATCGGTCAGGCGATCGAACGCCTGCCAATCGACCACCTGATCGCCATGAATCAAAGCAGGCCGGCCTAGCTCGACAGCAACAGCAACCTCGCGGATCACCGTGCCGAAATTATCACCCGCCCACGATGTCATACGAAGGTCCAATAGGGCCGGGATTGAGCGTCGAGCGTGATCGTGCCCGGAGCACCAACCGGATGGATGTCGCGATCAAGAAGTCGCGCGATTGTTGCTGAGTCTTCGGTGCGGGCAAGCGTTCGCCAGCCGTCGGCACCGCGTGCAACAATGGCACCGAACTGAGCCTCCCCCGTGCGATCGAACATGACGGTATGGGCCTCTATCGTTGCCGCGCCCGTTGCGTCGCGAAGGAGCGGAGGCACCGCGCCACGCGCGACATCGGCAACATCCTGGACATCACCGCCCGCCGACATACCGCCGTCGCGCGGTTCACGCCCGACTGCCAACGCATGATGCTTGGTGACGTATTCGCCTTGTCCGTAGAGCAATCCGGTCATTCCGCGTCCTGCTCGCAATGCGCGCACCATCGCCGTCGCGGCATGAGTCATATAGCTATTGAGCGGCGCGCCGAAGAAACTCAGCCCCCCCGTGACGCTGGGTTGCGCCAATGCACCAGCACCGAGCACATCCCCTGCCATCTTCGGCACCACCGGAAAGCAGCTATAGAGCTCGTGCAGGTCGTATTCCGCCTGCAGCGCGCGCAGCACCGCCTCCTGCGCCACCGAACGAGCATAGGTGTCGCGCTTCAGCCAGTTGCGCGGTTCGGCGGCGCGGGCGCCGCGATGGATGTGGACCAGCCGATCCTCGGCAATGCCCGCACGGCGCGCCTCGGCGAAGCTGGTAACGATCAGTGCTGCGGCCTGATTGACATCCGGATTGGCTACCATTGCCTTGGTATACGGCCAAGCTATCCAGCGATTACCGTTCCCGGTAGTCGAAATCGCGGCGGCATCCGGGCTATCGGTGCGCCAGGAGAAAGGGTTGTTCGCCGCCGTTGCCGCATAACGTGCCCAGAGCTTGGCCGAGCCGGCGATCCCCTCTTCCTGAGTTTCGCTATGAGCGGCGGTCCATGCACTTTCGAACAGGGGATAGACCTGAGTTGGGCTGAGCACGCCCTGCATTGCTGCGAGGGGATCGACCACACCGGTGGGATCGAACGCGTTTTCCTCCGTTAGGGCGATCGGCGTCCATTCAAGTGTCCAACCGTCTTTGACCGAGCGCGTACGGGCGTATTGCGCTTCGCCGCTGACAATCAGCGCGACGCGCGAACTGCCATCGGCGATTCGCGCTGCGGCCTGATGCAGGAACCGTATCGGCGATTCGCCGCCATATGGGCCATAGACCGCACGCGCTGGATTGATTCCCAAGCGTTCGCAAAGAGATGCGGCGGTATCGACATATCGCCAGCTACGTTGATGCACGACATCAACCGAATCAATCTGCGCCAACCAACCGCCGCCTCCGTCGGCATCGGCGCGCCTGGCAACCTCTGCCATCTGCGCAACGGGTTCAAGCGCAAGTCGCGGATCGGTCGGGCGATCGGTCAAATCGCCGATAGCTACGATTACGGGGAGCGTTTCACTGTTCATTACGGCGTTCTGTCGCACGCCAGGGGCGCTTGGTCTGCCCTACAAAATGTGAGGATGATCACGTCTATCGCCGCTACCTCGGTCCTGCTATGTTTGCCATTGGAGAGATATTTTGGCATCACGCTTGGCTCTTGGTAACGATCGTAAGGTCACCGACGACGGCGACTGTGCCGCGCTCGTGACGATTCGCACGATCGACGATATCCATAATGCCGCGACCGCGTTGGCTGAAATCGCTGCCGCGCGCGGCCTGCGCGTTGCCGCATGCAGCGATATCGCGTCGAAGGAACCGATGGTGGATGCCGACGGCGGCATTATCAACGGTGAAATCTTTGGCTGGATGGTCGATGGCGAGCGCTGGTGGGAGGACACCCGGCTGGCGCTCAGCTCCCCGCTGCCCCGCGCGTGTCGCTACGAGAGCGAAACATTTTGGTGCAGCGCAGATGGATTTCACACGCACTGGCGCAACAAATACCTTGATGAGATGAGCCTAGTCGATTTCAACAAGCGCGCTCTTTGTAGCGCGGCGATCGTAGTGCCGGTGCATCTACCGTTCGGCCAGATTGGCGCAGTAAGTTTTCCGCCTACCGACCGGGATAAGACCAATTTGAGCAATGAGTTTGCCGCTTACGGCGACCTGCTCGGCGTTGTTTCGCGACGCTTCATCGCGGGGTATGTCGGCGCGATGCGGACGCGCCAATGGATGCCGTCCGACTGCAAACTATCGAAGCGCGAGGTTGAGTGCCTACACTGGGCAGCGATCGGCAAGACCGACAAGGAAATCAGCCTCATCCTGTCGCGCAGCCACGCAACGGTACGCTATCATGTCCATCGTGCGGGTGAGAAGCTAAATTCGGTCAATCGCAGCCAGACTGTCTTTAAGGCAGGGCAGCTCGGCTACCTCGGGGCCGCAAGCTAGCTTGGCGAAAACACCAGCCGCACAGGTCACCGCCATTTTCCAAAGCCCGGCAGCATCAGACTAGGCCTGAGACTCGCCGGATAGGATGCTCAATATCTACAGGCCACCCTCAATCATAAAATCTGTTTACCTCCGTCCGGCGCCCCGGACGTGATTACCGCATCATAAGAAACGGCATGCCCGTAATTCGTATCGAGCAAAATATTCCCGCTCGGTATGCTCGGATGATCAAGGAAAGGCCCGCCAAAATGTTGTGCATAGCCGGGCGGGTCAGGACAGAGAAATCGAGTTCCGGCATATCGCAGCGAGCACATCGAAATCGCGCATCCCGCCGAATTCAACAGCAAAGCTGCGGCGGATTGAATAACCATCGTGGTCGATTAACCTTAGATATCCTCAGACACTAGCGCAAATGCTGTGCGCGCGAACAGATGCCCATGCACCGCAACCAACACACGAATGTCAGCATCTATATTGATTATGGGCAGGGTTTAGCCAAGCTTGCGAAGCGGATCGCTGCCGTCCCAAGTCCGGGCCGCGTCGCGCATCATGGCAAAAAGGAGCTCTGTGCCGGTCGCAGGCTGCAATACTTCTACGATACCTCCCGGATATCCCTTGGTGTCGACATAGATGACACTGCCGTCTTCGCCGACCTTTGCCTCGACCAACAGTTCGGCGCCGACCGCCAACGCCGTTGCCTTAGCGGCGGCAATGTTGTCGGTCAGGATACAGACGTGATGCATGGCCCCGTGATTGGGTAGGTCGCGATAGATCGACGGCACGTTGTTTTCCTGCCGGATCAGCTCGACCTGAATGTCGCCCCAATAGGCGAGCGCAAGGGTGAAGACACAATCGGACGGCGCACCGCGATAGCGCATTCCCTCCAACGCCATGTTTTCGAGCAGGAAAAATGGGCCGACTCCCATCACGGTCGTCCAATGCTTCAGGGCTGCGTCAAAATCCTCCGGCACAAAGGCGATCTGCATCACCGAACCGATACTTGCGATGCCACTGACCAAAGTCATTACGGTTATCCCCTGTTCAAAGCGCCAGCTTGCGCGCGTCGCGCGACATGGCATGCTCCTGACGGATCAAAAAAATAACTGAGAGTTTTGCGAGGATGAGCGACCGAGACCCCCAAATTAAATCGAGCGAACCCGACTGGGTCGCAACCCGCGCATTTCACGCACGGGAGATCCTGCGCCACATGGTATCCCTTGTAGCGGATGAGACGACTGATTTGGCGCCGACGCCGCTGCCGCTGCCCAAGGGTGTCTACATCGATGAGGACCGTTTCGCCGCAGAACGCGAGCACTTGTTCCTTGGCCAGCCAGTAGTGGCGGGCCTCACCGGCGACATTCCCAATCCGGGAGACGTGCTGCTATTCGATGCCGCAGGACCATCGATTCTGGTAATGCGCGGCAAGGACAATGTTGTGCACGCCTTCCTCAACATGTGTACGCATCGCGGTGCGAAGCTGATCGAGGAGAGCGAACCCTGGACCGGCCACATGTCGCGGCTGACCTGTCCATTCCATGCCTGGACATTCGACAATGCCGGCAAGCTGATTGGTCAGCCATCCAAAGGCAGCTTTAAGGACTGCGAGATCGGAGCGCGAAACCTAGTCGAACTACCCTGCATCGAAGCCAAGGGCTTGATATTCGTGCGGGCGGGTGGGGGCGACCCGATCGATATCGACGTGCATCTCGGCGATTTCGCTGATGTGCTGGCGATGATCGAGTTGCACCGCGCCGTGCCCGTCAAACAAGGCATCCTGCACGCCGAATCGAATTGGAAATTCGCACTCGACACTTATGGCGAGGGCTATCATTTCGGGAAGCTGCACGAGTCTACGATCGGCCAGACGCACTTTAACGACATGGCGTGCTTCTACCCTTTCGGACGGCATCACCGCGTCGGCTTCCCCGATAAGAGCGTGAGCGGCATGCTCGGTTTAGACGAGTCCGAATGGCCGAAAACAGAATATGGAGGGGTACATTTTCTGTTTCCTAACACGGTTATTTTCTTCGGGTCGATCGTGCCAGGCGTGTTTTTCACACAGGTGTTCCGTCTGTTCCCCGACGGCGTCGGCAAAACGCGCTGCCAGTTCGGTGTCTATGCGCCGTTCGGTATCCTTTCCGATTCATATCGCGACACATGCGTCATGGCTTATAACCAGACCGCAAAAATCGTACAAACTGAGGATTACCGCGTAGCCTCCGCCGGCTATGCCAATCTGAAGACCGCGCCTGACGATTTCCACGTCGTGCTCGGCGCAAACGAGATCGCGCTGCAAGCGGTGCAGCGTAACCTAGCCCAAGCCATCGGGATGCCACTAGCATGAGCGAAGCTGATCCTGCACGTTGTCCGGGCCCAGGCGTTGCCGAATTGTTCGCCAGCGAAACCCGCATGGTACCCCCCGGCATCGCCGAAGACAGTTGGCGTGATTTGGGCACATCGCCGATCGCCGCCGATCGCTATACCAGCGCCGATTTCTTCGCCGCCGAAAAGGAGAAGATGTGGCTCAAGGTCTGGCAGATGGCTGCGCGGGACGAAGAGCTGCCTGATCCCGGCGACCTCATCGTCTACGAAAATGTCGGCCGATCGTATCTGCTGATCCGGCAGGACGACGGATCAGTGCGCGCCTTCCACAACGTCTGCCTGCATCGCGGTCGCAAACTCCGCACTGACAGTGGGAATGCCAATGAACTTGAATGCCCATTTCATGGCTTCACCTGGAAGCTCGACGGCGAGTTGAAGCGCGTTCCTTGCTCATGGGATTTCGCACATCTCGCGGACCGCAACATGTCGCTGCCCGAATTGCGCGTCGGCCATTTCTCCGGATACATCTTCGTCACTGAAAATGCCGAGGCACCGCCGCTTGAAGAATATCTCGCCCCTTTACCAGACATCTTTGCGCGTTGGCGGCAGGAGGAATGTTATACTGGCGTTTGGGTCGGCAAAGTGATCAAAGCCAATTGGAAGGTCTGCGCCGAGGCATTCATGGAGGCGTGGCATTCGGTTACTACCCATCCGCAGATCCTGCCATTCACCGGCGATGCCAACACCCGCTATTCACTCTGGGGCGATCACGCCAACCTCGCGCTGACACCGTTCGGCGTGCTCAGTCCACATCTCGAGGGCAAGGGACTTAGCGAAGAGGCGATCCTCGCCGCCATGGGCATCGAAACCGGGCGTAGCAGCGGAAGTGCCGGCATCTTGTTGGCCGAAGGAGAGACCGCACGCCACGCGCTCGCTGCCAAGAACCGCGCGCTCTACCTTGATGACATGGGCTATGATTCGAGCGATATCACCGATAGCGAGTTGCTCGACGCCTATACCTACAACATCTTTCCCAACCTCTCGCCGTGGGGCGGGTTCACTCCCAACATCAGTTATCGCTGGCGGCCCTGGCCCGACCAGAATGCGACGCTGATGGAGGTCCGGCTACTGATGCGTCCGCCTAAGGGCCAGCCCAAACCGCGCGCGGTAGAGATGCTGTTTCTCGGGGAAGACGAACCTTGGTCGAGCTTTACCGGCTGGGGCGGTCTTGGCGCCGTGTTCGATCAGGACATGGCCAATCTGCCCTATGTTCAAGATGGGCTGCATGCATCGCCGAACAACCGGGTCGAGCTGGGGAATTACCAGGAAAGCCGAATTCGCCAGTTCCAGCAGACGTTGGACAAGTATCTTGAGGGGCGGCTTTCGAAAATGTGAGCTTTGAGAAAGCCGGTGGCGAACCTGATGGTTATTCGTACCCTGCTCGACAACTACGCCGACGGGTACTGTTAGTCTCGCGCGATACCGTTTCTCCACGATCGAGATCAATCTCTGACGGTGACTGGTTAGGCGGCAATCTGCCGCCACTCGGCAACCTTGGTTGAACGGCGCTCTCTGTACGTTTTGCGATCGACGACGTGGCGTTCAAGATTGAAGTGACTATGCAGAGTGGTGTAATCCAAGCCAAATTTTTGTAACGACTTCATCTGTCAGAACCTGATCATCGCCAGTTCCCTTCTTCGAATCGGCAGGTGGCTGTTCTCGACCCGGTTGTTCGCCCCGCGTCCGACACCCTGCTTCGCGGCATTGCCGAAGACTGTTAGTGCTGCGCATGGTAACCGGAGCCCGTCGGTCGTGACTGCCTCGGGACCGCCTTGGCGCTCCAGCGGTTTCGTCTTAAAACAAGTGCTGCTGCCTTGTTCCCGGTCCTGGTGACGTAGGATTCCAGCACTTCGCCCTCGTGGTTGACGGCGCGCCTCGCGAAATACATCGCCCCTTTGATCTTCACGCAAATCTCGCCGGGTTGCCAGCGCCAATAACCGAACTCGCGGCCACCCTCTGCCGGCGAATGCGGCCGGCCCACATTAAGTTAAAGCGGTTCCGCCAGAAACACAGCGTCTCGTGGCAGAGGTCGATGCCGCGCTCGAACAAAACGTCATCAACGTTTCGTAGCGATAGCGGAAAACGCATGTACATTAGCAACACCAGGCGGATGCCCTCGGGTGGCGGATTGAAACGGGGAAATGAGCTTTGCGGCTATGCTTTTCATCTGCGGTTCATTTGCACCAGCTGGCACCATTTTGGGCGTCCTACCGCATTGTTCTGACGGTGACGGCTGCGCATTTGCCCTGCTATCGTGCAGCTCGATAGCAGAGCGAGAACGCACAATCTCGCAGTCGACATGGCTGACTCGCTTCGGCCCAAATAGCGAGGCGGATTTGTGCGAACTACCGGGCGGTTAAGCTCACCAAACCTTCACACGCTTAGCCGGCGCCAAATAAAGTTTCTGCCAAGCTTTAACTCCAAATGCGTTGTACCAACCGTCTAAATTCCGAACGGTCTGGACGCGCCATGGGCCTGGAGCATGCACATCGGTAGCCACCCTTGCGCGTAAAGCTGGATCGCGGAGTTTCCCGCGATGTGACTGGCCGTAAGCAAGGAAGAAGCGCTGATCACCGGTCATGCCGTTGATCACCGGCGCAGGCTTGCCGTTCAATGAAGCGTGATAGGCGTCGTAGGCCGCCGCCAACCCAGCAACGTCGGCAATGTTTTCTCCCAGCTCCTGCGTGCCATTGAGGTGCAGGCCGGGGAGAGCCTCATAAGAGTTGTACTGGTCGATCAGTGCCTGCCCAGCAGTCTGGAAATGAGCGAGATCGGCGTCGGTCCACCAGTTGCGAAGGCGGCCGTCAGCGTCGAACGTTGCGCCCAAATTGTCGAAGCTGTGGCTAATCTCGTGCCCAATAACCGATCCAATCGCACCATATTTGGCGGCAGCGTCGGAATCAGGGTCATAGAAGCCCTTTTCGAGGATCGCTGCAGGGAAGTTCAGAGCATTCTGCAGCGGCAAATTAACCGCGTTTACGGTCTGGGGCGTCATCCACCATTCGCTTTTGTCAACCGGCTGACCAATCTTACCAATCTGATGTTTATAATTGGCGATGCGGGCGCGATCGAGGTTACCAAAGGCGTCGCCCGCGCTGACTTCAAAGCTTGAATAATCCCGCCATTTGTCAGGATATCCCACGCCGACGATCATCGTCGCAACCTTGCGCTTTCCTTCGTCTTTAGTCGATGCGGCCATCCAATTCAGCCCCGCGATCCGTTTTTCAAGCGCCCGCTTGATGTTACTGACCATCAATTGGATGTCGGACTTCGACGAAGCTGGGAAATATTTGTCGACGTAGCGTTTACCGACCGCGTCACCGAGCCAACTGGACGTGGCGGCCAGTGCGCGCTTGTCGCGTAAGCGCTGTTGCGGGGTGCCCGACAGGATTGTACCGTAAAAGGCGAAGTGAGCGTCATCGAAAGTCTTGGGCAGAACGTCGGCCATTTGGTTGATGCGATGGAAGGCAAGCCAGTCACGCCAGACTTCGATTGGCTCGGATCTAATCAGCGCGGCGATCTTCGTGATCGCGGTGGGCTGCCATGCAATAAAATCCTGCTGGTTGGGCAGCTGCGCTGCAACGAGTAGCCGATTCCAGTCGAGCCCGGGCGCTTTCGCGATGAGGTCGGCGCGCCTCATAGGATTGTTACCTTTGATGCTGTCTTGGCTGTCGGTTAACGACTCATGCGCCTGCGCGATCATAGTTTCGAGCGTAACGACCTTGGCAGCGCGGGCTTCGGCATTAGCTATGCCGGCCATCGACATCATCTGAGCAACATAGAGCAAGTAGGCGGCGCGGATCTTGGCCATCGCCGGGTCGGACGAGAGATAATAATCGCGATCGGGCAAGCCGATACCGCCCTGCATCAAATAAGGAACGGTTGTTTTTGGGTCATTGAGCGATTGCGTGACAAATACGCCAAGCAGGTTTTCCGTGTTGTAGCTGTTATTGTTGAACGGATCGGTGTCGGCACGGATCTGAGCACCCATCGCGTCGGCGAGTGCGCTCTTGTCGCGAATTGCTTGGATACGGTCGAGATCGACCTTCAACACCGTGATGCCGGTTCGCTCAATGGCACTCGTGTCGACATAGGCCTTGTAGAAGTTTGCGATACGGGCGCTATCGCCAACTGCAGGATGGGCTTGGACAACATCGCCGATCAGCGCAGCGGTCCGCGTTTCGGCAAGGTCATTGACGACCGAAAAGCTTGAGATGTTCGACTTGTCAGAGGGGATTTGGGCCGATTTTTCCCACGCGCCATTGGCGTATTTATCGAAGTCGTCACCCGGCGCTACCGACTTGTCTTCTAAGTTAAGGTTAATCCCCGAAGCGCTCATTTTCTGAACGCCTATCGCAGTATTTTTGCCCAACACCTGACCGCAGGGCGCCAGTGAAAGGGTCGAAACGAATAGGATAAGGGTCTGGTGTTTCATTATTCGTCTTTCACTCCGTGCTATCCGCTGTCCCCCGTGCCTTAGGGCGCTATCTCTCGGGCGACTCCCGACGGCGACATCTTATGCCGCGGTGGGAATGCAAAGCTCCAAAAGCAGAAGACGCCCTCCGTGCCAACGACCGTGAGACATCGACTTGGCGTTAATTTAACGAGTAGAGCGCAGGTAACAAGTCGACATGGTAATTAGGATGTTCTCCTGCCGGAACTTAATGATAAGACTGAGTGAGCGCAGCGATCCGGCGAGCAGCCAAGCGATTTGCTCGGTAGACTAACGCTCGAGCGCATTGAGACGATGCTTGGCGCTGATGCGGTCAGACATCGCCAAGCGGTCTCTCCGATCGATTAAATTGAATCCCGAGAGCAGGCTTCAGGCCAGTAATTCAGTAAACTTTAACCGAAATCACCGCAGCTGATTGTCCTTGCTACCTCGGCGATTGAACAGCGTCGCAGCGGGACAGTCACGGCTACTGTCGGACAACGGCCCGCGCTACATCGCTAGCGAACTGGCCGATTACATTGAAGAACACCGCATGAGCCATGTGCGCGGCGCGCCGTTCCATCCGCAAACCCAGGGTAAGACCGAGCACTGGCACCAGACCTTGAAGAACCGCATCCTTTTTAAAAACTGCTTCCTGCCCGGCGACCTCGAAGGCCAGATCGAGGCGTTCGTCGAGCACTATAACCACCAACGCTACCACGAGAGCCTCGATAATGTGACGCCCCCCGACGCCTACTTCGGCAGGGCACAGACCATCCTCAAACAGCGAGAAAGGATCAAACGCCAGACCATCGAACATCGACGCTTGCAGCACCGCAAGCTCGCCGCCTAACATCAACCCACAGGCGAGGCCGACACTCCGCTAATCTACGCCGCAAGTTGCGCCAAATGTTCTGACGACGGACACCCGGTCCATCATCGACGCAGCGAATGCACCTTTCTGGTTCGGGCCCTCCAAACTGCTGACGACATTGTCGACCGCCGTCGCCGGTCTTCCCGGCGGCATTTTCGCGTCGTCGTTGTCTAGCGGCGCTGGCTTCAGTAATATCCGCGGCTGATGTTTCCCGACGATCCGGCAAGTGCCGTCGTGCTTCTGGGTATGGTCGCCTATTTCACCGGCGTTGTCCGTGCGCCGATCACCGCCGTTATTATCATCGTGGAGGCCGCCGCCAGCCGGGGGCTATTTTCCCGCTGTTCGTTGCGGCACTAGTGGCGCATGCGGTGTCATCGCACGCCTACCCCGAACGTCTCCACCACGGACTTGCCCGCCCCTGGTGCACCGCGCTGAAGTCGGGACCTTAAGGGAGCCATCGCCATCGCCATCACCCCATTCGATGCCGCTGCCATTTTGATCGTGCTCGCGGCGGTGCTTGGATATATCAATCATCGCTTTCTCGGGCTGCCGTCATCGATCGGGCTCACGCTGATGGGTGCGCTCGCGTCGCTGCTGGTCATCGGGGTCGACCGACTTTTGCCAGGTAGCCAGTTGTCAGGGGCGGTTACCGACTTTTTGAAGAGCATCGATTTCCACACTGTGTTGATGGACGGGATGCTCTCGTTCCTGTTGTTTGCCGGTGCGCTGCACGTTGATTGGTTCGAAATGCGCAAAGGGCGCTGGCCGATCCTTGTGCTCAGTACGATCGGTGTGCTCGTTTCGACAGTCATCATCGGTGCTGGGTTCAGGCTGTTGACGACGCTCATCGGCCTTCCGCTGCCGCTGATCTGGTGTTTCGTGTTCGGCGCGCTGATCAGCCCTACCGATCCGGTTGCGGTGATGGCGGTCCTCAAGCGCGCCGCCGTGCCACCGACCCTGCAAGCCACCGTCGCGGGCGAAAGCCTGTTCAATGACGGGGTCGGGGTCGTCGTTTTCGCGATTCTGCTGTCGGTGGCGCTCGGCACCGACTCTTTTTCAGTCGGACACGCCGCAGGCGATTTCCTGCGCGAAGCAGGCGGTGGCTTGTTGCTCGGCCTTGCGATCGGCTGGACCGCGTTTCGCGCGATGGAAAGCATCGACGATTATATCGTCGAAGTGATGATTTCGCTTGCCGTCGTCATGGGGGGGTACAGTCTCGCGCATGTCATCCATACTAGTGGCCCTGTTGCGATGGCAGTCGCCGGGTTGCTGATCGGCAATCACGGGGTCGCGCATGCCATGAGCGACGTGACGCGCGACCATCTGCTGAAATTCTGGTCGCTGATCGACGAAATCCTGAATGCGGTACTGTTCCTGCTAATCGGCCTCGAAGTCATTGCCATCGCGGGGGACATCCGGCTGGTCATCCTTGGCGCGCTGGCGATCCCGCTGGTCATCGCCGTTCGCGCGGTATCGGTCGGCTTGCCACTACTCGGCATGAGGCCTTGGCTGTCGCTCGGTAGGCTTGCGCTGCCGACGCTGATCTGGGGCGGCTTGCGCGGCGGCATCTCGATTGCGCTCGCGCTGTCGCTGCCCGACGGTCCGGCGCGCACTATCGTACTCGCCGCAACCTATATCGTTGTGCTGTTTGCCGTCATCGTTCAGGGCGGGACGATCGGTGCGCTAATCGAACACATTAAAACGGCCGAGGAACTGGGGCGTATCAATGCGCGCACGTGAGGGCGAGACAGAACAGGCATCGTCTTGGTGGTTGCGGCTTCGCACCCGCTTCGCGCATTTCGTCCTGCTCCCCGAGCTGTCGCCCTCCGAGGCGCATGATCTTCGCGCGCTGGTTCTCGAAGACGGATCGCTGACCGCCGGCTTCGTATTGATGAGCATTCTGTCGGCAGGAATCGCGACGCTGGGCCTACTTCAGAACTCGGTTGCGGTCGTGATCGGTGCGATGCTGATCTCACCACTGATGGGCCCGATCGCTGCGCTTGGCTTCGGCTTTGCTTCGCTCGACGGCCACCGTATCCGCGAAGCGATCAAGGTCGTGGCGGTCGGAGCTGCGATCGGCATCCTGACCGCGGTCCTGCTAACGTGGCTGAGCCCCATCCGCAACGAGACGCCCGAAATCATCGGGCGGACGCAGCCGACGTTGCTCGACCTCGCGATTGCCCTGCTCTCGGGCATTGCGGGTGGTTATGCCACGGTCCGGCAAAAGGGCGGCACCGCCATCGGCGTCGCGATCGCCACCGCGCTGATGCCGCCGCTCGCGGTGGTCGGCTATGGCCTCGGTGTTTACCGGCTCGATTTCGCAGGCGGCGCAATGTTGCTGTTCCTGACCAATCTGGCAGCCATTGCGTTCGCTTTCGCCTTCATCGCGCGGCTCAGCGGCGCGGCACGTCCGATCGGCAGGGTAGAATTCACGCCGGGCTATATCATTGGGGGTATTGCTGTGTTCGCCGCGCTCGCCACGCCGCTCGCGCTGACGCTGATCCGCGTGACGCACGAAGGCACGGCGATCAACACCACCCGCAAAATCTTGATGTCGGAACTGAAGATCGGGCGGAGCAACATCGCGCAGCTCGACGTCGCTTGGCCGCTCGGCGGCAAACCGGTCATCGACGCCGTCGTTATCGCGCCGTCCTTTACTGGCGATGCGCAGGACGCAATCGAAAGGAGGCTGACTGCAGCACTTGGCATGGTGCCGAAATTCACGCTGCAACAGGTCGTCGCCGCCGACCTCGAATCGCAGGCAAAGGCGATGATCGATAGCGCGATGGAGCGGACTGCCGCCGGGATCGCGAAGGACGTTCCGCCCTATCTGGCGATCCGTGCTGCCGTCGGGCTACCGACGCAGGCAATGTGGATCAACCGGTCCGAACGCGTCGTCAATGTCGTGCCCGTTGCAGCACCCGGATGGACGCTGGCCGACTATCGTGATGTCGAAACGTCGGCAACCAAGGCGGCAGAAGGTTGGCGCGTTCAGGTCGTGCCACCGCTTGTGCCGCGACTATCGATCGCGACCGGCGATGCCACCGATCCAGCTGCACGAGAACTTGTGCTCTGGGCCTCGTCACGCTGGACCTTGCAGACGGTAGGAATGGAGACTGGCCCGCCAAAAAGCGCAAGCCCTGAAGATCGGGCTGCTCTCGATGCGCAGAGCGTTGAGGTAACCGCATGGCTCCACAAAGCAGGGATGATGGTTCGCAACCCGGTTCAGCAATCGCCATCGGTCGCGGTCGGGTCGGTCGATCTGCTGCTCCTCCCGCCAAGCCCATCCCAACTGCGCGCTGCGACACCGGCGGATCCTGGTGGAAGCGCGAGACGACGGTGAACTGATTGCGTTCCGCTGTGGCTCATGCGGTTGAAGGACGCTCCGCCATGATTCAGCAAATGCCCCTGCCGTTGGCGCAGGACGCCGTTTCGCCCGCCATATCTGCCGAGGCGATGCGCTTTCACTACGACAAGCATTTTACCGGACACGCACGAAAGCCGATGCGGGCGGGAAACTATCGGTATCGGCAACACATGACGCGACCCCGGCTTGGGTGGAAACCGACAAGACGCCGCTGCTGGCCTACGATTTGTGAGAACATGCCGATTATGTCGACTAGCGGAACTACCGGGCGAAGTTCCTCACCGACATTGCCGCAGCCCGCCACGATTGGACCTTCGCATCGGACATAAATAGTCCAAGCGACTAGACCATATGGACCTATCTATCCGAGATCAGTCGACCGGAGCACGAAGCGCAAGCTGGTGCGTTGGAAATGACTGGGACCTGAGGAATCGCATCAGCAACGTCAGTCGGTCCAGCTGGATCCTGCTGGACCGCAGCTAGTTGGGAAATAAGGGGTACCAGATGACGGAGGCCATCAGAGCGCCGCATGATGCTCCAAGTGCAACGTTGCCCCATCGGCTTAGCCGATAATTGCGCCCTGTTTCTGACATTAGGATGTTCGTCACCCGTGTCTCAAACCTCACGCGGCGCCGAAACCACTCCGTCTGCTGGTCAGTTGCCGAACGTCGTATGATGAAACGCCCGCTGGTTGTGCTCGCCGGCTTGCCGAACGACCTTTTGAAATACAGCAGCGGTTTGTGTCGCGTTGCCGATACGCGCCAAATCTGCCAGCGAGACGACACCGGCGATCTTGTTGTCGGGATCGACGACCGGCATTCGCCGCAACTGTTGGTCGCCCATTTTTCGGACGGTGGCTTCGACCGTTTCGTCAGGCCCGCACGTTTCGGCAGGCGACGTCATAATATCACGGACATAGCATTGATCTGCGCGGCCCGGTGCGACGGCGCGGGTGACGATGTCTCTATCGGTCAAAATGCCGACAACCCTATCGCCGTCGACAACTGGCAAAAAGCCCAGATCCCGGTCGGCCATACGTTGCGCGGCTTCGCCAACCGACTCGTTAAGACCAACGGCATGGGCGTCGCGGGTCATGATTTCGTGAATTTTCATGTTAACTGCTTTCGATAGTCGAGCGGTGAATTTTCTTCCCTGCCGAACCTAATTGTCGCTGTTTGCAAATGCCTCGTAGCCGACCGGTTCATCATGCAAAGACCAATGATTAAATGCTTAATAGGCCGCATCGATAACGGACGAGGCGTCGTTTTGTTACGGTCGGTAAAATTAGGCGGGCTGCGCGGCACAACGGACACCGCTACCGTCCGCCATGATGGGATAGGGTCGCTGCCCTTGCCTGTTTGCGCGTGCCGTTGGCTTGCACGCCATCCTTTCGTTTTTCAGCTAGCAGAAGAAGGGCTTCATCGCATCGTTGTCCCAGACGCTGCCCGAGCGGCTCGTTGAGCAGGTGGCCGCGGTCACGGTGTCGCGGACGCCCCGCCCGAGAGTGCGCGCCGCAGCGCCGCGACCTCCGTATTCAGCGCCGCCAGCCGGTTCGAAGACATTCCTGCTCGTTTCACCAAGAGCGGCCCGAGGCACCCGGTCTCGGCCCAGCATGCCCTCCCCTTTGCGGTTAGCCGTACGCGCACCTGACGCTCGTCGGCTGGGTTGCGGATGCGGGTAACGAGCTCGGCAGCCTCGAGCCGCTTGGCTAGCGGCGTTATCGTGCTCGGCTCCAGCGCGAGGCGTTCCGCGATCGATCCGATTGATCGCCCTTCCTCGGCTTCATTCAGCGTCTGGAGGACAAGGAACTGCGGATAGGTGATGCCCAGCCTATCGAGCACGGGCTTGTAGGCGCGGTTGATTGCTATCGTCGCGGCATAAAGCGAAAAGCAAAGTTGCTGGTCCAGCGGCAATGGGTCGGAGCGATTCATTCGCATCTAATAGCACGGCAATCATTATCGTAGCAAATAATACTGGACGAGGCATTGTCGACGCGCTATATAACTTATCGCAATAATAATTATGGAGATATTGAATGTCGATCGACGTCAAGTACAGCACCACTGCCACGGCAACCGGCGGGCGGGATGGTCACGCCCGCTCGGAAGACGGTCGGGTCGATGTTGCGCTCTCTACTCCCCGGGAGCTTGGCGGCGCCGGTGGCAGCGGCAGCAACCCCGAGCAACTGTTTGCAGCCGGCTATTCGGCTTGCTTCATCGGCGCACTCAAGGTTGCGGGCCAGCAGCTGAAGGTCAAGGTGCCCGACGACGTCGCCGTCACAGCCAAGGTCGGAATTGGCCCCCGCGCGGCGGGCGGCTTCGGCATCACGACCGATCTTACGGTGACGTTGCCCGGTCTCGACCGCGACGAAGCTCAGCGCTTGGTCGACACTGCGCATCAGATATGCCCTTATTCGAATGCTACGCGCGGCAACGTCGATGTGGGGTTGGCGCTCGCTTAACCACGCCCAGCCATAAATGTGACGCAGCCCGACGTGATGGTTCACCATGGAACACATGCGGCGGGCTGCCGCCATCGATCTAAGCAGAAAGAATTAAGCGTCATGACTGCAATCACACTCTGGGGCTTCGACGGCTCAACCTACGTCCGCACGGTCAAAATGCTCCTTGCAGAGAAGGGTGAGACTGGCTTCGAACAGGTTCCCGTCAACGTCCTGGAAGGCGAACCGAAAAGCCCCGAACATCTCGAACGCCATCCGTTCGGCAAGGTACCGGTGCTTGACCATGACGGTCTTCGTATCATCGAGACGTCCGCGATCGCGCGCTATTTGAACGACGTCCTGCCCGGGCCGTCCTTGGTCCCCGCGACGCCACGGGATCGCGCGCGAATGGACATGATTGTTGGACTGGTCGACTCCTACGGCTACGCCGCGCTGCTAGGCGGCGTGTCAGCGTATCATTTGTTTCCAGACTTCGTTGGCGGCAAGAATGAGGACACGCGACGACTTGGCATCGAAAATGGGCGCAAGCTCATCGCATTCGCAATGGAGAAGAAAGGCCCCTCGCCCTTCATTGCCGGCGATCTGAGCCTAGCAGACCTCTACCTGGCACCGATCCTGGCCTATGTAGCTTTGACGCCCGACAAGGACCTATTGTTCGACGTCGAGGGGTTCGGCGATTGGTGGACGCGCGTACAAGCCCTGCCGAGCTTCGTCGGCACGCAACCGAACGCCAGCTGAAGCATTACTCTATTTGCCCCTAGTGCTCGTCGACGCGTAAAGCTGTGCGGTGACAAAAAGGTACGAACTATGACCCTGTCCACTTCTCCCGTTTGGCTGATCACCGGCTGTTCGACCGGCTTCGGCCGCGAACTGGCGAAGTTAGTGCTGGACCGCGGTTGGCGCGCGGTGGTGACTGCGCGTAGCGTTGACAGCATCGTTGACCTCACAGCGGACGCCCGAGACCGCGCGCTTGCAGTGGCGCTCGACGTTACCAATCAGGCGCAAATCGACGCCGCCGTCGCCGCGGCGACCGACCGGTTCGGCGGCATAGACGTGCTCGTCAACAACGCGGGTTACGGATACCAGAGCAGCGTTGAGGAAGGCGAAGACGCCGAGATCCGCGCGCAGTTCGAGACGAATGTCTTCGGACTGTTCGCGCTGACCCGTGCGGTGCTGCCGATCATGCGCGGGCAGCAACGCGGGCACATCATTAACATAACCTCGGTCGCCGGGCTGATCGGTTTCCCAGGTTCTGGTTATTACGCCGCATCCAAACACGCCGTAGAAGGCTGGTCGGACTCGCTGCTCGCCGAGGTCGAGCCGCTGGGAATTCGAGTTACCTGTGTTGAACCCGGGCCGTTTCGTACCCATTGGGCCGGGCGGTCGTTGCGACAGACGGCCAACAAGGTGGCCGAATATGCCGCCACCGCTGGGCAGCGCCTTGAGAGCACGAGCGCATACAGCGGCACGCAGCCGGGAGACCCAGTGCGCGCAGGTGAAGCGATCATCGCGATTACGCAAGAGCCGCATCCGCCACGCCACCTCGTGCTTGGCGCTTGGGGGCATGAGCATGTCACCGCCAAGCTGCGCGAGCGACTGGACGAAGTCGAAAGCCGACGCGACATCGCGCTAAGCGCCGACTATCCCCAAGAGGTGGTCACCAAGGCATGACGCGAGCGAGCGGCACCGAGAGGACTTCATGCTCAACCAGACGATTTTGTGCGTCTGCGATCCACAAGCCTCCATCGCTTTCTATCGAGACGTTCTGAGCATGACGCTGCTGCAACGGATTGACATCGTCGACATGCGTTTCTCGCTCTCTTTCATGGCCTATCTGCACGAGGACGAGCGTCTTCTCGAAGATCCTGTGCCGCGGGCCCGCTTGATCTTTACGCGCGAGACGACGCTGAAGCTGACGCATAATTGGGGCACCGAAGGACGATCCGACGTTTCCGGGGCACCATAATGGCAAGGACGAACCGCAGGGATTCGGTCACCTCGGCATCAGTGTGTCCGACGTCGTCGCCGCGTGCGACCGCTTCGAGGAACTCGGCGTCCGATTCAAGAAAACGTCCGCAGGACAGACGAATGCAGCAAATCGCCTTCATCGCCGATCCGGACGGCTACTGGATCGAAATCCTGTCGCCAGGCGGCATGACAAGCGTTGTTGCCGCGGCCTCGACTGACAAGTAGCCTTTGTTGAAGTTGCTTCGTTAATGTCGCTGTACCGAAGCCACTCGCGACCCTGCCGCAGGCGACCCGGCCAACCATTTGATTTGAGATAGCATCATGAGCATCCAGACACCCGCTTCCAATCGCTTCCTTCGTCTGTTTACCTCGCCATCGGCATTTCCAAATCCGCAGCGCCTGCGGATTTTCCTGCACGAGAAGGGCATTGCCGACCAGTTCGACGAGCGCGTCTATGACATGACGTCCGCGGGCGAGCAGCGCCAGTGGAAGCATCTGAAGATGAATCCTTGGGGCGAAACACCGACCCTTGAGTTGGCTGACGGATCCTTCATCTCCGAAACCGCTGCCGTAGTGCGCTACCTTGACCAGTCATTCCCCGGCCGGCGGATCATGGGCGAGACGCCCGAGCAACAGGGCCTCGACACCATGTGGGACAATCGCATCTGGGTGCACGTCCTTTACCGGATCACGACGGCGTTCCACGTTCTGCACGAGGGTCTCGGACCCAAGCTCGAACTGACGAGCAACCACGGTTGGGGAGAGCACTGCCGCAAGGAAGCGCTAGCGCATGCCGGCTTGGTCGACCGATATTTGTCGGACGGTCGCGACTGGCTTCTTGGTGGTGAGGAGCCGACCTTTTCGGACATCACGCTGGCGACCGCAATCGCCTTCTCCAAATACCCGGTCAACGCGACCCCGCTTGACGAGCGGTTCGAACATCTTGCCGCCTTCTGGCAGCGCTGGCTTGGTCGTCCGGCCTTCTTGGCAGCCTATGCCGATCGCAACAGCGGCGTACCGGAACTGGACGATCGGGCCTGACCTGCACTGCTTGTTTGTCCAAGATTAAGAACAAGGGGCATACCGGTGCCTTTGATCTTCCTGTCCGAAATGAGGTTTAGAAAACGCGACACGCCGTTCGTCAGTCTTCTGATCACGGACGAGGTTGCCACCGATGCTCCAAAGGCGGGGGTCATCAATCAAATCACCGAGACGCTCCGCACGACGCTGGGCAATAACCCGGCGACGACGCATATCGCTATCCAGGAGGTGCCCGTTGCCGCCTGGGGCATCGGCGGCCTTCCGTGTTAGAGTTTCGTTCTAATGCGGCGACGCAATGACGGCGGTGCAGAATGCTAGCTTCACTCTCGTTATGATCGCTGCCGGTATTGCCATCCCCATCATGGCGGCTGATGGACCGTCCGGATCCAGCTACTTCCTCGCGATCACCAAGCCTTGAAGCTTCTCACTCATGCGGCTTGAACTTGGTGTTCGTGCATCCCGGCGTAATAATAGCGGAGCAGACGGTCGGATTTATCCCGCGGTTCCATCTTGTCGGAAACTAAATCGATCATCATCGCCCGTTTAATTCACTCAAGATCGTAGTCCATACTTCGAGCGTACTGGCGTCGGTGAGAGCCTATTCGTCACGTCGTCCTGCTGCAATGACGTTAGTGTGACATCGCACTTCAACGCTCATAGTGACGTGGCCTTTACGTTTCAGGCTTCGGCCGCTTCCTCGGTCATCGCGGGATAGTCGGTGTAGCCGCGCGCTCCGCCGCCATAGAAGGTTGGCCGGTCGTAGCGATTTAAAGTAGCGCCTCGGCCAAAGCGTTCCGGCAAGTCGGGATTGGCGATGAAGAGCCGGCCGAACGCAATGGCGTCGGCGCGTCCTTCTGCCACCGCCCGTGTGGCTGTCTCGTTGACATAGCCGCCCGCCGAAATGACTGAACCACCGAAAGCGCCCCGAAAAGTCTGGGCCGCATCGGGAGCAGTGGCGTCGATCGCATTGGCATCGCTATTCTGATCAGCACGCGGCTCGACAACATGAATATAAGCAATGCCTCGCTTGCCGAGTTCAAACGCAGCATAGTTAAACAAAGCAAGCGTGTCGCTGTCGGCCATGTCGTTAAAACCGCTCCAGGGTGATAGTCGCACACCGACCCGGCCTGGCTCCCACCCGGAAATAACCGCATCAAGTGCTTCAAAGAGAAAGCGAGCACGATTGTCGATGCTGCCGCCGTAATCGTCTGTCCGGTGATTGCTGCCGTTGCGCAGGAACTGATCGATCAAATAGCCATTGGCACCATGCACCTCGACACCATCAAATCCCGCCGCTCGCGCATTGATCGCGGCCTGATGGAAGTCGGAGACGATCGAACCGATTTCCTCCACGCCAAGCTCGCGCGGGGTCTCGAATTCAGCGGGCGCACCAGTAGCGTCCATATGACTCATTCCCGTCACCGGGACAGCGGAAGGCGCCGCCGGGAGCTGGTTGTTGGGCTGCATCGAGGAGTGTGAAACCCGGCCGGTGTGCCAGATTTGCAGAAAGATGATTCCGCCTTTGACATGCACCGCGTCCGTCACTCGCTGCCACCCCGCGATCTGCTCAGGCGAATAGATGCCTGGCGCCCCAGGATAGCCGCGTGCGTGGGGCGAGATATCGGTTGCTTCGGTAATGATCAGCCCGCCTTCACTCGCGCGCTGGCCATAATATTCCGCGTTGAGCGCGTGGGGTATGTCGCCCGGCTGAAGCGAGCGCAACCGTGTCAGCGGCGCCATCACCACGCGATGAGCAAGTTCAACCGCGCCAAGGCGAAGAGGTTCGAAAAGGGATTGTGCTGTCATCTCAGTCTCCTGCAGATTTGTTGTGATCCAAATAGCTTTCCTCTTGAACCGGAGGTAGTGGGCGATCATCACAAGCCGGCTTATCGGAAAATGATATAATCATGGATACACGCGACCTCGCGGTGCTGGTTCACGCGGCTGGTAGTAGCAGCCTCTCGGCGGCGGCGCGGCGGCTGGGAATTACGCCGATGGTCGCGAGCCGGCGGCTGGCGGCGCTCGAGCGGCTACTCGGTGTGCGACTGATGCACCGAACAACGCGCGCGGTATCGCTAACTTCGGAAGGCGAGTCATTCCTGGGTTACGCCCAAGCGATACTGGAGACCGAAGAAGCGGCGTGTACGGCCATGGCTCCCAGTGGCCCGGGGGTCTCCGGCCTCCTCAAGGTGACCGCACCGGCGGCGTTCGGGCGCAAGATCGTCGCGCCGCTGGTACCGTCTTTGCTTCACGAGCATCCGAAGCTCCGGATCGATCTCCAGTTAACCGACACAGTGGTTGATATGGTCGCCGCGGGGTTCGACGTGGCGGTACGGATCGGGCGCCTCCAGGACTCCTCCTTGATCGCCCGCCGCCTTGCCACCAATGTTCGGTTGCTTTGCGCCGCGCCCGCGTATCTGGACCGGGCAGGCATCCCTGAAACAGTCGCTGATCTGGCCGCACACGAGTGCCTTGCTTTAACAGGCACGAGCCATTGGCCGTTCGACGTCAGCGGCCGACGCCGCGAAGTTAAAATAAGTGGTCGCTTTTCCAGCAGCAGCATCGAGGCGGTGCATGCCGCCTGCTCCCATGGCATGGGCATTGCGCTCCTTTCTTCTTGGGATGTCACAGAAGATATCCAACTCGGTGTTTTGCGAGTCATCTCGCTCCGCAATGCGAAGCCGCAGGAGCTGGCAATTTCGGCCGTTTACCCGACGTCGCGGATGCTCCCTCGCAAGGTCCAGCTTTTTATTCAGATCCTTTCTCAAAGGCTGGGATAGATAGTCTGGCTCAAACGCGGCTTCGCAGGCGGGAAAATCACATCACCCGGCAGCAGGGATCAGCCTTGACAACTTGGCTTCATCCCCGTCGGTAAGAAGGAGCGGGCTTGCGTGCGGCGCTTCGATAACCTCGCCTATCGGAACGGTTTCCTGGCTCGTCACTTGCGCGCCGTCGACGGTCAAGCGGATCGGCGCCTTGGAAGACTTTCAAAATGTTCTGGGGCGTGATTCCGCAGCTGCGCCAAACAAGCGTCATGTTTGATGTCCGGTTCCGAACAGCGGATGCCATCCTCCCGATCGCTGCTATTGGGCGCAAAATGGACCATGGCGGGTGGTCGCGGAAAACCCACCTGTCTGTTTTCTAGATTCCAGATGCCGAAACGCAGACGTTTAGATCCTCGACCGGTCAAAGGGTCAATGCGGAGCCGCGCGGCTTTGTCTCACCGCGCAGCCATCACTCCCGTCCTCGCAGCCGCTAACGGCTCGACGTGCAACTGCCGCCAAGCCGCCAGCTGCGCAGTCAGCCTGCGATGGAGCGCTTCGAACATCACACGCTGCTGCACCGTCGGCAAAGTGTCTGCGCCGTCGAGGGTGGCAGCGAAAGTGGCGTACTGCTCGTTCAACATCCCGGGAAAGGCGAGATTGGCCTCCGATCCCTTCATGTTTACTTGCATCAACGCCTCCTCGATATTGGCTAGCCGTCCGTCGAGCGCCGCCGTTGTCGGCCGTCCAACTAGGCTCTTTCGCGCCGTCCGGATTTCATTGACGGCTTTATGCAGCGCGTCGATATCAGCGACGGTGGCGACCGCGAGTGCGGACTTCTCGGCAATCGCGGTATCGCTACCCGGGACACGCGGATCGGCGACGACCAACAGCGGCGCAGTGAGCGTCGACCCATTAGCAGTGAGACGCAATTCGTATCGCCCCGGCGCAACCAGGGGACCGCGCGGCTGAGTGCCCGAGTAGAAGGCGCCCGGTATCTGTGCCGGATCGTTACCTCGCAGATCCCACACTAGCCGGTTCATCCCCGCCTTGGCCGGGATCAGGTCGTTTGGTACGATCTGGTCGGGCCATTCGGGTGGCTGGACCTCCTTGGTGGTAGTCGTGCTCGACAGGTGCCGAACTACCTGTCCGCGGCTATCGACCACGTCCAGCGTCAGTTCGCCCGACGGCGCGGCCGGAAGAACATAGTCGATGATTGCACCCGCCGGCGGGTTCTCGCCCACGGGGTGCCGGCTGTCGATCTGATCTGGATAGTGCAGCCGCACCGCCGTCTGCGGCGTGTAGAGCACCATGCTGGCGGCGGCGCCGGCGACCTGCCGGAGCGGAGTCACATCGTCCAGGACCCAGAACGACCGGCCATGCGTCGCCGCGACCAGATCGTTACCCTTGACGACAAGATCGTGGATCGGGGTCGTAGGCAGGTTGAATTGCAGCGGCCGCCAAGATGCGCCGTCGTCGAATGACACAAACACGCCGATCTCTGTACCCGCATAGAGCAGCCCGCGGCGCACAGGATCTTCGCGCACGACGTGGACGATCGCCCCTTCGGGCAGCCCGGCCGCAATCGGCGTCCAGCTTGCGCCGCTGTCGGCGGTTTTCCATGCGTAGGGTCGGATGTCGTCGAGCTTGTGTCGGTCCACCGCGACATAGGCCACGCGCGCGTCGTGTGGGGAGGGCTCGATCATGCTGACCGTGCTCCACTCCGGCAGCGCCTTGGGCGTTACGTTGGACCAGTGCGCGCCGTCGTCGCGCGTCATGCTTACGCGCCCGTCGTCCGTGCCCGCCCAGAGCATGCCCTTGGCACGCGTAGACTCGGACAGTGCGAATATCGTGTCGTAATATTCCACGCTGGTGATGTCTTTGGTAAGCGGTCCGCCCGATGCCCGCTGCTTGGTGCGGTCGTTGCGCGTCAGATCGGGGCTGATGATCGTCCAGCTTTGACCGTGATTACTACTCCTCCACACCGCTTCCGACGCCGTGTAAAGCGTGTCCGGGTCGTGAGGCGACAGCAGGAGCGGCGAGGTCCAATTGAAACGGTGCGCAAGTTCGCTCGCTGGGTGGCCCGAGTTGTCAATCGGCTCGGGACTGATGTCATTCGTCTGTTCGGAACGTTTGTCGAAGCGCCCGACACTGTTCTCAGCATTCGAATACACGATGTTTGCGTCGCGTGGATCGGGAATGACGAAGCCGGACTCGCCGCCGCCGGCCGGATACCAGTTGCGCGGCCCAATGACGCCTTCGTCGGCAAAGCTGGCTACCGTAAGATTGGAATTGTCCTGCTGTGCGCCATAGACCCAGTAGGGAAAGCGCTGGTCCACCGCGACGTGATAAAACTGCGCCGTCGGCTGATTGTCCTGACTCGACCAGGTTGCACCGCCGTCGAGCGACACGCTCGCGCCGCCATCGTTGGCGTTTATTAGTCGGCTTGGGTCGGCCGGGTCGATCCACAGCGCATGGTGGTCACCGTGCGTCGCCGAGACCAGGCCAAACGTTTTGCCGCCGTCAATCGAGCGAAGCATCCCGGTATTGAGCGCATAGACCGTGTCGACCGCTTTAGGGTCGGCGTAAATCTTGGAAAAATACCAAGCGCGCTGCTTGATGCGTCCATCGTCACTTACACGCGTCCAAGTCGTGCCGGCGTCGTCCGATCGGTACAGCCCGCCCTCTTTCGCCTCAATCATCGCGAACACGCGGCGCGAGTTGGCCGCCGACACCGCAACATCGATCCGCCCAAGGACACCTTCGGGTAGGCCATGTCCTGACAGCTGCGCCCAGGTGACGCCGCCATCGTTCGACCGGTAGAGACCGCTGCCTGGCCCGCCGCTCGAGAAGTTCCATGGCTGGCGGCGTACTTCCCAGAGTGCGGCATAAACGATCGACGGGTTGGTGGGATCGAAGGTGACGTCAATCGCGCCGGTATGATCGTCCTTGTAGAGAACCTTTTTCCAGGTCTTGCCGCCATCCGTGGTGCGAAATACGCCGCGCTCGGCGTTAGGGCCAAAAGCATGCCCGATCGCGGCCACCAATACGATATCAGGGTTGTTGGGATCGACGATTAGCGCACCGATTTGCCGGGTGTCTGACAAACCCACATGTGCCCAGCTCTTGCCGCCGTCGACCGATTTATAAACACCGTTGCCATGGGTGATGTTGCCGCGCAGTGCGCCTTCACCGGTACCGACGTAGATCACGCGATGATCCGAAGATGCGACCGCAATTGCGCCAATCGACGAGACCGGCTGGCCGTCGAAGATCGGCGTCCAGCTCGCGCCCGCGTCCGTCGTCTTCCAAACGCCGCCCGCCGCCGCGCCGAAATAGTAAAGCCGCTGGTCGCCAGGGACGCCGGCCACCGCCAGCGCCCGCCCGCCCCGGAACGGCCCGATCCCACGCCAATGCAATGCACTGTAACCCGATGCTTGCGGCCGCGAGGACATCGTGGGGGCCGCACACGCGGTTCCAGCACAAAACAGCGCGAACAAGCTGATAGGGCTTCTGCGCGCAAGGTAACGCGTGCGTGAATGCTTCAAGGTGATCGTCTCCTATTCAGAGCTGGTCTAGCAAAGCTTAAGTGTTCGCTCAATCCGGCCGGGTGGCCGGTGCCGGCCTGAAAGCGGAAGCTGCGATAGTGCCGGCCTTCGGGCTCGAATTGACATCGTCGTGAAGTGGGATGGGGCAATTTGAAAGAGCTGCGCCCGTCATGCCCGTGCAAGGCAAATTGGGTCTGGCCAACGTAAAGCGTTGAAATAATCGCGTCCATTACGGCCGAACTAATCCGGCGCATTGGCCTTTCTATACAAACGACGGCTTTTGGGTGTCGGTCAGGCGCGCTGCGGCGTCTGCAATTGGGCGCGCAGCAGCCGGCGACGTTTGCATCGGTGAAGGTTGGCTTTCAATCTAACGGCACCCATAAGCGGACGGTCGCGAAACCACCGCTTCTGACCGTTCAAGGCTGCACCCGCGGATCGTAAAAGTGGACGGTCGGGTAGCAATCCAAAAGTATTCGTCGTCAGATCATTTGGGACATTTAGTGGCGTTGATCAGCGCAGTGTTGGCCTCATCTGGGGGTTGATGGTTAAGCGGCGAATTTGCGGTGTTGCGAGCGCCGATGCTCGATGGTGATGCGTTTGATGCGGGCGCGCTTGGCGGGGATTGCTTTGGCCCTGCCGAAGTAGGCGTCGGCTGGCG
>JANXSN010000060.1 GCA_025352685.1 Sphingomonadales bacterium
GGGTGTCGATCCAGCAGGTTCGCCGCCGCGCGCAGGAAGACCGGCTTCATAGACCGTCGTGCCCTCACCGATCGTGGGGACCGAAGTCACCGCTGCCGGGCTGTCACCGATGGCGATCGCCAGCGTGGCGGTGCGCGCGTCACCGTCGCCGTCGGTGAGCTGAGAGCCTCTGTGGTTGCCGCCCGTGAGGCAAGAAGTTTGTGAACCGGTGAGCAGGTGATCGAGCGCGGTCTTCTGTCAGGCCTGTGGTTGCGGAGTTTTCAGAAGCCGCTGGCCGGTATGGTGATCCGCCGATCAGGTCCAAATCTGATTCACGAGCTCGAAGCTCGGGACTCTCAACTGGTTTTCCTGATCCAGATCTGTTCGATCATTTTGCCCATTCGGGTCGTCGCCTTCTCACTCCCCCTTGCCGGCGTGGGCCTTGCGCAGCCTTTCTATCAGGCGGCGGTTACCGTTGCCGGGGTTCGATAATCTTCCTGCTTCGTCAACATCGCCCAGATCATCCGAGCCATCTTGTTGGCCAATGCAATTGCCACCAGCATCCGTGGCTTGCGCGCCAACATGCTGGCTAGCCACGATGTTTCAGGGATCGATTTTCGGCCCATCCAGTTCAATCGCGACATTGCGCCCATGATGAGCAACTGGCGAATGTCGCTTTGCCCGGCTTTGGAGACACGGCCATGGCGGGTCTTGCCTCCGCTCGAATGCTGTTTCGGCACCAATCCCAACCAAGCGGCAAAGTCCCTGCCGCATTTGAAGCTCTCCATTGGCGGGGCAAACGCTTCGACCGCCAGAGCCGTCATCGGTCCCACTCCGGGCATGGTCTGTAGCCTTCGAGCCATGTCTGCTTGCGCTGCCAGGTCCTTGATCCGGCGATCACTTGTCGCAATCCGCACAGTCATTGCTTCGATCTGTTCCAGCAAATCGCGGCATTCAATCCGGGCAATCTCAGGCAAATCGCTGCTGCGCTCGGTGATGATCGCGGCGATCCGGGGCAAGTTATTGATGCCTTGCGGCACCACATGACCCAGCTCGTACAGAAAAGCGCGCAGCATGTTGACCAGTTCGGTGCGTTGCTGAACCAGCCGGGTCCGCGCCCGGAACAGCATTGCCCGACCTTGCTGCTCGGCTGATTTTGGCTCGACGAACCGCATTTCCGGTCTCTGGGCTGCAATCACGATCGCCTCGGCATCTGCCGCATCGTTTTTCTGCCGCTTCACAAATGGCTTCACGTATTGCGGCGCAATCAGCTTCACTTCGTGACCCAGGCTGATCATCTCGCGAGCCCAGTAATGCGCGCTGCCACAAGCCTCCATCACGACCATCGCACGAGGCTGCTCGGCCATAAACTTGAGGAAACTCTGCCGCGACAGCTTTTTACAAAACCGAGGCTGTCCTGTCATCGACGTAGCGTGCAGTTGGAAAACGGCTTTTGCCAAATCGACCCCAATCATCGTATCTTTTGTCACGGTTGCCGTCCTTTCCGCTCAGTGGCCTTTTAACACCACTACCTTGGCACATTGCGATGCCGTCTGGGGAGGGCGGCAACCACCCCATCTGATTCAAAATTATCCGACATGATTTCATGATCTTGCGATCCGTCGCGTAAAGAGCTGCACGGAGGCGATGAACAGCCATGCCGTAGCCGAGGCGATTGTCTGCTCGAAGTCCTTGGCGAGGCGTCGGTTGCGGCTGAGCCATGCCAGCGTGCGCTCGACCACCCAGCGGCGGGGCAGGACCTCGAAGCCCTTGGCGGTATCGGACCGCTTGATGATTTCGATGGTCCACTTGCTGATGCTGCGCAGCGCATCCTTGAGTTTGTTTCCAGCATAGCCGCCATCGGCGAAGATATGACGCAGCCACGGGAAGCGCTTGACGATTTCCGCGAGCACGAGCGGTGCCCCGTCGCGGTCCTGGATGTCAGCGGTGTGGATCACAGCATGGACGAGATTACCTTCGGTGTCGGTGAGAATGTGGCGCTTACGCCCCTTGATCTTCTTGCCCGCATCGTAGCCCCGAGGTCCGCCGGATTCCGTGGTTTTTACACTCTGGCTGTCGATCACCCCGGCACTGGGCGATGCCTCGCGACCTTGCGTTTCGCGCGCCGCCATCAGCAGCGTGTGGTTGATCCCCAGCCACAGGCGATTGTCGCGCCACAGGTAGAACCAGCGCCGCACCGTCGAGACCGGCGGGAAGCATGGCGGCAGCATCCGCCACGGCAAACCGCCGCGCAACAGGTACAAGATCGCCTCGACAATCCGCCGCATCGGCCACTTGCGAGGCCGCCCGACATGCGACGCCGACGGCAGCAGCGGCTCCAGCACCGCCCACTCCGCATCGGTCAAATCGCTTGGCAAAGCCAGCCCGGTTCGCGCATGAAGAGCGCGAGTGGTATCAGTCCACATCGTTGATCCAATGAAGTTTTTCGCAAAACCCCTGAATCAGCGACAGGCCAAAGCGTCAAGCTAACCTGCTGATACCACTCAACTCAGTTTCGGATCAGGCTCTTAGCGGCATCACCGTCCGAGTCTCCGACACCTACAGCATGGACGCCGCGCAGAATGAGATTACCGACC
>JANXSN010000107.1 GCA_025352685.1 Sphingomonadales bacterium
TGGCGTCGACGATCTTGACGATCAACAAGCGCCTCGACGCGAACCTGACGACCTTTGCGCAGCGCCGGCTCGACGAGCCGTCCGCCTGTCTCATCATCGACGCCAAGTACGAGCAAGGTCCATCAGGGGGGTGTGGTTCGCTCGTGCGCCGTGCTTGTGGCGCTGGGTGTCGACTGGGAAGGACGTCGCCAGATCCTCGCCGTCGAGCTTGCCAATCGCGAGAGCCGTTCGTCGTGGACGGACTTTTTGGTCGGGCTCAAGGCCCGCCGCCTGCACGGTGTCGAATATATCGTCGCCGACGATCACGCCGGCCTGCGCGCTACGGTACGCGAGGTGCTGCCCGACGCCTGGTTCCAGCGCTGCTATGTCCACTTCCTGCGCAATGCGCTCGACCATCTGGCGCGCAAGGCAGACGACGACTGCCTGCAGGAGTTGCGCTGGATCTACGACCGCCGCGCGCTGTCAAAAGCCATGAGCGATCTTGCTGCGTGGCTGAAGAAATGGTCGCCGCGCTATCCCAGGCTTACCGAATGGGCGAGGAAAACATCGAGGAGACCTTCACCTTCTACACACTGCCGCGTCAGCACCACAAACACATGAAGATTACCAACGTGCTCGAGCGCTTCAACGAGGAGATCAAGCACCGAACCATCATGCTGCGCATCTTCCCCAACGAGGAAAGTTGCCTGCGGCTGATCCGCGCGCTCGCGGTTGAAACCCACGAGAGCTGGCTGGAAGCCAACCGCTATCTCAACATGAGTGACCTCAAGGAGATGAAGAAAACCGAACTGCGACAAGCCGCGTAACCGCAGCATCGCCCGTTCACCAGCGTGGTGAAATCGCGCGAGCGGACGATGCTGCTCAACCAACCTGACGATCAGACCCGCCATGGACGCTATAACAATTTGCAGAACTTGACGCACACAAGCCGGCGGTCAACGGTACTGGCGTGTTGGCGCCAGCCGTCGTCGCGTTCTTCGATGTGAGCCTGACCGGTATGGCAATGCCAACCTGTACGAATAGCTGGTGCGGGCGGTGGGAATCGAACCCACACGGGCCAAAGCCCAACGGATTTTCATACCAGCTACGGCTTTCACCGCCGCCCCACTGCCCCTGATCGGGGTCGGGCGTTTGTGGTCTGGACTATCCCTTCACCGTGCTTCGGCAATGCCGAAGGTTAGGTGCTGCCCGTCTAGTCTCTACACCTTCCGAGCTACTTTCGTAGCGCGGCTTGGCTCGGGATCGCCATGTGAAAGGGTTCCCCGAATTTGAGCAGTTCTGCACCGCGAGTTTCCCCGCGAGCACTCAATTTGACTTAAGTCCGTTGCGTCTACCGATTCCGCCACGCCCGCAAAGCCGCTTTGGTCTCTAATGGCCAAGACGGACGAAGCCAACGTTTAAGTCGGCTTTAAGTATAAAGCGTCCAAGTGTATCGTGATGATCGACTGCCATCCACTGGCCCTGACACTCCGAAGCCGCGTGGTCGACGCGGGTGTCGTCGCCTTGTTCGCGCTTGTCTTGATGTGGGCGGCGCTGTGGAATGGGTTTCCGCTCATTTTTCCTGACAGTGCGACCTACTTTGGGATCGCGTTCGAGCACCAGTACGCCGTCGACCGATCCAGTTTTTATGGGCTGATTCTAAAACCGATTCTCTCAACCATGCCTGTCATGGCCGGACTTTGGGTCGGCATCTTGGCTCAATGCTGTGCGATTGCAGTTGTTGTCATGATCGCCGCACGTCGCTTGATTCCTTCATGGTCCTGCGCGCGCTTTCTACCTCTTTTTGCGCTGCTGGCGATCACGACGTCGATTGCATGGCACGCCGGTCAATATATGCCCGATGCGTTCACGGGAGTAACGGTGTTACTCGCATGGCTTGCTGCTACTCGAGATCCGTCAGATGACGGCGCACCCGCCCTTTGGCTGGCTGCATCAGTGTCGGCACTCATGCACTACACGCACATTCCGCTGCTCTTAGCCGTTTCCTTTGTCACTATTATTTTCAGTCCGGCAGCAACCCGACGCTTGCACAGTCTTCTCCGACGGGGGGGTGCTGGGCTTGTTTCGGTTGGGGCGGCAGCGGCAATTCTTGTCGGCGCGAACGGCATGCTGCTCGGTCGCTGGACGCTTGCCCCGATGGCGCCTGCTTTCCTCTTTGCCAGACTTACCGAAGATGGCTTGACGAAACCCTGGCTGGACGAGAATTGCGGGACGATCGCGCCCCATGATTTGTGTGCAATCCGACACGATCTTGCCGACAACAGCCAGGTGTTGCTCTGGAATGGAGGCAGTCCTTACGCAAACCGTATCTGGCATGCCCCATCAGATAGTGAACGTTGGCGTTGGGTTGGTATGCTTGCGACGACAAATGAGGGAGCGATTGCATCGCGCCCTTTAATTTTTTTCGAGAATTCTCTGCGCGGAGCGTTCCGTCAGTTTATCAGCTTTCAGGCACTCGATGACGAGTGTCCGCATTCATGCTGGAGTCTCGACACCGGTCCTGCAAATGCACTTGCCAACTATGCGCCCGAAGCGCTTAAATTCTATCGGGGCTCGCGTCAGGTTAATGGGACGCTTCCTCGGACCATGATCCGATCGATCACAACGCCCGTCGCGATCGCGGCGATGCTCCTCGTTCCGCTTCTTTTCTGGCAAGCCGTCAAGCGTCGAGACAGGCTGGTTCAGTCCTTGCTCGCAGCTCTTACGGTCGCCCTGATCGCCAATGCGGCCGTTGCCGGTGCGATGTCTGACGTTCACGATCGGTATCAAAGCCGGCTGGTATGGCTCGTCCCGTTGACGGTCGCCCTGATTGTCCTGCGCTGGCGTCAGACGTTGAGTCGATCGCGCATTTCTTTGCCGGGCTTGAAATAAGGCACGCGTTTGGCATCAATTGCGACGGCGTCACCCGTTCGCGGATTCCGTCCAGTGCGACCGCCACGGGCACGCGTCGAAAACGTTCCGAAGCCGCGCAACTCGACGCGACCGCTAGCAGCAAGCTGTCCAACGATTTCGTCGAAAAAGCACGACACAATGTTTTCAATGTCGCGGACGGTAAGACCGGGATTTTCGGCGGCCAGTTTAGTCACAAGTTCGGATCGTATCACGGGGTTTCCTCGCTTTCCGTCACAAATGCTGACGGCTGCGTGCGGTGAAGGACGCCCGAACACACGAGACACCGCACGCCGAGTGTAACGTGGACGGCGGGATACGCAAGTTTCCCGCCGTCCGATTTTACAATTGATTGCACCGCACTACGCGTGGCGCAAAAGGCTTACTTTTTTGTGGTGTCGCGTGCCTTCAGCGCTTCTCCAAGAATATCGCCAAGCGACGCTCCCGAGTCGGACGAACCATATTGAGCCACGGCCTGCTTCTCTTCGCTTATCTGCATTGCCTTGATCGAGAAGGTTGGCTTTTTCGACCGGTCGAAGCCTGTGACCATTGCATCGAACTTTTGTCCCGTCTGGAAGCGTTCGGCGCGCTGCTCGTCGCGGTCGCGGCCAAGGTCGCTGCGCTTGATGAAACCGGTGGCCCCATCATCACCGACCTGAACCTCAAGGCCCCCATCGCGCACCTCGAGTACGGTGACGGTGACGATGCTGTTCTTGGCAAGACTTAACTCGCCGCCGGTTGTGGTCGTTCCGCCAACAGCGGGAGCGCCCTTTTCAAGCTGCTTCATTCCAAGGGAGATACGCTCCTTGTCGGCTTCTATCGCGAGCACGATTGCTTGGACGGTCTCGCCTTTGCGATGCAGGTTAAGCGCGTCTTCTCCCGAGATTCCCCATGCAATGTCCGACATGTGGACCATGCCGTCGACGTCGCCGTCGAGTCCGATGAACAGCCCGAATTCGGTGGAATTCTTCACTTCGCCTTCGACAGTCGAACCGACAGGATGGTCGGCAGCGAACTGCTCCCAAGGATTTGAAATTGCCTGTTTGAGGCCGAGAGAAACCCGGCGCTTCTCGCTATCTACCTCAAGGACAATGACATCGACTTCCTGTGAAGTTGAGACAATCTTGCCTGGATGAACGTTCTTCTTGGTCCACGACATTTCGCTGACGTGAACAAGACCTTCGATGCCCGGCTCCAGTTCGACGAACGCGCCGTATTCGGTGATGTTCGTGACGCGACCCGACAGTTTGGCGCCAATCGGATACTTCTCTTCAGCGCCATCCCACGGATCGCTCTCCAACTGCTTCATGCCCAGCGAGATGCGCTGCGTGTCCTTGTTGATGCGAACGATCTGTACCTTGACCGTGTCACCGATGTTGATGACCTCCGACGGATGATTGACGCGCTTGTAGCTCATGTCCGTGACATGGAGCAGTCCGTCGATTCCGCCGAGATCGACAAACGCACCGTAATCCGTGATATTTTTGACGACGCCGTCGATGATTTGACCTTCGCTCAGCGTCGAAATGAGACCGGTACGGGCTTCGGCACGGCTTTCCTCGAGGATCGCGCGACGCGACACCACGATGTTGCCGCGCTTGCGGTCCATCTTCAGGATCTGGAATGGTTGCGGAATGTCCATCAGTGGCTGGACGTCGCGCACCGGACGGATATCTACCTGCGAACCGGGCAAGAAAGCCACGGCACCGTCAAGGTCGACAGTGAAGCCGCCTTTGACGCGACCGAAGATGACACCGTCGACGCGGGCCGACTTGGTGAATTCCTGTTCGAGCTTGTCCCAGGCAGCTTCGCGGCGGGCGCGGTCGCGTGAGAGCATCGCTTCGCCGTGCATGTTTTCGACACGATCAACAAAAACTTCGACTTCGTCGCCGACTTTCAGATCCGCTTTTTGGCCGGGAGCGGCGAATTCGCTCAACCGGACGCGGCCTTCAGACTTCAGACCAACGTCAATGACGGCAAGGTCGTTCTCGATGGCGGTAACGATTCCCTTGACGACTTTGCCCTCAAAAGTGCCATCAACACCGAGGGTTTCTTCAAGGAGGGCCGCGAAATCGTCGCGTGTCGGAAGTGCGGCTGTCGCCATAAAGCTTGTATTCCTGTATCAATATGTTTCCGGCCAGCCGGTTGTATCCGGCGGTCTTTGACCAGAGTGCCGCAACGACCCCGTGTCGGTGCAGCATCCCCCTGACAGTTCAAAAAATGGAGGGTAGGCAAAGCAAAAAGCGCGGACGGCCCAAGCGACTCTCAGGCTGAACGCGCTCTAGGGATTTACCCGAGCCTCCACCAATGCAATTGCCGAGCGGACGGCCGCGCCTATATCGAGATCGGACGTGTCGAGCAAGTCGGCATCCTCAGCCTTTCGCAATGGCGCGGTGCTCCGTCCTGAATCGCGAGTGTCACGGTCGAGAATATCGGTCAAGACATGAGCGTATTCGACGTGACTGCCTTCGCCGACGAGCTGCGCGAAGCGCCGTTTGGCACGGATTTCCGGCGCTGCGGTCACAAACAGCTTTGCGGTGGCGTTGGGCGCAATGACCGTTCCGATGTCTCGTCCGTCGAGCACTGCACCGCTCGGTTGAGCGGCAAAGCTCAGTTGCCGTTCGACTAACGCGTGTCGCACCGACGGATGAGCCGAGATGACTGATGCAGCGCGCGAGGCTGCCTCGCAACGAATATCAGGATCGTGGAGCATCGCGTCGCTGAACCCGCAGGCGCGCAAGGCATCGATTTCGAGTGCGGGATCGCCGCCGTGGCGCAACACTGACAAACCGACCGCGCGGTAAAGCAAACCAGTGTCCAGATGGGGCAGCGAAAAATGCCCCGCCAAGGCCCGAGCGATTGTGCCTTTGCCCGAGGCGGCCGGGCCATCGACAGCGAGGATCACGTCCGAGTCCGACGAGCGCTTATCGCGCCGATCAACCCCGCAAACGCGATACACGCCCAAGAAACCTCAAGAACGACGGCGGCCAGATTGAAATGCACAGATAGCGAAATCAGCAAAAGCAACGCCCCAATCAGATTAAGCACATTGAACAGAATTTTGTCCATCGATGGCGAGAGATTGGCATAGCCGAACGCGCCGATGAACAGCACACTACCGCACAACCCGATAATGTCGGCAGTCAACGCGTTCATACTGCGCCCAATTCTTGCAGACTGTTCTCGAAGCCGGGGAAGCTGGTCGCGACAGGCGACATATCGTCGATGGTCACCGGTGCGCGACTTACCAGCCCTGCAATCGTCATGCTCATGGCGATGCGGTGGTCTAGGTGGGTTGCCACAGTCACGCCGCCGTGTAGCAATTCGCCGCCGGTTCCGTCAACGATCAGTCCATCGGGCAGCTCTTCGACGCGGACCCCGCATGCCGCAAGGGCTGTAGCCATCGTTGCAATGCGATCCGATTCCTTGACGCGCATTTCCTCGATGCCGCGTATGACCGTGCGGCCCTTGGCGAGCGCCGCTGCAACAAATAGGATTGGATATTCGTCGATCATCGTCGCTGCGATCTCGGGTGGCACATCGATGCCAGTCAGCGCCGAATGCGTGACGACGAGATCGGCAACGGGTTCGCCTCCGACACTGCGGTTTCGGACGAAGGCAATGTCCGCGCCCATGTCGCACAATATTTTGTAGAGACCCGCGCGCGTCTTGTTCATGCCGACATTAGTTATGGTCGCACAGGACCCCGGAACCAGCAACGCGGCCACAGTCGCAAATGCGGCGGACGACGGGTCGCCCGGGACCATGATTGTCTGCGGGCGCAGTTCAGCTTCGCCGCGAATTGAAATCGTCCTTACGCCGGCACTGTCGGTTTCAACGGTAACATCGGCTCCAAAGCCCATCAGCATCCGCTCGCTATGGTCACGGGTTGGGACGGGCTCGATGACGCGGGTCGTGCCCGGAGCGTTGAGCCCGGCAAGCAGAACGGCCGACTTTACCTGTGCGGACGCGACAGGCAACGTGTAACAAATCGGAACGGCCGGGCACATGCCGCGAACCATCAGCGGCAATCTTCCTCCGGGACTGGCGGTGATGTCCGCACCCATCCGTGACAGGGGGGTAATGACGCGTTCCATCGGTCGACTGCTTAACGAGGCATCACCCGTAAAGGTCGCTGTGATCGGGTGAGTGGAGACAAGACCCATCAACAGACGCGTCGACGTTCCTGAGTTACCCATGTCGAGCGCGCCGCCTGGCTGAAGAAGTCCGCCCACACCGACGCCCCAAACGTGCCACTTGTCGCTTCGCTTTTCGATGGTTGCGCCCATCGCCCGCATCGCGGCCGCCGTGGTCAGGACGTCGTCTCCCTCCAGCAGTCCCTCGATTACCGATTCGCCGACGGCTAGCGCCGCCAGTATCAGGGCGCGGTGCGAAATGGATTTGTCGCCCGGGACCGTGATCGTACCTCGCAAAGGCGCCGATGCAGAGATAGAACGCGATGTCGCCATGGTCGGCGGCTTTGACAGTGGCCCATTGCTATGGCAAGGGCGCGCGCTTCATGTCGGTGCGACGGTCCTGTTGCGCTCACGAAACCAAATTTTCCGGAGCATCGAAAACCGATGGTAAAGCCTGAATGGGGCACGAAGCGCACTTGTCCGAAATGCGGAACGCGTTTTTACGATTTGACGAAGGAAGACCCGGTTGTCTGCATTAACTGCGGCAATCAGTGGATTCCCGAGCCTGCTCTCAAGTCGAAGCAGCCGCTACCCTTCGACGCACCCAAGAAAAACGAGATCAAGGACGACGTCGGTCTGGAGGCGGCTGACATTGATCTGGATGTGGTTGATGAGGATGCGGAGAAGTCACCGGACGACGAGGTTGATCTGGGAGGTGATGACGATCTTGGTGTCGATACCGCCCAAGGCGACGACGACGTTTAACGACAGCACTAGAGTGTTGCACAGGCGCGCCACCTGACTTAAGGGCGCGCTAATTGGGGCCTTAGCTCAGCTGGGAGAGCGCAACACTGGCAGTGTTGAGGTCAGCGGTTCGATCCCGCTAGGCTCCACCACCATTTCATAACCCGCAGAAATGTGGGGAAATGGTGTAAAACATGGATATTTTGACGGCTGATTGTTACATCTGTAACAAGGTAAGAAGTCCAATGTGCACCCACTCATCCAAGCGCGGATCGACCTATTATTTCCGTCGCGTTATACCCGAAAACCTCCGTCCATGGTTCGATGGTCGGTCCGAATAGGTCCACTCCCTTCGCACGAAGGACCGCGATCAAGGCAAGCGACGGGTCGATCGCGAAACTGTAAAAACAGATGAAGCCGTCGTGGAACTGGAACGCCGCATAGTAGCCAGGGAGCATCCTGCGGGAACGGTCAGACAGTCTGTGAAGCAAGCCAGCGCAGACTATTTGGCACGCACCGATGGCGAGCTTGAACTCGCCGATGCTATAGCGCGGGCTGAGGAACGGCGGCGGGAGCGTGAGCCTTACCGACAAGAGATTGAGCAAAGGTTCAAACGCACTACGACTGCGCAGTTGACGCCAAACGACGCCGCAGCACGAGACATCTTACGCGACAGGGAATACGAGCTCGCGCTGGCCAATGACCGGGCGTTGATTGCCAACGCCGAGCTTGCAGAGCTGCGCGAAAGCGTCCCGACAAAGCAGGATCAATTGCCGCTAATCGCTGAACCGCTTGCTGTGATGCTTGACGGCGAACTGATCCACCTTTGGGCCGCAGAACGAAAGCCGACTAAAAAGAGCATTGATACTCACTGAGGTGGTCCCGCCTGTTTGGACAGTTTGGCGGCGAAGTTAAGCTAATCCCGGGTTTCGATCATGCCGCCAGTTGGAGTGTTTCCGTTGCCGGGGCATGCCCCGGCAACGGAAGATTTTCGTTCGCCCGATAAGCCTCATCCGGGGTCTGGCCTGCAAGCCCCGAGTGCGGTCGGTCGGCGTTGTAATAGCCGATCCAGCGCGTCAGGCCGACCCGCAGCTCGGAACCGGTTTCGAACGCATGGAGATAGACGCATTCGTATTTGAGCGAGCGCCAAAGGCGTTCGATGAACACGTTGTCCATCCAACGGCCGCGACCGTCCATGCTAATGCGGATCTCGGCGTCCTTTAGCACGGCAGTGAAGGCGAAGCTGGTGAACTGGCTGCCTTGGTCGGTATTGAAGATGTCGGGTCGCCCGAAGCGCGCCAGCGCTTCCTCCAATGCCATGACGCAAAAACCGACGTCCATCGTGTTCGACAGACGCCACGCCAGCACCTTACGGGTCGCCCAGTCCATGATGGCGACCAGGTACAGGAAGCCTCGGCGCATCGGGATGTAGGTGATGTCCGCGCACCAGACCTGGTTCGGCCGCTCGATAGCCATGTATCTGAGCAGATACGGGTAAATCCGGTGCTGCGGGTGCGGGTCGCTGGTGCGCGGCCGCTGGTAGATCGGCGACAGCCCCATCTTCGTCATCAGTCGTCGCACCCGACGGCGACCGATGTTGACGCCCTGACGCCGCAGATGGCGGACCATCTGCCGGCTGCCATACCAAGGCATATCGAGGAACGCCGCGTCGATCACCCGCATCAGCGCCAGCGTCTCATCAGACTCGGGCTGTGGCGCATAGTAGAACGACGACCGGCTGATCGACAGCAGGCGGCATTGCGCCAAGATCGACAGATCGGCGTGCACCACCTCGATCATCCCGCGCCTTCGATCCACGCTCATCGACCGAAGGCTTTGGCTAAAAAATCCCGTTCCACAACCAGTTGCCCGATCTTGGAATGCAGCTTGTCGATCTCCGCCTCGCCGCTCGCCCGCGTCACCTCCGAGGCGCCAGCAAACGTCGAGGACATCCCGTCGATCGCCTGCCGCTTCCACGCCGCAATCATCGTGTGGTGGATGCCGTGCTTGGCCCCCAGCTCCGCCAGCGTCAGGTCCCCGCGGATCGCCTCCAGCGCAACCTTGGCCTTGAAATCAGCGCTGTAGCGCTTTCTTGTCGTCTTCATTCCCGTCCATCCTTCAGATCGGGAATAGCTTAACACCCTGTCCAGTTTTCCGGGACCACCTCACACCGGGCAGCGGCTCGCTGGCTCTACGATTATACCGAGCGCAAGGCTGTGGCTGACATTTCCCGGAAGAACGTGCTGAGCTACAAGGCAAAATTGTTAGAGGCCGGTCAGTCCGCCGCCAATATCAAAAATGAAGCTTAGCCGCGTGCGCACGTTGTTAAAGTGGGCTTACGATAATGATTATGCGGAAGCTAACTGAGCTGCTGCCGGTTTCGCGGACACCAAGTTAGGGTGTTTTTGGAACCGGAGGATGTAAATGCAACGACGCAAGTTCAGTCGAAAGTTTAAGCCTGAGGCGGTGAAGTTGGTCCGCGATCGGGGCGTGGCGGTGGCGCAGGCCGCTCGTGTCGTGGACCTGTTGATCGCGCCCAAGCGCCTGACATTGAGCGTAGTGTTGATGCTGTTCCTTGGCGTGCTGATGCTGCTTGCTCTGCGCGCCGCGTTGACTGGCCTGGAACTGGGTCGGGATGCCATCGACGGCATCGCTACCGCTAAATATGACTCCGCGTGCCACCGTCGATTGGTTTGAGTTGGTTTTGTGCGCTACTTTTGCGTGTCGAGGTAGGCGATTACGTTAGCGCGCTGTTGTGGATCTTTGACACCTGTATAGGTCATCTTGGTTCCGGGAATAACGCGCTGAGGTGATTCAAGATACTGGAACATTTTCTCATCGCTCCAAACGATTCCGCTTTTCTTGTTGGCAGTCGAATAGCTGAAGCCAGCAACTTCCCCCGAATGACGGCCTCGGATCGCGTGCAGCGACGGACCGACCATATTCTTACCCGCTTCTAACAAGTGGCAGTTCTTGCACGCCAAGAAAACCCCTTCACCGGCTGTGGGATCGCCCGTAAAGCTCGCGAACTTGCTGCCGTCGAGTGTGTCGGTGTTATCGGCTGCCGGGGCTGTCGCTGCAGCACTGCCTGTGGCCGCCGGGGTCGCCGCCGCAGGCGCCGTTTCATCGTCTGATGCCTTTTTCGAACAAGCTGGCAGGGCCAGCAACGCTACAACTGCCAGCGTGACGCCGAGGCGCCCTTTCACACTCGCCATGTGCTTCTCCATCCAGAGGTTTTGCTGACTTTATAATCAGGCTGCGGAAATTGCATGAAAGCTTTCCGCACGCAATCAGAATGCTTGTGTGCCCAACGAGTTGCGCTACCCTTTAAAAGGCTGGGAGGACAAAGGTGGAAAAAGTGGCTTCGGCGCACCCGATTGCGAGGGGACTTCGTTTTACATGGCACGCCGAGCGTGACCGTCTTTTGGCGGAAGCTCATGCACGCCCGTCTACGCCGCTCGAGGCGCCTGTTGTGGCCATCCGGCTTGCGAATGTATCGGGCCAGGAAGCAGCTGACGCCGACCGTTCCCACATGGCGGTGTTGTGCGCGCGCTTTGGCGAGCGGATGCCCGATCGGCGTGCACGCTGGTGGGCGCTTGAAGGGCCTGGCTGGTCGCTGCGCTGGGAGCGCCATACCGAGTTTTCCAGCTGGACTTTGTTCTGCCCGCCACCAACTGCCACCGATCCGCGTAGTCCGTTCGAGCGGCTGCCAGTGGACTGGTTAAGTTCTTTCCCGAGCGATGTCTTGGTTGCCACGATGCTGGAGCTGCGGCGGGACGATACCGGCGATTTGAGCCCGCCGATGGCGTCGGACGGCGTCCAGATTGGTGCGCAGGTGCTGGAGGGAGCAGCGCGGATATTCACGGACTTCCGCGCAGACGACAGTGGCATGACGCGGTTCCGGCTTTTGTTGCACTCGCGCGATGCCGCGTTAGCCGGTCGACTGGCGCTGATGCTGCTCGAAATTGAAACGTATCGGATGATGGCACTGCTTGCGTTTCCGCTGGCGGGCGAAGCGACTGTGCAGTTGCGGTCCATCGAGGCGGAAGCCGGTAATCTGGCTTCCAAGCTAGCTGCTGAAGAAGGCGTCGAGGCAGACCGGGCCCTCCTGTCGCGCCTCATTACCTTGTCGGGCGAAGCAGAAGGATTGAGCGCTCGAACGACGTTTCGATTTGCCGCGGCGAATGCCTATCACGATCTGGTGCGCGACCGCGTCGCAAGCCTGCGCGAGGTCAAGATCTCAGGGGTCCAGACGATCGAGGAGTTCATGGACCGTCGCCTCGCTCCGGCGATGCGCACGTGCAATTCAGTGGCCGATCGGGAGCGCGAAGTGATCGCCCGAATCGCTCGGGCGGGTGCTATGCTCGATACAAGGATAAAAGTTGCCGACGAAGAAACGAGCGCCGCGTTGTTGAGCTCCATGAACCAGCGCGCTGATGCGTCACTCCGGTTGCAGCGCACCGTGGAAGGGCTGTCGGTCGCTGCCATCAGCTATTATTCGCTTATGCTGCTGTCGTATCCGATGAAGGCGGTGGAACATGTTGACGCCGGGTTCGACGCAACGATGGCCCTCGGCATTGGGGCACCGGTAATCGCCATTTTCGTTTGGCTGACGCTCCGGGCAATTCGCCGTCGGATCGAAGGGCATTAAGCGGCGTCCCGTTTCAAGACATTCGATTTTTAACCACGAAATGTGCTGGTCACGATGGTCAATGCGGCGTTTACGTTTCGCAATGAAAAAACGTCGTCTTGTTCTGACCAACGAGTCAGCCCGCCATCCTTTTCGCCAGATGTTGCCGCCCCCGGCCGCGATGATTTCGCGCGGCGGTGAGCCGCTGTCAGACGGGGCCTTGTTCTTGATGACATTCGTGTCGGCGTTTCTCGCCTTTTCAACATTCCTCGCGTGAAGCGAAGGGATTTGCTTACCCGCGCGTAGTATCGCCAACAGGATTGGCATTTCGATCGGGCCGGCGGGCCAGATAGCGGGGACGTGGCGCAGTCGAGAATGGCAGTCCGAGGCGATGACGCCGACAGTGATGACGCACTGATGGTGCGCGTGTGTGCGCGCGATCCAGTGGCGTTCCGGATACTCGTCGATCGGCACGTCCGGATGCTGCATCGGATCGCTTATCGCATGATTGCTGATCCGACGGAGGCGGAGGATATCTCGCAGGAAGCAATGTTACGGCTGTGGCGCGATGCCGCGCGGTGGCAGGGGGGAAACGCCGGTACCGGCGCATGGCTTAACCGCGTGGTAGTCAACCTGTGCCTCGACAGGCTGCGTCGTCGACGCTTTGCCAGCGACGAAGCAGTGCCCCAACGCGCCGACGAGACGCCCTTGGCGCCGGAGGAACTGGACGCCGCGCGGATGCGGTCGGCAACGGTTGCTGCGATAGGGGCGCTGCCCGACCGGCAGCGTGCGGCCATCGTACTGACCTATTACGAAGAGGTTTCGAACCAGGTGGCGGCAGAAACGTTGGACATGAACCTCAAGGCGTTCGAGTCGCTGCTGTTGCGTGCGCGATCTGCATTGCGGGCAGCGTTGACCCCGATGAAGGATGCGGCGCAATGACTGACGCCGTAAATTTCACGCTCGCCAAGGAGCTTGACCGGTTCGAGGTACCGCCGCTGTCAACCGGGCTGGCGGACCGGATCGTGGCCGCAACTATGACGTCGATCAGCGCGCCGTCGGGAGCGCCTCGGCGTGATCGACGCGGCATGTGGCGGCGTGGGCGGCAGGTTTTGCTCGGCACACTGGCGGTGGGCCTGCTTAGTGCAGGTGCCGTTGCGTCGGGCTTCCTCGGACGTGTCGGCATCGAAGTTCCCGTTCTTACCGCAATGCTGGCACCAAAGCCGAAGCCAGTTACCAAGCGCCTTCACGTCGCGCCCAAGCCGCCGGAGACGCGCACCGCCACCGTCGTGTTACCAGCACTGATCGCGGAACCGACGCCTGTTGGCGCCGATCGTCCGTTGCCCCCGGCCGAACGCCTGGCGATGCGCAAGGAACGACGTGAACGACGTTTGGAATTCGCTGCCAAGCACCCTGTCGCAGCGACAATGATCGGCGCGCGCGTCCATGTGCGACTACAACGGCGCGCCTTGTTGCGTCACAAGGCCCTGATGACGCCTGGTATTGATAACGCGCTTGCGGGTCTGCCCTCGACGGTTTTTGCCGATCGCGCGGCATTGGCGCGCGCGGCGCGCCACGACCGTGCCGTCTCCGAGAGGATGATTGACCGACGCATCCTTGCCCGCCAGGCGCAGGGATCAAAAAAGCAGATTGCCGCAGACGCAAGCGGACCGTCAACTCTGTCGACCCCGTCAACGGTGTTCCGTGCCCCCCCCCGCCGAGGCGAAGTCGATCCGATTGCGCTTGCGCACGAAGACGGGTTCTCGCAACGAATGCTGCAGGCGACTCCCGAGCAGCGCGCTGCTCGTCGGGCGCACTTCCAGCAAATGTCGTCTGGACAACGCGCCGAGTTTCGCGACCGCATGCAGGAACGCAGGGCGATGCGCTTCGGCCGCAACCGGCATAATCCGCGCCGAAAATAGGATGCCGAAGGATTGGCGCGCGTGCCGCGTTGAACAGCCGGGCAATCAGTCGGTACTCTGGTATCGAGAGCTCCAACGGTTGGGAATTATTCGGGAACAGCACGATGAGAATCAGGCATCACGGCGCGGTCGAGAAGTTTTCATTTTCTGGCGCGGCCTTTGCCTGTTGCGCAAGGTGCCCGATAGGCCTTGCCGTCCTTGGTGATGGGTCGACCCATGCAGGAAATCGATGAATTGCGGGCAGGCAGACGGGCGATAGCGCGTCGTGATCCTCGTCTACCGTCCCGGAGCGAGGAAAGACGGACACGTCTGGGTGAAGGGCAACCCTCTGATCAGGGCTTGATCATTCAGTTGGATTCCCGGCATGCTCCGTTCTCAGGCGCGCATGGTCGGGTTGATCCGATGGTCGCATAACCAAGCCCAAAATTTCATGTTTAAAAGTTCGGCCGCGGCCGGCGACATTCGACCATCGCCGGGGCAGTCGGTCGGCGCAATGCACCCTGCACCCGGTCGACCGCCGAGTTATCCGCATTGAGACCGGTCGTTGTCGGGGCAAGCCATATGGAGCTTCCAGGCGAGCCACGCCGACACCAGACACATTGCCGCCGTCATGATAAATTGATCGGTCGCTGACACCCCGACAGCGCTCAATCCAACGGCGAGCACCGATCCGACAACCATGCATCCGGCATTGACCAGATTGTTGGCGCCGACCGTCCGGGCTGTGTCGCTCTTTGCAACCGTCGTCGTCAGGAAGGCATAGAGAGGCACCACGAACATCCCGCCGGTGATCGCGATTGCAAGCAGACAGCCGAGCAGAATCGGTGCCATCGGATGATGCGCAAACTCAGTCAGATTATAGAGCGTTCCCTTGGGGCCTTGCACCCAAAACTTCGCGATGAAATGGAAGCCAAGGATGAAAACCCCCATGAAGATTACGGATGCTGGTGCAAAGCGCGCAGACACTTGGCCCTTCAACAATCGGTTGATCCAGACCGATCCTATGGCAATGCCGATCGAAAAAACAGCGAGGAAGAGGCTGGCGACGCTTTTGTCGGCTTGAAGCACGTTCTTCACCAGCGGCGGAAACTGCACGAACAACACGGCGCCAATGGTCCAAAAAAAACTGATCGACACAATGGCGAGGAACAGGTGGCGGATGTGCATGGTTGCACTCACCAGCCGATACGACGCGCGAAAAATATTCCAATCGATTGTGTGATTATCACCAACAGGCGGGGCAGGGGGCACTTCGCGGCCTGCAAACCAGCCCATAATGGCCATCACGATCACGGCGGCTGCGGCGACCCTGTGACTGATGAACCCGGCAAGGATCGTGCCTGCAAGGATGGCGATATAAGTCCCGGCTTCGACCAATCCCGTGCCGCCGAGCACTTCGTCTGAACCAAGGTGTTGTGGCAGGATTGCATATTTGATCGGGCCGAAAAATGTCGAATGTACGCCCATCGCAAACAGCGCGATCATCATCAGTGCGATATTTCCGAGAAGGAGACCCGCACCGCCGACAATCATGATGGCAATTTCGACGGTCTTCACGATCCGCACCATCCGAGCCTTGTCATATGCATCGGCGAGTTGGCCCGCGACGGCCGACAGCAGAAAAAACGGTACGATAAACACCGCAGAGGCGATCGCGCTGAACAGCTCTTCCTTCTTGGGATCATTATAGATGTTGTAAATTACAAACAGGATCATTGCGGTCTTGAACAGGTTATCGTTCATCGCGCCGAGAAATTGAGTGACGAACAACGGCAGGAAACGACGCCGGCTCATCAGCGCGAGTGACATCTGCATGGGGGTACGGCGATCCTCTGACGACTTGGCCGCGCCTTAGCGGGCTTTGCGCGCACGTCCAATGCCGTCTAGAGGTATCACTGTGCTGAGCCTGCCTAACATATTGACGCTATCGCGCATCGTGACCGTCCCCCTGCTGGTGGCGTTCCTGTGGTACCCTGGCTGGGTACTTGGCTATGCCCTGGGCTTTGCGCTGTACTGCCTGATGGGCGTGACCGACTATTTCGATGGCTATCTGGCGCGTGCGCAGGGGACGGTGTCCAAGCTCGGACAGTTCCTCGATCCCATTGCCGACAAGATCATGATCGCGGCGGTTATCTTGATGTTGGTCGGCACTCGGCACGAGGCAGCATCGATTACCGGCATTCATCTTATCCCGGCGCTCGTGATCTTGTTGCGGGAAATTGCGGTTTCGGGGCTGCGTGAGTTCATGGCCGGATTACAAGTATCCGTGCCCGTATCGCAGCTCGCCAAGTGGAAAACCACGTTGCAGATTGTCGCGTTGGGCGCGCTCATCCTTGCTGGCGCGTTGCCTCAGCTGCACTGGATCAAGCAGGTTGGCATTGTCTCTTTATGGGCTGCCGCGGCGCTGACACTCCTGACCGGCTGGGACTATCTACGCGTTGGCCTGAAGCATATGGACTGAGTCTGTGGTCACGTTGCTGTACTTTGCCAAGGTTCGCGAGGCAGTCGGGATGGGCGAAGAGCGCATCGAGCTCCCCGACGGGCTGTCAACCATTGCCGATCTCGCTGACTGGCTCACGGTGCGCTACCCGATCTTCGGCGACCGGGAGCGGCTGCGCGTCGCTGTGGATCAGGTTATGGCAAAATTCGACACAAGGATCGGTGCAGCCAAGGAGATCGCGTTTTTTCCGCCGGTGACCGGTGGATGATCACAATCCGTATCTCGCGAGAACCGTTTGAAGTGGACGCCGCGTTGGCGGCGCTCAGCCGTGAGGGAATCGGCGCGGTTGCAAGTTTCGTTGGCATCGTGCGCGGTAACGGCGGGTTGGTCGCGCTGACCCTCGAACATTATCCGTCGATGACGGAGGCGGCACTTCACGATCTTGCCAAGGAGGCGGTCGCGCGCTGGTCGCTCGGCGGCGTTACCATCTATCACCGCGTCGGGCGACTGGTACCTGGCAATCCTATCGTTTTTGTCGCGTGCGCGAGCGCGCACCGCAGGGCTGCGCTCGAAGCATGTACCTTCGTCATCGACCGGCTAAAAACCGGAGCACCGTTTTGGAAGCAGGAGAGTTTCACCGACGGACGCGACGTGTGGGTCGAGGCCCATGAAAGCGATGACGCGGCGGCCGCGCGTTGGGGTTAGCAAATGCTACTGCGGATGCGTGTGCTGGTTGCTGCCAATATGATCGTCACCAGACAACCGAGCAAGAGAGTGGCCTGTGGCCGATGCGAAGCACGGGAAGCGGCAGAGCCGCTTGGCAAGGTGTGAAAATTTGGTTTCGCGTCGTAACGGCGGTCGCACGAAGTGTGGTGACCCGAGAAGTTGGGCCGTGAATGCCAGCAAGCGCTCAGCTGCGTTGGCGTCACCGAAAAGCAGGAGGCCTTCTTGCACAGGTTAGTGTCGGGCGGCGAAAGCCTAGCGATTTGCTTAGGTTTGAAACCCGACCGAAGCGGTCCTAACTTCCGGGATCTTGTGAAGGCCGGGGGTGCACATATGGCTAACGGACTGATTTCCTACCTCGACTCGGTCAAAGCGCGCGATCCAGCGGCTAGATCGCGCTGGGAAGTGTTGCTTTATCCCGGAGCCTGGGCGCTGGCGTTTCACCGGCTCGCGCATTGGCTTTTTATCGGCGAATTGTTCTGGGTAGCGCGGCTGGTCAACCACATCGGCCGATTTTTTACTGCGATAGACATTCATCCCGGCGCCAAGATCGGCCGCAATTTTTTTATTGATCACGGATTTACAGTCATCGGCGAGACGGCGGAGGTTGGCGATGACGTTACCATTTACCAGTGCGTGACGCTTGGCGGGACAAACCCTGCAGACGGCACGCCCGGCAAACGGCACCCAACGATCTCCGACGGCGTCATTATAGGATCAGGCGCCCAGGTACTGGGACCGATCACGGTCGGCCCGCGCGCACGGATCGGCGCAAATTCGGTGGTGACCAAGGATGTGGCCGAAGGTGCAACGATGGTCGGCATTCCGGCGCGCTCCACCCTTATCGAGGCGACCGACTACCAAAAGGGGTTTATGCCTTACGGTACTCCGTGCAGCGAACGCTTCGACCCGGCGACGCAACAACTTGAAATTTTGAGATGCGAAGTCGAGACGCTACGCGCGAAACTGGCGGCGTACGTCGAGGAGCGTCAGGAAGGGCGCAAGTCAGCTTAGTTTTGCTCAAGCTAGGATGAAGCTGCGACGCGATGCCGTCGACGCCATCCTCTTGACAAACGACTGCCTCGACTTCGTTTAGGAATGGAGTTTAGTTTCGAGTGGTGGCAATTCTCGCTTTCCCAAATCGGACGTCGATGCAAATTGGCTTCGACCGCGCCGAACTCACGCGCATTCTCGATCTCTACGGTCGCATGGTTGCCGCAGGACATTGGCGCGACTACGCGATGGACCTCGGTAGGGACGCCGCCGTCTTTTCCGCTTTTCGTCGCGCCACCGAGCGTCCCGAGATCCGGATCGAAAAACGTCCCGCGCAGCGCAACCGCCAAGGACAATGGGCGCTGATCGGAGAAGCGGGCATGGTCCTCAAGCGCGGTCACGAACTTGCGCCCGTGCTCGCACCAGTTGAACGGCGGCTTATGAAGCTGGTTGCAGAGTAGGCGTAATCCCGGTGGGGGGTAGGCGTCCGCCGAGGTGTGTGGGCAGCAAGTCGACTGCCCACGCGCGCGCACTTTGCCAGAATGCGGAGAGCAGCAGAAGCGCGGATCCGATGATGATCACCGTCAAGGCAATATTGATTCCCACCGCGCCGAATTCGCGGAACAAGGCACCGACCGCAATTAGCAAATAGGCAAGTGCAGAAACCATCAGGGCCCGCCGGTCGATCGCGAGCGCGACGAAGCCGATGGCCACATAGAGCGTGAGGACGGCCACTGCGCTGGCGACCGTGCCGCTTTTGCCGAGCACCCCCAGCTGGTTGAATACCGGGTGCACGATCAAGGGCGCGGCCAGCAGGTGCAGCCAGAAAGCAACGTCCGACCGACGGGTGCGGCGGTCGCGATCTGACATGTCCCACCACATCGCAAGCGTGAAGATCGCAACGCCGGAAACGGCCATCAGGGGAAACTGGATCACGGAAACGTCGGGCACCACGGCCAGAACGAGTGCGGATGCCGTTGCGGCAACGGCGGCGGCCCCTGCCGCCACCGTAATCGGCACCATGAAGCGCCGCCAGTGGAAATAGGCTGCGCCGGCAGCTACCGCACCCGCGACGGCCAGCCAAATCGCACCCAGGACATCACCGTCGTGATAACCAGTCGTGCCTAATAACGTCGTTGAAACGGCGGCAAACACGCCGCCGACGAAAGCCAGCAGGAAGATGATCGAGGGGAGCGCCATGCGCCGGACCCGCGTGAAATATTCTGACAGACCCCAGCCCGCCGCAGCGACGAATGCGGCACCCAAGGCCGGGTGCAACGCGCTGCCGACCCAGGCGAGCCCCACCAACAGCAAGAGGCCCGCAATCGCGACAAAAATGTCATTGAATCCGCTCAGCAGCCGGAACTGTTCCTCATCAACCATCGGCGTCGCGCGCATACTGCTCACATGACGGCGAAGAGCGTCGACAGTGTTACGGGTCAAAACGCCTGCATTCACAGCATTGTCGAGACCAATATCGCTGTACATTGTGCGTCTCCCTGACGCTTCGATAGCACAACTGTATTATACTAGCAATACACTGCCGTTGCCGGGCGATCTTAAACGTAGAGAACAACAAGCGGCACAATGGCGCCCAGTGCCAGCATTAATAGGGAAAATCCCCGCGACGTTTTCGTATTGATGGCGATCGTCGCGCCCAATAGCGCCGACAATGCAAGTCCGGCAGCAAGCAGTGCGACGAACGCCTTGAGCATGGTCGTCGAGCGCCGAGGTGAAGCCTTGGCCGTGGTCGGATACTCAGAAAGCGCAGATTTGTGGGCTGGCGCAGCGCTGCCGCGCGGCAGGCGCTGGTCCTTATGAATGCTCGCCAGCCACACAATCCATGACGGAGGCGTGCCGCCATAACCGCTGGTTTCCTGTAGCCGGTAGGTTTGCATGCCGCCACTGACGGAGAACAGCAGGATCGCGGGCGTAAAAAAGAGCCCGAGATAGCGATGCCACTGGCGGAGCTTCCGTAGCGTCTGGGCTCTCATCATCTTAGCCCGCCTGAAGTGTTTTAAAGATCAGGGCCGACTGTTCATTGCCCGATTGCGGCACGATTTCGTTGGTTCGGTCTGTAATCTTGTCCCACAGCCGCGCCACCGCTTCCGGTGTACGGTCGTTCTCCGGGAGCAATGCCCCTGGGGTGAGCGTGACGTAGGACGTCTGCACCACGCCAGCGCCGGCGCCTACAATGACGTTCGACGGCGCGTCGTCGCTGACGAGGTAAAGCGCAGCGGGAACGACATTCTCCGGGGCAAAAGCCTTGAAAGCGTCTGCGGGGAACAAGTCTTCGGTCATACGCGTGCCGGCAACCGGGACAATGGTATTAACCCGGACATTATATTTGGCGCCTTCGAGATGCAGGGTCTTGGCAAATCCCACGAGTCCGAGCTTGGCGGCACCATAGTTCGCCTGTCCGAAATTGCCGAAGAGACCGGTCGACGATGCCGTCATCAGGATTCGACCATAGGCCTGCTGACGCATCGTATCCCATACGGCCTTGGTCACATTCGCACTGCCGACCAGGTGGACCTGGACCACCCGATCGAAATCGCCGGGTTCCATTTTAGCAAAGCTCTTGTCACGCAGAATGCCCGCATTGTTGATCAAGATATCAACGCGACCCCATTGTGCCTTGGCTTGTTCGACCATCGCGACCATCTGGTCGTACTCGGTAACGCTGCCGCCGTTTGAGATGGCAATGCCGCCTTCAGCGCGGATCTGCTCGACAACCGCCAGTGCGGCGTCCGAATGACCGGTCCCGTCTCGAGCGACGCCCAGATCGTTGACGACAACTTTCGCGCCGCGCCTTGCGAGCCCAAGCGCATAGGCGCGGCCCAGACCGCCGCCCGCACCGGTGACAATGGCTACGCGATTTTCGAATGAGATTGTCATGGTCGGATCCCCGGATGCAAAGGCCAAGTCGCACTGCCGATGCACCGGGGTTCCGTTTACGTCAACCGCGCTTACGACGATGCTTTGGCGGTCCGCCCTTGCTGTCCGACTCGCGCGCCGCACTCTGACGGCACTGGTCTGTTACCGTCGCTGAACAGCGGGGGTAGCTTGCCTGCGCAACGGGTTGGGCTGCTGGGGCAGAACTCGGCATTGGTGCCGCAGTGGTACTCGGTGCAGACGTAGCGGGCGGGGTCATCGTGTCGTTGCTGGGCGGCGCAGATGGCATCGGTGCCGTCATATCGGCGGGAGGCGTTGCTGGGGCGACCGGCATCGTCTGCGCAACAGCGGCCGTGCTGACAAGCAGCGCAGCGGCAAGGGCAATCATTTTCATCATCGATCTCCAATGTCGGAAACGCGAGCGGAAGCATGCGCCGACTTGATATAAATGCGTATGGCGACGAATGTATCCGTGCCTTGCCCTGCCAACCTTTCGCTTCGTCGAGACCCATCTTAGAGCCGACCCTCGGCATCGAGGGCATAGCCTGCGGAACGGACTGTTCGGATGATGTCTGCATGACCCCCGTCGTTGATCGCTTTGCGCAGCCTGCGAATGTGGACGTCAACGGTTCGCGGCTCAATGTCGCTGTCGTGACCCCAAACGCTGTCGAGCAGACGTTCGCGCGAGAACACATGGGCGGGGTGTTCCAGGAAATGTTTCAAGAGCCGAAATTCGGTTGGGCCGAGCGGGACCATCTTTCCCGATCGCTTCACCTTATGCCCGACGGTATCCATTTCGATGTCGGCATAAATCAGCGCTTCGCCTGCCAGCGCCGGGCGGACGCGACGCAGCACGGCGCCGACACGCGCGACCAATTCTCGAGGGCTGAAAGGTTTTGTGACATAATCGTCGGCTCCGGTCTCAAGCCCGCGCACGCGGTCCTCTTCCTCGCCGCGTGCAGTCAGCATGATGATTGGTACGTTTGCCGTTTCGGGCATCCGGCGCAGGCGGCGGCAGACTTCGATGCCGGATAATCCTTCGACCATCCAGTCAAGCAGGACAATGTCGGGTGGACTTTCCTGCGCGAGCAATAACGCTTCCTCGCCGTCGGGTGTCTGTTTGACGTCGAAATCCTCGCGCCGGAAATGATAGACGAGCAATTCGGCCAACGCCGCATCGTCCTCAACCAACAGCATCTTTGCGCGCGCCATGGCGTTAGGCTCCCTCATACTCGGCGAAAGGATCTGTCTTGTCTCGCTCAGTCATGTATTCACCGGTCGCCGCAAAATAGACCATTTCAGCGACATTGGTCGCATGGTCTCCAACGCGTTCTAGGTTCTTGGCAACAAACAGCAGGTGAGCAGCGTTCCCGATGCTTTGCGGGTTCTCATACATGTAGGTCACGAGCGTGCGGAAGATCGAGTTGTAAAAGTCGTCGACGAGCTTGTCGCGCTCGTTGACAGCAAGCGCCAACGCCGCGTCGCGCGCCGCATAAGCGTTCAGCACGTCGTGCACCATTTCAGTCGCGATTTTGGCCATGGAAGGGAGCAGCGAGATCGGCTCGATCTTGCGCTTGTCCTCGAGCGCACCGACACGTTTGGCGATGTTCTTGGCATAATCCCCGATACGTTCGAGTACGGCGGCGATCTTGAGCGCAGCAATGACGTCGCGCAAATCGTCGGCCATCGGGGCCCTGAGCGCGATGATTTTAACTGCCAGCTTTTCAACTTCACTTTCGAGCCGGTCAATCGCGCGATCCTCGTCGATGATCTTGCGTGCAAGGTCGCGGTCGCGTTTGATCAAGGCCTCCATCGCGCCATTGATTGCCGCTTCCGCCCGGCCGCCCATTTCGGCGATATGTCCGCGAAGTTCACCGATCTCATTATCGAACGCCTTGACGGTGTGTTCGGTCCCGATAGCCATCAGCCGTACCTTCCGGTGATATAATCCTTGGTGCGTTCCGCCTTCGGATTGGTGAAGATGTCCGAAGTGACACCGTACTCGACGAGTGTGCCGAGGTGGAAGAATGCCGTCCGCTGCGACACACGCGCGGCTTGCTGCATATTGTGCGTGACGATGACGATGGCGTAGCGCCCGCGCAAAGCGTGAATGAGTTCCTCGATACGGGCCGTCGCAATCGGATCGAGCGCCGAGCATGGTTCGTCCATCAAGATGACTTCGGGGTCCACAGCAATGGCGCGAGCGATGCACAGCCGTTGCTGTTGTCCGCCTGAAAGCGCGGTGCCGCTTGCCTCAAGCCGATCCTTCACCTCGTCCCACAAGCCAGCACGCACCAAAGACTCCTCGACGATACGGTCCATGTCAGCCTTCGCTGAGGCGAGCCCGTGGATGCGCGGGCCATAAGCGACGTTTTCGTAGATCGACTTGGGAAAGGGGTTTGGCTTCTGAAACACCATGCCGACGCGCGCGCGCAGCTGAACCACGTCCATTGACGGCGCGTAGATGCTTTCCCCGTCAAGCGTGATTTCGCCTTCGAAGCGGGCCGAGGCGACGGTGTCGTTCATCCGATTTAGCGTGCGGAGAAACGTCGATTTTCCGCAACCCGACGGACCGATGAACGCCGTGACGTTTTCGGAACCGACATCGATCGATACATTGTCGATCGCCATTTTCTCGCCGTACCACACCGAGACATTGCGGGCAGACATTTTGGTTTGGTCGGTCATATTCACCAGCGGGTTTCAAAACGGTTGCGCAGGTAGATGGCCGCGCCGTTCATCGTGAGTAGAAACGCTAAAAGGACAATAATCGCTGCTGAAGTCTTCTCGATGAAGCCGCGGCTGATTTCGTCCGACCATAGAAAAATCTGTACCGGAAGAACGCTCGACGGATCGCTGATTCCGCTAGGCGGCGTTGCAACGAAGGCGCGCATCCCGATCATCAACAGGGGGGCCGTCTCGCCGAGCGCGCGCGCCATGCCGATAATCGTGCCAGTCATTATACCGGGAAGCGCCAGCGGTAACACGTGATGGAACACGACCTGGATCGGCGAAGCGCCCACGCCAAGCGCGGCATCGCGGATCGACGGCGGTACCGATTTGATCGCATTGCGTCCCGCGATAACGATGACGGGCATCGTCATCAGTGCGAGCGTCAGGCCCCCGACAAGCGGTGCCGAGCGAGGCAAGTTGAAGGTGTTGAGGAAAACGGCAAGTCCGAGCAATCCGAATATGATCGACGGCACCGCTGCAAGATTGTTTATCGAAACCTCGATCAGGTCCGTCCAGCGGTTCCGTGGCGCATATTCTTCCAGGTAAACTGCTGATAACACGCCAACTGGGAAGGCAAGGATCAGAGTGACAAGCATCGTCAGCAGCGACCCTTTAAATGCGCCCCAAATACCTGCCTGCGTCGGGTCGGTCGCATCGCTGTCGGTAAGGAACGCAAGATTGAAGTCGCGTGAGACGGCGTCCTTGGCTTTCAGGTTGCGGTAAAGCGCCCGCATCGCCGGGTCACCGTGTCCGCTCTCGGCAACATCGAGAGCGGGGGAGCCGGGAATGGCAAGCGTCGCCTTGCGGAACAGAATCGACGGATCATTCTTGATGGCTGCGCGCAGTGTCAACCAACCACTGTCAGAAACTGTCGCGGCGCCATTCGGGCCAAAGGCGGCCTGAGCCGCACGGGTCACAGCACCGGGCAGGTCTGCCGCGCCAAATTGCGAGTCGACATCGCCACCGCCCGTGAGCGCGGCAGGAGACAGGGGGATTGCAAGTTTGGGAAAGTCGAACGGTAGCTCGACGTTGCTGCGAGTAAATCCGCGCGCGCCGTTCCACGCCATCGTGATTACCAGAAATGCCAGGAACCCAGCCGACAATAGGATGGCCAATATCCCGAGCAACTTGAAATTGCGTTCCGACGTGTAGCGTCGCCGTATGCGGCGTTGCATTGCGTCGGACCGCCAATCGGTCGGAAGGCGCATATCAGTCATAGGCTTCTCGATACCGTTTGACGACGCCCAGTGCGACGATGTTGAGCAAGAGCGTAACGACAAACAGAACCAACCCAAGGGCGAAAGCGGCGAGCGTCTTGGCGCTCTCGAACTCCTGGTCTCCAGTCAGCAACTGGATAATCTGAACGGTAACGGTGGTGACGCTGGCGAACGGATTGGCGGTCAGCTTGGCGGCAAGCCCTGCCGCCATAACAACGATCATGGTCTCGCCGATCGCACGGCTGACCGCGAGCAATACCCCGCCGACAATGCCCGGGAGCGCAGCAGGAACAAGAACCCGACGGATCGTCTCCGACTTTGTCGCGCCCATCGCGAGGCTGCCGTCGCGCATCGCTTGTGGTACTGCGGCAAGTGAGTCATCCGCCATCGACGAAACGAACGGGATAATCATGATGCCCATGACCAGCCCGGCGGCAAGTGCGCTTTCCGAACTCGTTCCCGGAATTCTGAGCATGTCGCCCAGATGGCGGACGATGGGCGCCACGGTCAGCGCGGCGAAATAGCCATAGACGACAGTGGGCACGCCGGCGAGTATTTCGAGGAGCGGCTTCATCCATCGCCGCGTTGCGGCGCCGGCATATTGCGTAAGATAGATCGCACTCATCAGGCCCAGCGGGATGGCGACGAGCATCGCAATGATTGCGCCGATGAAAATCGTTCCCCAGAACAGGGGTATCGCGCCGAGCGCCTTCATGTCGCCGCCGCTCGCCGCCTGTGGGCTCCAGCGGGTGCCAAACAGAAAATCGAGCACGCCGACCTTGTTGAAGAAGCGCACTGATTCGAACAGAAGCGAGGCAACAATTCCGATCGTGGTGAGGATGGCAATGAGCGAGGCCACGAGTAACGTGATCGTGATCGCCCGCTCCACGTGCGTTCGCGCCCGAAAGTCCGGTCGGACACGCGAGAAGGCATAGACCCCACCCGCCAACGCCAGCAGTGCGGCCACTGCGAGGCCGATCACGCCGTAGTGAAGCCTGGCTACCCTGTACTCGGGTGCCAACAGCTCCGCCGATGGGTTGAATGCACTGTGCAGCGTTCCCTCTGCCAGCCCGCGCGCTTCGGACAGAACAGCGCGCCGCTCAATGGGATCCGCGGCAAGACTGTTGGCGGCAGGGCTTGCAATGACGCTGCGGGTTACAAGCCCGGGCGACACACCGACCCACAAGGCCGAAAAAAGCAGGGCAGGCAGAGCGGTCCAGAGCGCCACATAGGCGGCGTGATACCCGGGCAGCGAGTGGGCGCGCGCGAGGACGGCAAAACGTCCCGCCCGCGCCCGCCCGACAAGCCACGCTACCGCACCAAGCCCGAGCGCCATGAAAAAAAGCAGTGTCAGTGACACCGGTGGAGTTCCTTAGGTGCTTATTTCAACCCGGCGGGGTCGAGCAGCTTGAAATCGCGAGCCGTCGCTGCCGCTTCTGCCCGGACTGCGTCCGACGAAATCACCATTCCCTTTTTGACGAGCAGACCGTCCGGTCCCCAAGCTTTCACAAATTCACCGACGAACTCCTTGAGACCCGGAATAACGTTCAGATGCGCTGCCTTTACATAGATAAAGAGCGGGCGTGCACCCGGGTAGCTGAAGTCCGAAATCGTCGCATAAGTCGGCGAGATCCCGTTCAGCGTGTTCGCGATAAGTTTGTCCTTATTTTCTTCGGCGAACGAGTAACCAAAAATCCCGAGAGCCTTGGTATCAGCCTCGATCTTCTGGACGATCAAATTGTCGTTTTCGCCTGCATCGACGAACGCGCCGTCTTCACGAATGGTCGTGCAGATTTTCTTATGCTCGGCTTCATTGGACTTTTTGAGCGCCATCATTGCTGGGTCGCTGTCGCAGCCTTTTGCCAGGATCAGTTCAGCCAGCGCGTCGCGAGTTCCAGACGTGGAGGGCGGCCCGTACACCTTGATCGCTTCGTCCGGGAGCGCAGGGTTGACGTCTTTCCATGTCTTGGCAGTCTGCGGCTTACCAAACGGGGTCGCTGCAAGTGCTTTGTAAAGGTCGGCGGTGGTCAGCGGTATTTTCAATCCCTTGTTCGATTGCGCAAAGGCAATGCCGTCAAGGCCAATTTGGATCTCGACGATCTTGGTTACGCCTTTGGCAGCGCAGGTCTCGTACTCCGATTTCTTGAGCCGTCGCGACGCGTCCGAGATGTCTGGAAATGCAGCGCCCACGCCAGCGCAGAATAACTTGAAACCGGCGCCGGTTCCGGTTGATTCGATGATCGGTGACTTGAACTTGGGGTTAGCGTTGACGAACTGCTCGGCGATCGCGGTCGCGAAGGGGTAAACCGTCGACGAACCGACCGCACGCACCTGATTACGCGATTCGCCGCCTCCAGCTGTTGAATCGCAGCCCGAAAGCGTTGCCAACGCCAGCGTCAACGCGGCAGTTGCGCGGAAAAAAGCCATTTTAACTCCCAAAATCATAATGGGCGAACTCGCCCGGATTGCCACTGCCTCTAGCAGCGCTTCGGCGTCTCTTAAGTTTCAGTTTGATGACATTTTGATGACAGACGTTGGTATTACAGGGGGCAGTATTGCTACCGGCAACAAGATTGACACTGTCGTCCCGATTCCTGGCGTACTCGCAATGTCGAGCCGTCCCCGGTGTCGCTCGACGATATGTTTAACGATTGCCAGGCCGAGCCCTGTACCGCCCTGAGCACGACTGCGCCCGGGATCGACGCGATAAAATCGCTCGGTCAGGCGTGGCAAATGTTCAGCGGCAATGCCGTCTCCCTCGTCAGCTACCGAGAGGCAGATCAACGTTTCACCGTCACGGCGCAGGCCGATCGTGACAGGCGTACCGCGTTTCCCATATTTAAAAGCATTACCGACAAGATTGTGGATCACTTGCGACAATTGTGTCGCGTCGCCTGTGACGGGCGGGATATCTTGCGCGATGGCGAGATGAAGGTCTGCTCTCGCCTGTCCGTCACTGTCTCGGAGGTCAGCCGTGACTTCTTCGATTAACGTTCCCAATTGCACCGGTGTTTCGGGCAGACGATATTTGTCTGCTTCGATGCGGCTCAGCGAAATGAGATCATCGATCAAGCGCTGCATCCGCCGCGCCTCCTTCATCATGACAGATAGAAATCGCTCACGGACCTCGGGGTCGGCACCGGCGTTGTCGTCGTCGAGTGTTTCGATGAACCCGATGATCGCAGCGAGCGGCGTGCGCAGTTCGTGACTCGAATTGGCGACAAAATCGACCCGAGCGCGCTCGGCGGCATAGCTTGTCGTTCGGTCGATCAGATGGACGATCCGCCGCCCCGGCGCGATCGTCGCGACCTCCATCTGCACGCGCTGGTCCCGCCCTCCGAGGCCTACCAGCTCAGTGCTGCCGTCGCTGCCGGTGAGGGCGAGTCGTTCGGCTGCCGCCGGGTGACGAATTGCCAATCGAACATCCTCACCTAGAATATGCGTGCCCAAAAGGGCGAGCGCGGCGGCATTGGCGATACGGACGCGACCGTCAACGACAAGCAGAACAGGTTCGGCGATCGCATCAATGACGGCGCGCTCGGAGGTTGCGACCGGCAGTATTGGGGGACGCTCGGCGGGGGCAGGGCGCTCCACGGGCTTAGTTGCGGTGACCGCGACGGCGGCGGTCCCGCTGATCAATATGACGGCAATTCGCGCATCAGGGATCACCGCTGCAATGACGGCCGCCACACCAACGATCGATAACGCCACGATAATTCGGATCATGCCAGCGTGTATCCCGAGCGGCCCGAATCATGCGGGCATAGTTTCCGACTAGTCGTGGAGTGCATCCATGTTAACCAATCATCATCGCCACATGGCTAAAAGGACCTTATGGAGCAGTTCTGCGTCCAAACGAAGACAGGCGGGCACTCGAAAAAATGGCCGGACACGACGAGTTCGAGGACCAAAAGCCCGTAACCGACGGCACGGCCGACGGCACGGCCGACCGTCGCCACGTGCTTCGGCTCGGCGGGTTGGGTGTGGCGGCCGTTGTCACAATCCGTCCAGCCATTGCGCAAGCTGCAACCTCGGTTTTGGCTTGCCAGATTCCCGTTCCGGATGCCGCAAGGACGGGCAGCTACATTGCACCTGATGGTCAGGTAGTGCCTTCGGGTACGGTGGGCGCTTTTCCGGGTGCCTCCGGGCCCCTCAAGGGTCCTGACGTCAAGGCGGCTCTCAGTGGACGCTCCTTCCCCGGTGCCGACCCGGCGCAGGGCCAAGCTTGGACCAACTACATCCGTCGCCTCCAGCATGGGCAGAGCGGCTTCACATGCTACGCCTCGCTCCAGACGCCCGGGCGCTGAGTAAACGCCTGTGACGTTCCGTGCGCCCGCTGCAGGCGTACTGCGTGCTGTACGGCTTGATGCGATGACCGCGCTTTACGACCGTCGTTCGGGTACGACCCATCTTGTCGCCGAGGTCGTGCCAGCGATCCTCGAGGCGCTTGGTGCCGGCGACGCCGATGTCGACGCGCTGGCACTGCGGCTTGATACGACTGAGTACGCCGCGCTGACCGAACGGCTTGATGAACTCGCTGTCACTGGACTGGTCGAACGCCTGTGAAGTACTGTTTCGACGTTCAAGTTGGGCCGGTTGCATTTCGAATCGGTGCTGCTTGGCGCGCACCAATCGCGGCGATGGAAGCGCTGTACCGCGACTATCCCAAACCGCAGGGCGTGCCTGATTTTACTGTCAGGCTTGAACCAGCGCGACCGTGGCGTCGCTGGTTACGACCTTCAGTCGCCATTGCCGGAGACTTTACCTTGCCCGAGGCCGCTCCCCTACCGCTTCGCCTCGGCTTGCTCGCCGCGGAAATGGGGATGAACCTGCAACTTGCGCTTGGCGAACGCCGTTTTCTTTTGCTTCACGCCGCCAGCGTCGAACGTCAGGGTCGCGCTCTCATCTTGACTGGCGAAAGTGGCGCGGGCAAATCGACGCTCGCAACACTGCTGGGTGCGGATAGCTGGCGCTTTATGGGCGATGAATTTGCGCTCATCGAACCAGCGACTGGCATGGTGTACCCGTTCCCGCGTCCGTCGAGCTTGAAAAATGCTTCAATCGAAGCCGCATCGGCAGCGATTGATCCTCAACGCTTTGGCCCTGTCTTGGAAAATACGCCCAAGGGTCGCATTCGCCATGTCGTGCCGCCCGCCGATGCCATCGCCGGTATGGCGACCGCTGCCACGCCTGCGCTGGTGTTGTTCCCACGCTTCGGCCTACCCGAGGCAGCGCGGTCCGTTGCGCCGAGCGAAGCATTTGTGCGACTTACGCAAGCCTCGACGAACTATGTGGCGCTTGGTGAAGCCGGGTTCTGCGCGCTGACGAGGCTGGTTGAAACTGTGCCATCAGTGGCTGTCGACTATCCGGATATGGCGACGGCACTGCGCTTGATCGACAGTCTGTGGGCCGCGTTGTGAGCGCCGCAGCGCTCGTGGCTTTATTGGTTGAACCGTCAGGGGCGTCGGACCTCGATACCGGTGCCTGGAAAGCAATCCTGTGCGCGGCTCGCGCCGAACGGTTGCTGGGCAGCCTTGCGTGTCGTCTCAATAACTTTGACGTGCCCGACGGTGTTGCGTCGGTACTCAATAGCGCGCGGCTCGATGCCAAGATTGGGCGGACTGCGGCGTTGTGGGAAGCTGAAATGGCACGGCGCGCGCTGGCGCCGCTTGGCATTCCACTCGTGCTGCTGAAGGGAACGGCTTATGTTTCGGCCGGATTGAGCGCTGGGCATGGACGCACTATCGGCGACCTCGACATCCTCGTCCCCCGCGATCGGCTAGTTGATGTCGAGACGGCGTTGCTCGAGGCAGGGTGGGAGTGGGTAAAGCCTGACGCTTATGACGATGCCTATTATCGCCGTTGGATGCATGAGTTGCCCCCCTTGATCCACCGCGATCGCGATCGGATGATCGACGTGCATCACACGATTTTGCCGCTGACCGCTCGTCCACATCCTGATGCGGAAGAACTGATCGCGCAGAGCCTGACCCTCGAGAACGGTCTGCGCGTGCTGTCGCCGGAGGACATGGTCGTTCACGCAGCGGCGCATCTCTTGGCGGATGGCGACTTGGGTGGGGGGTTGCGCAACCTATGGGACATCGACTGTCTCGTTGGAGAATTCAGTGACAAGGGGTTTGTCAGACGGTTGCGCGACCGCGCAAAATTGCACGGACTGTCAAAGGCCGTCGATTTGGCCTTACGATTACGCCAAGACGTCTTTGTCGAAGTCGACTCCGGTCATCGTCGAGTTAACTCCTTTTATGCCGCACGTCTGCTTGCTCGCGACGGCTGGGGTCGTCCGACGCGCCCGTTGCTGCGCTTCGTCTTTTACGTTCGCTCGCATTGGCTTCGGATGCCGCCTCTGATGCTGGCGCGGCATTTGTGGATCAAGTGGCGCAAAGCGTCCTGAGAGTCGGGATCAATTCATCATACCGGTTGATGATTGCATCGGCGCAGAGCTCCTCAACGGGTTGCAGCAGGAACCCGAACGAAACGGCGATATTGGGCACGTTTGCGTTCTTTGCAGCCATCATATCGTCAATCGAGTCGCCGATGAATGCGGCCCTGCCGCCACCCGACCGTGCGACCATTTCCAGGATCGGGTCGCCTGCGGGTTTGGCTTTGCCCGGCCCGAGCGTGTCGCCGCCGATCACCGTCGCGAACCGGTCGATCAAACCCAGATCGGTCAGCAGCTTTCGCGCCAGGTTCTCGAATTTGTTCGTGACCACGGCCGTTTTCACGCCGAGCCCGTCAAGCGCGTCCAGTGCTGCCAACGCGCCCGGGAACGGGCGCGAATAGGTTGAGATGTTTGCTTCGTAATAGCCTAGCATCGCCTTGTAGTAGCTTCGGAATTCCAGCGCCTCGCAACCGCCGGTCGTCGCGAATCCGTGTTGCAGCATGACCTTGGCGCCGCCGCCGATCATCGTTTTGACGGTTTCGGGAATCAGCGCAGGCCGGCCGGCCTCCTTCAACGTGTAATTTACCGCCGCCGCCAAATCGCCTGACGTATCAATAAGCGTACCGTCGAGGTCGAAACCAACGATGTCGAAAGGAAAGTCTGCCATCACAACTCCCCTTCGGCGAAGAGGCTGGCAGTGGCAAGCCGGCAGGGCTAAACGCGCTCGAACTTAGAATGGAGAAGCATTTTGCGGCAAGTTGCGATCGTAATTCTGGCGGCCGGCCAAGGCACGCGCATGAAGTCGGACCTCCACAAGGTTTTGCATCCCATTGCCGGTCGACCGATGTTGTTACATCTGCTTGCAAGCGCCGCCGAAATTTCACCTGCCCATATTGTCGTGATCGCCGGTGCGCAGCGCGAACAAATCGAAGCTGCAGTCGAACCACTAGGCGTTCAGGTCGTCGTTCAGGCCGAGCAACTCGGAACAGGCCATGCCGTGCTGCAGGCACAAGAAGCGCTCGCCGATTTCGACGGCGATGTGCTCATCCTTTACGGCGATGTCCCCTTGGTGCGCGCCGGAACAATGGAGCGGATGCTCGAACGGCTGCGCGACAAAGACGCTCCGCCTGCCGTTGTGCTCGGGTTTCGTCCTGCCGATCCTGCTGCTTATGGCCGCATCGTCAGTGATGATAATCGGACCATCGCCAAGATGGTCGAATTCAAGGACGCGACCCCCGCGGAGCGGCGAGTGAATCTGTGCAACTCCGGTCTGATGGCAGTCAAGAGCAGCGATTTGTTCACGCTCCTCGCCCAAGTCGGCAACGATAATGCGGCAGCCGAATACTATTTACCTGACATCGTCATGCACGCGCTCGATCGGGGCCGGGTCAGCGCCTTTATCGAAACCGCCGCGGCCGAGGTTGCTGGGGTAAACAGTCGCGCCGAGCTGGCGGCGGTCGAGGCTTATTGGCAGGCTGCGCGGCGGACCGAAGTGATGACCAGCGGCGCAACCCTGATAGTCCCTGAAACGGTTTGGTTTGCCTGGGACACACAGGTCGGCCGCGACGTCGTTCTCGAACCGAATATCTACTTCGGTCCTGGCGTTACCCTGGCCGATAAGGTGACGATCCGTGCCTTCAGCCATCTCGAGGGAGCCACTATCGGTAAGGGTGCCGAAGTCGGTCCGTTCGCGCGCCTTCGCCCCGGTACCGTGCTTGGTGAAAAGGCCAAGGTCGGCAATTTCGTCGAGATAAAGAAAACGACGATGGGTCCAGGCGCCAAGGCCAACCATCTGACATATCTTGGTGACGCCAACGTCGGCGCAGGCGCCAACGTCGGCGCAGGAACGATTACCTGCAACTATGATGGCTTCTTCAAGCACAAGACCGAGATCGGCGCCGGTGCGTTTGTCGGATCCAACAGCGCGCTGGTCGCGCCCGTCACGATCGGCGCTGGTGCGATCGTTGCCGCAGGAAGTGTGATCACGGCTGACGTCGCGCCCGACGCTCTGGCTGTCGCCCGCGGCAAACAAGAATCCAAACCCGGATGGGCAAGGGGTTTTCGCACGATGATGGGCGCTCGCAAAAAATCATGATACGATATCATCAGATGATTTCGGCATGCCGCGCGGTGTCTGGCAGACATACCCGATGATGACGTCAAGTGGCTTGACGAACTTTCTCGCCAGCACGGCAAGTCTTGCGCGTCAGCCGTGCGCAACGCTGTGTCGGCATTTTGTCACTACGAAGACAAGGCGGCCATGGATCGAACCTCGGCGCACGAGTCGCGCCTCGATTAGCCGAATGACATGGATCGAAGTTCCTGCCGGTGCCCCCGACGCCGCCCGCTGTGGAACCGAAGCGTTTCTTCGCCGGTTTGCGGTGAGAGAAATCGGCGAGGAGGTGTCGCATCGATCCGTCATCAGCGCCGGACGCTCAAAACGCCAGGCGCGATCATTTTTGCTTGTGCACAAGTGCGTGGGCGTATCTCCGTGACGCGCAATACCAAAGACTTCCCGGCGAAAACACCGGGTATACCCGTTCTGTATCAACTCTAGAAAAGGTTAGTATCAGCCATGTGCGGCATTATCGGTATCGTCGGGCGCGAAAATGTAGCTGATCGGCTGCTCGATGGGCTCAAACGGATGGAATATCGCGGGTATGATTCCGCCGGGATCTGTACAGTTGAGAACAACCAGCTGATCAGACGCCGCGCGGAAGGCAAGTTGGTTAATCTGGCGCGTGTCCTTGCTGGCGACCCGGCGCCGGGGACGACCGGTATTGCACATACGCGTTGGGCAACGCACGGCGTGCCGAATACTGCGAATGCACACCCCCATGCGACGCAGGAAGTTGCATTGGTTCACAACGGGATTATCGAAAATTTCAAGACCTTGCGCGAAGAATTGGAAGGACGGGGGCGGGTCTTCGAAAGTCAGACCGATACAGAAGTTGTCGCGCATCTGGTCAGCGAACAGGTGGAGGCTGGCAAGTCGCCGCAGGACGCAGTGAAGGCAGTGCTTCCAAGATTGCGCGGCGCTTTTGCGCTTGCCATTGCGTTCCGCCAACATCCCGAAATGCTGATCGGCGCCCGACTGGGTTCGCCGCTGGTCGTAGGGTTTGGTGAGGGCGAGACCTATCTTGGCTCGGATGCGCTTGCGCTCGCGCCGCTAACCCAGCGGATCGCTTACCTTGAGGAGGGCGATTGGGTTGTCATTACCCGAGGCGGTGCCGAGATATTTGACGTCGAAAACAATCATGTAAAGCGCGATACCACCTTGTCGGGCGTGTCGGCGGCGTTGATGGAAAAGGGAAAATTCCGTCACTTCATGCTCAAGGAAATTTACGAACAGCCTACGGTCTTGGCTCAGACCTTGCGCAGCTACCTGCGACCGCTCGAGGACCAAGTTGGTCTGCCCCAGATGGGCTTCGATCTGTCTTCCATCGACCGCGTCGTCATCGTGGGATGTGGCACCGCTTCTTATGTCGGGATGATCGGGAAATACTGGATCGAACAGCTGGCGCGCGTCCCTGTCGAGGTCGATGTCGCCTCCGAATACCGCTACCGCGACCCTGTTCTGCTTCCCAACATGCTGGGAGTCGTCGTGTCGCAATCCGGGGAAACGGCGGACACGTTGGCGGCGCTGCGTCATATGAAGAAAGGTGGTCTGACCACAGCGGGGATCATTAATGTGCCGACCAGCAGCATGGCCCGCGAGGTCGACCTGTTGCTCCCAACCCATGCTGGCCCCGAAATCGGGGTTGCCTCGACCAAGGCTTTCACGTGTCAGTTGGCGGTCATGGCGGCGCTCGCGGTCAATCTTGCACGCGCCAAGGGTAAGCTGTCCGGACCCCAAGAGCGCGAGATCGTCCACCACCTGACTGAAGTGCCTGCCGCAATCAATGCCGCGCTCAGCCACGACGCCGAGATCGAGGCGGTGGCGGGATCGATCGCGAGCGCGCGCGATGTCCTCTACCTTGGGCGTGGTCAGGACTACCCTCTCGCTCTTGAGGGGGCGCTCAAGCTCAAGGAAATCAGCTATATTCATGCTGAAGGGTATGCGTCTGGTGAGATGAAGCATGGTCCCATTGCGCTCATCGATGAAAACGTTCCGCTAATCGTCATCGCGCCATCCGGGCCGCTGTTCGAAAAGACGGTGAGCAACATGCACGAAGCGATGGCGCGCGGCGCGAAAGTGGTCCTTATCAGCGATGCAGAGGGAATTGCAGAGGCTGGCGGCGACGCCATGGCGACGATCGAAATGCCGAAGGTTCACCCGTTGATTTCACCGCTCGTGTACGCTGTTCCCATACAGTTGCTGGCCTATCACGTCGCGGTAGCAAAGGGCACCGACGTCGATCAGCCGCGCAATTTGGCAAAGTCGGTGACGGTGGAGTGACGGCAACCGGTGGCTGCTGCTCCTGCAGCGGATCAAAACAGGTGTTCCCAACGACATCAAGAACCTCCGTCACGGTTTGGTTGTTACACACAGAATTCCCAAGGGGTTTGGCGAACGGTGAGAGTGAATGGCGCTGGCAGCGGAGGAACGGCGTGGCACTGCCAACAGGATGGCTGCGGCGCGCATGATGCCGGTCTGCCACGCGAGGCGGCGACTGCTATCACCTATTCGACAGCTGCGGATCGGCAATGGGACGCCACTTACGAACTCGGCATGCGCACGACGGCTGCGGCACCTGCAATCGCGATGAAGACTCCGATTGCGGCAACATCTCCTTGCCTTTGGCGGCAGCCAGCGCAACGTCGGGGTTCAATGTACGGCAATTTCGGCTTGATCTCTTGCTCTGTTGCTTCTCTTCGTCGCGACCATCTTGGTCGCCATTGGGCAGAACGCCACTCATCGCTCTGTTCAGGTGCGCCAAGCCAGCTCTGCAGGTCAGAGCGCTGGTGCAACGATCATGCCGTTTGACGGTCAAAACAGGGAAACGGCACGCCCGCCACGTGATCAAGGACGCGTTCCGCTTGCCCGGACTACCCTTCACACCCTAGGGTTGGCACAGGGGGCGTGCATGACCGATACGACATCAGACGCGGCACCAGGGCCCACCACCCTCGATGCCAAACGCGACCGTTTGGTCATCCTGGCGTCGTCACTCGGCACAGTATTCGAATGGTATGACTTTTTTGTCTATGGCATCCTCGCGCCGTTGCTGGGTACCCTATTTTTTCCTTCAACCAACGCGACGGCGGCGACCTTGGCCAGCCTTGCCGTATTTGGCGCAGGGTTTGGGGTCCGGCCGGTCGGTGCGTTGGTGTTCGGCTATTTTGGCGATTTGATCGGACGCAAATACACCTTCCTGGTCACCATTACGCTGATGGGCGGCGCCACGGCGGCGATTGGCTTTCTCCCGACATACGCCAGTGCAGGAATATGGGCGACGGCACTCCTGGTCGGGTTGCGTCTGTTGCAGGGATTGGCGCTCGGCGGTGAATATGGCGGCGCCGCAATTTATGTCGCCGAACACGCCCCCGACCGCAAGCGTGGTCAATATACCAGCTGGATCCAGGTGTCGGTAGTCGGCGGATTTCTGCTTAGTCTCATCGTCGTGCTGACCTGCCGGCACAACCTGACGAAGGAAGCGTTCGCAGCATGGGGCTGGAGAATTCCTTTCCTCGCTTCACTCGCGATGCTGGCGATCTCGCTCTACATCCGGATGAAACTGTCCGAGAGCCCCGTGTTCAAAGCGATGAAGGAAGCGGGCACCGTCTCGCGCAACCCGATCCTCGATTCAATCCGTGAACCTGGCAACCTGGGTCGTGTTCTGGTTGCGCTATTCGGCGTCGCGGCTGGGCTGACGGTTGTCTATTACACATCGCAATTCGCGACGCTTTCCTTCTTGCGAGACACAGCTCGGCTCGCCGAGGAAGATGCATTGCTGTACATGGCGATCGGGGCCTGCCTTGCAGCGCCGCTTTACGTGCTATTTGGCGCGCTTAGTGACCGCATTGGTCGCAAGAAGATCTTGCTAACCGGCTATGCACTATCCGCACTCTTCGTCTTTCCGATCTTTCACATGATGGCTGATGCGGCCAACCCGGCGCTAGCCCGCGCCAATGCCACGTCGCCGGTCCGACTCGAATTGCCTGATTGCGACTTCAGTATTTTCGCACCCAGACAGGAACAACCCTGCGCCAAGGCGCTCGGTTATCTCGCCAAGCGCGGGATTGGTTACGAAAAGGTCACACCTTATGCATCGGGCAGCGTCGCGATCAACGTCGGAAACAAGCGGATCGCCGGCTTCGACGAAAAGACCTATACCGCGGCACTTGTTGCGGCCGGCTACCCCGACAAAGCCGATAATCGGGAGAAACAACCGTGGAAGATCATTCTCGCCGTCGCACTCATGGTTGGACTTTCGGCGATGACCTACGGACAGGTCGCCGCAATACTGGTTGAAATGTTTCCCGCCCGTATCCGTTACACGTCAATGTCGGTGCCGTATCATATCGGGTCAGGCTATTTTGGCGGATTCCTGCCGTTTATCTCACAGCTGATCGTCATCAAGAGCGGCGATCCATATGCCGGGTTGTGGTATACGGTCGTCGTGGTGGTGTTAGCGTTCTTTGTCAGTCTGTTCTTCCTCGAGGAGCGGGCCGGCGATCCGCTCGATTAACTGCCGCCGGTGGATGATCCCCTGCGCCTGCGCCTCGACGGCAATGCGTTGACCGCGAACTGGCGTTGGTTGGCGATGAGAAGCGGTCCTGCGGCGTGTGGAGCTGCGGTTAAAGCCGATGGTTATGGTCTCGGCGCTCGAGCCGTCGTTCGGCGGCTGTCGCTGGCAGGATGTCGCGATTTTTTTGTGGCCAATTGGGGCGAGGTTGCGGGAATTTCGCCGATTGTTCCCGACAGCGGTGTGTCAGTCCTTCATGGCATTCGGCCGGACGACATGCCCTATGCTTTGCGCACGTCGGCCCGCCCCGTGCTCAATACACCCGAACAAGTCGTTCGCTGGCGACTTACCCAACGACCCTGCGATGTGATGATTGACACCGGCATGAACCGGCTGGGTCTGTCGGTGCAGGATGTGGCCGACGGCGTACTCGACGGGCTCGAGATCGATACGCTGATGAGTCACCTTGCCTGTGCCGATGAGGACAGCCCCATGAACGCAGCCCAGTTGGCAGCATTCAGTGCCATCAAAGCGTCCGCGCGACGCCGAAGTTTGGCCAACTCGGCGGGCATTTGTCTCGGGAACAGTTATACCTTCGATCTGACCCGCCCCGGTCTCGCGCTCTATGGCGGAATCCCGCGAAGCGAAGCGGTTGGACATATCAAGCAAGTGGCCTTCCCCGAAGCGCAGGTCGTACAGGTGCGCTGTGTCAGAGCAGGCGACAGTGTTGGTTACGGGGCGAGCTTTGTGGCACCGAGCGACACCGATGTGGCGATCCTCAACATCGGCTATGCCGATGGCTATCTGCGCGGGTTTGCGGGCGCCGGAACATGCGGGCAAGGGCGGTTCCCAGTACTCGGCCGCGTATCGATGGATCTTGTCGCGGTCGACGTCAGCGGCAGTGACGTGGGCGAGGGAGACTGGGTCAGTGTCGATTACGATTTGCCAGCTGCCAGCGCGGCGTCGGGATTGTCACAATATGAACTGCTGACCGGGCTTGGCGCGAGATACGAGCGTCGAGGGTTTTAGCCCCGCTCGACGGCCAGCGCGACGCCCATGCCGCCGCCGATGCATAAAGTTGCGAGGCCCCGCTTGGCATTGCGACGACCCATTTCGTGCAGCAGTGTTGTCAGGACACGCGCACCACTCGCGCCGATCGGGTGCCCGATGGCGATGGCGCCCCCGTTGACATTGACCTTGTCCGGATCCCAACCGAGTGCCTTGCCGACGGCCAGCGCCTGTGCGGCAAACGCCTCGTTAGCTTCAATCAGGTCGAGATCGGCGATCGACCATCCGGCGCGTTCAAGTGCGCGCCGCGTTGCCGGCACAGGGCCGATTCCCATGATCGACGGATCGACGCCCGCGCTTGCCCATCCGGCGATCCGGGCGAGAATAGGGGAGCCACGCCGAGCGGCCTCGTCAGCGGACATGAGCACAAGAGCTGCTGCGCCATCGTTGAGGCCGCTGGCATTGGCCGCCGTAACCGTGCCATCCTTTTTGAAGGCGGGACGAAGACCGGCGAGCGATTCAACAGTCACGCCGTCGCGAATAAACTCATCGCTCTCAACGATTGTGTCCCCCTTGCGGCCCTTGATCGTCACGGCAGCAATTTCGTCGCGGAAAATTCCGTTGGCGCGCGCCGCGGAGGCCAGGTTTTGCGATCGCGCAGCAAAGCTGTCCTGCATCTCGCGTGTGATCTGATACTGTTCGGCCAGGTTTTCGGCGGTGATGCCCATATGATAACCATTGAAGACATCGGTGAGGCCGTCCTTGATCATGGTATCGACGAGCTCAAGATTACCCATCTTTGCCCCGGCGCGCAGTGATTGGGCGTGAGGGCTGAGCGACATGCTTTCTTGGCCGCCCGCGACGACGATGCTTGCGTCGCCAGCCTTGATCGCCTGCATTGCCAGCGCGACTGCGCGCAACCCGGATCCGCAGACCTGGTTAATGCCGAATGCCGAGACTTCCTTGGGAATGCCGGCAGCCATCGATGCCTGCCGCGCCGGATTTTGGCCTTGGGCTGCGGTCAGTACCTGGCCGAGGATGACATCGGATATTTCCGCCGGAGCAACGCCTGCGCTCTCCAGCGCGGCAACGATGGCAACGCGCCCAAGTTCGTGCGCAGGTACCGAAGCGAAGCTGCCGAGAAAGCTGCCGACCGGCGTGCGCCGGGCAGCGGTAATGACGACGTCGCTCATATCAGGCTCTCCACGCGCATAATGTCGAGGTTCTTTACGCAATCGCATGCTGCAATGCCACACTGATGTGTTGCTGTGCAGCATAGCGGCGTGTAGGGAGTTTTTTTCCCGTCGAGGACTCCGAGATATGGCCCGCCCGGCACTGAGCGATGACGGCAGCGAAAAGCCGTCCGTTATTGTAAAAAAATATGCCAACCGTCGTCTCTATAACACCGAAACGTCGAGCTATATTACTTTGGAGCACCTTGCGGCGCTGACCCGAGAAGGGCGCGAGTTCAAAGTGCTGGACGCCAAAACCGACGAGGACATCACGCATAGCGTTTTGACCCAGATCATCATGGACGAGGAAAGCCGCGGCGCAACATTGCTGCCGCCGACCTTTCTTCGCCAGCTTATTTCCATGTATGGCGATTCGATGCAGGCCATGGTGCCGCAATATCTTGAAGCGTCAATGGATGCATTCCGTTTGAATCAGACGAAGTTCAACGATGCCATGAAGACTGCCTTCACCGGTGGCCCTTTTGCTGAGATGGCCAAGCGAAACATGGAAATGTTTCAGGCCGCGACGAGTGCATTCGTGCCCGGAAGCAAGGCTGAGAAGGCGAACGAGGTTGCCGCGTTAAAAGCACAAATAGCCGAGCTTCAAGCTAAGGTGGACAAGCTCGGGAACTGACTACTTCCGCGGTTTGATGAACTTCAAAGTCATCCGGTCGCTTTCGCCGATCGCAGCGTAGCGCGCACGATCGATATCCTTGTCCGCGTAGGTGGGGGGAAGGGTCCAGACACCATTGGGATAGTTGTGCGTATCGCGCGGGTTCGCATTGATCTCGCTCGCGCCTGCCAGCAGAAAGCCCGCCTTTGTCGCGAGCATGCGGATGGTCGAGACTTTCATGTAGCCACTCGACTGTTCAAGGGCCGAGTCCATAGCTTCGGGGAGCCGATGATCCTCGATACCAAGTACGCCGCCTGGCTTCAGCATCGCGTAAATTTCGCGAAATGCAGCTTCGGCATAATTGCGCTTGTCATTTGTGAGATAGCCCATTTGCCAATTATGAACGTTTCGGAAAGTCAGCACGGCATCGACTGAGCCCGAAGCGACGCTGGCACCGCCCAGCGCAAGGGGGAAGTTTGCGCGCCCGACCTTCCGGTAAGCAGCCGGATCGGCATCAAGCTTTTTACCAATACTGGCGGTCGCGGCGCCCGGTGGCGTAGCGACGATGAGGTGTCCCTGATCGCGCAAATAAGGCGCCAGAATCTCGGTATACCATCCACCGCCTGGCCATATCTCGACGACCGTGTCTGTTGGCTTTACGCCGAAGAAAGTAAGCGTTGCGGCTGGGTTGCGGTATTTGTCGCGTGCGACGTTGACTGCCGTGCGCGTGGGTGCTGCAACGGCTGCAGCAAGCTCTGTCTTTACCGAGGGTATCGCCGTTTTGGCGCTTGACGAGACGGTTGCAAACGGTCCGGTACCCATGACGAGCAAGACAGTGATCAAAAATCGGCGCATGAAAAGATCTCCGCGAGCAAGAAGAATTTGAACGACCAGGATGCGACGCGGCAGCGCCCGATGCAAGCCATGCTGACGACGACGGCGCGTTAGATTTTACAGGCAAGCTTCGAGGAACGGCTGGTCGAAGCCATATTGTTTGGCTTTTTCCAGCGTATAGGGGCGCAGGCCCATCGCCCGATATTCGCCGATGATCTTGCCGTCGGCATCTTCGTCGAGATATTCGAATTTGAAGAGCTGCTGCGTTACGATCACGGGACCCTCCATACCGATGACTTCGGTAATGTCGGTCACGCGGCGCGAACCGTCGCGCAGGCGTTTAACCTGTACGATGAGATCGACTGAATCGGCGATCTGGCGCGAAATCGCTTCCTTGGGCATCTTGATGTCGCCCATCATCACCATGTTTTCCATACGCGCTATCGCTTCGCGCGGGGAGTTCGAGTGAAGCGTACACATTGATCCGTCATGGCCGGTGTTCATGGCAGCGAGCATGTCGAAACACTCCGAGCCGCGAATTTCGCCCAAGATGATGCGATCTGGGCGCATACGCAAGGCGTTGATGACAAGATCCCGGATCGTGATAGCGCCGTGTCCCTCGAGGTTTGCGGGACGCGTTTCGAGCGGCAGCCAGTGCGGCTGCTGGAGACGAAGTTCGGCTGCATCCTCGATCGTGAGCACCCGTTCGCCCGGATCGATCATTTTCGACAGAGCGTTGAGCATTGTGGTTTTACCCGAGCCCGTTCCCCCCGAAATGACGATATTGAAACGGGCTGCACCAGCAATTTTGAGTGCGGTTGCCATCTTGTCGCTCATCGACCCGCCCTTGGCCATCATGTCGAGCGTAATCGGTTTGGCAGAGAACTTACGAATGGAGATCGCGGTCCCGCGCAACGAAAGCGGCGGGACAATGACGTTGACACGTGAGCCGTCTTTCAACCGGGCATCGGCAAGTGGCGTCGTTTGATCGACCCGCCGACCGACCGAGTTGCAGATCCGTTGCGCAATCTGGAAGAGATGTTCTTCATCGCGAAACTGGATTGGCGCGATCGTCAGCTTGCCTTTCCGTTCGATGTAGGTTTGGTCCGGGCCGTTGACCATGATATCGGTAATTGTCGGATCGTTAAGCAGCTCTTCGAGAGGTCCGAGACCCAAAAGCTCGTCAACTAATACCTTTTCGAGCGCGAACTGCTCACGACGGTTGAGTGTGAATTTGAGCTCTGCGAGCACTTCGCCGATGATCGGGCGGAACTCTTCGGCCAGTTCGTCCTTATTGAGCGTCGCCGCTGCTTCGGGATCAATGCGTTCGAGCAGGCGCGGTAGCACCTGCTCCTTGATCTTGTGCACGCTTGCCTCAAAGCCTTCGGCCCTCGGCTGAATTTCCATTTCGCTATTCTGGCGTTCCGACAGCCGTGCCATCGCGTCCGACATTGGCGTCGATGGACCGTTTTGTTCCATCTCCGCGGCATGGAACGATCGAGGATCGATCGGTGGGAACTGACTTCCGCCGTCAAGTGCGGAAGGGGCGGGAGCGGCGCCGCCTGGACCCTGCATAGGACGCGCAACGCCAAACGCAGGCCGGGAGGGACCCGTGCCGCCAATACCGCCGCGTTTGCCGAATGCACTCATCTATCTGTCCCGTAACAAGGGTATCCACTCAACACTGTGTGGCTAGATAGGGTGAATAACGAGTAAACTTTGAAGAAAAGCTAATCGTTTGAACGCTTGTGACGGTGCAGGGGCGCGCTTGGATGCACTGATCGGACGCTAGGCAACCGCGATGCGTCAATTTCGGCGGTAGGCCGCAACGGAACCCAGCCTCGGACGCTCTTCCCGCTGCCCCACACACCGCAGGAGACCTCCGATGGAAATCACGAGAGCCCTGAAACAAGACTATAATGTGCGCTAGTTCATGTTGGATACCATCAACCCGAGCGCCGACGCGGCCGAAATTTGCTAGATATTTGAACAGTTTGGCGCTTTGCTCTGCAAACATTCCAAGGCTGAAGAAAGGGTTGTGTGCGACGCGCTCATCGCGACTGGCGATGACAAGACCGAAGTAGATGCTGATGAAGGATATACCGAACGCATGCTCGCCGACACGCTGCTCAAGAAGATGAAGCGGGCACTGACCCGCTGTCGGTAAAATGGCGTGCCGAGGTGCATGTGATGCAGGAAACGGTCGGGCATCACACCAAAGAGGAAGAAGACACGATCTTTGACGATGTGAGAGACAATTTTGACAGTCCCGAGCGCGACGAAATGGGTGAGGCGTTCGAGAAGCTCAAGCTTGAGGCAGCAGTCTAGACGGCAAAGTCTGCGCGCTCGGCGAGGACGGTGAGACCGTTCTCTCCAATCTCTGCAAACCCGCCCCGAACAGCGATATGCTGCGGCGTCGATCCGTCCTTTGCATAGACGCGGATCTCGCCATCGCGGAGGGTGGTCATGACCGGCGCATGTCCCGCCAGTACGCCCATATCGCCCTCAGAGCCCGGGATCTCGACCATATATGCCTCGGTGCTCAGCACCGCGCGTTCGGGCGTCACCAGCTCGAAGTGAATCGTTGCCACTTAGGCGTCCGCCGCCATTTTTTGGGCCTTGGCCACGGCCTCTTCGATGCCGCCGACCATGTAGAACGCCGCCTCTGGCAGATGATCGTACTCGCCATCGACGACAGCCTTGAACGACTTCACGGTATCATCCACCTGCACGAACTTGCCGCTGATCCCAGTGAAGACCTCTGCGACATGGAACGGCTGGCTGAGAAACTTTTGAATTTTGCGCGCGCGGCTGACGATCAGCTTATCTTCTTCGCTAAGTTCGTCCATACCCAAGATGGCAATAATGTCCTGCAGCGACTTGTATTTCTGTAGCGTTTCCTGAACGCGACGGGCGGTATCATAGTGCTCCTGGCCGACGACTGCAGGCGTCAGCACGCGCGATGTCGAGTCGAGTGGGTCGACTGCGGGATAAATGCCGAGCTCAGAAATCGCCCGGTTCAGCGTTGTCGTTGCGTCCAAGTGAGCAAACGATGTCGCGGGAGCCGGATCGGTCAGATCGTCTGCCGGAACGTAGATGGCCTGGACCGACGTGATTGATCCCTTGTTGGTTGAGGTAATTCGCTCTTGCAACGCCCCCATGTCGGTCGACAATGTCGGCTGATAACCAACGGCCGATGGGATACGACCAAGAAGCGCCGAAACTTCAGATCCAGCTTGGGTAAAGCGGAAGATATTATCGACAAAGAACAAGACGTCCTGTCCTTCGGTATCCCGGAAATATTCAGCGATCGTCAGACCCGATAGTGCAACCCGGGCGCGGGCTCCGGGTGGCTCATTCATCTGGCCGAAGACGAGCGCAACCTTGGATCCCTCCGGGGTCGGATTACCGTCGGCATCCTTGGCTATGACACCAGCATCGAGAAATTCATGGTAGAGATCGTTACCTTCACGCGTGCGTTCACCGACGCCGGCAAACACCGAAACGCCGCCGTGCCCCTTGGCAATGTTGTTGATCAGCTCTTGAATGAGCACCGTCTTGCCGACGCCCGCGCCGCCGAATAATCCGATCTTGCCGCCACGCGCATAGGGCGCGAGCAGGTCTATGACCTTGATACCCGTGACCAGAATCGCACTTTCGGTCGACTGATCGACGAACTCAGGGGCCTTCGCGTGAATGGGGGCGGTCTGCGTCGCGCCGATAGGCCCACGCTCGTCGATCGGTTCGCCAATCACATTCATAATGCGACCCAGCGTCATCGGGCCGACTGGCATGCGAATCTGCGAGCCGGTGTCCGTAACACGTTGGCCGCGGGTAAGACCCTCGGTTGCGTCCATGGCGATCGTTCGGACGGTGTTCTCCCCGAGATGCTGTGCAACCTCGAGAACGATGCGGTTGCCGTTGTTGAACGTCTCGAGGGCCGAGAGAATCGCGGGCAGCTGATCTTCAAAGGTGACGTCGACCACGGCGCCGATAATCTGGCTGATTGCGCCAATATTGTTCGACGTCTGGATTGGCGCCGAATTCGTTGCCGCCGGGCTCGGCTTGGTGGCCTTGGCCGCCGCCTTCTTGGCGACGGGCTTTTTCGTGGAGGCTGCGGTTGCCATGTCGGTTCCTGCTTTCAAGTCTGACTAAAGCGCTTCTGCGCCGGCGATGATTTCGATGAGTTCAGTGGTGATCGCGGCTTGACGGGTTCGGTTATAGAGTACCGTGAGTTTATTGATCATATCACCAGCGTTGCGCGTCGCATTATCCATTGCGGTCATGCGACTACCTTGTTCGGACGCGGCATTTTCGAGCAGTGCGCGAAAAATCTGGATCGCGACGTTGCGGGGAAGAAGCTCGGCCAGAATCTCTTCCTCGTCGGGTTCGTATTCCACTGCGGCCTTCGCGCCGACCGGGGCTGCAATGGCCGCGGGTGCGAGTGGCACTGGTATGATCTGGATCCCTGTGGGCTCCTGGACCAGCGCCGAGCGGAACTTGGCGAAGAACAGGTGCGCGACGTCAAATTCACCGGCCTCGAACCTGGCGATCAGGTCTTCGGCGACGATCTGCGCATCGGTGAAGGCAACGTTTTTGATATGGCCGATTTCCTGGTCGTGCAGGATCTGCCTCGGATAAAAGCGGCGCAAAACGCGCCCCTTCTTTCCCGCCAGATAAAAGAGCACGGTTTTGCCTGCCGCTTCCAGCTCCGCGGCCTTTGCGCGAGCGGCACGGACGATGTTGGTGTTGAACGCTCCCGCCAGGCCCCGTTCGGATGTTGCCACGACCAGGAGGTGGACGAGGTCCTTGCCTGTACCGACGAGGAGTTTGGGCGAACCTTCACTCGCCGTCACCTTGGCCGCCAGGCGAGACATTACCGCTTCGAGACGCTCGGCATAAGGGCGTCCGGCGACGGCGGCCTCCTGCGCCCGGCGCAGTTTTGCTGCCGCGACCATCTTCATCGCTTTGGTGATTTTCTGCGTCGACTTCACGGAGCCGATTCGCATTTTGAGGGCTTTGAGGCTCGCCATTTACTTACGCAAACGTCTTTGCGAATGCGTCGAGTGCTTTGACAAGACCGCCTTTGGCCTCTTCGCCCAAGTCTTTAGTATCGCGAATTGTCTTGAGCACACCGGTGTGGTTTGCACGCAGGTCAGCAAGCATGGCTTCCTCGTAGCGTGTGACGTCGGTCACGGCGACGGCGTCGAGATAACCGTTGGTCCCCGCGAAGATCGACGCGGTCTGCTCCTCGAACGGCATCGGCGCATATTGCTTCTGCTTGAGCAGCTCAGTGAGACGGGCGCCGCGGTTGAGCAACTTTTGGGTCGATGCGTCGAGGTCCGAGCCGAACTGCGCAAACGCCGCCATTTCGCGATACTGTGCTAGTTCAAGCTTGATACTGCCAGATACCTTTTTCATTGCCTTGGTCTGAGCGGCAGAACCGACACGGCTAACCGAGAGTCCAACGTTAATTGCCGGACGGATACCTTGGTAGAACAGATCGGTTTCAAGGAAGATCTGTCCGTCGGTGATCGAAATCACATTGGTCGGAATATAGGCCGAGACATCGCCAGCCTGGGTTTCGATGATCGGGAGCGCCGTCAGCGAACCATTGCCGTTCGCCTCGTTCATCTTGGCGGCGCGCTCGAGCAAGCGACTGTGCAGATAAAAAACGTCACCAGGATAAGCTTCTCGGCCTGGCGGACGCCGCAGGAGAAGCGACATCTGGCGATAGGCGACGGCTTGCTTGGACAAATCGTCATAGACGATCAGGGCGTGCATGCCGTTGTCGCGAAAATATTCACCCATCGCGCAGCCTGTGTAGGGCGCGAGGAACTGCAGCGGGGCAGGCTCCGACGCGGTCGCAGCGACAACGATTGTATAGTCCATCGCACCGCTCTCCTCGAGCGCGCGGACAATCTGTGCAACTGTCGAGCGTTTCTGACCGATGGCGACGTAGATGCAATAGAGCTTTTGGCTCTCGTCCGTGCCCGTGTGGCCCGCCTTCTGGTTTATGAAGGTGTCGATCGCGACGGCCGTCTTGCCGGTTTGACGGTCTCCGATGATCAGCTCGCGCTGTCCACGGCCGACAGGAACGAGCGCGTCGAGCGCTTTTAGACCGGTCTGGACCGGCTCGTGGACCGATTTGCGTGGGATGATGCCGGGGGCTTTTACTTCAACGCGACTGCGCTGGTCAGTAACGATCGGCCCCTTGCCGTCAATCGGATTGCCGAGACCGTCAACGACCCGGCCCAAAAGTCCCTTGCCGACCGGCACGTCGACGATCGTCCCCGTCCGCTTGACGACATCGCCTTCCTTGATTTCCGAGTCCGATCCGAAAATCACGACGCCGACATTGTCGGCCTCGAGATTAAGCGCCATGCCCTGGACGCCGTTGGCGAATGCGACCATCTCCCCAGCCTGGACATTGTCAAGACCGTGGATGCGCGCAATTCCGTCGCCGACAGACAGCACTTGTCCGGTTTCGGAAATTTCTGCTTCCGTGCCAAAGGATGCAATCTGATCCTTGATAACACGGGAGATTTCAGCGGCGCGGATATCCATTTGAGTAACTCAGCCTTTCATCGCGTGCGCGAGGGTGTTCAGTTTTGTGCGGATCGACCCGTCGATCATCTGGCTGCCGATTTTTACGATCAGGCCGCCGAGAATCGCGGGGTCGGTTTTCATGTCGACCGCGACATCGCGCCCTACACGTGTTTTAAGCTTGGCCTTCAACGCCTTGATCTGATCGGCGTTTAGCGGATGCGCTGTCGTGACGAGCGCGGTCGTTTCGCCCCGGTAGTTAGCGACCATCGCGCGGAACGCGGCGATGACCAAGGGGGCCTGACGCAGGCGGCGGTTCGTGGCGAGGACGCCCAAAAACTTTATCGTCAACGTGTCGAGCTTCAACGCGGTGCCGACCGCGTTGATGGCTGCTGCTGCTGCATTGCGGCCAATGAGCGGGCTGTTGATGAGCCGCTTCAGATCTGGCGACTGGTTCAGTGCAGATTCGAGCGTCTTAAAGCTTGTTTCAACCGCCTCGATACTCTTGCCAGCGCAGGCGAGATCGAACAGCGCGGCCGCGTAACGCCCTGCAAGGCTAGCCTGAATACCGCCGGAATTCTCCACGCGCGAACGTCTCCAAAGACCTGTTGAACCCGCGCGGTAGCACTTCAGGAAGCGCCTCTGCATCGGAATGGCGCGCGCCTAGCATCGGCATTGCTGCGATGCAAGGCGGCGCTTATGGCGAGCGACCGACTTGCCGCACAAGGAGACAGCGATGACCGGATTTTATGCTGACTATGTGGATGGTGATGATGTGTGTGAAGCCTATGTGGCGCTTCCAGCTGGGGATGGGCCGCATTCATGCGTTCTCGTGGCGCATCAGTGGTCGGGCCAGAGCGATCACGAGCGCGCAACTGCCGACAAGTTGGCCGCGCTTGGTTACGCCGGGATTGCTATCGACGTGTATGGCAAGGGCAACCGTGGCGCTTCCGATTCATCCGATCATAGCGCGCTGATGATGCCTTGGGCGGCAAACCGCGCAGCCCTGCGTCAACGGCTCATGGCAGCAGTCGCATTCGCGGCAGGCCATGCCGCGATCGATGCCAGCCGCATTGCCATAATGGGCTACTGCTTTGGCGGCCTTTGCGCGCTCGATGTCGCGCGGTCCGGGACGACAGACGTCAAAGGGGCGGTCAGCGTCCACGGCGTGTTCGGAGCGCCGGACATCGGCCCGCAGGCCAATATTATGTCCAAGGTTCTGATCCTGCATGGTTGGGCAGACCCGATGGCGAAACCCGCCGATGTTGACATGATCGCTAACGAACTGACCGCGGCAAAGGCTGACTGGCAACTCCATGCCTACGGCCACGTAATGCATGCTTTCACCGCCATTGAGGCCAACATGCCCGAACGCGGCATGAAATACGACGCCAATGCCGACCGGAGGTCGTGGGCAGCGACGACTGCGTTTATGGCAGAGGTTTTGGCCTGACCTTTGACCGCAAGCTTCGGGATGCCGGCGCATGCGCACGGGACTAGCTAGCTTGCATGAACATTGACGCTGATCTCGCCTGGACCGCCTTCATGGCCCGCGACCGTTCGCACGACGGCCGGTTCGTGGGTGCGGTCAAAACAACGGGTATCTATTGCAAGCCTTCCTGTCCCGCGCGACACCCGAAGCGCGAGAACCTGGAATTCTTTGCCGATGCCGCAGCGGCGCAGACAGCGGGCTACCGCGCCTGTCGGCGTTGCAAACCCGATGAGGTCGGTCGCGACCGCCTGGCCGTTGCCCGTGCGCTGACACTCATCGCAGCAGCCGAGGACTTACCTGCACTCGACCAACTCGCCCGTGCGGTCGGGTATGCGCCCCATCATTTTCACCGCCTGTTTAAACGCGACGTCGGTGTGACACCTGCCGCTTATGCCCGCGCGCTCCGGGCAAAAAGGATTGAAACCATGCTGACTGAATCACCAAGCGTGACTGCGGCGCTCTACGACGCCGGGTTTCAGAGCCCGGGCCGCTTTTACGCAGCGACCCCCGATCGCCTCGGCATGACGCCTTCGGCTTGGAAACGCGGCGGGGCAGGGGTGACGATCCGATATGCCATCGTCGACACTGTGCTCGGCAAGATGCTGCTGGCCGCAACGCAAAAGGGCATCTGTCGCTTGTCGTTCGACGAAGACGAACGCGAACTTCAACGTCGGTTTCCCAACGCAATCGTCGAGCCAGGGGGGCCGGCAATGGCTGATCTGGTAGCCGGTGCGATTGCTGCCTGCGCTGACCCCGCGCACATGGCCGACCTGCCGCTCGATGTTGCCGGAACTGCGTTTCAACAAGCAGTATGGAACGAGCTCCGGCGGATCCCGCCGGGCGAAACGCGCAGCTACGCTGCCATTGCGGCGGCCATCGGCAAGCCTTCCGCCGTTCGGGCCACGGGTTCGGCGAACGGCGCGAATAACGTGGCCGTGCTCATCCCGTGCCACCGTGTCATCCGCACCGACGGCGCGCTCGGTGGCTATGCCTATGGACTGGCGCGCAAGATCGAGCTGTTAAAGCGCGAATCTAAGGTTTAGATTGGTCAGGGGTGCAGTTGTAAACCAACCGCTCGTTGGGTTGGGCAGGCAGAACAGTCCGGATTGCGCCTTCCATGTCGGCGACTGACCGACGCTGACCCGGATCGGCGGTACAGGCCTGATTCTTGTAGCCGGCCCGAATTTGGCGCGCCCGCTCCATGGCATCGGCGCCCATCAGGAATCGTTCTACGGCATATCGTGATTTCGAGGGGTCATAGCTCTGGATTGTCACCGTCGCTTCGGATCTGGGGACGAAAGTACGGCTATAAGTGCCCGCATTAGCCCCGTATTGCGTCTCGCCGTTGACGCAGCCGTCATCGCGCCAATCGAGCGAGACATCTCTGGTCTTTGACAGTTTCACCACGCTGCGCGCGGTGTCGATCGTGCAAAGCTTCGCTCCGTTTCCCTTGTCGCCACCGAGTATGACGCTGGATTTTGCCGGGTGTAGCGTCGCGTAGCGGTCTTGCGTTTCGGACATTTTGGGGCGCGCCAAGAAGACTACAACAGCCCCGAGAAGCAAGCTGCCTCCCAACCCGAGCGTGGCCCATGCCGCGCGCTTGCCTGAGCGCCGACCGTCGCTGAGCAGAATCATCCCACCCACACCGCTCAGTGCGCCGAGCACAACCAGTCCCGCCGCCAGTGCCATGCCATTGTCACGTTCGCCGGCGATGTCGTCGCGGATTTTTTGCTTCTCGATGGTCGCCCGTTCGGTTTCGCCCGCTGCGCGCTTGGCGATTTGCGCTGCGGCATCGGTTTCTGCCTGCGACAGCGCACCATTGCGTGCGGAAAGTTCGTCTGCACTCAGACAAGGTGTTGTAACCAGCGTCGGCTGGATCTTGGATTTGACAAGAAACACGCTCAACTCATGGGCCGACAATGCAAAGGCAAAGGGCGAATCGATCCCCTCGCTGACCGACAGAAACGAATTGATGCCGATCACGCGCCCGCAAGCATCGACCAGTGGCCCGCCCGAACTGCCGCGCCCGATATTGGCATCATGCAGCACCGTGTCATAGCGCGCGTTGGTCCGTCGTCCGCCAACATGACCAAGTGATTTCACGGGTGCCTGGGGGCGGATGAGTTCGTCAAGTCCCGATGCCATCGCACGATCGACGCCGTACGGGTAACCAAGTGCGGCGACCGCCGACCCGTCGGCGACCGTGCCGCTGAAAAGCACCGCCGGTTCGATCCTCCCATTAGAAATCGAGATAATTGCCAGGTCGATGTCAGGCGCATAGACAAGAACTGTGCCTTGGTATCGCTTTCGCCCCTCGCTCGGGACGACGCCGACGAACCCACCGTTTTCGACCGCTCGCTCGACGACGTGGGCATTGGTCACGATACGTGTCGGCGTGATCGCCACGCCCGAACCCATGTCGACCCCACTATCATTGCCATTGTCGGTAACGACAATCCGCACGACACTGCGGGCTGCGGCATCTAAATCGGCACTTTGCTGGGCTGACGCGGCCACGGGAGCGAGAGCCAACGCACAAATCAAGGTCAACCGACGTATCATGGGATCCACCGCTAGCGCTATAATGAGCATCATACGAACGAGTAGGGATCGATATCGACCGCCACCCGAACCCCACGTGGCCACTCGAAAGCGCCGAGCCAACCCCTGATGACATCCTGAACGTCGAGCGCGCGACGCGCGTGGATGAGCAGGCGGACACGGTGGCGGCCACGGAGCATCGCCAGCGGGGCGGGCGCGGGGCCAAAGACTTCCATACCGTCTACAGTCGGCGCGCCGTTGGCAATACGTTGCGCCGTGTCGGCGGCATCGCGGAGGGTTTCTGAGGAGACGATGATCGCGGCGAGGCGTCCGAAAGGCGGGGCGCCGGCCTCCCGGCGACCTTGCGTTTCGGCCGCGTAGAAAGCGTCAGCATCGCCAGAGATCAATGCTTCGATGACAGGCGCACCAGGCTCGTGCGTTTGAACATAAACGTGACCCGGTTTGGTCGCACGACCGGCGCGACCCGCGACCTGGGCAATCTGCTGAAAGCTCCGCTCCGCAGCGCGAAGGTCGCCACCCTGGAGGCCAAGATCGGCATCGATCACCCCAACCAGCGTCAGATTGGGGAAGTGATATCCCTTGGTTACCAATTGGGTGCCGATAACGATGTCGATCTCGCCCGCATCCATCTTGTTCACAAATTCCGCGGCCTTGGCGGGCGACCAAAGCGTGTCGGATGTGACAATGGCGCGCCGTGCGTCAGGGAACAGTTCGGCGACCTCGTCAGCAATGCGCTCGACGCCTGGACCGCAGGCCACGAGCGAGTCTTCCTCACTGCACTCGGGGCACGTCTTTGGCCGCGCGAGGACATGGCCGCAATGATGACATTGCAGCCGCGCCAGCAATCGATGTTCGACCATCCATGCGGTACAGTTGGGGCATTGGAAGCGGTGCCCGCAGTGCCTGCAGATCGTCAGTGGCGCATAACCGCGCCGGTTGAGAAACAGCAGCGCTTGTTCCTGGCGATCAAGCACGTTTTGCAGCGCGGTCACGAGTGTTGGTGCAAGCCAGCGTCCGCGCGGCGGGACGTCCTGGGTCAGATCAATGGCAGAGATCGTCGGCATCTGCGCCGCCCCATAACGGCCAGGAAGTTTCAGTTCTTTGTAATTACCAAGGGCAACTTGTTGTCGCGTCTCGATTGCGGGGGTCGCGCTAGCGAGGATGACGGGGCACCCCTCGAACCGCGCGCGCATCACGGCGACATCGCGGGCATGGTAGTGGACGCCGTCCTCTTGTTTGAAGCTGGTCTCATGCGCCTCGTCAACGACGATCAGCGCGAGGGCGCAATAGGGCAGGAAGAGCGCCGATCGCGCACCTACGGTGACCATCGCTTCGCCCGACCCAATCGCCCGCCACGCGCGGCGGCGCTGCGACTGACGCAGGCCGGAATGCCAGGCAACCGGCTGATGGCCGAAGCGCAGTTCGAACCTACGTAAAAACGGTTCCGTGAGCGCGATTTCGGGGAGGAGGACCAGCGACTGCCGGCCCTGCCGGATTGCCTCGGCAATTGCTTCAAAATACACTTCGGTCTTGCCTGAACCCGTAACGCCGTCGAGCAGGGTCGGTGCAAACGTGCGGCCCCCGACATCGTAGACCAGCGCAGTGGCCGCGGCGGTTTGTGCTTTGGACATGATAGGGGGCGCGTGGTCCGGGTCGGGCTGGGGATAGCGATCGTCGAGTGTCACTTCGACCGCTTCGATCGCACCGGTTTTAACGAGGCCGCGAATCACACTGTCGGAAACATCAGCGATTATGGCGAGTTCGCGGACGAGACCTTGACGCTCACCAATTCGTTCGAGCGCCTGAATACGTTTGGGCGTCAGTCGATCCGGGACGGTTTTGGTCGCGCGATACTCCATCACTGAGCGTCGGTCGTCGAGCGCAGAGGCGCTGGCCAAGGTCATTCTCAACACGGCGGCGGGTGGGCTCAGGTAGTAGTCCGCCGTCCATTCTATCAGTCGCCGCAGGGGCGCAGCGATCGGTGGGAGATCATATGCTGACACAAGATTGCGCAACCGATTGTCACCGACCTCAGCATCAGAAGGCATCCGGTCGGGTTCCCAGACCACGCCTGCTAATTGGCGAGGACCAAGCGGTGCAAGGATGATGCTACCCGCCTCGACATCCATGCCGTGCGGCACACGGTAATCGAGTGGGCCGAGAGCGGCGTTGAGCGTAAGGACGCGGACACGTGACATGGTCTGTTCCTAGACGGGCGTTACCGATATGGTAACCCGCAAGGGGTTGGACATGGCTACATTCGGCGATACGGCACTAGCCGGGTTCATCGCGAAATTCTCACCCGCCGTTGCTGCGCTAAGCCATGCGCTGCTGGCGAACGCCCGGGCGCAATTCCCAGACGAGGTGCTGCTTGTTTGCGACAATTATAATGTGCTGGTGATCGGGTTCGGGCCGACCGACAGGGTCAAGGATGTCGTCTTTTCACTCGCGATAATGCCGCGTTGGGTAACGTTGTTCTTTACCTCGAGCGTCAAGGTTGCCGACCCCAAAAAAGTCCTCGATGGCGCAGGTCTTCAAGTACGCCATGTTTACTTGCTTATGGCCGAAGCGTTCGATGCGCCAATCGTCCAGCACCTCATTGCTCAGGCTGTTGTCAACGCCGAGCCACCGATCGGGCATGCGGTGACCGGCGGGATTGTAATGAAGTCGATCTCGGCCAAGAAGCCACCGCGGCGCCCTAAAGACCGATCAAAAAGGTTTCGGTACGCTGTTGGGGCCCCGCACACGGTTATGTTTAAGGCGATTGATGTGCGCTTGCGAGCGATCGAGCATTGCCATGATCAGACCCTGTTCCCGATTGCTGAATCGACCACCACTGTTGCGATAACGCGCTTCCTGCCGTTTGATAGCTCGCTGTTCATTGGTCAAAATCTCCCGCTCGCGCAGCGACAGCTTGCCGGAGCGCTTGCCCGCGTCGATCTGGCGCTGCTGATTTATCTGGCGGATGTCAATGCCAATGTCGGCGCGCACCGCAGTGCCGATCGCAAGACTTGCCAGCACGGTGATGACGGTCAGTTTTCGCATCGATTTCTCCTTCGGCGAGCTGTACACACCCATTGTAACGCGCAGGCGTCGGTTTGGTGCCATCCACAACGATCAGCAAAGGTTACACAAGACATGAAATTTTTTGTCGATACTGCCGATACTGCCGATATCGCCGAGCTGGCTGCGACGGGATTGCTAGACGGCGTTACCACCAATCCTTCGCTGATCGCCAAGTCCGGGCGCCAGTTCCTCGATGTCGTCAAGGAGATCTGCAAGATCGTTGACGGTCCAGTGTCGGCCGAGGTTGTCGCGCTCGACCATCCGACAATGATGCTTGAGGCTAACATTTTGCGGAAAGTGGCAGACAATATCTGCGTGAAGGTGCCGTTGACGATTGACGGTCTTAAGACGTGCAAGGCGCTGACCAGCGACGGGGCCGCGGTGAATGTAACGCTCTGTTTTTCTGCCAATCAGGCGTTGCTTGCGGCAAAGGCCGGCGCGACGTTCGTATCGCCGTTCGTAGGACGGCTTGACGACGTTGGGTCCGACGGCATGGATTTAATTCGAGATATCCGCCTGATCTACGACAATTATGCGTTCGCAACCGAGATTCTCGTTGCAAGCGTTCGCCACCCGATCCACGTCCTCGAAAGCGCGCGCATAGGGGCAGATGTCATGACCGCGCCGCCAAATGTCATAAAAGCGCTGTTCAACCACCCGCTGACCGAGAAGGGGATTGCCGGCTTCATGGCGGATTGGGCAAAGACGGGCCAAAGCATTGTCTGACAGCGTTGCGGCATTTGGGGCCTTTCTCGCCCGCGACCGCCGTCGGTCGCCGCATACCGTCCGCGCCTATGTTGCGACGGCCGAGCGGCTCATCGAGCATATCGGTAACTCCACGATTCCCGATGCTCGCCAACTCCGTGACTACCTCTCCACGCGACGAGCTGATGGGCTGTGCAACGCAAGCGCCGCCCGCGAATTGTCGGCGGTCCGCGCCTTTATCCACTTCACCGGCGGTGAGGACTCGATGCCTCGGATCCGCGGGCCCAAGGTCAAGCGCGGCGTCCCGCGTCCCGTTTCGCCGGCCGAAGCGATCGCCTTGGCCGAGGACGTTGCGGCGCAGGGACGCCAAGCGTGGATTTCGGCGCGCGATTGGGCGATCCTGATGCTGCTTTACGGCGCCGGGTTGCGCATCGGCGAAGCATTGAGCCTCACCGGCGCGGTGCTACCACTCGGGAGAGTCATGGCAGTGACGGGCAAGCGCGACAAGACGCGCATGGTGCCCCTTCTCCCGCAGGTAAATGAGGCGATCGAGACTTACGTGGCCGCGTGCCCACACGTCTGCGAACGGACAATGCCACTTTTTCGTGGCTTGCGTGGCGGACCGCTTGACCCTTCGACGGTTCGGCGTTCGGTGCGGATTGCAAGGGAACGGCTGGGCCTGGCCGAAAGGACCACACCTCACGCCTTGCGCCATAGCTTTGCGACTCATTTACTGGCGCGCGGCGTGGATTTGCGATCGCTGCAAGAATTACTCGGACATGCCAGCTTGACCTCAACGCAAATTTATACTTCGGTCGACGCCGCTCATCTCCTCGATGTTTACCGGAACGCTCATCCCCGAGCTTAGCTGGACAGCAGGGTTCCCAGTCGCTTCGCGTAGACCTGAAGCACCGTAACGACCTGCGCCTCGACTAATTTTGCGAATTCGTCTTTCATAACACGCCCTTACAGCTGCCCGCCTGGGGCGTTCACATCGCAGTGGCAATGATGTGCCGTTTCGTGCGCGTTTGCCCCCTCTCACCGAACCGCCGCTCGAACGCTCGTGCAGCTTGCCGCAGGTCAGCGTATTCGGCGGCCAGCTCGCAACTCCTGGCGCCAGATATCCCTTGCGATCTACCCGGCGACCGCCAGGAGCGACGCTTGGTTCTAAGCGCTTTGGGTCCCAGCAGCGATTTCCCGGTACCCACCCAGCAACTGCGCGCTGGTGACCGCCATCGTCTCGGCCTCAGTGCGCGAGCCTCCTCTCTACAGCGTCCCAAATCATCGCCGCCGTATTCGTTCCGTTGAACCGGTCGATCGCAACAATTCCCGTCGGTGATGTGACGTTGATCTCGGTCAGCCATTCGCCCCCGATTACGTCGATACCGACAAAGATCAGGCCGCGCGCCTTCAATTCCGGACCCATTGCTGCACAGATGTCAAGCTCGCGCGGCGTGAGGATCGTCTTGGCTGCCGTGCCGCCGACTGCGAGGTTGGAGCGGATTTCGCCCTTGCCAGGGATGCGGTTCACAGCGCCCGCGATCTTGCCGTCAACGAGCACGATCCGCTTATCACCAGCCGCCACGCTTGGCAGGAAAGCCTGGATCATGTGGGGCTCAACATAGGCGGTGTTAAATACTTCCAGCAACGAAGATAGGTTAGCGCCGTCGCTCCCGATCTTGAAGATCGCTTTGCCACCATTGCCGTGCAGAGGTTTCAACACGATTTCGCTGTGCTGGGCTAGGAATTCACGCGCCGCCCCAAGTGAACGTGTAATCATTGTCGGCGGCATGAAGCGGGCATAGTCGAGCACAAATAGCTTTTCGGGTGCGTTGCGCACGCTCGCGGGGTCATTGGCGACTAATGTTTCGTGCTGAATACGTTCGAGCAGATGTGTCGCAGTGATGTAGTTCAGGTCGAACGGTGGGTCCTGCCGCATCCACACGACATCGATGTCGCGACCAAGATCAAGCAGGACAGGCTCACCGGGCGTGAAATGATTGCCTGCTTCGCGCCGAACCGTCACCGGCGTGGCCATGGTGTAAAGCCGATCACCCTCCCACGTTAAATCGGGGGCCCGATAATGAAAACAGGCGTAACCCCGCGCTTGCGCCGCGAGCATCAAGGCAAAGGTCGAATCTCCGGCAATGTTGAGACCCTCCATCGGGTCCATTTGGAAGGCGATTCGCAAGCTCATGCTATAGGTCCCAAGCGTTGGAGAGGTTTTCTGGTCGGCGTTCGGGCGCCATCAGGATCATGTCGCTGCCCGTCGATTTGAACAGGCCAGTCCCACGCCTTGACCTTGACGAGCGCGGTCGTGCCAGATTTTCGCACCATGCGGGCGTCATGGACGGGGGTACGGCCACGCGGATTGACGATGCGCCGTCCCCGCATCTGGCGATACCGGGAAGCAACGCGTTGGGCATGGCGGCCGCGCGCTGCAAGCGCAGCCCAACTCACGCGGCGCCCTTCAGCTCGAGCGCGCGCGCATAGAGCGTGCGCCGGTCGAGGCCTGTCGCTTCAGCGACTTCGCTGGCGGCACGACCTGGCGGCAGGCGGGATAGCGCGTCGCGCAGCGCGGCGTCGCAATCGATGGCGACTTCGCGCACCGCAGGTGGCCCAACAAGGACGACGATCTCGCCCTTAGGGGGGGCGTCGGCATAGCGTTTTGCCAATGTGGTGAGGGTTCCCGTCACGCATTCCTCATAGGCCTTGGTCAGCTCGCGCGCGACTGCTGCTTCACGATCGCCCAGAACCTCGCGTAATGCAGCCAGCGTCGCGCCGAGACGAGGGCCAGATTCGTAGAAAACGAGTGTGGCCGGCACATGGGCAAGGTCGGCTATGGCATCAGCCTTCGCCTTTGCCTTCGAAGGCAGGAACCCGCCGAAGAGGAAGCGGTCGGTAGGTAGACCAGCGAGCGTCAAACCGGCGATCGCGGCGCACGCGCCCGGCACTGTAAAGACGCTATGGCCTGCCAGCCGCGCCTCGCGGACCAGCTTGTATCCGGGGTCCGAGATCAGCGGTGTTCCCGCGTCCGATACCAGAGCGACAGAATCGTTCCCCATGCGTGCAATAAGGCCGGGGCGTACGGAATCGGCGTTGTGATCATGATACGGTGTCATGGGACGTTTTACACCAAGGTGATTGAGCAGCTTTCCCGTAACCCGGCTGTCTTCGACACAAAGTACAGAGGCGTGGATCAGCACCGCCGCTGCACGGGGCGTGAGGTCGCCGAGATTGCCGATTGGCGTGGCGACGATATAGAGTCCTGGCGCGAGTGTTGCGTTCATAAGGAAAAATGGTTTCATGGCAGAGGTGACGGCGCTGGGGCAAATCGGCCGCGCGAGCAAGTGGCTTGCATTATTGGGAGCGGCGATGCTTTCGGCCTGTCAGGTTGTCCCAAAGGGAGCACCCCGTCCCGTCGGACCTGCAGCAAAGCCGCCGATCCAGGAACCTGTCGGTCAATTACCGACTGACACCCAGCGCAACCGGGTTGCCCTGCTGGTGCCGCTGACCGGGCCGAACGCGGGCGTCGGCGAATCAATCGCCAATGCGGCCAACATGGCCGTGCTCGATACCGGCGGTAAAACCATCCGAATGACGATGTATGACACAGCGACAGGCGCAGCGGCGGCGGCGCAGAAAGCCGTGGCCGAAGGCAACCGCCTCATCCTTGGTCCGTTGCTGGCCGAAGATGTTCGCAGCGTCGCACCGATTGCGCGCGCGGCGCGCGTCCCGGTTATCAGCTTTTCAAACGATGTCGGGGTTGCCGGAAACGGCGTCTTTGTCATGGGCTTTGCACCCGCGCAATCGATCGAGCGCATCGTTGCCTACGCCAAATCGAGGGGCGCAACCAAGTTCGCCGGGCTCGTGCCAGCCGGTCTTTACGGTCAACGCGCGTCGACAGCCCTCCTGCGCAGTGTCGAAGCAGAGGGTGGGCAGGTCGTTTCACTCCAGACTTTCGACCGCAGCGCCGGGTCGATCAACGCCGCCATCACAAGAATGTCGAATGCTTCAGCCTACGACGCTGTTCTCATTGCAGATTCGGCACGTGTCGCGGTGCAGGCCGCGCCGATTATTCGCGCCAGAGGCGGATCATCAACCCGATTGCTCGGGACCGAATTGTGGAACACCGAGAAGTCGCTTGCATCGAATCCGGCGATCAAGGGTGCGGTGTTCGCGAGCGTGTCGGATGGTCTCTACAAACAGCTCGCAAGCAAGTACCGCGTGCGCTTTGGAAAGGGACCCTACAGACTTTCGAGCCTCGGCTATGACGCGGTTCTGCTCGTCACGCGCATTGGGAGTGACTGGAAATTCGGCAGCCTTTTTCCGGTGGGGCGCCTGACTGATCCTGGGGGCTTTACCGGCATCGACGGGGCGTTCCGCTTCGGTCGCGACGGTATTGCCGATCGTGCACTTGAAGTCCAGCAGGCGGGACCTGGCGGATTCGTGGTCTTGGACGGCGCTCCCCGCGGGTTCTAGTCTGCTACGACTTCGGTCAGGATCGCGTCGAGAACGCAGAAGCCAGCGTCGGTAACTCTCAGTTGTGCGCCTGCAAAGTCGATCAGGCCGAGCGCGGCAAGGCGCTCGATAGCGGCTCGATCAACCGGATCGGCAACACCGCTGCGCAGGGAAATTCGGTCGATATCGACGCCTTCACGAAGCCTGAGCCCCATGACCAGCGCTTCGACGGCGTGGTCGCGATCGCTCAGAACGTCTTCGGTGGCAATGCCGTGACCGTTACGGGCGACGGCGTTCATCCAATTTTCCGGTTTTTTGTGGCGGACTGTCGCCACGCCTTTACGTCGTCCATGGGCGCCCGGCCCGACGCCAGCGTAATCGCCGTAGCGCCAGTAGGTCAGGTTGTGGCGGCTTTCTGCGCCCGGTCGAGCGTGGTTGGAAATTTCGTACGCGGGCAGACCGGCGCCCGCCGTCCGCGCGCGGGTCAGGTCGAACAGATCGGCAGCCGCATCGGCGTCGAGAGGGATGAGTTTGCCCTGAGCTGCAAGTGTTGCAAACCGGGTGCCGGGTTCGATCGTGAGTTGGTAAAGCGAGAGATGCTCGGTGCCGTATCCCAGCGCACGGGCGAGTTCGGCATCCCATTCTTCGATTGTCTGATCGGGACGGGCATAGATGAGGTCGAAGCTGACCCGCTTGAACGTCGACTGCGCTGTGTTGAGTGCAGATAGTCCCTCGTCAACGTCGTGCGCGCGACCGAGGAAAGTGAGGGCGGCATTGTCGAGTGCCTGCAGGCCCAGCGACACCCGGTTAACGCCAACCCGGGCGAGATCGGCGAAACGCAGGACCTCGACCGATGACGGGTTGGCCTCGAGGGTGATTTCGATGTCGCTCGCGATCGGCCAATGGCCTGTTGCCGCGTCAATGATCGCCGCAACCGTCTCTGGCGGCATCAGCGAGGGCGTTCCCCCACCAAAAAAGATCGATCCCAGTCTGCGTCCCGGCAACTTTGAGGCCTCGTGAGCCAAATCAGCCAGCAACGCAGCACGCCACGCGCCCTGATCGACGCTTTCACGGACGTGGCTGTTGAAGTCACAATAAGGACATTTCGAGACGCAAAACGGCCAGTGGACGTAGAGCGCGAACGGCTCATCGGAATCGGGGCGCGCTCGCGTTGCGTTAAAAGCAGGATGGGTAAGAGCAGTGGCCATGATGTCTCGCGTCCTCCTTACTGCCTCTGCGCTTGTCGCGCCAATTGCATTCCCGATCGTTATTTTGGCGCAGGAGAAATCAATTACTGAGCGCTGGGACGGTCGCTACCGGCCGCGCGGCGACGCGTTGATGCGCGCGACAATTCTGGATGCACATAACCGCGAGCGGGCAGCATACGGGTCGAACCCGCTGGTGTGGGACAATGGGCTTGAGGCCGACGCGCTGGCCTACGCCCGCCGGCTCGCTGCAGTCGCCCGGTTTGCACATGATCCACAGACCGGCGTCCGCCTGCGCCAAGGCGAGAATTTATGGATGGGGACACGCCGAGCATTCAGTTATGCGACCATGGCGGGGAGCTGGGTCGACGAGCGCGGGCACTTCAAATCCGGTCAGTTTCCCGACATCAGCCGAACCGGTAATTGGAAGGCCGTCGGTCACTACACCCAGATGGTCTGGTCGCAGACGAACCGGGTAGGGTGCGCAATTTCGAGCAATACCGGCGACGACTATCTCGTATGTCGGTACTTTCCGGCTGGCAACGTGTTCGGCGTGGCGATGCGCTAAAATGCCAGCTCAACCAAGCGCGCGAACGCATGTGCGCGGTGGCTGATCGCGTGTTTCCTCGATGGGTCCATTTCGCCGAACGTCTCGGTATGGCCGAGCGGGACGAATACCGGGTCATACCCGAACCCCTTTTTGCCGCGTGGAGGCCATACCAAAGTGCCCTCGACGCGTCCTTCACAAAACAGGTCGCTGCCATCAGGCCAGACCAGTGCCAGTGTGCAGGTAAAATGCGCCGAGCGCGAGACGCTTGGTCCTAGCGCCCGCAGCCGGTCCTCGACTTTACGCATCGCCAGCTTCCAGTCGCGCAAGCCGTCTTCGGTTTCCGCCCAGTTCGCCGTGTAGACGCCCGGTTCACCGCCGAGCGCTTCGACGACCAGCCCGCTGTCGTCGGCCAAAGCCGGCAAGCCGGACTGGTCGGCCGCCGAGCGAGCCTTGATCATCGCATTGGCGACGAACGTCGTTCCGGTTTCGTCGGGCTCTGGCAGGTCGAGCGCCTTGGCCGACACCGGCGCCATGCCGAATGGCGCAAGCAGCATACGGATTTCGCGCACCTTGCCCTCGTTATGGCTCGCGATAACAAGGCGGCCGGCGGCCAGTTTCCTCACCGTCCCACCGCCGCCTTTTGTGCAGCGAATATTTCAGTGCAGCCGATTCGCGCCAGCCGCAGCAACCGCAGCAACGCTTCCTCGTCGTATGTTGCCCCCTCGGCGGTTGCCTGCGCCTCGGCGATGTTCCCATCATCGAGCAGGACAAAATTCGCATCGGCATGCGCGTTGGAATCCTCGATGTAGTCGAGATCAAGCACGGGTACTCCGTTATAAATCCCGCAACTTATTGCCGCTACCTGTTGCCTGATCGGGTCGGTGGTGAGATTGCCTTCGGTAATCAGCTTGTCGACAGCGAGGCGGAGTGCGACCCACCCGCCCGAAATCGACGCTGTACGGGTGCCCCCGTCCGCCTGGATGACGTCGCAGTCGATCGTAATTTGGCGTTCTCCAAGCAACTTCATGTCGACAACGGCACGTAAGCTGCGTCCAATCAGCCGTTGAATTTCCTGAGTACGACCCGATTGCTTGCCCTTGGCGGCTTCGCGCGAACTGCGCGTGTGGGTGGCGCGGGGCAGCATGCCGTATTCGGCAGTTACCCAGCCCTCACCCTTGCCGCGCAGGAACGGGGGAACGCGTTCCTCGATGCTGGCAGTCACGAGCACGCGCGTGTCGCCGAAACTGACGAGCACCGAGCCTTCGGCATGCTTTGTGAAACCGGGTTCGATGCTGATCGTTCGCATCTGGTCGGGGGCGCGGCCGGATGGGCGCATGTGGGGCTGTCCTTCGATGATGAAAGCGGGCATCTAGCGAGGCAACTGGTGTGACGCCAGCCGGGAACAGAGGATGATTTCATGAAGATGGCGTTGACGGTTGTCGGTATCGTTGCACTGTTAATGGGTCTGCTGTGGATCGGACAGGGCACGGGCGTCATCATGTGGCCCGCGTCCAGTTTTATGCTCGATCAACGTATCTGGGCGATGTGGGGCGTGCTGTTGGCAATTGTAGGTGTTGGCTGCTTGGTCTTCTCGCGGCGACGTTGAGAGCTATATCTCACGGATGTCCGCACCTGTTCAGGAACTGACCACACGCGCTCGCGACGTGTTCCGCGTCGTCGTCGAGACCTATCTCGATTCCGGCGCGCCCGTTGGATCGCGCACCATATCCAAACTTTCCGGCCTGAACCTGTCGCCCGCATCGATCCGCAACGTCATGCAGGATCTTGAGGAGGCAGGTCTGCTGGCGCACCCGCACACGTCGGCAGGACGCATGCCGACCGAAACAGGACTACGGCTATTCGTCGACGGGATGATGCAGGCGGCCGAACCCACCATTGAAGAACGTGCCGTCATTGAACGACGGCTGTCGTCAGCCGGGCCGGTTGAGGATGCTTTGGCTGCGGCCAGCGCAGCGCTTTCGGGGTTGTCGGCATGCGCGGGTCTCGTGCTTGTTCCGCCGCGCCAAGTGCGCGTGCGCCAGTTTGCGTTCGTGGCGCTGTCGCCGGCGCAAGCGCTGGCGGTTCTCGTCGGTGACGATGGTTCGGTAGAGAACCGCGTCATCGCCATGCCCGAGGGGCTGAGCACGGATGCCTTGACCGAAGCGTGTAATTACATGTCGGCGCGGCTTGCGGGGCTGACACTGGTGGAGGCGCAGGCCCGGATTGCGAGCGAGCTGCGCAATGAAAAAGCTGCACTCGATAGCGCTTCGCGTGAATTGATCGAACGCGGTCTGGCAATATGGTCGCAGGATGGCGCTGCGCGGCCGGTGCTGATCGTGCGCGGCGCGGCAAACCTGATCGACGACGTTGCCATGGCCGACCTCGATCGCGTCCGGCAATTGCTGGACGAGATTGAGGGTAAAGAAGCAATTGCGTTGCTTCTGGGCTCGGCAAGCAACGCTTCGGCGGCCAAAGTGTTTATAGGCGCGGAGAACAAGCTGTTTGCGCTATCGGGTTCGTCAGTGATAGCGGCCCCCTATCATGACAGGGAAGGCCGCGTTGTCGGCGTCGTCGGTGTAATTGGCCCAACTCGGTTGAACTATGCCCGCGTCGTCCCAATGGTGGAATTCACGGCTCAAACATTATCACAGAGACTTTGGCGAGATTGACGAAGATGAACGAGAATGAGAGTGCGCACGACATGATGGCCCAGGACGAGATGATCGCCGAAGGGGCACCGTCGGAACCCGACACAAACACACAGTATGCCGCGCTTGAGGCTGAATTGGCAGAAGCCAAACAGGCCGTTCTGTATGCGCAGGCCGAAACTCAAAACGTTCGCCGACGCATGGAAAAGGACGCGCAAGACGCGCGCTCCTACGCTGCGACCGCATTCGCCCGGGACGTGTTGTCGGTTGCCGACAATCTAACCCGCGCGCTCGAAGCCATTCCTCAGGACTTGCGCGATGACGACAAGTTCAAGGGCTTGGTTGTCGGGCTCGAGGCGACGGGGCGCGAGCTCGACAAGGTATTCGAACGTAACGGTATCTCACGCATTGTTGCCATCGGAGAAAAGCTCGATCCGAACAAGCATCAGGCGATGATCGAACTGCCGAGCGATCAGGAACCGGGCACGATCATACACGAAATGCAGGCCGGCTATATGATCAAGGACAGATTGCTGCGGGCAGCAATGGTTGGGGTCGCGCGAGCTGCTTAGCTCAGCGTAGCGTTGATCCGGTCGATGCAGGCGCGGGCGTCGGTCAGGATTACCATCAGCTCGTTACGTCGCGGGTAGTAGCCTTTGGCGTCACGCGCCTCACGAGCCGATTTTGCGAACTCGCGCAGTCCCTTCCATACGTCGGCGGGGATTGAAATTTCGGTTATGGCGTCGAAAGACTCGGGCTCAAAGGTCATGCATTGAGCTTGGCCCCGATTGGTTAATCAATGATTGCCGCGCTGCCAACCGGAAGGATAGCAGGATAGTGAGCCTGCGGCGCCGCACCGCGGACACGATGTCCGACGCTCAGCAGGAAGGCGTGGCGGACAATTTCTGCCTGCTGCTCGATGCCATAGCGTTCAAGTGGCCACCCCGATCTGAGCGTATAACGGTAGCGGCAGAACGGGTGTCGGACGAGTGGCAGGAAGATCCCTTTTTGTCGCTGCCACACATGCGTCATCTCGTGAATAAACAGACCCTGAGCATCGAGGCTCTGCGCGCTGAAGTCGTCAGAATAGATCTTCCCCTGGGGGTGGAACCATATCTGACCATCAGGCGCCATCACGGTGGAGCGGGGTTGGAAGAAAATCCATTTTTGCCGGTGCAGCCGGACCCGGTCGTAATCGATAGCCTGGGCAAACACGCTGCGGGAGAGGGCGATTTCTCCTTGGGTAAGCGGGCGTCCCGACATGTGCTAGATCAACGAGCCTGCTGCACGAACCGGCGCATAGGTTTGTAGGATCAACCCACTGGCAAAGGTGAAATTGAGCTGTACGGTATCGCCCGTCTTGACGCCCGGGTTGATGTTGTACAGCATCAAGTGGCGTTCACGCTCACTGAACCTGACGGTGCCGCCCGCAGGGATCTCGACACCGCCGTCGAGCAGCTTCATGCTCGTCATAGCGCCGCTCGAGCCAGCCGAAGGCCCGGCTGATGTCATGCTTTGGTGCATTTCAATGCGGATGACGATCGGGGAGGTCACTGATAACAGCCGGTCGGCAGTTAGCCCGCCCTTGAGTGTGAAATACCCTGCTGCCGGAGCTTTCGGGTTTGCGGACAGGCGGATCACGGGGCCGTCTATTTTCAGTTCCTTGGGCTGTGCGCACCCTGAAACGGCCAGAACCGAAACCACTGCATAAATGCTGAGCGCGCGCATCATTCAAATCCTGTCCTGCTTAAGAAATCTAGCTAAGCGGGGCCACGCCTTGTGGCAAGGGAACGCCCACCTATATCGCTTTGTGACACGTTCAACCGGGCTCGGCGCTTTTAGCGACGTCCCACCAACAACCTAGGGCAAGACAACGCTATGGCAAAAGTTATTGGGATCGACCTTGGCACGACGAATTCGTGTGTGGCGGTTATGGAGGGCGGCAAGCCCAAGGTCATTGAAAATGCCGAGGGCGCGCGCACCACGCCGTCGATTGTTGCATTTGCAAAGGATGGCGAGCGTTTGATTGGCCAGCCGGCCAAGCGGCAAGCAGTGACCAACCCTGACAACACGATTTTTGCGGTAAAGCGCCTGATCGGTCGCCGGTTTGACGACCCGATAACCAAGAAGGATACCGAGCTGGTTCCGTACAGCATCGCCAAGGGTCCGAACGGCGACGCATGGGTGAAAGCCGGCGGCGAAGATTATTCGCCGGCGCAGATCAGCGCATTCATTCTCCAGAAGATGAAAGAAACCGCCGAGAGCTATCTCGGCGAGACTGTGACCCAAGCCGTCGTTACCGTCCCAGCTTACTTTAATGACGCGCAACGTCAGGCGACAAAGGACGCGGGCAAGATCGCGGGCCTGGACGTCTTGCGCATCATCAACGAGCCCACAGCGGCTGCGCTCGCCTATGGCCTCGAGAAGCAGGATGGCAAGACGATTGCTGTTTATGATCTCGGCGGCGGCACTTTCGATATTTCGATTCTCGAAATCGGCGACGGTGTATTTGAGGTGAAGTCGACCAACGGAGACACGTTCCTGGGCGGCGAGGATTTCGACAACAAGATCGTCGAGTATTTGGCCGACGCGTTTAAGAAGAAGGAAGGGCTTGACCTCAAAACTGACAAGCTTGCGCTGCAGCGGCTGAAGGAAGCGGGCGAGAAGGCCAAGATCGAGCTGTCGTCTTCGGCAACGACGGAGATCAACTTGCCGTTCATCACGGCGCGCATGGAAGGCGGCACGACGACGCCGCTTCATCTGGTCGAGACATTGACTCGCGCTGACCTCGAAAAGCTGGTTGAAAGTCTGGTCACGCGCACGCTGGAGCCTTGCAAAAAGGCTTTGGCAGATGCGGGGCTGAACGCGGACAAGATCGATGAGGTCGTCCTCGTTGGGGGTATGACCCGCATGCCGCGCGTGCGCGAAGTTGTTAAGAATTTCTTTGGCAAGGAGCCGCACACCGGCGTTAATCCCGATGAAGTCGTGGCAATGGGTGCAGCGATCCAGGCGGGTGTTCTCCAGGGTGACGTCAAAGACGTGCTGCTGCTCGACGTGACGCCGCTTTCACTCGGCATCGAGACGCTTGGCGGCGTGTTCACGCGTATGATCGATCGAAACACCACGATCCCGACAAAGAAGTCTCAGACGTATTCGACCGCGGACGACAATCAGGGCGCGGTGACAATTCGGGTGTTTCAGGGCGAGCGCGAAATGGCGGCGGATAACAAGGTCCTCGGTCAGTTCGATCTCGTCGGTATCCCTCCCGCGCCGCGCGGCGTGCCACAGATCGAAGTCACGTTTGACATCGACGCCAACGGCATCGTCAACGTCAGTGCGAAAGATAAAGGTACGGGCAAGGAACAGCAGATCAAGATCCAGGCATCGGGCGGTTTGTCCGATTCCGATATCGACCAGATGGTCAAGGATGCCGAACAGTTCGCCGACGAAGACAAGAAGCGGCGCGCTGCGGCTGAAGCGAAGAACAACGCTGAATCGCTGATCCATTCGACCGAACGCCAGCTGACCGATAATGGTGACAAGATTGATGCCGCGCTCAAAGCCGAGATCGAAGCGGCCGTCGCAGAAACGAAGACAGCTGTCGAGGGAGGCAATGTCGATGCGATGACCGAAAAGGCCAATGCGCTGACTCAGGTTGCGATGAAGCTGGGGCAAGCAATCTACGAGAAGGAGCAGGCCGCAACGGCGTCGCCCGGTGGCGAAACGGCTACCGCGAGCAACGAAGATGTGGTCGACGCCGAGTTCTCGGAAGTTGAAGACAAGAAGTAATGCTGGCGGTTCTTCGATAGGCCGTTTCGACAGGTTCAACGGGTACTCGGGACGAGCGGACTTTTGCGCCGTTCGCTCCCGGTAGGGACTGAACTGGTCGACCGCCCGTCTCGAAGGGCCTTTGGGGCGCGACTATGGCCGACATCGATTACTATGACCTGCTTGAAGTCGAGCGGACTGCCGACGACGGGACGATCAAGACGTCCTACCGCAAGCTCGCGATGAAATTTCATCCGGACAAAAATCCCGGTAATAGCGATGCTGAAGCACGCTTTAAGGCAATTTCGGAAGCTTACGACTGCCTGAAGGATTCGCAGAAGCGTGCAGCTTACGATCGGTTTGGGCACGCCGCCTTTCAGAATGGCAGGGCCGGAGCCGGCGCGCAGGACTTCGGGGGTTTTTCCGATATCTTCGACAACATCTTTGGCGAATTCATGGGCGGCGGTGGGCGCGGGCGGCAATCGGGCGCGCGACGCGGGGCCGATCTACGATATGACCTTGAAATTACATTAGAAGATGCGTTTCACGGCAAAGCTACCGAAGTCAGTATCGAGGTCTCGGCAGTCTGTGATCCATGCGTCGGCACGGGCGCCAAACCGGGAACCTCGGCACGCCAGTGCGGCACGTGTGGCGGTCATGGAAAAGTCCGGGCGCAACAAGGGTTTTTCGTCGTCGAACGGACTTGCCCGACGTGTCACGGCGCCGGGCAGGTGATAGCCGAGCCTTGTGGATCGTGTCGCGGTGAAGGCCGTGTCGACAAAGCAAAGACTTTGGCTGTCAATATCCCAGCGGGTGTCGACCAAGGCACGCGGATTCGCCTCTCGGGCGAGGGCGAGGCCGGTGCGCGAGGAGCGCCGGCGGGCGATCTCTACATTTTTTTGCATATAACCAGACATGCGATCTTTGAACGCGAGGGCACGACCTTGTTCTGTCGTGCGCCCATCAGTTTTACGACCGCAGCGCTCGGCGGAAGCATCGAAATTCCCGGCCTCGATCAAACGCGTCACGAAATCCGCATTCCAGCGGGTATCCAGTCGGGCAAGCAACTGCGCCAGCGCGGTGTCGGGATGCCCGTTCTCAATGGGCGCGGTACCGGCGATATCGTGGTGCAGGTCGAGGTCGAAACGCCAACCAAGTTGACGCCGAAACAGAAAGAATTGCTGGCGGCGTTTCGTGAAACCGAGACTGGCGAGGAATGTCCCAAATCAACGGGCTTCTTCGACAAGTTGCGTTCGGTATTCGACGACATTGTCTGAGGAGCTATCCGCCCACTCTGCTTTTGGAATCAAGTTCCGGCAGAGCGGGCGGGTGCCCGGGTCTTACTTAAGCGATGAGAACGCCTGCAAGCAGGACCTGGGTGAGGATCGCGACGACGGTGAAAACCGCCACTTCGAACATCTGCACCTTTGGTCTCCTGTTACCGGCAAGGGCCGGTGCCCGCTCCAACCGATGTTGCAGCGCAGCAAAATCTAGTAATTTAGTGGGCTATTACAAGCGTAATAATATTACGTAGAGATGCAGTATTTGCAACTGACCGCAGAGACCTCGCGAAGCGGTCGGGTTCGCCGTGCCCTCGTTACAGCGTTGCTCCCCCGCTCTTCGAGCTCATTGTCGCCCGAATACTCGCTCAAAAATCCTATCGACCTGCTTGAAATGATAGCCGAGGTCAAACTTGTCCTCAACGTCGGCAGCAGCCAGGTGGGCAGTGACCTCAGCGTCATTTTTCAGCAACTCCATGAGAGACAGAGTCCCATCGGACTCCCATACTTGCATCGCATTGCGCTGTACCGCTTTGTAGGCGTCTTCGCGGCTCATGCCTGCCTGGGTGAGGGCAAGCAGCACGCGCTGCGAGTGGACAAGACCGCCCATGCGGTCGAGATTCTTCTGCATTCGGACGGGATAGATCAAGAGCTTGTCGACGACGCCCGTCAATCGTGCCAGCGCAAAGTCGAGCGTGATCGTAGCATCGGGGCCGATGTAGCGTTCTACCGACGAATGGCTGATGTCACGTTCGTGCCACAGCGCAACGTTCTCCAGCGCGGGAGTTACGGCGCTGCGGACCATGCGGGCAAGGCCGGTCAAATTCTCTGTTAGTACGGGGTTGCGCTTGTGCGGCATCGCCGACGAGCCCTTTTGTCCGGGCGAGAAATACTCCTCGACTTCGAGGACTTCGGTGCGTTGCAGATGGCGAATTTCGGTCGCGAGCCTTTCGATCGATGACGCGATGACGCCGAGCGTCGCAAAAAACATCGCGTGCCGGTCGCGCGGGATGACTTGAGTCGACACCGGCTCAATCCCTAGACCCATCTTCGCAGCGACATGCTTTTCGACACGCGGATCAATGTTTGCAAACGTGCCCACAGCGCCTGAAATTGCGCAGGTCGCGATTTCATCGCGTGCCGCAACGAGCCTGTTCCGATTGCGAGCAAACTCGGCATGGGCCTGCGCGAGTTTCAGGCCAAAAGTGACCGGTTCGGCGTGGATCCCGTGGCTGCGACCGATGGTCGGCGTAAACTTGTGCTCGAATGCCCGACGCTCGAGAACGTCAAGCAGGGCATCGAGGTCGGCAATCAGCAAGTCAGATGCCCGTGCGAGTTGGACTGCGAGGCAGGTATCAAGCACGTCTGACGACGTCATGCCTTGATGCAGGAACCGCGCCTCATCGCCAACGTGCTCGGCGACCCACGTTAAGAAGGCAATCACATCATGCTTGGTAACGGCCTCGATAGCATCGATCGCGACGACGTCGATAACAGGGTTCGTCGCCCACCACGCCCAAACGGCCTTCGCCGCTGAATGCGGCACGACACCGAGATCGACAAGCGCGTCCAGCGCGTGCGCCTCGATTTCGAACCAGATGCGATAACGGCTTTCGGCGCTCCAAAGCGCGGCCATGGCGGGACGGGAATAGCGTTCAATCATGACCGCAGCCGGTAGCAGGGACGAAGCGGGCCGACAACGCGGTCGAGTCAGCAACCTGGTTAAGCCGTGGTCCGTTGAAGTTGCGGAATAGAAAATAGTCGTTTCACCAACATCCAATAGTCGTTTCGCCAGCATTCAATGATGGAGAATGCCCATGAAAACCTCTCTGATCGCGGTCAGCGCTCTTGCGCTCTCAACGCCGGCTTTGGCGCAAATGGAACCCGAAACACCGACTTCTGCGACAACCAAAAGATCAACAGTGACGACGGCACCCTCCGCACAGACAGCGGGCCAACCGGCGACGACGACCCGTGAAACCACCACCACGTCGGTAACGCCCGCCGATCCAAAGGCATTAACTGCTTGGGAATTCCCGACTTGTGAAAAGGATGGCAATCGTGTTCGCGATAAGGCCGAGTTCACGACTTGTATTATAACACTTAAAGCCAAGTCCGGGGGGAAGCCGCTATCGCCGACTGGACTGGCAGCTTGGGTGAGCGGGGCTTTCACGGCGACCGACAAGGACAAGAGCAAGACGATAACGCTTGCCGAACTTCACGCCTATTTGACCAAAGGAGCATAAGCTTCGGGCGCAAAGGGCTGCATTTGACGATTTGGCCCCTGTTTTCATGGTACCGCGGGCTATATTTGGTCGAGCTAAAATCTGTTTTCTGGACGCAGCCCTTGGCGCTGACTGTTTTCAAATCGGATGCGCATCGCCGGCGCTGCGGTCCACTCAGAGCCCCAGAGCCCCAGAGCCTCAGTGCGGTTGCAAATGCCGCATCCTCAGACCCGAGCTCGCCAACTGTTGAGCCGGTCAAGTGCGGCGTTGCTGGCAGCTTTGGGTGGCAGCGGCGGCTGGCCAATGCTGCGACCGAACCAAACGGTTCAACGTCGGCGTTTGCGGCGCCACTGCTTCGACGTGCAGCAACGCGAGTCGAAGGCCATTGTTCAGAGTGCATGCATCTGCAAACCATCATAACCTGCCGAAGCGGAATTCGGGTCAAACGGCTTGCCTCTGTCCGATAATGCGACAAACTGGTGGGGGAGGATAAAGAGGGTTTGCGTGCGGCTGGGCAAGGTAAAATTCGGACGCATGTTGCTGATCGGAACGGCAATTGTCTCGCTCACGCTCACGCTCGGTCTCGTCTGGTCGCAGCGCCGCCCGATCGCAGCTGGGGCGATTGACCGTGCGCTGGTCGAGCGCGGCATCAACGCCAGCTATATCGTGGAGGACATCGGTTTTCAGACCCAGCGGATTGAGAACCTCCGCATTGGCAATCCTGCGAATCCAGATCTGACGGCTGAATGGGTGGAGGTATCGCTAAAGCCTAGCTGGAGCGGTGTCACCGTTAGCGCACTGAAGGCAAGGGGGGTGCGTTTGCGCGGGCGCATCGTCGACGGGCGCGCGAGTTGGGGCGAGATTGATAAATTATTGCCAGTCTCAACAGGAAAGCCGTTCACGTTACCCGCTATCAACGTCCAGCTTTCTGACACCCGATTGCTCCTCGAGACAAAAATCGGCAACTTTGTTGCTGTAGTGGCGGGATCAGGCCAGCTTCGCGACGGGTTCAAAGGAAGGTTGAAGGCGGTTGCTCCCTTTGCCGGGCGTGATGGCTGCCGGCTCGATGCGCCTGCCTTGGACACAAAAGTCGCCGTACAGCAACGAAAGCTACAGTTCGTGGGTACACTGCGCTCTGCTCCTTCAACGTGCGGAACATTTCGTGCCGGGCCGAGCGAAACGCGATTTGACGTGACCTTGAGCGAAGCGCTCGACCGATGGAAGGGCAGGGGAACAGTTGCAACGGGCGCCGTCCGTCAGAACACGCTTCAGATGGCACAACCACTTGGCTATTTCAATTTTGCGGGCAATGCTGGCGATACCCAGGGAACATTTACAGTTGCCGGACCTGCTGCTCGGTTCGGCGAGATCCGCGCCGTAGGACTTTCGGCGGACGGAAGTTTTAGAGTGGGCCGTGCCAATACGATGGCCGGTCGATTGAAAGTCGAGCGCGCTATCGTCGATCCCGCGCAGGTTGCCGCGTTCCGACGCGCGCTTGGCGGCGCTGTCGGCACGCCGGTGGGCCCGATTGCTGGTGCGTTATCGCAAGCAATCGGAAGTGCTGGGCAAGGAGCAGTGATCGATGCGCGCTTTGATTATAGCGGTGCTGCTGTACGCCTCTTGGATTTTCGCGCTGCCGCGCGCGGCGGGGGTACATTGTTGCTCCGCAACGGAGCCGTCACTGTCGATTCGGCCGGTATTGCCGCTGAAGCGGATCTGGCGATCGCAGGCGGAGGCTTTCCTGCGGTACATGGCCGTTTGACTCGCGCCGCTGACGGCTCGACGCGCGGGGTCTTCTCCATGACGCCCTATCGTGCTGGAACCGCACAACTCACGCTGTCTCCCATACGGTTCGCCGCCCGGCGTGATGGAACGATGCGTGTCGAGACCGTGGCAACGCTCGACGGTCCTATCGGCGACGGGCGCGTAGAAGGCCTGCTGATGCCACTCGTCATACAGCGCACATCGACCGATGACATCGTGTTTGCGCCCGGCTGCACGCCTCTTGCCTATCGCCGTATCGTGCTGGCGGGAACCGCCCTTGTACCAAGCAGCCTGACACTGTGCCCGACTCGGGGGGAGGCGTTGATCCGCAGTACGCGCACCGGCGTCAGCGGTGGGGCACGGACCGGGCCGCTTCGATTGGCTGGTCGCGTCGGCAATCAAGCGTTCGTGATGGCGACATCGGGGGCGTCGTTTGATTTGAGCGGGCCGATTTCGGTCGCCGATTTTTCCGCCTTTATTGGAACTACCGACCGTCGCACGCAGTTGGACATTGCCCGTCTAGATGGCTTGGCGCGCCGGGACGGCCTATCGGGGCACTACAGCGGCTTGGCAGGCAATATTTCGCGTGTTCCGTTTCTTGCGAGTGCAGGGCGGGGAACGTGGCATTTTGCACGGGGAGGGCTCGACATTGCCGGGACGCTGATGCTCGCGGACGAAGCGTTGCAGCCGCGTTTCAAGCCGCTGTCGGCGCAGGATATGAGGTTACGGCTGAGGGGTGGGCATGTCGATGTAACGGCGACCCTGCATGAACCGGTGTCGACCAAGACGGTCACAACACTCACGATTACCCACGATTTGTCACGGGGCGTCGGACAAGCACGGTTTTCGGTAGATGGACTCGCTTTCAGTAAGACCCTGCAGCCTGAGGCCCTGACGCCGTTAACACTCGGTGTCGTTACAGACGTTTATGGCCAGATCGACGGCAGCGGCATCATCCGTTGGAATGGTGATACGGTTACCAGCTCGGGCAAATTCCGCAGCCACACGCTCGACCTTGCCGCTGCATTCGGCCCCGTTACCGGTGCTTCGGGGGAGATTGAGTTCGACGACTTGATCGCGCTGTCGACGCCGCTTGGGCAGCACGTGAAGCTCGCGATGGTCAATCCGGGCGTCGAGGTGAAAGATGGAATCGTCACGTTCCGATTGCGACCCAATCAAGTTGTCGAAATCGAACGTGGGCACTGGCCGTTTGCAGGCGGCGAATTGGTGCTCGATCCGGCGTTGCTCGATTTCGGCCAAACCAAGCCGCGCACCTTGCAGTTTCGCGTGATTTCGCTCGATGCAGCAAAGTTTATCGAACAATTGAAACTCGAAAACATCGCAGCGACCGGTACGTTTGACGGGACGTTGCCGATTGTCTTCGACGCAACCGGTGGTCGAATAGTGGGCGGACAGATTAACGCGCGGGCGGGAGGTGGGACGGTCGCATACGTCGGCGATGTTTCTAATGCGCAAACCAATACGCTGGCGAAGCTTGCATTCGATGCGCTCAAATCAATTCGATACGGTAATCTCGTGATCGACCTCAACGGGTCACTCGACGGAGAAATCGTGAGCCTTGTCCGCTTCGACGGCTTCAATCAGTCGCCGGTCGCGCCGAGCGGCATTGCCAAATCGATTGTCGGGCTACCTTTCAAGTTCAAAATCCGCATACAGGCACCGTTTCGTGGACTGGTAAATACTCAGCGCAGCTTCCAGGATCCGGGATTGTTGCTCAACCGACCCGTTCAGCCTGTCGCAATCGTCAACCATCCATGAATGCGACGATATTGACGAAAAGGAAGCGAGATGCGAGTCGGGCGGGCATGAGAATAGCGACGGTATCTATCGTGTTCGGGATGCTCCTGATGTCCGGGTGCATCAGCGTGAAGGCTCCTGACAAGCCGATCGAGATTAATCTCAACGTCAACATCAAACAGGAAGTGGTCGTCCGCCTGCAAAAAGACGCCGCCGACCTGATCACCTCGAATCCGGAGCTGTTTCCGAAATGAACGCCAAACTGATCATCACGGCCGCACTCCTCGCTACTGGCGGTGTAGCTGCGGCGCAGGGCTCCGGCCTCGCAGCCGCACTTACGGCCGGTCAGGTCGGTGAACAAGCGGATGGTTTCCTCGGCGTGCGTGGCACGGTTTCGGCCGGCGTGCGCGCCGAGCTTGAAAGCATAAATATCAAGCGCCGTGCCGCCTATACCGACCTCGCCGGACAGCGCAGCGTGACTGTGAAGGACGTCGCGGCTGCGGTTGGGTGCACCACGTTGAAGACGCGCGTTGCCGCAGGTCAGGCCTATCAGCTGCGCGACGGTGTCTGGCGCGTACGGCAGGGGTCGGCTCCAATCCCGCTGCCGGACTACTGCAGCTGAGTTGCCGCACTGCACAAGAGTTGACTTGATCTCGTCACCTTCCTAGACGCGCGCCGAAGCCGCTTGGTATTGCGCTTTATGGGGCTTTTCTTTCAACGCAGGGTGATTTTTGGCCGACGACCGCACACCCGAAAAAGACGCTCTTGGCGCGCGCATCGCTGCGGCGAAAGCCGCGAGCGTGCGCCCATCGACGGCGGATGCGCAGGCTGAAGGGCGGGGCTGGGCAGTCGGTATCGAATTTGTCGGTGCGGTACTCGTTTCCGCGCTCATTGGTTGGCTGATCGACAACTATGCCGGTTTGGGGACCAAGCCTTGGGCGATGATCGTGTTACTAATGCTCGGTTTTGCTGCCGGAACGCGCCGCGCCCTTCAAACGTCGAAGCAGTTCGACGTCGATTCGGAGCGCTGAACTGCAATGGCAAACCCAATGGAACAGTTCGAAATCGTCAAGATCCAGCCGATGGAGGTATTGGGTTACGATGTGTCGTTCACCAATTCGTCCCTTTGGATGCTGGTCGCGCTTGTGGGGGTGGCAGCGTTCTTGTTCATAGGAACACTGAGGCCGCAGCTGGTACCAAATCGGGCCCAGGCCGCAGTTGAATATCTCTATGATTTTGTTCGAAAAATGCTCGACGAAAATGTAGGACCTGAGGGCAGGCGTTTCGTACCGCTCATTTTCTCTGTCTTCATTTTCGTCCTCGCGTGCAATCTGCTGGGGCTCATTCCTTGGGTCGGCGCGTTTACGCCGACGAGCCATATCGCGGTGACGTTGGGTCTGGCGGTGCTGGTGTTCGTTCTCGTTTGCATTGTCGGCTTCGCCAGACACGGCTTCCACTTTTTCAGCCTGTTTTGGCCGAAGGGAACATTTTTTCCGCTGGCTGTCTTTGTCGCGTGTATAGAGTTCTTGAGCTTTCTCAGCCGCCCCTTCACGTTGGCCATCCGCCTTTTTGCTAACATGACGGCAGGGCACGTGCTGCTGAAAGTGTTCGGCACCTTCGTCGTGGCGCTCGGTTCGTTCGGCGCACTCCCCTATGTTTTCGGTATTCTGCCGCTTGCTGTCAACGTCGCGCTTTCCGCGCTGGAAGTGTTGATTGCGGTCGTTCAGGCCTATGTGTTCGCTCTCCTCGCGTCGATCTATTTGAACGACGCGATCAATCTCCACTAAACACGCAAGAAGGAAGTCAAAATGGACGTTGGTTCGGCAAAGGTTATCGGTGCAGGCTTGGCAGCGATTGGCGCGGGTCTTGCCGCCATCGGTGTGGGCTCAATCTTCGGACAGTACCTCAACGGCGCGTTGCGCAACCCCGAAGCCGACGCAAAAATGGGCGGACGCCTGATCTTCGGTTTCGCTGTTACTGAAGCACTCGGGTTGATCGCGGCGGTCGTCGCGCTGGCGCTCGCGTTCAGCTGAGCCAGACTTAGGTGCCACAGTTCCACCTCGATAATTTCGTTCCCCAGCTTGCTTGGTTGGCGATGTTCTTTGCGATCCTGTATTTCGGGATCGTGCGGGCGACCCTGCCTAAAATCGGGAGGACGATCGAACGACGCGAGGGTCAGATTTCGGGTGATCTGGCGATCGCGGAGACTGCCAAGTTGCAGGCTGACAAGATGACCGCCGATTACGCCGCAGGCATTGAGGCTGCACACAAAGTGGCGCGAGACTCTGTTGCCGGCGCGAAAGCTAAGGCCACGGCAAGCATCGAAGCAGCTCTTGCTAAAAGCAATGCGGTGATTGCCGAACAGGCGGCAGCTGCCGAAGCGTCGCTGTCATCGGCGCGGATCAAGGCGTTGAACCAAATTGAAGCTGTCGCTGCGGATGCCGGTGCCGACATTGTCGAACGCCTTACAGGTGTTCGTCCGGCACAAGCGGTTGTTGCGGATGCCGCACAAGCGGCGTTTGCGGGTTAAGAAATGGCTGAAATGAAAGCAACTACACTTGCGCCAGGTGGCATCGACCATGTCGAGCCATCGCCCTACAGCCCTTCAAGTCCCGAGTTCTGGGTCTACGTCGGCTTGTCGATCTTTATCCTGCTGGCGATTTTCGTCGGCAAGGCGCCGGTGAAAATTGCTGAAGCACTTGATGCACGAATTGCTGAAACACGGCGCACGCTTGATGAGGCCCGGGCAATCCGAGGTGAAGCCGAGGCTCTGCTCGCCAATGCCAAGGTTCAATTTGAAGCAAGCGCCGGCGACGCTGCAGCAATCGTCACTCATGCGGAGGCCGAGGCCAAGACATTGCTAAGCGAAGCCAAGCGGCATGCTGTCGAACTGACGGCGCGTCGGGCCAAAATGGCTGCACAAAAGATCGAAGCCGCCGAGCGGCAAGCTCTGGCGGACGTCCGCGTCGGTGCCGCCAATGCGGCGACCGCGGTTGCTGCGCGCGTCATTGCTTCAACGCACACGGCGACAACCGACAAGATCTTGGTTGACAGCGCCATTGCTCGGATGAATTAAGCCGTCGAAATGATTTTCGAAAAGGCTGATCCATGCGCGTTCTGATTGCGATTATCGGTGCATTGACGCTCTCTACGCCGCATGCGGCGCTGACCGCGACACCTGTAGCGGGACCGGCGGTAACCGGCAAATACTCGGTTGAGACTCCGCTGGAGACCATCGTTGCCGATCCCGCGGGCAAGGCAGTCATCGATAGCGATTTGCCGGGGCTGACCACGCACGCGATGTTTGATCAGTTCAAATCGATGTCGTTGAAACAGCTCCAACCGATGTCGGGTGGCAAGATTACCGACGACAGCCTTGTCAAGCTGAGCGCAGATCTCGCTGCCGTAAAGTAACAGCGAGCGGTAGCATCAAGCGGGCTGTCGCCTTAGATCGAGGCAATGTCGCGCCCGCAATCCCCAGATCGTTTCAACGAAGATGCGGCTACCGATGCCGTCAAGGGCGGTGATGCGCCCGATCTCGATGCTGGCATTGCCGCAATTCGTAATGTGTTGGCGACTCTGCCGTCGAAGCCCGGCGTCTATCGCATGACCGATGTGCGCGGTGACGTCTTGTACGTTGGCAAGGCGCGCGTCCTGAAGAACCGCGTGGCGAATTATGTTCAGGTTGCGCGCTTGCCCAAGCGCCTGCAGCGCATGGTCGCTCAAACGCGAGGCATGACGATTGTCACGACCAACAACGAGGCCGAGGCCTTACTGCTCGAGGGCCAGCTGATTAAGCGCTATCGGCCGGCTTACAATGTGTTGTTGCGCGATGACAAAAGCTTTCCGTTCATCCTGCTGCGTGCCGACCACGCCTTCCCACGCATCTCCAAGCATCGCGGCGCCCGGCGCGCGAAGGGCAATTATTACGGGCCGTTTGCAAGCGCTGGGTCCGTCAACACCACACTCAACGCCCTTCAAAAGCTGTTTTTGCTTCGGAGCTGTTCGGACGGGTTTTTCAGCCGGCGCGACCGCCCTTGTCTCCTCTACCAAATCAAGAGGTGTTCGGCCCCTTGCGTGGGCCGCATCACCGCGGTCGATTATGCTGAATTGGTGTCGGATGCGAAGGACTTCCTTGGCGGAAAGAAGACGCAGGTCCAAGCCAAACTGGGTGGAGCGATGCAGGAAGCTGCCGAGGCCATGGACTTCGAGCGAGCCGCCATGCTGCGCGACCGGCTGCGTGCGCTGACGTTTATCCAGGGAACGCAGGCGATCAACGCCGACGGCGTGGGCGATGCCGACATCTGGGCACTTGCGTGTAAACGCGGTGTCACATGTGCGCAGGCATTTTTCATTCGCGGCGGACAGAATTGGGGGCACCGGGCCTTTTTCCCCCAGCATGCTGCCGACGTGCCGGAAGACGAAGCACTGGCCAGCATCATGCTCCAATTCTATGAGGACGTGCCGCCCCCCCGCACGATTTTGACTGACCGTGACGTGGCTGAAGGTGCGCTGCTGGCCGAGGCACTTGCCGAGCGCGCAGGCGGCAAGGTGACGATCGCCCGACCCCAGCGCGGAGACCGGGTTCGCCTGGTCGCACAGGCCAAGCGCAATGCCGAAGAAGCGCTTGACCGCCGCGCTGCCGAGTCGACGACCCAGGCTAAACTGCTCAGCGAAATTGCTGAGCTATTCGACCTCGAAGGCCCACCGCAGCGCATTGAAGTTTACGACAACAGCCACATCATGGGCACCAATTCGGTCGGTGCCATGATCGTAGCAGGGTCGGATGGATTTCAGAAGGGCCAGTACCGCAAGTTCAACATCAAGAGACCCGAAACGATTGCGGGGGACGATTTTGGGATGATGCGCGAGGTGCTGGAGCGACGGTTCGCCCGCGCATTGGAGGAAGATCCCGATCGTGAGTCAGGCACATGGCCCGATTTACTGCTGATCGATGGCGGCAAGGGTCAGGTATCGGCGGTCAAGGGCGTGCTCGACGCGATCGGCGTTGACGATGTGCCGGTTGTCGGCGTTGCCAAGGGGCCGGACCGCAACGCTGGGCGCGAAGTTTTCCATTTGCCCGACGGCCGCGTCATTGCACTGCCGATGAATGCCCCGGTGCTGTTCCACCTTCAACGCCTCAGAGACGAGGCCCACCGGTTCGCCATTGGCGCGCACCGCGCGAAACGCGCCAAGGCGCTGGTAACGAGCTCGCTCGACGACGTGCCTGGTATCGGCCCGGCGCGCAAAAAGGCGTTGCTCATGCATTTCGGCACCGCACGAGCGGTGAAGAACGCTTCGCTTCAGGATTTGCAAATGGCTCCGGGCGTCAGCGAGGCCGTGGCACTGCAGGTCTACGATTACTTCCATGCAACAGTCGTCTTTCAGTGACGATTGCAACCTATGACGCGATTACGCTGGGTGCAGGCGGGGCAGGACTGATGTGTGCTGCTGCCGCCGGGCAACGCGGACGGCGGGTCGTGGTGATTGATCATGCCGCAGATCCAGGCAAGAAGATCCTGATCTCGGGAGGCGGACGGTGCAACTTCACCAACGTGAATAGTGCAGCCGACCGGTTTCTGTCGGCGAACCCGCATTTCGCAAAGTCAGCGCTGGGGCGGTACACACCGCAAGATTTCATCGACCTAGTCGAGCGCCACGGTATTGCGTGGCACGAGAAGACGTTGGGACAGCTTTTCTGCGACCAATCGTCGCGACAGATCGTCGCGATGTTGATGGACGAATGCGCTACCGGTCACGTCTCATTCGCGTTCGGGCACAGTATCACTGCCGTTAGTCACGCTGCCGGGCTGTTCACCGTTCGCCACGGCGACCGTATTTCGACGGCCCCGTCGTTGGTGATCGCCACCGGCGGGCCCTCAATCCCCAAGATTGGCGCAACAGGGTTTGCCTATGACGTCGCACGGCAATTCGGCCTTAAAGTCGTGGAGCCCCGTCCCGCACTCGTGCCCCTGACGCTTGGTGGCGAAGAAGTGTTGTTTCGGGAGCTGTCGGGCGTGGCAGCGGATGTCGTTGTGAGCGCAGGAAAGGCGGCGTTTCGCGAAGCGGCGCTATTCACTCATCGCGGGCTGTCGGGGCCGTCGATTTTGCAAGCATCCTCCTATTGGCGACACGGTGAACGCGTGTCTGTCGACTTCCTGCCCGATGCCAAGCGCGGTTGGTTGTCCGCCGCCAAGCGCACGTCGCCGAGCGTCTCCGTAAAAGCCGTACTCGGTGCCTCATTGCCGTCGCGCCTGGCTGAGACGCTCGCCGATCGGATCGGGCTGGCGGGCGACCTTGGCAGCCACAGGGATGATGCCCTAGCCCGCGCGGAGCGACAGCTTGCGGCGTGGCACTTCCACCCCAACGGCACCGAGGGCTTCGCCAAGGCTGAAGTGACGGTGGGAGGGATCAGTACTGCCGAATTGTCTTCCCAAACGATGGAGGCGCGCCGGGTGCCTGGGCTCTATGCGATCGGTGAGGCGGTCGACGTGACTGGTTGGCTCGGCGGCTATAATTTCCAGTGGGCCTGGGCGAGCGGATGGGCGGCCGGCCAGGTGCTTTAGGAGAGTTTCACGACACCCGATTTGCGTCGGGCGCGCCAAGCAAGCGCCCTGAGGCGGCTGCGCGCAGGATATCGTTTCGGTCGCGCAGGGTTGAAGCCGGTGGTCCGAAGCACCGAGTTGAATGTATGGGCATCCGCCACAGCGTAGGTCCGGTCCGATCGCCATGTCATTGAAAAGCCCACCGAGACATCGAGGCCGTTCTTCACCCGATGGGGCGCCATGACCGGCACGTGCATGGCATCGCCTGGCTTCAGGTCGAACGCGCGGCCATGTCGGCCATATTCCTCGCGCCACAGCAGGTTGCGATGAGCAAGGCCCTTGTAAAAGCGTTCATGCGCCTCGCCAGGGGTGATTTCCTCGTCCGCCTGTGGAAAAACCGTCATCGTCTTGGTGCCGCGCAATTGCAGCAGGATATTATGCTCGTGGTCGGAGTGTAGCGGTGTTACCGAATCGGGACTGGACAGAAAAATAAACTCTTTGAGCTGGTGCATGGCACCGGTGCACGGTGTTACAATGGGCAACAATTCTCGAAGTGCTGCTTCAAGCAGAGCACGATAGGCGGGTCGCGTTCGATAAATTTGAGAACCAGTCATGATCCATTATTTTCGATACCGCGGATCGTCTCGGCAATCGACAGCCGGTTGGCGGGAATCGCGTCGGGATCAAGACCGGTTGGTAAATCGCCGCGATTATACTCGACCGTCCTTGGATCGAGACGACCGGCAAGATCTGCTAGCGCATCGAGCTCGAACATTGCGTGGCCGGCAAGATTGTGGCGGATGAGGCCCGATGCTTCCGGGTAGAGCGCGGCAAAGCGGGCCACATCGCGCAAGGTAGTCACATGGCTTTCCTGACCAGAGCAGCGGCGCGTTCGAGCGTACGGCAGGCTGCAAATGTCGCACGCCGGCGTTTGCCCTTCAGGGGCACGCTGATCCGCACCACTTCGCGTCGCTCGGCCCAAAGGCTGTTGATCATCGGGTGATCCTTGACCGCGCAGCTGTCCATCCAGTCAATATCTGGCGTTTCGAGAATCTTGAGGTTTTCAAGCTGGATCAATACGCCAGGCGAGAAGCGTGCGAATTCCTCGTCAAAGGCGATCTTGAAACTGAAACTGCCTGGCGGGGCCAGGAAGTTGACCAGCATTGCAATCACGCGATGATCAACTTCGAGCCGGATCATTTCCAGCCGTCCTGCCGCATGAGCGCCGCGCAGCGCGTCAAAGACGAAATTTTTTGTATGGTGGTCCTTGGCAAGTGCGGCACCGTTGCGTCCCTTCCAGCCGCTGGCTTCGAGCGCAATGAAGGCGTCGATCCAAGCATCGAGCTCTCCCGCATCCGACAGGCGGCAAAATGTGACTGTCCCGAGTTCAGCGAGGCGCGCCTGCAGGCGGCCGATTTCCTTGCGCTTTTTCTTCCGCACCGTTTTTTCATAATATTCGCAAGACGAGAGGTCGGACTGAAGCATCGCGCGCGAACTCCGATGGACGACCGCCGCGCCGCGGCGCGCCTTCAACAAGGCGGCTGCGAGAGGTCCTTGTCCGTCCATCGCCACGAGATGAAGGAAAGACGGGGCGTGCGGGTCGGCATCGAGCAAGTCGAGCGCATAGTGCCAGAAATAGGGCTCAAAACTGCGCCGGACAAGCGGTGCGCCGAAGAAGCTGTTGTAATGCAGCCAGTTTTCGACGTGCCGAACAGCCATTCGTCCGTAGCGTGAGGCGACCGTGATAGGCATCATGCCAATCAGCTGTTCCTCGGCCCGCACGACCAGCATCCGCGCATCGGCAGGCACATTCAGGTTGTGTCCGCTTGCCTCCAGAAACCAGCGTTCGAGAAACGCATTTGGTTCGCTTGGGCGGGCCGCTACCGCATCCCACCCAAGGTCTGGATCCCTCAGATAGTCGCGCAGCGGCACGATTTCCGACCGCAGGCGTGGGCGTTCGGTGGAGACCGGTTGACGGATTGGCGCGTTCACGCACTGTCCCCACGGGCCACGCGAAACGCGTCGATGATCGCATTGGCGCCAACTGCCGTCACGCCGCGCGCGGCAAACCGGTTCAGCACCCCGTCCCACCAGCGCCAAAAAGTCGCCAAATCTCGGGCATTGCGGACGTAGGGCGTGTGACCGGGGACCAGCGATGGGGTGTGGAACGACAGGCTGAACAGGCGGTGCCCTTCGTCAAGCAGCACGTCGATCGCTTCCAGCGCATCTGCAAGCGGCACGCCCTCTGGCGTTAACGGCACACGTGCGAGCAAGCCGGTACGAGCAAAAGTCCCGCGTAGAGATAAGATGCGGTAGAATCGGGGCCAGCGTCTCAGGACACCTGTATAGGCAGTAGTCAGCGGCAGCTCGTACAAGTTCGGGGCAACGATCCAAGGCCAGAGCGGGTGATCGGAAAAGTCGGGACCACCTTGGCCGCGATAGTCAAAGCATGCCCGTACGGACACATCGAGCGCATAGCCGAATTCGGCCAGCAACGTTGCCGTGTGGATGCCGACCCCGTAGCGTCCAGCGCGATAGATGCGCGGGCGAACACCCGTTGCCGTTTCAATCTTGTCCGTCAGTTGCCGCAATTTCTCGCGTTGCAGGACTCTGGGCAGGTTCGAGGTATAACTGTTGCGGCGATTGACCTCTTCGTCGAAGGGCGGCGAGACCCAGGGGTGCAGCTGGGTGCCGATTGTGCATTGATCACTGGCGACGAGTTCGCGCAGGATCGATCGACTTGCGGTGTTGGCGACGATCGGCCAGTCCACCATCCAGCATGGTTCGAGGCCCGCGGCCTGAAAGCGGCGATTGGCGTCGGGGAGGGCGCTCATCGTGACGGTTCCCGTCGCATCGCGACTGAAAGGGCCGTTCCAGTCAAATTCTTCCTCGGCATCGCCAAACATCGCGAAACGGGTGCCAAAACTCTCAGGCAAATCAACGCGCGTGCCGTCCGGGGGCGGCAGGTCCAGCCTTGGTTCGACTTGGAACGGGTTGACGTGCACGCAATCTCTCCGACGGACACACGACTTATGTCACCCGGGCTTTACAAAACCGTCAACGGTGGGCCTTGTCGCGCTGATGCGGATCGAATGCGAGGCCATTGTTGTTGGCGTGCGTCCCCACGGGGAGCATGGTGCTATTGTGCGTCTGCTTACCGCAGGGCACGGTTTGTTGGCGGGATACGTAAGGGGCGGACGCTCGCGCCAGCTGCGGCCGGTGCTGTCGCCGGGGAATAACGTGAAGGCGGATTTTCGGGCGCGGGTCGAAACCCAATTGGCTGCGCTCACCGTCGAACCCCTCAAGGCTCGGACTTCACTGCTGGGCGAGCCCTTGGCCGCTGCGGCGATCGAATGGACAACAGCGCTCGCGGCGGCCTCTCTTCCTGAGGGCCAGCCTTATCCACGCATCTATGCCGCGCTCGACGCAATGCTGACTGCGATTGAATCGGCTCCTTCGGCTCGAGCTTGGGTGGCAGCGCTGGTCGGCTACGAGAAGGTTGTACTCGCCGAACTGGGGTATGGCTCGTCCGAGGACGGTGCAGAAGCAACGTTTGTGGCATTGGCAGCCAATGGACGCCGATTAGCCCAGGATGTACTGACTGAACGTCGCGCTCGTTCGCTTGATGCGCGCGACCGTCTCGTCGAACGGCTTGCGCGGGCGTTGTCGTAGAGGCAAAGCGGCTGTCATGAAGCGCAAGACCGGTCAGGATCCCAGTATTACCCGCCATTGGCGCCCTGCGACGCAGGCGGTGCGTGGCGGCACTGCTCGTTCCGAGTGGGGCGAAACGTCGGAGGCCTTGATCCTGTCGTCGGGGTATAGCTACGATAACGCCGAGACAGTGGCCGCACGATTTGCAGGGGAGGCCGAAGGCCCGACCTATTCGCGACTCCAGAATCCGACAGTCGAAATGCTCGAGCAACGGATCGCGCTGATGGAGGGTGCGGAGGCCGCGCGGTGTCAGGCTACCGGCATGGCGGCGATGACGACAGCGTTGCTGTGCCAGCTCGAGACCGGCGACCATGTCGTGGCAGCGCGCGCGGCATTCGGCTCGTGTCGATGGTTGACCGACAGCTTGCTGCCCAAATGGGGTATCACGACCACCATCATCGACAGCCGGGACAACAAGGCTTGGGAAGCGGCGATCCAGTCCGACACAAAAGTCTTTTTCTTTGAAACCCCCGCGAACCCGACGATGGATATCGTCGACATGGCATTCGTTTGCGGCCTGGCAAAAGCGCACGGGATCACGACGGTCGTCGATAATGCTTTTGCGACGTCCGTCCTCCAGCGTCCGCTGGATTTCGGCGCCGATGTCGTGGCGTATTCGGCCACCAAGATGATGGACGGTCAGGGTCGTGTACTTGCCGGAGCCGTGGCGGGATCGAACGAATTCATCACTGAGAAACTGCTACCGTTTCAACGGAATACAGGACCAAGTCTTTCGCCGTTCAACGCGTGGGTCGTTTTAAAGGGGCTGGAAACGCTTGACCTGCGCGCGATGCGCCAGTCTGAAAATGCTCTGAAGGTAGGCAAATTCCTCGAGAATCGCGTTCCGGTGATGTTGCACCCGGGTTTGCCGAGCCACCCCCAACACGACTTGGCAATGGTGCAGATGAAGGCGTGCGGGCCGATTTTCTCGTTCGTGCTCGAAGGGGGGCGGCGCCAGGCCATGGACTTGCTCAATGCGCTCGAACTGGTCGACATTTCGAACAATATCGGCGATTCACGGTCACTAATGACCCATCCTGCCTCCACGACTCACCACAGCGTCGGACCCGACGCACGAGAGCAAATGGGCGTGGTCGAGGGAATGATCCGGATCAACATCGGTCTTGAAGATCCGATCGACGTGATCGAAGATCTGGACCGTGCACTGAAGAAGCTTGGCCTGTGAAGGCGTTGTTTCCTTACGCCGAGACGACGCGCGGTGTGACGGTTCGCGTTTCTGTGAGCTTTTTGCCCGAACAATCGGAGCCAGCAAAGAGTCGCTGGTTCTGGGCGTATCACATCCGCATCGAGAATGACGGGCCGATGGCGGTCCAGTTGATGACGCGAAGCTGGACGATCGCTGACGGGCGTGGTGCGCGGCACCGGGTCGAAGGGGACGGCGTCGTCGGCGAGCAGCCTGTGATCGCCCCGGGGGCGTCGTACGACTATGTGTCGGGTTGCCCGCTGACGACGCCGACAGGCTGGATGCAAGGATCCTATGATCTGGTTGGAGAGGATGGGTCGTCGTTTGCCACTGCCATTCCCAAATTCGCGTTGACCGCGCCCGTCACAACTCAAGGGTAGCGGTTTGAAGCGAACCCATCTGCCCTTAAACGGTCTGCGCGTGCTCGATGCGGCAGCGCGGCATTTATCGTTCACGCGCGCCGCAGACGAACTCGCTGTGACACCAGCGGCAGTCGGACAACAAATTCGCGCCCTGGAGGACACGCTCGGCACTGTGTTATTTCGCCGCACGCCAAAGGGGCTGGAATTGACGCCGGAGGGCGAGGCGGGTCTTGTCGAATTGCGCCGCGGGTTCTTGAACTTTGAGGAATCGGTCCGCGCGATGCAGGCTGGGCAGTCGTCGAAGTCGTTGACCATCGCTGCACCGCGCGACCTGACTGCCAAGTGGCTCTTGCCACGGCTTGAAGCCTACCGCGCGACTGACCCCGATTTGCGATTCGCGCTGGTTGCCAGCGAGGGTGGTCTGGACTTCACCGAAGCCAATCTGGATCTTGCTATATGCTTTGACAACAGCGCGGGCGAACATGAAGGCGTGGCCGTCGGTCCGCGCGGGCTCGCGACCGTCGGTACCGGCGATGTCATCGGCTGGCCCAATGGTCCCGATGCGCCGACCGGCGCGCTGACGGTTGCCGACGCCGGGCTTGCTTTGGACGCGGCAAATGCTGGGCTCGGCAGCGCAATCGTCCCTGCATTGCTGGCAGGAACGGCACCGACTTTCGACGATCCGCGCAGCTACTGGCTGATCGCGCCACTCCCACAATGGCGGCAAAAGAAGGTCAGGGCGTTGGTCGAAGCTTTGACAGGTTAGCGGTACCGGCGCGGTGTCTGGTGCGCGATGGGTCGCCAAGCAAAAATTTTGTCCCAAATGCGGACGCGGTGCTGCACAAAAGACTCGTCAATGCCACTTGGTTTCCATATGGTTTCCCATACGTTAATAATTTTAAATAGACGCTAAGGGGATAATGATGTTCAGCAAGATCGTCGTCGCAGCTGCGCTGCTCGTTTCAGCTAGCGCCGCCAATGCGACCAACATCATCATGAACGGCGGCTTTGAAAGCCCCCAGATCTCGGACCCGTGCTGCACGACTGCGCCTGGTAACGGTACGGTTGCCCCTTGGACGGTCGGTCTAAACGGCAATGTCAATGTCGTAAACGGTTACTACGGTAGCCAAGGTGTCGACATGAACGCTGCACCTAATCTTGCCAAGGAGGGCACCCAGTACCTCGATCTTATCGGAGAGGGCGGTGCGGGTTCGATCTCGCAGTCTTTCAGCACTGTATTGGACCAGGTCTACACGCTGACATTTTCCTATTCGCACAATATTTTTGGCGGACCTTCGGATCCTGCCCCTTTATTCTCGGCCAATTTCTCGGTGAATGGGTCAAGTGGCACGCTGCTGGACGGTTCGGTTTCGCACAGCTCAGGAACGACCAGCGATCTCGATTGGAAGACGTACACAGGCTCGTTCGCCGGAACCGGTGCAGTCGAGACACTGAACTTTACAAACACATCGCCGACTACGGGAAATGCTGGGATTTTCCTCGACGCGATCTCCGTGTCGGCAGCGCCTGAGCCGGCGACGTGGATGATGATGATTGGCGGTTTCGGCGTGGCAGGCGTGGCGATGCGCCGCCGCCGCCGCGAGACCCTCGCGACCGTTTGATAGTCTTCAAATTTTGATATGTGCGTGGGCGACGGTTCCGAGTAATCGGGGATGTCGCCCTCTGCACATAAATTTGCCGGTCGCGCTACTGCTCGATTAACGCCCGACCAGGGCAACCGCGCGCATCATCAGCGCGTAGAACCGCTCAGTATCGGTGCCTTGAGCTGCGTTATTCCATGCCGCAGCGACAGCGAACCATTGCCCCGATTTCGTCTTGAGCAGCCAGCTCATCGCAATCACGCCGCTCTCCGACCCACCCTTGTAGCCAATGATATCGAAGCGACGGCGCTCGGCGACTGGTAGCGACGTGCTGATGCCGAGAATATCGACAGCGGTTTGGCTCCTCGTGCGGCGCAACAAGTCGAGCACATTGACGATTTCTGTCATCGTCGCGGGCCATTCCACCGTATCGATGTGTAACGTCGGCCCGGCGAGTGCGCTGAAGTCGATGGTTGTCAGCGTCGGCTGCAGTTCGTGCAACACCTGCCGTCGCTCGGCCACCTCACCTGCGATCCACCGATTGCGCAGCGCCTCGTTCCTCGGCATTTTGAGCGAGAAAGCCTCGAGCGTCGAGAGCATCGGCAACGAACCCCGCGTGTTGCCGACATTCGCGCGCATTGCGTCGACCTTCGCGTGCCCGAGTGTCTCGATGAGTGTGTCGGTTGCGGTATTGTCGCTTATCGAAATCATCTCGGTTGCCAGCGTGGCGAGGGTTACCGGTAGTCGTCGCGGCCAGTTTTGTGTGACACCCGAGGGTAATGACGGTGGCCCGAGCGGTACGACGTCGGTCCACCGACGCTCTTTCGCCTCGGCTTCGCGGACAAGCTCGGCGAAGACGAAAAGCTTGAACATCGATCCGGTCGCGACCGGGATCTCAGCATTGTACGTCGCGGACGGGGCGGGCCTTTGCCCGCCAAGTTTTGCTATGAGCAACGCCGACGTGCCAGGTAGCTTCTTGATGTCACCGATTAAGGCTTCGACGCTGTCGCCGTGCCGACTGACGTCAGTGATGAGCAGGCCGATAAAACGATGGGGTTCAGGTGCCTCCAGCGCGATGCGTACGGTAACAGCGGCGTCGGAATAGTCGATGCTGACAAGCGCCTGCGTCGTGCCTTCGACCGTTACGCTCGCAACGCCGACGACGGTGCCATTGGTTTCGCGCAGCTGACGGGCGATCTGCTCGACCTGCACTCTCGGAATCTGGGCCAGAAATGAGGGCGCAAATGCTGTCTCATCGACTTTAGAGCATCGAGCGTTTAATTGGACCCATAGCCTGCCGCTGTGAAGTGGTTTTGGCATTCTTCGGGAGAGTAGAGGTCGCAGATGCTACCGACGGCTTTCCAGAGGTCGTCGATGGTCCTTGCGCCGATACGCCTGAGGTGGGCTTTGAGTTTTGAGAAGGCCATTTCAATCGGGTTGAGATCAGGGCTGTAGGGGGGAAGAAAGAGGAACCAGGCGCCGCGCTCCTTGAGGATTTCCCTGGCTCGTTCGCTCTTGTGGCTTGCC
>JANXSN010000022.1 GCA_025352685.1 Sphingomonadales bacterium
CTGATGCGGCAAGCGCGAGGGCCAGCGTGTCGGTCACATCCTCGGCGCGCATGTTGGTGCACAGCTTCCAGGCGATGATGTAGCGCGAGAAGTCGTCGAGCACCGTCGACAGGTACATCCAGCCCCAGCCGATGATCTTGAAGTAGGTGAAGTCGGTCTGCCACATCTCGTTCACCCGGGTGGTTTTGGTGTGGAACTGATCGGCGGCCTTGATCACGACATAGGCCGGACTGGTGATCAGATCATGGGCCTTCAACAGGCGGTAGACCGTGGCTTCGGACACGAAGTAGCGCTGCTCGTCAGTGAAGCGCACCGCCAGCTCACGCGGTGACAGCTCGCTGTAATCCAGCGCCATCTCGACGATCTGGTCCTGCACTTCGGGCGCGATGCGGTTCCACACCCGGCTCGGGGCCGACGGGCGGTCCTCCAGCGCCTCCGGGCCGCCCGCAACGTAGCGATCATACCATCGGTAAAACGTCCGGCGAGCAATGCCGAGCTTATCCAGCGTCCGCTTGGCAGGCAGGTGCGACTGCTCGACGATCCGGATGATCTCGAGCTTCTCCGATGCGGGGTACCTCATTCGTCGTCGCCCCCATCCGCGATCATGCTTTTTTTGAGCAGACGGTTTTCCAGCGTCAGGTCGGCCACGCACTCCTTCAGAGCGCGGGCTTCGCGGCGCAGGTCGTGCACCTCGCCGGTAGTCGCGGCACGGGCAGTGTCCCCAGCAAGGCGGCGCTTGCCGGCTTCCATGAACTCCTTCGACCATACATAATACAGACTCTACGCGATGCCTTCACGGCGGCAGAGCTCGGCGATACTGTCGTCGCCGCGCAGGCCGTCCAGCACGATCCGGATCTTGTCCTCAGCCGAGAAGTGCCGACGGGTCGCCCGCCGGATGTCCTTCACCACCGCTTCCGCAGGGGCCTTCACTGGCAATCTTTTCAAGGAGGGTTGGGTCTTCATCTACGTTCCTTCGTCACTGCGACGAAGACCCAACCCTCCTTAAATCACAACCTCAAATCTGTGCCAAAGGCGATGACGGGGGACAACGAGGCCTATCTCAACGGACATTACCGCGAGGCGCGTCTCGACGGCTGAGCACAAACCCAGTTTTCTCGCTACATGCGGCAGCACAGGTCGGTAAGCAGTAACAACCCGAGCGGAGAAGAGCTCTAATTTGTGCGGTGCACGATTGGTAAATGCTTGCAGTCATGACCCCCGCACCTCACCCTGCCGTCGAGGCGCGCAAGTCTTGGCCTCTCGCAAGGAACTAGTATAGCGCATGGATTGGTTCCGACAATTCAGGCTGCACATGACCTATACCTCTCCCGTTGCCGAGCAGCGTTTCGTACTTGATGTCGTTAGCCGGATTAGCGAGCTTGGCGTCGACCCCGAACTCGTTGATGCCATCCTCGAAGGGGCGGCAGCGTTTGCGGCAGGCGAATTCGCTCCTCTCAATCGGATAGGTGACACGGTCGGCGCATGTTGGAGCCCGAGTGGTGTCACGATGCCCGCCGGGTACAAATCAGCCTACCGCGCATATATCGAAGGTGGCTGGGGATCGCTGGATGCGCCGGAAGAATTCGGGGGACAGGGTCTCGGATTTGCCATGCAGACGGTCGTATTTGAGGATCTCGGCTCAGCGAACATGGCCTTTACCTTATGCCCGATTCTGTCGGGCGGAGCGATCGAAGCCCTGCATGCCCACGGCACATCCGAGCAGAAGGCAATGTACTTGCCCAAACTCGTAAGCGGAGAATGGACGGGCACGATGAATCTCTCGGAACCGCAAGCGGGGTCCGATGTCGGCGCGTTGCGGTCGGCGGCGACGCCTAATGGCGATGGGAGCTTCTCGATCAAAGGGACCAAAATATATATTACATTCGGCGAGCATGATCTGACCGATAACATCATTCACCTTGTTCTCGCTCGCACTCCGGACGCGCCCCCCGGCACCAAGGGGATTTCATTGTTCCTCGTGCCTAAGTTCCGCCCCGACGCGAATGGGTCCCATGCAATCCTCAATGATGTTCGCTGCGTATCGATCGAGCACAAATTGGGCATTAATGCCTCTCCAACTTGTGTCCTGAGCTTTGGTGACCATGACGACTGCAAGGGTTGGCTGATCGGCGCGGAAATGGGCGGCATGCGGGCGATGTTTACGATGATGAATAACGCACGGCTCAATGTGGGGTCGCAGGGGGTGCAAATTGCCGAGAGAGCTACGCAAGCAGCCGTCGCTTATGCGCGAGATCGGGTGCAGGGGAAGCCGATCATCGAGCATCCGGACGTACGACGGATGCTGTTGCGGATGAAGGCGCTAACGCAAGCCGCACGGGCGTTACTTTATGCGGCAGCAGCCCGTGTCGACGCAGCCCGTACCGGCGATTCCGAGGCCAAGGCATACGTTGATTTGCTCACGCCCTTGGTCAAGGCTTGGGGCACCGATATCGGTTGTGAAGTTGCCTCTCTGGGGGTCCAGGTGTACGGTGGAATGGGGTTCATCGAAGAAACTGGTGCTGCACAACACTACCGCGATGCTCGGATCGCCCCCATTTATGAGGGCACGAATGGGATCCAAGCTGCAGATTTCGTCGGACGGAAACTGACCGGCGACGGCGGCGCTGCGCTGAAGGCGCTGGTTACACAAGCGCGAGTCGAGGGCGCGGATGAACCGGGACTGCTTCACCTCGCCGATGCCGTTGAACGCGTCGCGGAGTGGATGCTTTTGTCTAGCATGGAAGATCGCTTGGCTGGGAGCTATCCATTCCTCGAAATGACGGCAGCGATGGCAGCCGGTGCCCTGATGACGCGTCAGAGCAAGACGGCGGTCGCGCGACTGGCGGCGGGGGAAGGCGATTCCGTTTTCTTCAAAGCCAAAGTCGCAACGGCGCGGTTCTACTTGGACCATATAGTTCCCGAAACTTGCGGCAAAGCAGCCTCGGCCATGGCGGGCGCGGCCGGACTATACACGCTGACCGCGGAAGAACTTGCAGCTTGACGACGCGCTCGGCGTTTACCGATCGGGGCGGACTGCACGGGGAAAAGTAGGCAACAAGGTTACGTTGCTCGCATTCGTTAGGAGGAAGGCTGCTTTGCCTCGCCGGGCGCGGTCCACGGGTTCGATCAGGATGCGTTTGAAGTTGCGGCCATCGTTTGTCCGCCAGAGCACGCCGCCGGCGGCCCAAGTGCCGGCGAATCTGCTGTTATGGAGCGGCGTCGCGTAGGTCGTAGCCGCTCGAATTGCGTCTCCGGCAACGTCGATTTTCATATTGAGATCGACGTTGACTAACCCATGATTGGTATCGGTCGTTTCCCAGAAGACGACGCCATGTCCGGTCCCAGTCAAGGAGCCGCGGAGCTTAATACCCCCGGCGTCGCTCAGCGAGGAAAGCGGTCGAAGAACAATATGGGCGTTAGCCGCGTTCTGAGACGCCATGGTGATCGATATGCGAGTTGAGGCCCTCGCTACAGGCTCAAGGTGAGCCCCCGGCCCTGCAACGACCAGGCTCTGCCGGTTCGCATGGGCAGTAAAAGTCAAAGTAATGTCGTTGGCGCCGTTCAGCGCGACCGCTGCCTTTGGGATCGAAGCATCGCCTTTGTCGGATTGGCCAGTAATGAGATCCGCGCTTCCCGTGACGTGCTGAGCGCCTTGCAGATAAATTCCGCAGCTCCACGCCGACACAATTCCCAGGTCGAGCTGCGCATTTCGCGGACACCGCTCGGGCCCAAGATGGCTCCAAGCGTATAGCATTATTCAATAGGCAGCAGCGTCGACCCCAGCGGCTTCAAATCCCGCTTCGGAGATTTCCCGCACTGCAACAGTGAATCTGTCAACATTCCCGAACACCATGACCCCCTGCTTAATGTAGCGGGCTCCCATCGTGTAATCGTTAATTACGGCATCGAGGATTGGTCCACCGTAACCGTTAAATTCGATAAAGCATGATGTGGTGCCTATGTCTCTCGCTCCGTCGATATTACCCTTTCTCGAAATGTAGCGGTTGCGACGTGTCCCGATGTTCCTCATCGCAAAGCGGTCGTCAAGAGTGCGGCTCGTAGACGTTTTTGCGCGTCCGAGATGCTCGAAAAGTACGACGGCGGCGGCGGCAAAATTATCGATTGAGCAATCCTCGATGAAGATACTTTCAACGTCACCGCTCGCAGTATCGGCATCCAGACCACGGCGACGCGGGCGCGCCTTCAGCCCGTAAAGCCGCATCAGCCGCTCTACACGATGGAGACCGCATTACAGGGCTTTGGCGAGAAGATCGTGCTAGACGCGGCGTGCCTCATAGGTCGGGTAGCTGGATATGAAGCTAGCGCGGACCTTGGCCGCAAGGTCGGCATCGCTGCGCGAACGGGCGCTTGGTGCCCGAACCAGCCAAGCGCGAAAGCCGCTGCGCGAGACGCCGAGGGCCTCGCATATCCATGCTATCGGCCAGATCCCCCGGTGCTTCGCGATGAAGGCGAACCTCATATCGAGTCCTTCGCGAAGTAGGCCGCCGATACCCCGCGATCCCGCACCAACTTCACCTCCTCGACCTTGTACTCGCGGCTGAACTTGCGTCGTTCCATCTTCATCCTCCAGTTCCAAAAAAGCACCTTGTCTTGGTGTCCATGAAACCGGGTGCAGCTCAAATTGCCATTTGCCCGATCTTGATCGAGTCGAAGCTTTCGTGGTCTTGCAAGATGTCGGGGCCTTGGGTCACGGTTGTCGCGTGCTGATATCCGCGACCGGTCACAGACCATCAATTTTTATGTCACACAGCGGGACAGTCTTGTGCGCTGCATAAATAGTAATTGAGTTAAAGTTTCATTAAGCTAACGTTTCGTTACGTGAAGTGGCCCCCTAAATGACCTGACAGGGCCTCGCTCTTATATAAGAGTGAGGCATATGACTGACAGTACGACCAGGCATTACAATGATGGCGAGGTCCTCTCCGGTGTTCAGCGCCGGAGGCGGTGGACACCGGAGGAAAAGGTGCGGATCGTCGAGGAGACGTATCTGCCGGGGATGAGCGTGTCGCTCGTCGCCCGCCAGCACAGCATCAGCGGCAGCCAGGTTTTCACCTGGCGCAGGCTCATGAGCCAGGGCGCGTTGACCGCCGCAGCAGCTGGTGAAGAAGTCGTGCCAGCGTCCGAGTACCGCGCGCTTGAGGCACAAGTGCGCGAACTGCACCGGCTGCTTGGCAAGAAGGCCATGGAGAACGAGCTGCTCCGCGAGGCCGTGTCCCGGGCCGCAGGCCAAAAAAAACTGCTGTTGCGCTCGACCTCGTTGCCAGGGGATGGACGGTGAGCGCGGTTGCAGAAGCGATCGGGATCGCCCGCCCACACCTCTCCGCAGTACGTAATCAACCTTTGCTGCGGCCACGAGGACGACCACCGCTGCCGGACGCCGAGCTGGTCGCCGACATCCGCGCGCTCGTCGCCGATCTTCCTACCTACGGCTATCGCCGTGTTCATGCTCTGCTGCGTCGGCAAGCCGAGAAGACCGGGCGCAAAGCGCCCAATCCCAAACGCGTCTATCGCGTCATGAGGGCGCACGGGTTGCTGCTTCAGCGAAAAGGCGAACGTCGCGAGGAACGGCGTCACGACGGCCGGGTCGCCGTTGATCTGCGCAACACTCGCTGGTGCTCCGACGGGCTAGAGATCACCTGTGACAATGGCGAGAAGGTGCGTGTCGCTTTCGCGCTCGACTGCTGCGACCGCGAAGCGATGGGGCATGTAGCGACGACGGGCGGCATAACCGCCGAGGACGTTCAGGACTTGATGGTCGTCACCGTCGAGCATCGTTATGGGCAGGTGAACCGCGTGCCCGAACCGATCGAGTGGCTCACCGATAACGGCAGCTGCTACACCGCGAGCAACACGCGCGCTTTCGCTCGAGGCATTGGATTGATCCCGCTCACGACCCCGGTCAGCAGCCCTCAATCAAACGGCATGGCAGAAGCGTTCGTTCGCAGCCTCAAGCGCGACTATGTGCGCGTGAACCCCAGGCCCGATGCGCAAAGCGTCATCGATCAACTGCCCGGTTGGTTCGCACACTATAACGAGGTGCATCCACACCGCGCTTTGCGCTATCGATCACCCCGCGAGTTCATCGCGAAAACCTGCGAGGCTCTGTCAGGCCTTTAGGGGGCAACAACATTACGGGGTGAGCGAGTTTGCACGCAACCAGGCTTTATAAAAGCCGACATCGAGCGGTATAAGGAAATGACTGTGGTGAAATCGTCCGTTCTGTTCGGTGCTGTAAGCGTTTTGGCTTTTGCTACACCCGCTCATGCCCTTTCGATTTCATTCGATTCGTCAGGTGTCGTACCCGCTTATGCCGGCGCAACGCTGCTTGAAGGCTTCGACGAAACACCTGTTCCAAGTAACGGTCTAAAATTCAAAGAGTTCAAGGAAACGCCTGGCGTCCAAGGAACTTCGAAGGGGTCGGTCCGAGTTTATGCAAACAGCGTGTTGAACCATGCGCTCAAGCCGACCAACGCCGTCGGCCAGTTTCTGTCGATCGGTGCCGCCGACGAGGGCAAGTATATCCTGAGCCTTGTCAATATTCAGGTCCTGTCGTTTCTCGTTGGATCACTGGACACCTATAATAGCGTGACCTTGCGGAACACCGATGGATCCATTTTCAAGCAGTTTGAGGGTTCCAGCCTCGCCGGGCTTACGGGGACCGGACAAAATGGTCGCGTAACTTATGACTTCCAGGGAACTAAGCTTGGTTCGATTACCTTCGCGTCATCGCAGGCGGCGTTTGAAATTGACCAGATCTACAGCGCCGCGGCGGAACCTGCGACCTGGGGCACGATGATCCTAGGCTTTGAGATGGCTGGCGGGGCGCTGCGTCGTCCACGGAGTAAGAACCAGGCGACACTGGCGGCTGCCTGAAGCGATACGCAAGCGACGACACGCGAGGGCTTGAACAACCGAGGTTAACAGAAGCAGCGCACATTTCCAGGCTTGCCCCAATCGTTTCGGCGGTGGGCCTCAAACCCGGTAATGCCCCCGGTACCAGCTGACAAATCTCGGTAGTCCGATATCGAGCGCCGTCGTTGGCGCATAGCCTCTGTCCCGGACGATGGCGTCGATGTCGGCGTAGGTGGCCGGCACATCGCCGGGCTGCATCGGCTGAAAATCCTTGATTGCGGTTTTACCGGTTGCAGCTTCGATGATTGCAATAAACCGCATCAGCTCTTCAGGCTTGTTGTTGCCGATGTTGTAGATCGCGTGCGGGGCAACGCTGCCGCCGGGTTTGATTGCGCCGTCATCGGCGGGGTTTTGGTCGATGCAAGCCAAGACGCCCGCGACGATATCGTCGATATAGGTGAAGTCACGGCTCATCATGCCATGGTTGAAAACCTTGATTGGCTCCCCCGCAAGAATTGCCTTGGTGAACAGCCAGGGAGCCATGTCGGGCCGGCCCCACGGACCGTAGACGGTGAAGAACCGCAGGCCTGTCAGCGGTATCCGGTAGAGATGAGCGTAAGTCTCGCTCATAAGCTCGTCGGCCTTTTTAGTCGCAGCATAAAGCGACATCGGATGATCAACGCGGTCCTCGACCGCGAATGGCATCTGTTCCTTGCCGCCGTAAACCGATGAGGATGAGGCGTAGACCATCGGCGTGTCCGTCGCCCGGGCAAGCTCGAGCATGTTGAGATGCCCAACGAGGTTGGCCTGCACATAGGCGCGAGGGTTTTCGAGCGAATAGCGAACGCCGGCTTGTGCGCCGAGATGAACGATCATGTCGAACTTTTGGGTACCGAGCGCCGCGTCAAGCGCCTTGTCATTGGCAAAATCGAGCTGATGGAAGGAGAAATCTGTGTTTGACGGCGTCTTGAGATCGGCAAGCCTGTCGCGCTTCAGCTGGACCGAATAATAGCTGTTGAGGTTGTCGATGCCGGTGACAGCGTCACCGCGCGCCAGCAACGCACGGGTAACAGCATGGCCGATAAACCCAGCAACGCCTGTGACAAGCACGTTCATGCACGCTCTCCGGATCCGACAACTGCCCGACGCAGCCGGTCATTGATCGCAATGCCAATCCCGGTGTGTGGAACCGGCGCGACGGCGATGCGCCGCGATAGCGCGGCGTCCGCGCGGTGGAGCAAATCGAACAACAGCGATGCGGCTTCGGCAAGGTCGCCCGTGGCACTTAAATTGGCGTCTCCGGTAACGGTCCCAAAGCCGATGTGCCATTCGTCGGGATCGGCGCTCGAAGCGTCGATGCGGAGCGGCTTGGACGGGGCATAATGTGCAGCCAGCTGGCCTGGTGCTTCAATATTAATCCGGGCGCCGACAACGGCGTGTTCGATCACGATGGGACCAGGCCGCAACAGGCGAACCTGCCCGTCAGATACTGTCACAATGGTCGATTCAATCCCGCCTTGTGTGGCGCCATCATCGATGACCAGCGGAATGCGGCCGTCGAGGCTATGAAGCACGTGTCGAGCGCGGGTCGGGCTGATCGTGCCGCTCGCGTTAGCACTCGGCGCGGCAAGGGGCTTGCCCGTGACATCGAGTAATGCTCGCATTGCGCGGTGAGCCGGAGCGCGAAGTGCGACCGTGGCCAATCCTGCCATGACACCTTGGGCAAGACCAGCGCCGGACCGGACGGGGACGACGAGCGTCAGAGGCCCCGGCCACCAGGTCCGGGCGAGCACCGCGCTTTCGGCATCAAACTCACCGATTTCATGGGCATGGTCGAGGTCACGGACGTGGACGATGAGCGGGTTGAAATCGGGCCGACCTTTGGCGGCGTAGATGGCCGCGACAGCGCGCGGCGACATAGCGTCGCCAGCAAGGCCGTAGACCGTCTCGGTTGGTACAGCGACAATGCCGCCGCCGGCAATGATCGATGCTGCATCGGCAATTGCGTCGTCACCAAATGCCAGGACACGAGTCGGGACGTTCACGCCGATGATCAAATGGGCCCCCAGATGCCCCTCGTGTCGTAGACAGCCTTGCCCGCCCGCTCATCGGCAGGAACGGATTTGAAGATGTCGTGGTCGACCAGCACGATCATCGTCTCGCAGTCTGCAAGCGCGCTGTCGATATCAATTAGCGTCGCACCGCTGTCCGCAAGCGGTTTGGGCAGTTCGGCGATGTGCGGCTCGACAATGGCGATGCGGTCGCCGAATCTGGCGGCGAGCACTTCGGCGACCCTCATCGCCGGGCTCTCGCGGAAATCGTCGACGTTCGCCTTGAAGGCCAAACCAAGTAGCGCCACGCGGCCCCCTGCCGCCTCAATCAGTGCGGAGGCGCGGGCGATGACATGGTCGGTCTTTCCATCGTTGACGTGACGCGCAGTGCGGATCAGCGGGGTAAGCTCTGGGGCCGAGTGGACGATGAACCACGGATCGACTGCAACACAATGCCCGCCGACGCCTGGTCCCGGGGTCAGAATATTGACCCGCGGGTGACGGTTGGCGAGCGCAATCACATCCCAGACATCGACGCCCAGCTTGTCGGACACCAGGCTCAGTTCGTTGGCGAAGGCGATGTTGACGTCGCGGAACGCGTTTTCGCTAAGCTTCACCATCTCGGCGACTCTTGCTGTCGTCGTGACACACGCGCCGCGCACAAACGTGCGGTAGAACGCCAGCGCTTTGCGCGCACAGCGCGGCGTTATGCCGCCGATGCAGCGGTCGTTATCGATCAATTCGACCAGAATGCGGCCCGGCAAAACGCGTTCGGGACAATAAGCGACGGCAATTTCGGCGGCGCCGTTCCCCGCGTGCGGAAATTTCAGGTCCGGGCGCAGAACCTCGAGCGCATCGCGAACCTGTTCGGTCGTGCCGACCGGCGACGTCGATTCGAGGATAACGACATCGCCAATCTTCAACACCGGCGCGATGCTGCGCGCAGCAGCGAGCACGTGGCTGATATCGGGGGCGTGATCGTCGTCGAACGGTGTGGGTACGGCGATCAGGAAAACGTCGGACCGTTCTATCTGGGTCGACGCGCGCAGAAGACCACGCTGCACGACACCTTGCACCAGCGCATCGAGATCGACCTCCTCGATGTGCACGCCTCCCGAATTGACGGTATCGACGACAGTCTGGTGGATATCGATGCCGAGTACCGCCGCACCCGACCGCGCGACAACGGCTGCCGTCGGCAGACCGATATAGCCGAGACCGAGGACGGCAACTTTTGTCTGATGCTTCGGGGCCATTGAACCTGCGCTTCTGTAAAAACGTGTTCGTCAGGCCTTAGCGCAACTCCGTTGTGCTTGGGTAAACGCAGCCTCAATCAGGTTTCGAGGAACCAGTGGGTCGATCCCTCGATCCCGACCGCGGTTAGCCGGCCGCTGGCGTAGGCGCCGGTATCGATGCCAATGCGGTTCGGGCGCTCCTCGACTTTGGCTGCAATCGAATGGCCGTGAACGACCATCGCGCCGTGATTGCGCGAATCGCCGAGAAATCGCTCGCGGATCCAGCGCATCTCGGTCGGATCCTGTTCGGCAATCGGGATCCCGGGACGAATACCGGCATGCACGAAGACATAATCGCCGCTTTGGTAAATATCCTCAAACCGGCGCAGGAAGGCAATGTGTTCGGGAGGAACGTGGACGCCGAGCAATTCGGCCAGCGTTGCGAAATCGGCTTTGTCATAGTCGTCTGGGTCGACCCCGTAGCTGACAAGGGTTTCTCGTCCGCCGATCCTGTGGAACAGCCGAACTGAAGCGATGTCGCCCTCCCACGCTTTGATGAACACCTCCTCGTGATTGCCCATCAAAAAGCGACAAGGGCGCTGTTCCGTCAGCGCCATTGCGCGTTCGATGACTGTACGCGACGCAGCTCCCCGATCGACAAGGTCGCCAAGGAAAACCAGCGTCGTTTCGGCCGAGCCGCGCGCACCATCGTCGGCGTCGATCTTGCTCATCAACACGTCAAGGCAATCGGCGCGCCCGTGAATGTCACCGATGGCGTAAATGCGCTCTCCCGGCGGCAGGGCATTGGCGCGGGGTGTAGCCCGTGGCTTACGTGCGAGAATGCGACCGAGCATGGGGCGCCCCTAGCGGTTCTGCATGAACTTTACATGGACGAAATAGACGGCCCCTTCAGGCGTCGGCCTGATCGAGCAATTCGCGGGCGTCAAATCCGAGGCGATCGATCTGCGCGCGGACACTGGGCCAGACATGCGCAAGAAATGTCTTGCGTTCCTGATCGCGTAGCCGTTTTGCCGCTCCTTCAGCGACGAACATGCCGACGCCGCGCCGAACGGTGACATAACCCTCATCCTGTAGTGTCTGGTACGCCTTGGCCACCGTCAGCGGATTGGCCCCGTGCTGTGCGGCAAACGCGCGGACGGAAGGCAACTGCTCACCTTCGTCATAATCGCCGGCGAGTATTGCCGCTGCGAGCAGGCCGCGAAGACGCAGATACACGGGGGCAGGGGTGGAATCGGCTACTGTCATGCCGTCTTAATACACCAAGGCGCGACAAATGTCAGTTTTAAAAGGCCGATGATGTGCCGGTCCATTCCTTGATCACTGACGCATAGTCCGGCCGCGGCCGCTCATCGAGTTGTCTTGACGGGCTGCCGATGAAAACAAAGCCCGCAATGCGCTCGCCGGCGCTGCCAAACGCGTCGCGCACAGCATCGCTGTAGGATGGCCAGCCCGTCAGCCAGCCTCCGACAAAACCAGATGCGTGTGCGGCCACCAACAGGTTCATGATCGCTGCTCCCATCGACAACTCCTGTTCCCACATCGGAACTTTGCTTGTCGGCTGGGCGGTCGAGAGCGCCACGACAAGCGTCGGGGCCTGGTGCGCAAACTGTTCCATCGCGTCGATTTCGAGACGTCCGGCGTCAGGCTTTTCGGCGCGATAGGCGGCAACTATGACATGTGCGAGTGCGACGCGCTGGTCCGCGCGTACGATCACGAACCGCCACGGTGCGAGCTTGCCATGGTCCGGCACACGGATTGCCGTTGACAGGATAAGGTTGAGCTGCGCCGCATCGGGACCCGGCGCGATCATATCTCGCGGTTTTCCGGATCGGCGCGTGGCGAGAAGGGCAAGGACGGACGATGTGTCGTTCAGCATTGGCGGGCGGCTAACAGGGCACTCGCCTAGCGGCAAGCCGGCGGCTACACGACGCTGGTGATAATCCTTGCGCTTGCCCTTGCTCTGACACCCCAGCAGGCGGCGATCAGAGCGCTTGCCGATCAGGATTTGCGGGTCGCGACGGTTGGGGACCGGCTGGCGCGGGCAGCCGGGCCAGCCTTTTGCTCAGGGCAAGACCTGAGTAGCAATGGCCTCGTGATCCAGGACGCCGCCCAATATGCTGGCGCCACGCGAAATGACGCCCGAACCGCGCTCGGGCTTGGAAGCGGTCCGACGGTGGTCGGGATCGTTCCGGGTGGCCCCGCGTCGGTGCAGGTCGGCGATGTGATCGTGGCGGTTAACGGCACAACCATCTCCGCGCAGCCGCAGCCCGACCCCTATAGCCGCGTTGCTCAGGTCGAGGATGGGATCGAGGCTTCGGCCGCGGCGCGCGCAACGCTCGACATCGTGCGCCACGGCGTGCCGTTGCAGGCCCAGATGGCGATGATTGCGGGTTGCCGTACACGGTTCCAGATCGTGCGCGGCGGGCTGGGCGCAACGCAAGCCGACGGGCGATATGTCCAGATCTCGGAACGGATGATTGGGCTAACGCCGACCGACGACGCACTCGCAGCCGTGTTGGCGCATGAGCTTTCGCACAACATCCTGCGACATAACGCGCTGAAGACCCGCTCGAAACAGGCAGAAAGCGAGGCCGACCGGCTCAGTATCTGGGTTGTTGCGCGAGCCGGTTATAATCTCGATGCTGTGTTGCGGTTCTGGGGGGAACTGCGCAGACGGACCGACTATGGCATTTTCGCCGACGGTAGCCATCCGGCCTGGCGCGACCGAATTGCGCGGCTCACAGCTGCGGTAGGCACGGTGAAGGCGCAACAGGCGGCAGGGCAAGATTTGGTTCCGCCCGCGCAATAATCGACTTCACAGGCGGGAATTCCCCGCTAGGTTCGCCAGCTTGCAACAGGGCGCGCTAGACGCCCTCGTTTTTCTCCAGGGAGAATAAAAGGTCGATGGACACCCCAGCAGCGGCGTCGCCGGTTGAACCGGATATCAGCCATGTGAACCCGTTAACCAACACATGGTTTGAACACCCGCGTCAGTTGAAGCGACTGTTCACAACCGAAATGTGGGAACGGTTTGGTTATTACGGGATGCGAGCGATCCTCACGCTCTATCTCGCCAACCATTTTCTGTTCAGCGACACGACAACGGCCGGCCTCTATGGCGGGTTCACGGCATTGGTTTACCTGACCCCGCTCGTCGGCGGGCTGATTGCGGACAATTATCTCGGGTCGAAACGTTCCGTGAAATTCGGCGCGATCATGATGTCGATCGGCTATTTCATCCTCGCTTTCAGCGCGAGCAGTCCGTCCGCTAAACCAATTGCCACGATCGACAACCAAAAGGTTGAGATTGTCGTTGTCGGCAAGGGCGATACCGCCACGAAGTCTGTAACGCTCGCCGGACAGAAACTGCAGATCAGGGGCAACGACGACAAATCGGTGTCGCTCCTGGCCCCCAATGGTCACGAGGTGCGGAAATTTGCGCCCGGTGGGTTCAAATCCGATGGTGAACGCTCGCCATTTTTTGTGCTGATGCTGCTGGTGGGGCTCTCGACCGTCACCATCGGCAACGGTTTCTTCAAGCCGAATATCTCGACGATGGTCGGATCGCTTTATGCCGACGGCGACCGCAGGCGCGATGCCGGGTTCACGATGTTTTACATGGGCATTAATCTGGGATCGCTGATTTCCCAATTCTTCTGCCCCATACTGGCCGAATCCGTGGGCTTCTGGGCTGGGTTTGGACTGGCAGCAGTCGGCATGGCCTGTTCGTGGCTGCTGTTTCAGTTCGATGGCGGGCGGCTTGTTGGGTATGGCGAGCGACCGGCGAGTGCCGACTCGCGCAAGGACTGGCTGATCTATGGCGGTGCGCTGGCCATGATCCCCGTCTTTCTGCTCCTGTTTTCCAATTTGATGAATTACGTCAAGCCCGCAGCTGGAACGGGTATCATCGGTTATGTTTTGGGCTTGCCCATTATGGGCAAGGCCCTTTTCCTGACCTTCCTGCTCGGGGTGCCGCTGATCCTGATCTGGTCTTATATCAAAGGAAGCCGTACTGAATTCCAGATGATGCTGGCAGCGATGGTGCTGATCATCTTCAATGTCGTTTTCTGGACGCTGTTTGAGCAAGCCGGTTCGTCGCTGACTTTCTTTGCCGATCGCAACACCGTTCTTGAGATCGGCTGGACGGGACCTTTGTTCGCGATGTTTCGCGCGACGCCTGCAAGCTATTATCTTTTCTTTGCGGCGTTGATCGGCGGCGTTGCGTGGCTCGCATTCTGGTTCTTCGCGAACGGAGAAGACGGCAAATCTCGCCGCACGATGGCGCTCGGCTTTGGCGCGGTGGCAGTCGCGGGGTTCGCAGGCATGCATTACGCGCGCCTTCAGGGTTTTGGGAGCGCGCCGGTTTATGTGATGCCGGCCGGACAGACCCAGATATTCAACGCACTGTTCATCGTCGCTCTGGCTCCGATATTCAGCGTTTTATGGACAGCGCTTTCGAAGCGCGGACTTGAGCCGTCGATCCCGATCAAGTTCGCCATTGCGCTGATGGGCGTGGGGGCCGGGTTCCTGTTCCTCGTTTGGGGCGCGAGCTTTGCGGGGCCTGACTTCAAGGTCGGGATGGCGTGGCTAGCGGGCCTTTATTTCATCCATTCGGTTGCTGAACTTTGCATCTCGCCCGTCGGTCTGTCGATGATCACCAAGCTGTCGATCGCACGGATTGTCGGCATGATGATGGGCGTGTGGTTTCTGTCGATTTCGGTCGCGCAATATGTTGCGGGTATGATTGCTCAGATCGCAAGCGTCGAAACGGTCGGCGGGCAAGTGACCAATTTGAAGGTCAGTCTCGACACCTATACCGGGGTGTTCACAACAATCGGCTGGATTGCCATCGCTTTGGGCGTGCTGCTCCTTTTCGTGTCGTTTCCGCTCAAATATCTCATGCACGGAGTAAAGTAGGATGCGGTTATCTGCACTTGTTGGTCTGCTTGCGCTGGCGGCCTGCTCGACCACGCCGGCGGGTAAGCCCGCAACCGCGTCGACCAAGTCGACTGCGGCGAAATGGAATGCGGATCCCTATCCCTCTACCTACAAAGCCTATCCGGCTGCGCCGACGGCGATCCGCGGAGCGACCATATTGGACGGCGAGGGCGGCAAGATCGAACGCGGCGTGGTGTTCATGTCGGGCGGCAAGATCACCAGCGTCGGCGGCCCCGATGTGGCCATTCCGGCCGACGTTGTCGTGTACGACGGAACGGGCAAATACGTGACACCCGGGATTATCGACATTCACTCACACCTCGGTGTTTATCCGTCGCCGTCGGTTGACGCGCTGTCGGACGGCAACGAGGCCACATCGCCGGTGCGCCCTGAAGTCTGGGCTGAACATAGCGTGTGGCCGCAAGATCCCGGCTTTAGTCGTGCGTTGGTCAATGGTGGCATCACGTCACTGGAAATTCTCCCAGGTTCCGCCAATTTGTTCGGCGGGCGTTCGGTCGTTCTCAAGAACGTCTACGCACGCACCGTGCAGGCAATGAAGTTCCCTGGCGCGCCCTACGGTCTGAAGATGGCGTGCGGCGAGAATCCCAAGCGCGTCTACGGGAGCCGTGGCCAGATGCCGCAAACACGTATGGGGAACATGGCTGTCAATCGCGGCACCTGGGCAAAAGCCGTTGAGTACAAGAAGAAGCTCGACAAGGGCGAAACTGTTACGCGCGACATCGCAATGGATACGCTCGCCGGGGTGCTGGCCGGGAATATTCTTGTCCAGAACCATTGCTACCGTGCTGACGAGATGGCTCAGATGATCGATCTGTCAAAGGAGTTCGGCTACAAGATCACTGCGTTCCACCATGCAGTCGAAAGCTACAAGATCGCCGATCTGCTAAAGGCCAACGGCATTTGCTCGGCAATGTGGGCTGACTGGTACGGGTTCAAGATGGAAAGCTACGACGCGATCCCGGAAAATATCGCGCTCGTCCAAAACGAGGGCGCCTGCGCCGTTGTCCATTCGGACGACGCAAATGGCATCCAGCGGCTGAACCAGGAGGCCGCCAAGGCCCTCGCGAGCGGCCGGCGTGCGGGGATCAACATTCCGGAGGAAATCGCCTGGGAATGGATCAGCTGGAATCCGGCAAAGGCGCTCGGTGTCGGGGACCGAACAGGGTCGTTGAAGGTGGGCAAAATGGCCGATGTGGTAATGTGGAATGGTAACCCATTCAGCGTTTACACGCGCCCCGAACGGGTATGGATCGATGGCGCGATGATGTACGATGCCAACGATCCCAAGCGACGTCCGGTGAGCGATTTCGAGCTCGGTCAAGCCGGTGAAGGAGACACCAAGTGAAGGCGCTTGTTCTCCTTGCCACAGTGCTTGTTGCAGGGCCGGCCTTTGCCGAAACAGTCGCCATTACGGGCGGCACGGTTGCCATCGGTGACGGTTCAGCCCCTGTCCAGGGTAATGTCGTTGTCCGCGACGGACGTATTGTCGGTGCAGGCCCCGGCGTTGCCGTGCCGGCCGGCGCGCGCGTTGTGGACGCCACGGGAAAATGGGTATCTGCTGGGCTTGTTGCAGGGTTCTCGAGGCTGGGATTGGTCGAGGTTGATGGGGTAAGTTCGACGAACGATGCGAGCGCCCGCGCGACGCCATTCAATGCTTCACTCGACGTCGTCGATGGGTTGAACCCGCGCGTTCCCGAGCTTGCGATCAACCGTGCGCACGGCATCACGCGCGCCGTTGTCGCTCCGGAATCAGCGGGAAGCATTTTTGCGGGCTTGGGGGCTGTCATTGACCTGACCAACAATCCCAACGACGTCACCAAGGCACGGGCGTTCCAGTTCGTCGAGTTCGGCGAAGCAGGCGCGCGGATCGCCGGCGGCAGCCGCCCGGCAAGCTATGCGATGTTTCGCAACATGCTGGCCGAGACGCGCGATTATGGCCATAATCCTGGTGGCTATGACGGGCGCAGCAAGGAAGCTGTGATCCTGCGCCGCGATGCCGAAGCGTTGCTGCCGGTGATCGATGGGCGCATGCCTCTCGTCGTTCACGTCGAGAGCGGACCGGACATCCTCAAGGTCCTCGCCCTCAAGACGGAATTTCCCAAACTGCACCTCGTGCTCGTCGGCGCGACCGAAGGCTGGACGGTGGCGCGAGAAATTGCCGCCGCTGGGGTGCCGGTGATCGCCTCTGCCCTCAACGATCTGCCCGGCCAGTTTGAAGAGCTTGCAGCGACCCAGTCGAATATCGGGCGGATGAAGGCGGCCGGGGTGCAGGTTTCGATCGGTATGATCAACGACGACGATCCGCGCATGCCGATCCGCACGACGCAATATGCCGGGAACCTTGTCGCGCTGACTAAAATTCCGGGCGCAAGCGGGCTTGACTGGGCGAGTGCCTTTGCCGCCATCACGTCAAAGCCAGCGGAAGCGCTGGGGCTTGGCGGCGAGATCGGGTCGCTACGACCCGGGCGGCGCGGCGACGTCGTCCTGTGGTCAGGTGATCCCCTTGAGCTGTCGAGTGGGGTCGAAAAGGTCTGGATTGACGGCGTCGAACAAAGCCTCGTCACGCGACAGACGCGCCTGCGCGATCGTTATCTAAAGCCTCGCGAGGGCGCGCTCCCCAAAGCGTACGACCGGTGACATCGCTCGTAACAGCGCTGGCGCTATTTGTTGGGACACATTTTGCGATGTCGCACCCGTTGCGTGCGCCGCTGGTGGTACGGTTGGGTACGGCAGGGTTTCAACTGCTCTACGTTGCCGTATCCTTCACGACGTTGGGGAGTGCGGTGATCGCTTTTCGCGCCGCGCCGTCTGGCCAGCCGCTTTGGAGCGTCGGCAACGGGCTTTGGACAATCTCGACCGTCATCATGCTTGCGGCGAGTATTCTTCTCCTCGGTTCGTTCGTTCGCAATCCAGCGCTTCCCGCACCCGGGAGTGAAAAACTCGCCACGCAGCCGGCGCGCGGTGTGTTTGCGATCACGCGACACCCGATGATGTGGAGTTTCGCGCTTTGGTCGCTGGCGCATGTGCTCGTCAGCCCGCGCCCCGCCGTGATCGTGCTGTGCGCCTCCATCGCCTTCCTCGCGCTGGTAGGCGCGGCAGGCCAGGACGTCAAAAAAGCAAACTTGATGGGTGATGCTTGGCGCGACTGGTCGTCACGCACAACCTATTGGCCATTTGCTGGGCAGCTTTCCGGTCGCATCTCCTGGAGCGCCGCGATGCCGGGAGTCCATGCGTTGGGTGGTGGGCTCGTCGTCTGGTTAGTGGCAACCTGGGTACATCCGCTGGCAGGCGGGCCGCTCGCTGGGATTTGGCGCTGGTTGTAAAGCGGTTAAGGTTTTGTCGGGACACCGCTTCAGTGAGCGAGTAATGGCGCACATTCTTATGGTTCGAAACGCTCGAGCGATATTCCGGCGAAATTTACGGCTGCTTCAGTGGTCCGGTCCGCTGGGCGCGCATGATATGCTTCATGCTGCCGCGCGACGGCACGAAGAGCTGCCAAGATAAACCGCCGCCGAGCCCAAAGCCAGAGTGAGCAAGGCGGCCGCTCGGCGGCCTGCAAGTGCTGCGTCCGGCGGTCACTGGCGCGGTCACTGGCACGGTCATTGGCGCCTCATCGGAATCAATCCAGTCCGACATATTCGATGTTCTCGGTACGCATTTGGCGCATTGCGATGAACAGCATGACTGCGTTCCCGGACTGTCCGCACAAGCGCAATCACACCGTAATTGGCAGAACCATGGCTGATGAAACGCCAATCTTCGTCGTGTTGCCAAATGCTTTGTCAAATTCGAACGGTGTTGAGACAGGATCGATCGATTGACCGTCTGCGATATCTAATCCGCGCGCGATTTCGCTTCGACCGCCGTCGTTAGCGCCACGTCCATCTGGACATTGCCGAGCGTCCTGAAGATGTCGGGTAACGTCTCGACCGCCACGAGAAGCGCAAGCGGTTCGATAGGGGCACCGATGGCGATACAGATCGGTGCAATCGAGGTAAAAAAGCTCACCTGACCCGGCAAACTGACCGCGCCCATCGATGTGAGAACCGTGACCATGATGGCGATGACCCACTGTACCGGCCCGAGCGTGACCCCAAACCAGTTGGCGACGTAGAGGGCGACGGCAAGGTTCACGGCGGGTCCGGTAACCCGGAGCAGTGCGACAGCCATCGGCAGGACAAGCCCCGCTGTGGACTCGGGCACGCCCAGTTCCTCCGATTTCTGGAGCATCAACGGAAGACAGGCCAGCGAGGACTGGGTGCTGATCGCGAGCGCCTGTACGGGTGCTATGCTGCGCGCGAAACGACCAAGCGGCAGTCGGCCTGAAAATACCGCGACCGGATAAGCAAACAGACCAACGACGATGCCGACGGACGATACGACAAGGACGTAATGGAGCAACGCACCGAACGCCGCTGCGCCCGACCGCGCCCCGGCGACATAGGCGAGCGCAAACACGCCGATCGGTGCGAGCTTCAGGACCCATCCGATCACGATGACCAACGCATCGGCGAGGGCTGCAAAGAAAATGGTCAGCAGCCTGCGTGGCTCGAGCTCGAGGCGCGTGATCGCGAATGCAAGGACGAGCGTAAAGATCATCAGCGGAAGAATGTCGTCTTTCGATGCGGCAGCGATTGGGTTGGTCGGCACGAGCGCGCGCACAATGTCGCCGAACGGTGGGACGGCGCCAACGGCAGGTGCCGTGCCAAGCGCAGCCTTCAGGGCAGCCGCCGACTCCGCCGGCATTGGGAACAGGGCGAGAAACGTGGGCGTCAAAATCGCACCCATGATCGCAGAAAAACTCATCAGTCCGACGATGCCGACCAGCGTGCGTGCCGCCATCCGCCCCGCGCGCGCAGCTTCCGCCGTCTGCGCAATGCCGGTGATGAGCAGTGCGACGACCAAGGGTACGATCGTCATCCGCAGGCCGTGGAGCCAAAGCGTTCCGATAGGATCGGCGATCGCCGCGAGGGTGTTGGCGGTTACAGGGCTGAAATCGGCGCTGACGATGCCGAGGATCAGACCGACGACAAGAGCGAGCAGGATGCGGGTGGCATTGGACATTGGCTGTTGCTAACCCGCCCACAACCGCTGTCAAAGCGGGAATCAGACTGTTGCAAAAGGTGGCGAGGACAAATGGCACGCAAATTCTTCGGCACCGATGGCATCAGAGGACTGACAAACGTCGCCCCGATGACCCCTGAGATCGCGATGAAAGTGGGGCAGGCGGCAGGTGCCTATTTCCTGCGCGGCGACCATCGTCACCGCGTCGTGATCGGCAAAGACACGCGTCTGTCGGGCTATATGGTGGAAAACGCGCTGGTTGCCGGGTTCACCAGCGTCGGCATGGACGTTGTCCAGTTCGGCCCTATCCCGACACCTGCTGTTGCCATGCTGACACAGTCGATGCGGGCAGACCTCGGCGTGATGATCTCCGCGAGCCATAACCCCTATGCCGACAACGGGATCAAATTGTTCGGTCCCGACGGTTACAAGCTCAGCGACGAGGCCGAAGCCGAGATCGAATGCCTGCTGACCGTTGAGCCAAAGTTGGCCGACGCCGCCGATATCGGCCGGGCTCGACGGGTCGAAGACGCGCGCGGACGCTACATCCACTTCGCCAAGTCGACCTTCCCCCGGGACCTGCGCCTCGATGGGCTGAAGGTCGTTGTCGATTGTGCCAACGGCGCCGCCTATCAGGTCGCGCCTGCAGCGCTGTGGGAACTGGGAGCCGAGATCGTGACGTTGGGCGTCAGTCCCGACGGCAAGAACATCAACAGCGGCTGTGGTTCAACCAGCCCCGGATTGCTCCAGGAAACCGTCGTCGCCAGCGGGGCCGACATCGGCATCGCGCTTGATGGCGACGCCGACCGGCTGATTGTTGTCGACGAAAAGGGCCAGGTCGTCGATGGCGATCAGCTCATGGCGCTGATCGCGACGAGCTGGGCGCGCAGCGGATTGCTGACCGGAGGCGGTCTCGTGGCGACAGTCATGTCCAATCTGGGACTGGAACGCTATCTTGTCGGCGAAGGAATGACCCTCGAACGCACCGGCGTTGGCGACCGCTATGTTCTCGAACGGATGCGCGCCAAAGGCTTCAATGTCGGCGGCGAACAATCGGGTCACATCATCCTGACCGACTACGCGACGACGGGAGACGGGTTGATTGCCGCACTCCAGATTCTTGCCGAACTTGTCGCCACGGGAAAACCTGCGAGCGACTTGCTGCATTTATTCGATAAAGTCCCGCAATTGCTCAAGAATGTGCGCTTTGCCGGCGGCAAGCCACTCGAAGATGCCCGCGTCAAAGCTTCGATTGCCGAGGCGGAGGCCGAACTGGTCGGACGCGGGCGCCTCGTGATCCGTCCGTCGGGCACTGAACCCCTGATCCGCGTCATGGCCGAAGGCGACGACGAGGCTCAGGTGCACCGCCTTGTCGATATGATCTGCGATACCGTCAAGGCGGCGGCATAATGCTTGAAATGCGCCCCGATTGCGAACGATGCGGCACTGACCTGCCGGCATTTTCAGACGGTGCGTTCATCTGTTCGTTCGAATGCAGCTTTTGCGCGCACTGCGCCGAGGCGCTCGACGATATTTGTCCCAATTGCGGCGGCATGTTGACGGATCGACCTGCGCGATCAACGGCCCTGCTCGAGAAATTTCCGGCATCGACCACACGAAAATTCGAGGGGTGACACCGCGTATCCTGATCATCGCCGGATCCGACAGCGGGGGCGGCGCGGGGATTCAGGCGGACATCAAAACGGTTACCATGCTCGGCGGCCATGCAATGACCGCGATTACAGCCGTAACCGCGCAGAACACGTTAGGCGTCGATGCGGTTCATTTGATCCCGACCCCCGTCGTGATTGCACAGATCGATTCCGTGGTGCGCGATCTCGGGGTGGACGCAGTCAAGATCGGGATGGTCGGCAGTCCTCAAACGGCGAGCGCCGTCGCGGCGTATTTGGCGCAACTGACGGTTCCCATCGTTTTTGACCCCGTCATGATTGCAACGAGCGGCGCCGAACTCGCTGACGCGGCGACCATCGCATCCTTCGAACGACTGATGGAAGTCGCCTCCGTTGTCACGCCGAACATGCCTGAGTTGGAAGCGTTGGGCGGCAAGGCAGCGGTATTGCGCTTTGGATGTCACCTCCTCGTCAAGGGCGGCCATGGCGGCGGCGACTATGTCCGCGACGAACTTTGGTCGTCGCACGGCTTGGTGCGCGAGCTCGAGGGCAAAAGGCTCGATACAAACGACACGCATGGGACAGGCTGCACGCTGGCCAGTGCGCTGGCTTGCGGCCTTGGGCAGGGGATGGACGTCGGCGACGCCTTCGAACGCGCTGTCTCGTTTGTTCGGATCGCGATCGTCAAAGCGCCTGGGTTCGGGGCAGGGCATGGGCCACTCGGTCAGCAACGTGTGCGCGATTTTTGGGAGGATGACCCTGTTCCCGACCTTTCGCTCAATCAGGTGACAGTGAACACAGATAACTATGCCGCTTCTGTCGCGTTTTATAAGACATTGGGTTTGACCCAGATCGTCGACAGCCCCGACAATGGCTACGCGCGATTTGAAGCTGGAAATACGGCATCGCTTTCGGTCCACCGGGATCCGACGCGCGGCGTAGGGAGCACAACGGTTTATTTCGAATGCCATGACCTTGATACGCGAGTCACGCGGCTGAAGGCAGCCGGGCTTGTCTTTACGGCGGACCCGACCGACCAGGCATGGCTATGGCGCGAGGCTGAACTGTTTGATCCCTTCGGTAACCGCGTCCTGCTCTACCGGGCGGGGGCAAATCGGCTGTACCCGCCGTGGCGCATATGATTGTTGCAGGCGTGGACGAGGCGGGCCGGGGGCCGCTAGCGGGACCGGTCGTGGCCGCGGCCGTGATCCTGTGTCCCGACGGTGTCGAGGGCGTTGATGACAGCAAAAAGCTGACGCCTGCACGCCGTGCCGTGCTCGAAGCACTTATCCTCGCCCGCTGCACCGTCGGTATCGGCGTCGCGAGTGTCGAAGAGATCGACGCCATAAACATCCTGCAAGCGACGATGCTGGCGATGGCCCGAGCCGTCGCAGCGCTTGGCATCGAGCCTGGATTGGTCATGGTCGATGGCAATTGCCTGCCGAAGTGGCGGTGGCATGCCCAGGCAGTGGTTGGCGGCGATGCCCTTCACCCGTGTATCTCGGCGGCGAGCATCATTGCCAAGGAGTATCGCGACCGCTTCATGTGCGCGGCGGCTGCCGACCACCCCCATTATGGCTGGGTCCGTAACAAGGGATATGGGGCGCCCGAACACCTGCGGGCACTGGTAAAACATGGACCAACGCCGCTTCATCGCCGCAGTTTTGGTCCGGTAGCGAAATATTTTTCGTAAGTGAGTCCGGCTTGCCACACCCCCATTAGTTGAGTCCGACTTCACACCAAGACTCAACATATCGACACGGACTCGTTCTGTTCCGTTTTGGATACGGCGCATTCTTAAGACCGTTTGTTAACGATCCTCTTGACGTCAGACTCCGTGGGACTCACTCATGCGCCGGTATTCAAGGGGCATGTCCATGGGGGTAATCGAACGTCTGAAGGCGAAGGCGCCGGTCACCGACCTGCCACTTGATACCATCATCATGGACGATTGCATTGCGGCGATGGCGGGCCTGCCCGACGCATGCGTCGACATGATCTTTGCCGATCCGCCGTATAATCTCCAACTCGGCGGTGACCTGTTCAGGCCCGAAGGCGGGCGGGTCGATGCGGTCGACAATGATTGGGACAAGTTCGACACCTTCGCAGCTTATGACATTTTCACAGCCGCCTGGCTGGCTGAAGCACGCCGGATCCTGAAGCCCGACGGCACTCTGTGGGTCATCGGGAGCTACCACAACATCTTCCGGGTTGGTGCCAAGGTCCAGGATCAGGGATACTGGATCCTGAACGATATCGTTTGGCGAAAGGCCAACCCGATGCCCAATTTCAAGGGTACCCGTTTTACCAACGCGCACGAAACGTTGATCTGGGCCGCGCGCAGCGAGAAGTCGCGTTATACCTTCAACTACCGGGCCATGAAGACGCTCAACGACGAATTGCAGATGCGTTCTGACTGGAACCTGCCGATTTGTGGGGGACAAGAACGCCTGAAGCGCGGCGGGACCAAAGCACATCCTACGCAAAAGCCCGAAGCCTTGCTTTACCGCGTGTTGCTTGCCGCCACCAAGCCTGGCGATGTTGTGCTCGACCCGTTCTTTGGAACCGGCACGACCGGGGCGGTTGCCAAGCGGCTGGGCCGCCACTTCATCGGGATCGAGCGCGACCCAACGTACTGCGACGTGGCGAACGAGCGAATCGCGGCAGCTCTGCCGCTCGATGAAAGTGCCGTTACGACGATGATGGCGCCGACAGCAGCAACGCGGGTCGCGTTCGGGACGCTCGTCGAAACCGGTCAGCTTGTACCGGGAAGCGAAGTGTTCGACATCAAGCGCCGCTGGGTCGCCAAGGTTCGCGCCGACGGTTCGCTGATGTGCGGGACGACTGCGGGCACGATCCACAAGCTGGGGGCTACGTTGCAGGGCGCGCCGTCGTGCAATGGCTGGACCTTCTGGCACTATGAGGCAGGGGGCGAAATCAAGCCGATCGACGCGCTGCGTCAAACCTATCTGTTGGCGACCGAGCCCTGAGCTATCGTAGAATAGAATCATCACCTACGCTCGCACGATGACGATTCACCAACCCATTTACGTGTCAGAGCCGTTCGGCTTCGACGACGGCATACTCAGCGGCATCTTGTCGATCTCGCGCCGCAACAATGCGCGCGACGGCATTACCGGGGCGCTGGTATGTCGCCGCAATATCTATCTGCAACTGCTCAAGGGGTTCAAAGACCTGGTCGAGGCAGCATTTGCGCGGATCGTCGGTGACGACCGGCCTCTTGCGCTTCACCGGCTCTGGTCGGGCGAAATGTCGGCGCGCCTGTTCCCCGACTGGGCGATGCGCGATGATCCAGCGCAATCCTGGCTTTGGAGTGAGGCTGAAGTGAGCGCGGGTGCGGTGCAATCCGCCAGCTCCCGCGATTTGCAGGGCGTGTTTGAGCGCGTTGCTCGAGCGATCGTCTGAGATGCGGCTCTATCTGCGCCCGACTGCATTCGTCGATACCCCGGTTGGCTTCGACGGCCAGGTGCACAGGCTCGCTGGCGGGATGTCATTTCATTCGGCGTATGAAGTGGTCACCGTCGACCGAAGCGCACGCACGTCGACGCGCCTCGTGCCCGTCAGTGAAATCGAGACGGTAGTTGCAGGCGACGACCGCGCAACGACAATGCTTGCCCGCCTGAGGAGCCCGCGCGCATCGCTGGTGCTCGGCGAACGAACGGTGCGGCTCGACCAGCCGCAGGTCATGGGCATTCTCAACATGACGCCGGACAGTTTTTCCGACGGGGGCCAGCACGGAGACGACGCTGACGGTGCCGCGTCTGCCGGCGTCGCCATGGCGGCGGCAGGTGCGGCGATTGTCGATGTCGGCGGTGAATCGACGCGGCCCGGCGCGCCAATCGTCTGGGAAGGCGATGAGATCGCACGGACGCAACCAGTTATCGAGCGACTGGCGCGGGCAGGCGTTGCCGTCAGCATCGACACGCGCAAGGCCGCGGTCATGACGGCGGCACTGAGTGCAGGAGCAACGCTGATTAACGATGTGTCGGCGCTCTGTCACGACGTGCAGGCACTGTCGCTGATGACGCAGAACACCTGCCCGATCGTTATCATGCATTCGCCCGATGCGGCAAAATCGCTGCATGAGGGCGGTGTTTATCGCGATCCCTTGATCGAGACCTACGACTGGCTCGAGGCCAGGGTTGCGGCGCTCGAGGACGCTGGTATCGCGCGCAGTCGGCTCATCGTCGATCCAGGTATCGGTTTTGGCAAGGGCGTGGCGGAGAACCTCACGCTGCTCAATGGCCTGGCGCTGTTCCACGGCTTGGGATGTCCGTTGCTGTTGGGTGCCAGCCGCAAGCGGTTCATCGGGGCTCTTGCCGGGGAGGCGCCGGTCCAGCAGCGGCTCGGGGGAAGCGTTGCGGTCGCGCTCAAAGCTGCGGAACAAGGCGCACAGATCGTGCGGGTGCACGACGTTGCCGAGACGGTGCAGGCGCTGAAGATATGGCGCGGCTTGCGGGACCAGGGGTTGAGCGGTTAGCCAGAACTTCACTTTAGGTCAGTCTAAACCATCATTTAGGGAGACTCTGAACAAGTCGGCCTTGCAGCGGCAACGATGATGTGATTCTCTTCGTAAATGGAGGAGCGCATGAAGCAGGGTCGTTTTTCTGAAATTGGCATGTTGCGGCCACGTAAGCAGACGCGGCGTGCAGTGTTTCTGGATCGGATGAGACGACGATCTTGAAGTTCCGGCATTTGCTCGAGAAGCATGAGCTGAGCAAAGCGCTATTTGACGAGATGGCATCGGTTTTAACCGAGCGTGGTTTGCTGCTGCGGCAGGGCACGATCGTGGATGCGACTTTGATTGCCGCGCCGCCATCGACAAAGAACTGCACGAAGTCGCGCGATCCGGAAATGAAGCAGACCAAGAAAGGCAATCAGTGGTATTTCGGCATGAAGGCACATATCGGCGTGGATGCGGC
>JANXSN010000082.1 GCA_025352685.1 Sphingomonadales bacterium
CGCCCGGGTTGGCTCGTCCGCCAAGGTTGACCTTCAACGTCTTCTGCCGTCGGCACAGCGTCGTGTAATCTGGCACCGGCCAATCCAGGCCAGCCATCTTGATCAGGCTCGCTACCAACCCCGTCACCTGCCGCAGGGGCGGGTTGAACAGCGTCTTCAGCGTCAGGCACAGCTCAATCGCACTGTCCGAAAACCGCATCGGGCGACCAGGGCGACCACACGGTTTCGAGAGCCAGTGCATCTCCGGATCAAACCATATTTCCAGCGACCCACGCCGCTTCAGCGCCGCATTATACTCAGGTCAATTCGTCGTGCGATACAAAGGTGCGGAAGGTTTGGGCATCACGCCCATCTATCCCGCTCGATTCCCTGCGGGAATCCCCCGGCGTCAGTTTTGCAACAAAGCCATGGCGCAAGCATATCCGGCAGTTTTCATACCGGCGCGAGGTTTATAAATGACGCCAGATCAACATCCTGGACTCTGCTCGCTGCCGTGCACGATTGATCTGTTGGAATGCACTGGGTTGACAACGGTCCACTGATAGAAAGCGTCAAGTATCGTGGTGGCGCAAAGCCGCCAAATCCTGCGTCTCGAGTGTCAGCCGCATACCAAGTGATCCCGTGCCTGCCAATACTGGGTGTTTCATGATGCAGATGTCGAGCGCGACGATTTGATAGTAATCGGCGCATGCTTGGACAATAAGAGTGATAAGATATTCGTGCGTCTCATATTTTTGGCCGAGCGCGATCTGATTTATTCGGATAATCAGTGGATCATAGTCGAATACGAGCGCCATCTCATCGGTAGAAATCTGTACGAGGTCTGGCGAGATGGTCAGCGTTAAGTCCAGAATGTGGGCATCCGGGACAATATCACTTTTCACATACGTGCCGATTGCTGCAGCGATTTGAAGTTCGCGCAATTCAATCTTTGCCACCCGTGTCATGATCCTACCGCTCCGCCTTAGGATCATGTTTTGAGAAGCGAGAGGTCGACAGCTTACCGCGCCACGAAAGTGATTGGCGGTTCAAATCCGCCAAATCGGTCCTTCCGGCAATAATGTTTTCACATATCTTGACCGCACGTCGCGCCTGTTCCAACCTGAGATGCCTGTACGCGGGGCGCGACACGTATTCATACCAAACGTCACCACAAACGGCGTCGAGAACGATCCGTTGAAAGCAATGTTCTTTTTGCACGGGCCATTTATCTGAACGCGTTTGAGAGAGTGCGGGCATCACCGTTCGGGTAAGATGCAGGTAGCGATGGATCAGTTCCACCCTCATTTCTTGGCGTTTATCGCAGTCATACTCCAATTTTCGTTACTTCTCTTCACGCACCTGTTGGCTGATGGTGTGGCCAATGTCCGTCGGCATGTCGGTCTCTAATCAAAAAGGATGGTGACGACCGGGAGCACGTTACCCCCGGTCATCCTATTTATGCTCAGCCCTTGGGCAGAAGCACAGCGTCGATCACGTGGATGACACCATTTGTGCAGGCGATGTCAGCCGTAACGACCTTGGCACCATTGACTGTCACGCCGTGAGTGCCATCGACATGAACGGTCGCGCCGCCAGCGGTTGCAGGATCCATGACCTTGCCAGCGACGTCAGCGGCTAAAACCTTGCCTGGCAACACGTGCAGCAGCAGGATCGCGGTCAGCTTGTCCTTGTTCTCGGGCTTGATCAGGTCCTCGACAGTGCCGCTGGGCAGCGCAGCAAACGCGGTGTCCGAAGGCGCGAACACGGTGAACGGACCGGCGCCCTTTAGTGTATCCACAAGACCAGCCGCTGTGACGGCGGCAACCAGTGTCGTGAACGAACCGGCGCCAACAGCTGTGTCGACGATGTCGTGTAGTGTATCGGTCATAAATATTCTTTCGATAAGTGCGCTCGGCTCAGGCGGGAGGAGTTCCGGGGGTCGCGCACGATGAATAATGCAGGGTCCCGGTTTACTGCAGCGCCGCATTAGTCGGCATTCGGGCCTGTCCCTATACCGCCTTTTGGGCAAAACATGGCCGTTTGCAGGTCATGACGCCTAACAACGCCGCACCTCTTGGGTCATATTTTCAGCGGCGCGACCAACCTTTGTCGAGCGCACCAAAATCTGAGCGAAATAGGCTGTGCGCGCGGTGGGTTCCATCTTTTGATCTGGGTTAACGTGGGACAGCTTTGAGCAGAGCCAATGCGGCTGCTGCACGTCCGCAATGTTCGCGCTACCGGACACCCGCAGACTGACCCGCGTCGGATTTGGCCCGAACGCGAAGGTTTCGAGATCCGGCCTACTTGGCGGCGCGAACTCAAGTCCGTCGTGTTTTCGCTCCCTGAGCGGCACAGCTCATGGTGATAGCATTGACTGGGTCATCGCCTTAGCTAATATATTAGCTAAGGAGATCGATCATGACCTTGGTTACCGTTCATGAAGCGAAGACGAACCTCTCG
>JANXSN010000044.1 GCA_025352685.1 Sphingomonadales bacterium
TACGTCGACGCCAGGTATTCGAAAACCTTCGACATCAGTTCTGACGATCTGGTCGCTATCACGGCGGCGGTCCTTAGCCTTCGTGAAAATGTCGAAACCGTCTCACGCGAGTGGCTCGCCATGCTGCGCCAAAAGGCCGGCGCGTAATGCAGCGTGAAGGCTGCGTCACGGTGCATCGTGAAACCATGCCGAGCCAACTCGGCATGGTCTGCCGCTTCGCACATGACGACTGGATAATTCCAAGTTTTTTCTCCAGTCTCTGGCGGAACGCAGCGCACCGCACCGCGTCGACCGCTGAAGTCCAGCGTGGACCTGCCGACAATGCAGCGGCATAACGACAGCCAAACAACCGGAGCAGTAATGATGCCGTTTTCGCTTTACGAAGCCGTGGTCCCGTCCAACCTTCAGATTCTGGGGGCGATCGACGCTCTGCTCGACAAGGCGGAAGCGTTCTGTGTCGAGCATGGCAGGGCGGCGGCGGATCTGATCGACGGCCGCGTCGCGCCCGACATGCTGCCATTCGGCTATCAAGTAAAATCGTGCGCCGCACATTCTATAGGCGGGATCGATGGAGTACGGGTAGGCACGTTCTCGCCTGACATGTCGCCGTGGCCAACCGAATTTGCCGGTCTGCACAGCGTGATTCAGGCGGCAATCGCGCAGCTCAACGAGATAGACCGCGATGCGTTCGATGCGCTCGCGGAGAACGATACGTACTTCGCGTTCGGCGAAACCAGACTGCCGTTCACGGGCGCCAATTTCCTGCTGTCGTTCGCGCAGCCCAACTTCTATTTCCACGCGACTATAGCTTACGCGATCCTGCGCGCTCAGGGCGTAAAGCTCGGCAAACGCGATTTCCTGGGAATGCCACGCATCAAGCGATAAGTTGTCCGACGGGCTTGGCTCCTTGCCAGGCCGGTCGTTCGGCCCCGCTTCCTGCCGGACATAACTCCTTTTACCCCGGCACAGGCCGCCATAGACGTCGCTCGAACCAGAAGCTCCACATTGGACACGCCGACGTTTGCAGATAAGCTGCCACCAAGTCTATGCGAATTCGGGGAATATTGGATGAAATACCGTGTCACCGCCGCCATCGCCACGTGGCTGATGGCGAGCGAAGGGCTGATGCAGGCCAAAGCGTTGACGGTCGAACGCCCGCGCGCAGAAGCGCCGGCTCCGGAAAACAAGGCGCCGGCCCGCGATCAACTTCTCGGGCGATCACCGGCCCCGACGGGCCCTGTCGCGGTTGTCACAGCCAAGTCTCCTATCGACCCGGAAAAGCCTGCAAAACCGCAAAAATGGGACGTCAGCGCGCCTCGCGGTCTTCATACTCGAACCGTTCCCATCGCTGTCGACAATGGGACGTGGATGAACGTGGATGTCTCGCGCGATGGATCCCTCATCGCGTTTGACCTGCTCGGCGACATTTACACTATGCCGATCGCTGGGGGAACGCCGACCCGAATTGCCGAAGGCCTTGCCTATGAGCAACAGCCGCGTTTTTCTCCCGATGGCAAACGCATCGCCTTCACGTCGGATCGCGGGGGAGGAGACAACATCTGGATTATGAATGTCGATGGCAGCGGCAAACACCAGCTGACCAAGGAAGCATTCCGACTTCTGAATCAGGCGAGTTGGAGCCCTGACGGTCGGTTCATAGCTGCCAAAAAGCACTTCACGACTGGCCGATCGCTCGGGACTGGCGAAGTCTGGCTATATCATGTCTCGGGTGGCGGTGGCGTCCAACTGGTCAAACGGGCGAGCGACCAGCTCCAGAAAGAACTCGGTGAGCCAACCTACGCCCCCGATGGCAAGAGTATCTACTACACGCGCAACATCACGCCGGGTCCGGTATTCGAGTATGCCCAGAACTCGCATACGGATCTCTTCGACATTGAACGGTACGATATCGACACGGGCGACGTGACGACGGTTGTGTCAGGCGTTGGAGGGTCAGTGCGCCCCACGCCCTCACCCGACGGTCAGAAAATCGGCTTCGTGCGCCGCGAACACGGCCATTCAACGCTTTGGGTCAAGGATCTGACGACGGGTGCCGAGCATCGCATCTACGCGATGCTCGATCAGGACGTGCAGGAAACATGGGCGGTAACCGGCGTCTACCCAAATATGGCGTGGACGCCTGACAGCCGAACGATGATCTTTTGGGCGGGCGGCAAAATTCGTCGCGTTGACGCCGACGGCAGTAATTCGCGCGATATACCGTTCCGGGTCGACGATACTCGAGTCGTGATCGATGCGGTACACCCGCAGGTCGACGTGGCGCCGGAACATTTCCAGACGAAGATGCCCCGCTGGGCGACGGTTTCGCCCGATGGTCGCGACGTTGTTTTCGAAACACTGGGTAAATTGTGGATTCAAGCGGTGTCCGGCGGGAGGCCGCGCCGACTCGTGAAAGGGGACGAGTCTGAGATGGAGCTGTGGCCGAGTTGGTCGCGCGATGGTCGCACTATCGTTTTCATTGGATGGACGGATGCCGGACTGGGAACGATTCGTACTGTCGCTGCCAGCGGCGGCAACGCACGAAACGTCACATCCCAAATTGGCCATTATGCCCATCCGCGCTTTTCCCCGGATGGAAAGACGATCGTCTACGAACGGCGCGAAGGCGGCAATCTGACGGCGGCCCGGGGAGGCGATAACCGTGGCGTATTTCACATAGGCTTGTCTGGCGGCAACTCGGTTCTCATCGACCGGGAAGGCGTCGAACCTCAGTTTGGGAGCGCGAACGATCGAATTTTCATGATCACTACTGTCAAGGACAAGCGCCAGCTTGTGAGCGTCGATCTGAACGGGGAGGCCCGGCGCATCCACGCGACCGGGGATCTCGTCAACGCCTACGAAATTTCTCCGACCAACGAATATGTCGCTTTCCGTCAGAATTATCAGGTTTTCGTCATGCCGCTCATGCCGGGAAAGCAGGCGGTGGAAACGGATGAAAAGAGCGGGCTTCTGCCGGTCACGCGTGTCAGCAACGAAGGTGGCGACTTCATGAGCTGGTCGAACAACGGCCGGGCCATCCACTGGACAATGGGGCCGACGCTGTTCACAGCGACGACCGCGGACTTGTTCCGTGACGCGCCTGCTGACGATGAGGCGCCCCCGTTTGTCGCTCCGCGGACAGGGATATCTCTCACGATGGACGTTGCGGCGGATAAGCCAGTTCGTATGCTCGCGCTCACCGGCGCGCGGATTGTGACAATGGCCTCCCAAGACGGCGGCATCATCACTGATGGCGCGATCCTGATCCGGGGTGACCGCATTGTTTCCGTTGGTCCGCGCGCCAGCATTTCGATTCCGCCTGGAACCACTCAAGTCGATGTCGCAGGGAAAACCATCATTCCTGGCCTCGTCGACGCGCATGCGCACGGCCCACAGGGAGAAGACGATCTCATACCGCAGCAAAATTGGTCCTCAATGGTCAACCTTGCTATGGGCGCGACAACGATCCACGATCCTTCGGCCCGCGCTGCCGAGATATTCGTTGCATCGGAGATGCAGCGGGCAGGCAAGATCATCGCGCCGCGTATCTTTTCGACGGGCGAGATCATCTATGGCGCCAAGTCGCCAGACGTCTACGCCGAAATCAATACTTATCAGGACGCCCTTGAACACGTACGACGACTAAAGGCAGAGGGCGCGCACAGCGTCAAAAATTACAATCAGCCGCGCCGCGATCAGCGTCAGATGGTCGTTGCTGCAGCCCAGGCGGAAAACATGGAAGTGGTTCCCGAGGGCGGTTCGCTCTACGCTATGGATATTTCGCTCGTTCAAGACGGCAATGCGACGCTGGAGCATAATTTGCCGGTCGAGCATTTTTATGACGACGTGATCAGCCTGTGGTCACAAACCAAAACCAACTACACGCCAACGCTAGTCGTCACCTATGGCGGCCCGGCAGGTGATCCATACTGGCGCCAGCATATGGACGTGTGGCGTCACCCAATACTTTCCAAACATGCACCGCCCGCCCAACTCGAGGCCAAAAACGTTCGTCGAACAATGGCTCCAGACGAAGATTATGTCGACGCAGCGAGCGCGCGCGAGGCCAAAAAACTCGCAGATCGTGGTGTTCAGGTGTCAATTGGCGCTCATGGTCAGCAGGCCGGACTTGGGCCGCATTGGGAACTTTGGAGCTTCGTACGCGGTGGCTGGAGCCCCATAGAGGCCTTGCGCGCGGGAACGATCATGCCTGCGATTTCGCTCGGCTATGCAAAGGACGTCGGTTCACTGGAGGTCGGCAAGCTCGCCGATCTCGTGGTGCTCGATGCCGACCCGACAGTCGATATTCGCAATAGTGACAAAATCTACAGGGTGATGCTGGGCGGGCGCATGTACGATCCCATGACAATGAACGAGGTAGTCTCAGGCGACCGCAAGCGTGCTCCCTATTGGTGGGAAGGGGCAAGCGGTAATGGCGGCTATGGCAGCACGGTATCTGTTGGCGACCGCTCGACTGGGGGGGATTGAGTTTAAACGGTAACTCTAGCTGCGCGTCGTCATATTCCGCCGTCGTACAGCGGCGTCAGGCCTTCGCCGGTTAACGTAAAAATCGGTCGATGGACTTCGAGCGAGACTGCGACAGGCACTCGCAGCAGTCGCTTCGGGGCGTTTGGCAATACATTGCTTAGATCGAGAAATGCACCTAATTATCGTTCAGAAAGAACGACTTTCGAGAATGATGCAATGCGTTGTTATCATAGCGTCAACAAGGCAGGGGCGCGTGTAGCGCATCGTCCAAATCGGTTTCGATCGGCGCACACTGAAGTTTAGGCAGAGGTGTCGAGTGCAAAACGCCAACGGCTCAAGCTGCGCGCAATTCCGCTAGTAAGTCGCCCACACCTGCGCCGAGCGCAGTCGCCGCCCTACGCAGTTCGTTGGCCATGCGGTCGAGGTCGCGTGCGCTTGACGAGGCTGAACTTGCCGACTGGGCAATGGTTCGCGCGGCGTCCTCGATGGAATGGGTCGCGCTGCTGGCTTCACTCACGCTTGCCGCGATGAGACGGGTGGTCGTTGCCTCACGGACGATCGCGTCGTCGATTTTGGCACCGGCATGCGCCATGCTGCTGATTGCGGTCTCAATCTCGACATAGTCGTTGGCGACGTCGACGACGTCGGTGCGCAGCGCATCGACCTTACTGGCGATCGCGAGCGTCGCGTCATGTGTTTGTAACGAGAGGCTCTTGATTTCCTTGGCGACGATCGCGAACCCAAGTCCAGCTTCCCCGGCACGCGCTGCTTCGATTGCAGCGTTGAGCGCAAGCAAATTGACCGTGCCGGCAATGTTACCGATGAGCGTCATGACGTCGTCGATCGATTGGGCCGCATCAATAAGCCCCCGCGCCCGATTGCCACCGACGATCACGCGCTCAACGGCGACCTCAGCGGTTGACCGGCTTCCGATCAGGCTGTGTTCGATTTCGGCAAAAGCCCGAGCAAGTCCGTCGCCGCGCTCCGCAAGCAACGTCATGCTATCGCGAGTCTGGACTGTAGCGCTGGCGACCGACGCGGCTCGGTCCCCGGCGATAGTCGATCGGTCAACTGTCGCCTCGGCGAGTCGCTGAACGGTATCCGACAGTTCGATCATCTGCTTGGCAAGTGTACCCGAGTGAATTTCAAACCGAGCACCGGCCTCCTCAATGCGTCGCGCGCGTTCGACGCGGGCCTGCTGCGCTCGTTGCTCGTGAGTTGTCGACAGCATCAGCAGGCGACGGTTCGTGAGCGTGGCAAAGAGGGTTCCGCCGCGCGTCAGGATCATGCCTTCGCGCCCATCCTCGCGCTGATAATGATCGACTAGTGCGCCCATGTTGTCAGTCGCTTCGTGCGCCGGACAGGGGCGGATGTGTTGGGCAATAGCAGCACTGAATGTAGGGTTCTGAAGCAACGCGTGACCAAAGGGATTGAGGAGAAGGAGCCGTACATCCTTTTCGAAGATCGCGCCGATCGGTTGACGACGCGAATCGACGATCGGCAAGAGCCGCAAATCGGTGTCGAGCTGAAAGGCGGCCACCGCGTCGGCAAGCGTGCTCGACAGTGTTAACACGATCGGGTTCAACTCGCTGGCGGTTAGCCAGCCCAATTCGTTACGATCCTGTTTCATTGCCGCGATCTAGCCAGAAATGGTTAATGAGAACTTCAGATTTGATGACAGTCGCGTGACTTCGCATCTTTTTCGCGCGCGTCGCGTTCGTCCCCGACCGCATCGCTCCAAATTGCGCGCGACAAAAATATTGCGCTTTGATCGATGCGCACCGCCCACGATCAATTCAAGGCTAAAAGCGACCGAGAGAGACGTCCGGCTGCGCGCACTTCGGTAGCGAACGCGACCTACCCAAACGGGTCTATAGTCCTTTACCATCCGGGCATTGCGCGCCGTGCGCGCCTGAGAATCTTGAACTGATCAGGTCGTTCGATATTTATTCTCGAAAATGGCACTGCCATGTTGGAAAATTCGGTGTGGCCGATCGGGGCAGGCGGATGCCGTGACTGCTCGAAACGTTGCGCTCGAGACACCGGCTCGGCCGCTTCCGTGCTGAGGTTGAAACAATGGTCGATGACCGCATCCATGCTGTCAACCGGCTTCCAACCTACCGCTGATTGCCTGCGCCTGCCCGCGACGACCGCTCCTCGAATTGACGATCTTGGTTAGCAAACTACGCTCACGACTATGTGCAACCGAGCCCGTAACGCTGGCGACCCCGAGACACTGCTGCCCATGTTCAAGGCGCTTTGGGCGTCGGAGCGGCCCCGCGACAATCGCTTCAACCCGGTAGAGCTGGTGCCTCGGTCCCGGGCGTATGTCGTCCGGGTAGAAGGGGGCCAACGGTTGCTCGATGTCATGTCGTGGGATGTCTTAGGAGGTGCGGGCAAATGGCCGATGACCAACGTACGGCAGCTTGGCCTCGCGCAATGGCGACGACTTATTGAGCACCCTGAAAACCGGCGCCTCATACCGCTGACCGCGTTCTGCGAATGGACCTTGGAAACGCACCAGGTCGGCGCAGGCAAGCCGCTAAAAGGCGAAATGTGGTTTCAGATCACTGACCAGCCGCAATTTGCCGTGGCGGCCTTCTGGCAGCGCACGGCAGGTGGCGACGGCTTTACGATGGTCACGTGCGACGCCAACGAATTGGTTGCGCCGATCCATCCGAAGGCAATGCTCACAATTCTCGAGCAAAAAGATCACGCGCGCTGGCTCGAGTGCAGCTATGAGGAAGTTGTCTCGCTCCAGCGGCCGTATGATGGGTTGTCAACGGCGGTCGGATTCCAGGCCAGTGTGGCGGAGTAAAACCAGGCCATTGATGGCGCGGGCGTAATGAGCAGGAAGGGGCCCCGCGGGGCCCCTTCCTGCTCATTCTCGCTCTTCCTGGGTCAGGCTTTGGTGATTTCGCCGGTGTTGGGATCGACGACGTCGGCGGTGGCCTGATTTTGCGTTGCC
>JANXSN010000087.1 GCA_025352685.1 Sphingomonadales bacterium
CCAACGTGGCATAATGAGATAGGTGACCGGCACAAAACCGTTACAAGTCCACATCGCATCCTCCAGTCCGGTCTGCGTGCACCGCAGTCCCGATCCTTCTCTGGATATTGGCAGCGCGGCAGCGTCAACCACGTCGACGACCTCTATGAGGACGTGTTCGCCTCGTTCCGCTGACAGGAGCCATCAGTGGCGTAGGACCACGCTCCATTTCCTGGCAAACTTGGCACCATCGTTCTCGACGATGTTCTTCTCGGCTTTCTGCCGCAGCGTCGCGTCGACCGAGTTCCTCAGTCGTTGTCGGGTCTGCGCGTCGACTTCCCCAACGCCCTCCTTCGCTAGCAGCCGGTCGGTGATCTCACTTGTCGTCATAGGCGTTCCGGCCTCCCGCATCACGTCCAGGGCCGTCTTGCTGATGCGGCCGATGGCGACGGGAGCCTTGTGGACGTTGGGCTTCACCGCCTTGACCCTGGAAGGCGCCCAAGCGGGATCGATCTCCTTCAGCAGCTCCTCGGCACACTCAAGCAGCCGCTCTATGCGCTGGGCCCGACCGCTCAGCGTCGGCAGCTGCTCGAACAGCGTCTGGATGCGGGCGACCTCACCTTGCTTGTCCTTCAACTCGCCGGCTAGGAGCGCGTACTTGCGCTCAAGGGCATATTTCAGGTTGGTCTGACCCATGATGATCCTGTTCGCCGTCTGCTCTTACCGCAGATATCGGAGGGCAAGGCGCTGATCCTACGCTAAACAACGCTAAGAAGGTTGGAGGCGATCACGCAAAAACGCGAGCGTGCGCGACCAACTATCGGTTTGAGCCGCGACATTACCGGAAGCCGGGCGGCCGAAACCAAACCGGCGGGTTTGCCCTCCTGGTTCCATCGGGGACGCGAAGGCCCCATGATCTGCATCCGGGTAAGAGAGGATGGTCACCGTCGAGCCACTAAGCTCACGAGCGCGCGCCGCGATTTGCTCTGCCATGACGCATGACGGCCATACCTGGTCCTTGCCCCCACAGACGAGGAGGATAGCGGCTCGGCATCGCTCGATGGGAATCACGGTTTCGGGGTGATCGGCGACAGCCTTTAAACCATTCTCGTAAATCGATCGTACGCCGCTAGCCCAACTCATCCGGCCGTAGGGAAGCATCGATAGCGGTCGCCCCTCCCTCGACCAGGAAGACTCCTTCAAACCGCGAAATCTCGCCCAGTCGAAGCCCGGCCAGACAACGCTAGAGGGAACCGCGGCCACTACGGCCGTTATGTCCGGTCGACTGCTGGCGACGAGCAGGGCGGCCTCTGCACCCTTGGACATGCCGACGATCGCCAGGAACTTGGCATCGACCTCCGGCTGGTATCGAAGCCACTCCAGAGCCCGGTCAAATACCTCCAGAGGAATAAGACCGAGTGCGCGGGGCTGTCCCGGTCCTCGGAAGAACGACAGTGCGAGAACCGAATAGCCTTCCCGACTGAGAGCACGAGCATCTCGGTCGACTTGGTCGTGTATGCCGCCCTCGCTACCGCCGATTACCAGGATTCCGGGGTGTCGCTCCGCTGAGCGGGTCGGGTAATAGTTTCCGAATACACCGTTCTCATCCACCCGGCGCCCGTTTTCACGAGCATCAACCAAAAGAACCGGCATTTTCCAAGGCTTCGCTATCACAAGCCACGTCAGTCCGCCCAACAGGCAGCAGGCTATTGCGCAGGCAAGGATCATTGATCTTCTTTCACCTTTTTGGCGAAACCCGCAATGGCTTCTATTCTCATTGCGGTCGCGCAACCCCAAGCCGTTTCATCTCGCGGTAAACGGTCGACCGCCCGATACCGAGCTGTCGCGCCGCTTCCGCCGGGGACACGCTCGCGGCAATTAGCTTAAGCGCGGCGCTCACCTTGTCGCCATCGAGCGGCTGCCGTCCCGGCAGCTTCCCCTTCGCACGCGCCGCGGCGATGCCGTCGCGAGTACGCTCGGAGATCAGCCGGCGCTCGAAGTGCGCGATGGCACCGAACACATGGAAGATCAGTTCGCCAGCCGCGGACGAGGTGTCGATCTTCTCCTCCAGGCTGAGCAGGGCGATGTGGCGCTCGCGCAGCATGTGTACTGTGGTGAGCAGCTCGCCGAGCGACCGGCCGAGCCGATCGAGCCGGACGATCGCGAGCGTATCGCCCTTACGGGCGTAGCCGAGCAGTTCGATCAGCCCTGGTCGCTCCATGCTCTTGCCCGACATGACATCGGTGAACACACGGATAGCACCGGCTTCCGTAAGCCGCATTCGCTGCCCGGCGACGTCCTGGTCGCCTGTGCTGACGCGCGCATAGCCCAGAATGCCGCCCAACCCTCGTCTCCCAAACGACCGTTCTGTGGACGATCATGCCGACAGATCGCCGGTGCGCCGTAACCCGTCCACAAACTATGTCTCTTTAACCCGATACGTCTACGTGCGCCAAGCACGTTTTAGGGACGGTCAATGCCAGCACGCGAGCATGTTCTTCTCAGTGACGCCGAACGGGCAACGCTGTTCCGCATTCCGAGCGATCCGGATGAGCTGGCGCGGCGCTTCACTTTGGAGAAAGACGACCTGGATCTGATCGGCGAGCGACGCCAGGATCGCAATCGACTGGGCATGGCGATGCAGTTCGCGTTGATCCGCCATCCCGGCATGACGCTGGCGCAGGTGCTCCAGATCGAGGGCAGCGTACCAGGCCCGCTCGTCATCTTCCTCGCGCGGCAGCTCTCGCTCGATCCCTCGGTCCTGTCCGATTACGCGACCCGTTCGCAGACCATGACCGATCACGCCCGGCTGATTGCTACGTCGATCGGTGTCCGTCCGCCCGTGCGTAGCGACATCGCGCTGATGATCGCCAGCGCCGAGCGGGCGGCATCGGTGACCGATGCCGCACTCCCGATCGCGACCGCCATCGTCGAGGCGTTGCGCGCGGCAAATATCCTGTTGCCGATGCCTTCGACGATCGAACAGGCGAGCATCGCTGGCCGCGCTCGCGCGCGCAAGAACGCCGCGCATATGATGATCGCCGACCTGTCGCCCGCGCAGTTGTACCGCATCGATGCATTGTTCGCCGAACAGGATGGCGCGCGGTTGGGCTGGCTGAAGAGCGTCCCGGTCACAACGAAAACCGACAGCGTTCGCGATATCGTCGATCGCCTGCGCGTCGTCCGCGCCATTGGCATTCCGCATGACGCCGGCGCCGGCGTCCACCCGAACCGCCGTCACCAGTTCGTCAAGGAAGGGCGGCTGTCGCCCGCCTATCTGATCCAGCGCTACACCATGGCCCGGCGACGCGCGATCATCGTCGCGCTGTTGGTCGATCTGGAGGCGCGACTGATCGACGCGGCGCTCGATATTGCCGACAAGCTGATCGGCAGCATGTTCCGGCGTGCGACCACCATGCAGCAACGCCGATATAGCGCGTCGTCGCGCGAGGTCGCGCGGCTCATGCGCCTGTTCCGCATCACCATCGACACGCTCGCGCAGGCCGATGAGGAGGGTCGCGATCCGATCGCGGCGCTGGAGGCTACGGTCGGATGGCCGGCGCTCATGAAGGCGCGCGGTCAGGTCGACCAGATCGCGGATATCGTCGAGCAGGACCCGCTCGTCATCGCCGGGGACAAATACGCGACGCTGCGCAAGTTCGCGCCTCTGCTGATCGAGGTGCTGGAGTTTCGGTCGGCGCGCGGCAGTGCCGCCAGCGTCAAGGCGATCGACCTGCTGCGGAACCTGAACGCGTCGGGCAAACGCGACGTGCCGGCCGATGCGCCGATGCCGTTCCGCAAGGAATGGCGAAGGCTTGTGGTCGGTGCGGACGGCCGGATCAATCGCCGCCTCTACGAAACTGCGACGATGGCCCACACGCGCAACAAGTTGAGGTCCGGCGATATCTGGGTCGAGCGGTCCTCCGCCTATCGCCGGTTCGACACTTACCTGCTGTCGGCCGAGGCCAGTGCGCCGATCGTGACGGGGCTGAATCTGCCTGCATCCGCTGATGCCTGGCTGACCGAGCGAACCGTGAGCCTCGACCATCGGTTGAAACGGTTCGCGCACAACCTGTTGAACGGAAGGATCGAGGGCGTCCGGCTCGTCGATGGCCGGTTGCAGATCACGCCGGTCAGGACCGATCCCGACGCCGAGGCGAAGGCGCTGGGCAACCGCATCGATGGACTGATGCCGCGGATCAGGATCACCGAACTGCTGCACGATGTCGCCAGCGAAACCGGCTTTCTCGCCGGGTTCACCAACCTGCGAACGGGCCGGCAGAGCGACAACCATAATGCGCTGCTCGCCGCCATCCTCGCCGACGGCACCAATCTCGGGCTCGCGCGCATGGCTGCGGCAAGCCAGGGCATCACCCGCGATCAACTGGTCTGGACGAAGGACGCCTATGTCCGGGAAGACAGCTACCATCGCGCCCTCGCCGTTCTGGTCGATGCGCATCATCGCCTGCCGATTGCCTCGACATGGGGGACGGGCACCACATCGAGTTCGGACGGCCAGTTCTTTCGGGGCGGCAAGCGGATGGCGGTCGGCGACATCAACGCCCGGTACGGCGTCGATCCCGGATTCAGCTTCTACACCCATGTCTCAGACCAGCACGCGCCGTACAGTGTCACCGTCATATCCGCAGCGACACACGAGGCACCCTATGTGCTCGACGGCCTCCTCCATCACGGCTCGTCGCTGAAGATCGCAGAGCATTATACCGACACAGGCGGCGCAACCGATCATGTGTTCGCGCTCTGCGCGATGCTGGGGTTCCGATTCTGCCCGCGGCTACGGGATTTCCCTGATCGGCGTCTGGCAGCCCTTGGCCCCACAGCGTCCTATCCGACAATCGCCTCGTTGCTGGGCAAGCGGGTGAAAACGGACATGATCCGCGGGCATTGGGACGAGGTCCTCCGCCTCGTCGCCTCGCTGAAGGCGGGGCATGTCGCGCCATCGGCGATGCTGCGCAAACTGGCCGCATACGAACGCCAGAACCAGGTCGACATTGCGCTTCAGGAGATCGGCAAGATCGAGCGGACCTTCTTCATGCTCGACTGGCTGGAAAATCCCGGTCTTCGCCGGCGATGCCAGGCCGGCCTGAACAAGAGCGAGCAGCGTCACGTCCTGACACAGGCAATCTGCACGTTCCGCCAGGGTCGGATTATCGACCGAACGCACGAGACGCTGCAATACCGCGCCTCCGGACTGAACCTGGTCATCGCCGCGATCGTCTACTGGAACTCCACCTACATCGCCGATGCAGTCCAGCATCTGCATTCGATCGGCGAAGCACCCGATCCCGCGTTGCTCGCCCACACTTCCCCGGTGGGCTGGGAGCATATTGCCTTCTCCGGCGATTTCCTATGGGATCGTGCAGCCGAAACCGTACGCCGCAAGCCGCTCAATATCGCCACTGATCGCTATCCCGGCTGACCGTTCGCATATGTTCTATCCTGCCGTTGTTTAGCGTCAAACCAGCGCTCCGCCCTCTATCGGAACAGGTCCCACGATTTCATTAAGGGGGCCGTGGTTCAGGTGCTACATTATACCG
>JANXSN010000109.1 GCA_025352685.1 Sphingomonadales bacterium
GGGCGGCTTCGAGACGTTCGCGGCAAGGCGTTGACCACGGAACAGATGGAGATTGCTCGGCTGAAGGCCGAGCTGTCGCGGGTGCGCATGGAGCGCGACATCTTAAAAAAAGCGACGGCGGATTCAACCGGTCGATGCAACATCCAGAAAATGGAGGTTGTGATGATGGCACACAGACGCACTTCAGATCGGTGCACGCGCGGGAAGTTGCGCTCGCCCGGGCGCCCACCAGCCTGGCAGCGTGAGAATCACTGCCGCTTCTGGCGAGCTATCGCTCTGGGCCGTTCGAGCGAGGAGGCTGCGGCGGATGCCGGTGTATCCAGGCCTCTTAATCCGCGCTGGTTTCGGAGTGGAGGAGGTATGCCGCCAACACATCTGGCGCCGTCAGCAAAGCTGCCATCGAGACGCTACCTTTCCTTTCGTGAGCGTGAGGAGATTGCGATTGAGCTCGCCAAAGGCACCGGGATCCGCGAGATTGGCCGCAAGCTGACACGTTCACCGAGCACGATCTCTTGTGAGTTGAGACGCAATACCGCGATGCGAGGGGGTAGTCTAAATTACCGAACTAGCGCAGTCCAGTGGCACGCGGATCGCTCGGCCCTGGCGACCCTGGCAGGGCAAACTGGCAACCTATCCCGCTCTGCGTGAATATGTGGATGCGCGCTTGGTTGGCAAGATGCCGGGTCAGAAAAGCGATCAGCGTCTTCCAGCGTGCGGCCGATCTCGAACATTAGAATGGCTTCACCAGCGGCAGACAGCGCGAGATCTGGAAGTTCGTCTGAGTCGTTAAACGACATGATGACTTCTCGCCGATGTGACTAGGAAGGTACAAAGCATATATACACAATTATAATGCAATGTTAATACTGATATTTGATGTTTCATATATCTCAGGAATTAGCGATGATTACCTCTCATCAGATGCGCGCTGCACGGGCACTCCTCGGCATCGACCAGCGCCAACTCGCAGATGCAGCGGGTCTTTCGCTGCCAACGGTCCAGAGAATGGAAGCGTCTGGCGGGCAAGTACGCGGCGTCGTCGACACCTTGGTCAAGGTCATCCGCGCGCTTGAGAGTGCGGGTATCGAACTCATCGGCCAAAATGCGCCCAGCACGGGCACCGGACGGGGCGTGCGGTTGCGCGACACCATCCCTGGCAAAGGCAAGGGACGAACGTCCTCGATGTTGTTCGACCAGGTCGAGCCTGGCCCTGCCGCCGTACAATATCGCTAAAATAGATGCTGATGTTCACCCCGAAACTGTTGACAACCTTGCGTGAAGGTTATGACATCAAAAGTTTTCGCGCCGACGCGATTGCCGGCCTGACAGTCGCCATTGTAGCGTTGCCGCTGGCCATGGCACTCGGCATCGCCAGCGGGGCGTCGCCCGATAAGGGGTTGATCACCGCAGTTATCGCCGGGTTTTTGATATCAGCACTCGGCGGCTCGCGCGTCCAGGTTGGCGGTCCAACGGGCGCCTTTGTCGTTGTCGTCTTCAACGTCATCGCCAAGCACGGCTTTGACGGACTGCTGCTGGCAACGCTGTTGGCAGGCATGATCCTGATCATCGCCGGCGTTGCCAAATTGGGCCAGATGATCAAATTCATTCCCCACCCGGTCGTCACCGGGTTTACCGCCGGGATCGCGGTCATCATCGCCACAAGCCAGGTGAAGGACTTTTTGGGTCTCTCACTTGCGTCCGTTCCCGCCGACTTCCTGCCCAAATGGCAGGCTTATTTCGACGTGATTCAATCGACCCAGCTGACGACGGTCTGCGTCGGCGTCGGTGCGCTGGCGACAATCATCTTGCTGCGCAAGCTCTCGCCGCGACTGCCCGGCTTCCTGATTGCAGTCTTGCTCACTTCGATTATTGTTGCGGCCCTGAAATTGCCGGTCGACACGGTCGGATCGCGCTTTCCGCATATGCCGGTTGGGCTTCCCCGGCCGTCATTGCCCAATTTCTCCTTTGCCAAGGTTCAGGAGGTGCTCCCTTCTGCATTCACCATAGCGTTCCTTGCAGGGATTGAGGCACTTTTGTCGGCTGTGGTCGCCGATGGGATGATCGGCACGCGCCACCGGTCGAACCAGGAGCTGATCGGCCAAGGTTTCGCGAACATTGCGTCGGCGATGTTTGGCGGCCTACCGGCCACCGGCGCCATCGCCCGCACAGCGACCAACGTTAAGGCGGGTGCCAAGACCCCGGTAGCGGGCATATTGCACGCGGTTTTCCTGCTGTTGTTCATTCTGTTCGCGACCGACTTGATGGCATTTGTGCCGATGGCAGCTCTCGCCGCGATCCTGTTCATGGTCGCATGGGGAATGAGCGAATATGAGCGCTTCATTGCTCTGCTCTCGATGCCCAATGGCGACCGGGGCGTGCTGCTGCTAACCTTCGGCCTGACTGTGTTCGTCGATCTGACCGTTGCCATCGGGGTTGGAGTAACGGTTGCATCGCTGCTTTTCATGGCGCGGATGAGCAACACGGTCCAGATCGAGAATGGCAGCGAAATTTCGCCTGATGCCGAACTCGACGATGATGATTTTGGCCAGCGTGATGCGCTGCCCAAAGGTGTCGAAGTATTTCGAATTTCTGGCCCGTTCTTTTTCGGCGTCGCCGGTGAACTCCTCGATGCGCTTCGGCGGGTCGGTCAGTCTCCTAAAGTGATCATTCTACGAATGCGCTTGGTGCCCATGCTCGATGCGAGCGGTGTCGAGGGGGTCAAAGAATTTTTTGTTCAGGCCCAAAGGGCCGGCGCTGAGGTCATCTTTTCGGGGGTGCAGCCCCAGCCCGCGGCGATGCTCGCGTACGGACACCTGGATGCGACACGCACGGGGCTTCATTTCGTGCCGAATTACGACGAGGCAATCGGCAAGGCTCAATCGCTTATCGGCATTATCTGATTTGCTGGTCGCAAATGCCCCAATCCGATTGCTTCTCAGGGCGCCTTAAGCAAACCCAGCCTAGCTTGTTGATAAGGTCAGTCCGCCTCGAAAGTCTCCAGAGCATTACCGCAACCGACATCTCAGCCGAGGGTGTGACCGCGAGCCTAGGCGGAACCTGTTAGCACCAGTATAGACCCCGGGACGGGATCTGGCGCAGCCCCGAAAGGCCTACTCCGCATGTTGGAACATGTCGCGCAGCACGCTTGGCGAACGGTGGCAGGATGCTCCGATTGTTGTAACTGTGGGCTATCAACGAGATGCCTGACGTTGCAATTCCGCCACCAATCCCATGCGTCGGTGCCGAGGAAGGCGGCTACGACGAAACCGGCAGCTAAGCGCGATGCGCGCCCTAAAGCTGTCCGACAGCTAACGACCCAATAAATCCTCCTCCGCTCAATGCCCTAAATCTGTCTCATAGATGCTGACGGGGAACAGCGGCCTTTGCGCTCTACAACCTCGGTCACCGTCGTAATCCGACTCCTGTAATCCTTGGGTTACCTTGTCACCAGAATTTTGAGGCTGGCTCTGTTGTTGTTCGACCGTCGTCCCATCCTCCGCCCTGATTATCAGGATCACGCCGAGTACCGATTTGCGATCACGACTAGCCTCGCTGTGCAGCGCTAGCTAAAGCCGCACAATGTCCAGCGTCCCCATGCGCGCGCTCGCGCTCTCCGCCCTCCTTGTGTCCACCAGCGTCTTCGCGGCCAACAGCAAGCCGCAGCCGCTACCGATCGTCGATACAATTCCGACACCGCGCGATGTAGCGTTTCTGGGGACCATCCACCTTGACGTGACCGCAACCGATGTCGACCGCGGTATCATCGAGGTTCGCGAAACCATTCCAGTGACCTCCGGCCCACTCGTTTTGCTCGCACCCAAATGGCTGCCGGGCAACCACAATGCCAGCGGCCAGATCGACAAGTTTGCTGGCTTTAGGTTCACCGCCAATGGCCAGCCGCTTCGCTGGGTCCGCGACAAGGTCGATGTGTACGCATTCCATCTCGACGTCCCGGCCGGCGCGACCAGCGTCGAAGCGCGTTTCCAATTCCTCTCGCCGACGGACGAAGCCCAGGGCCGGGTCATCGTCACGCGCGAAATGCTGAATATTCAATGGGACGCGGTGTCGCTCTATCCAGCCGGCACCTTCGTTCGGAATATTCCGGTGATTGCCAGCCTGACGCTGCCGACCGGATGGAAGGCTGCGACCGCGCTCCGCCCGACTGCAACGTCGCCCGTCAACCGCATTACCTTTAGCGAAATCTCCTATGACACGCTGATCGACTCGCCCGTCTTCGCCGGCAAATATTTTCGTGCCGACGACTTGGGTCACGGCGTGACGCTCAACACAGTTGCCGATACGCCCAAGGAATTAGTCGTGCAGCCGTCGGTGCTCGCCAAACACCGCGCCCTTGTCGACCAAGCGGTCAAACTGTTCGGCGCACGCCACTTCGACCATTACGATTTCCTCCATGCGGTGACCGATCGGATGGGCGGCATCGGCCTCGAGCATCATCGCAGTTCCGAGGACCAGAACGACCCCGGCTATTTCACCGACTGGGAAGCGAGCGTCGGCAGTCACAACCTCCTGCCCCACGAGTTTACCCACAGTTGGGATGGCAAGTTCCGCCGCCCAGCCGACCTATGGACACCCGACTATCGGACCCCGATGCAGGACAGCCTGTTGTGGGTCTACGAGGGCCAGACGCAATTCTGGGGAACGGTGCTCGAGGCGCGTTCGGGCATGTCGACGAAGCAGCAGGTGCTCGACAAGATTGCACTCGCGGCCGCAGACCTCGATACCCAGCCCGGACGGCTTTGGCGCCCGCTGAGCGACACGACCAACGACGAGATCATCTCCAACCGCCGCCCCGAACCGTGGAACAGCTATCAGCGCGCCATCGACTATTATGAGGAAGGCCTGCTATTCTGGACCGAAGCCGATACGATCATCCGAGTCCAGAGCGGCGGCAAGCGCTCGATGGACGATTTTGCGCACGCCTTCTTCGGCATCAATGACGGGGACTGGGGCGAGGTTACGTATACCTTGGATGACGTCGTACGGACGCTGAACCAAGTGCAACCCTACGACTGGGCAGGTTTTCTCAAGGCCCGAGTGTATGACGTCAACCCGCACGCGCCGCTCCTGGGCTTCACCAACTCTGGCTATCGCCTCGATTACGCCGACACGCCAACCTTGACCGCCAAGGCGGTTTCCAAGGCCCGCAAGGTCGCCGATTTCAGCTACTCGCTTGGTTTCGAAGTCGGCAAGGAGGCAAAGCTGGCCCGCGTGCGCTGGGGTTCGCCGGCGTTCCAGGCGGGCTTGGTGAACGGTGCGCAGATCGTCGCCGTCGACGGTCACGTTTACACCGACGACGTGATGTCCGATGCGGTCACTGCCGCAAAGGGCGCAACGTCTCCGATCGTAATGACGGTCAAGCACGGCGACGAGGTGAGGACCGTTTCGCTGCCGTATCACGACGGGCTTCGCTACCCCCAGTTTATCAAGGTTGGTCCGGGCCAAGGCGCGCTCGACCTGCTGCTCGCGCCGCGCTGAGCCGCTCGCCGGCCATCTCGTCGTTACGTGGGTTGGCCAGCAAAATGAGTTTGCTTTACTATTGAGAATGCAGCCATTGCTGACATTCTACGTGGAAGGAATGATGTCATTTCATCTTTCTGAAACCCGTTGCGGAAGAGCTGAAGCATCTCCCGCCGGCCTCGATCGGCGACGGCGTGGTCATAGACCGGGAAGTCCGGCATCATCCATCCATACGCAGCGGCGTAGCTCTTGGCTCGGTAAGCCACGCCAGACTTTGCTAACGCCGTTTCGAAGCGCGCGGCCATCTCGGACGGATAACTTGCGTCGTTCTCAGCAGCGGCGATATAGATTCTGGCCTTCGGCTTTGATACGAAAAGGTGCGGGCTGGTCGGCGCATCGGTCGCAAGATTGCCTCCATGGAAACTCGCCGCCGCCGTAAATCGATCAGGATACGTACCCGCTACGGCAATCGCCATTCCGCCGCCCATGCAAAAGCCGACCGCGCCAATTTTGCTGCCTGCAATGTGATCGCGGGAGTCAAGATAGGCGAGAAAGGCCCCAGTATCCTCGGCCGCCTTGTCGTTGGCGGTGGTAGACATCAGGGGCCCGACAAGGGCGCAGAAATCTCCCGCAAAGACCTCTTTGGGGACGAATGGCGTGTAGGGATCAAAACGATAGCAGAGATCCGGCAGCAGTACGATATAGCCTACTTCGGAAAGGCGATGCGCCATTTCGGCCGCTGCGGGACGGATGCCGAGCCCGTCCATATAGAAAATGACGACGGGCCACGACCCGACGCCTGCAGGCGTCAATACTCGTACTGGACACTCGCCGTAGTTCGTTCGGATCTTGATTTGTTCGGCCGGTACTTTGCGCTCCTCGACTGTCTGCTCTTTCCCACCGATGTGGCCCGACAAGCCAGCCATTGCGCCCGGAAACGGTGTCGCTATTCTCCCGTGGTTACTAAGGATTTCGGGGGAGACACTGGATGCGCTGCGCGATGATGACGCCATATACGCTGGCTTTGGCGCTGGCTCTTCCAGCAGGAGTCACCGCGCAGTCCGCCAGCGCCGCTAGACCCGCGTCGACCGCTGCTCCGCTCGCTGCGTTGGTTCGGCAGGTCGCCATCCCCTACCAGCAGTTCACGCTTCCGAACGGCCTTAGGGTCATCGTTCACGAAGATCACAAGGCGCCCGTGGTTGGTGTCTCGATCTGGTATCATATTGGCTCGAAGGATGAGCCCACGGGCAAGACGGGGTTCGCTCACCTGTTCGAGCACCTCATGTTTTACGGGTCGGAGAATGCACCCGGATCGTTGTTCACGCGCCTGGAGGACATCGGCGCTACGGATTGGAACGGCACAACCTGGTTCGACCGCACCAACTATTTCGAGACCGTACCAACCGGCGCTCTTGACCGCGCGCTGTTCCTTGAATCCGATCGCATGGGACACCTCCTCGGCGCCGTCACCCAGAAGACGCTCGATCTACAAAGGGGCGTGGTTCAGAATGAGAAGCGGATGGGGGACAATGAGCCAGGCGGGCTCGCCGAATACGCGGAGCTTGCGGCACTATTTCCGGAAGGACATCCTTACCGCCACTCTACGATCGGCTCGATGGGCGATCTCAACCATGCCAGTCTCGATGATGTGAAAACTTGGTTTAGCAGCCATTACGGCCCCAATAACGCAGTGCTCGTCCTGGCCGGCGACCTTACGGTTCCGATGGCACGGGAGAAGGTGACCCGGTGGTTCGGCGGGTTTGCCCGTGGCCCGGAGACGCAGCGGCCGCCAATCGCCGTGCCGACACTGTCAGCCCCCGTAGATCGCACAATGCACGATCGGGTTGCAACGGTTACCGTACAGCGCGAATGGGCCGTTCCGGGCGTTAATGATCCTGCGCTCACCCAGCTGCAGCTTGCAGCATCGGTTCTTGGAGGGCTTGGCAGCTCGCGCCTGGACAACGCGCTGGTGCGTGTTGAGAAGCTAGCGGTCTCGGTTTCGGCGCGCGTGCAAAGGTTCGAAAGCGTCTCGCTGCTCTCAGTGAGCGCAAACGTGAGGCCCGGGGTGGATCCTGCGGCCGTCGGGCAGCGGCTCGATGCCATTGTAGCTGAGTTTCTGCGTACCGGTCCGACGGCGGACGAGGTCCAGCGCGCGGCGACAATCACGTTGGCGGGCCGCGTTCGCGGGTTGGAGCAGGTTGGCGGCTTCAGTGGCAAGGCCGTAACTCTGGCAGAAGGTGCCGTCTACTCGAACGACCCCGCAAAATATAAGCGTGAGCTTGCGGAAATCGCTGGCGCGACAGCGGGCAGCGTCGGGGCAGTGGCCCGCCAGTGGATGCAACGACCCGCGTTCCGGCTGACCATTCTGCCGGGTGAACGCAGTGCCGAGGATCTCGCCGTTGCGGGCGACATCCGCCCGGCATATTTCCGCAACCCCCGCGACGGCGGCGCTCCAGCGCCCGGCATGTCCGCAGACCAGCAGAGTGGCGGGGGCTCCGCCGTTCCCGCAGCTAAGGCAGCGGTTGCCCCACCGCCACGGAACCCCACCGCCACGGAGCCTCCCGTTCTGCCGGTGCAGGCCCTTCAATTTCCGACGATTGAGCGCGCCCAACTGTCGAACGGGATCAAGGTGGTGTTTGCGCGTCGCGCAACGGTGCCAACCGTAGAGCTCGCTGTATCCTTCGACGCCGGGAACGCCGCCGACGACCGGGCCAAGCTCGGCACGCAGGCACTAATGCTCTCGCTCCTCAAGGAGGGAACGACTACGCACAATTCTCTCGCGATAGCGCAGGAGCAGGAGCGGCTCGGCGCGTCGATCGCAGCGGTTTCCAGCACGGACAATACGAACGTCACGATGTTCGCGCTGAAACCGAACCTGGCTTCCTCTCTCGACCTGCTCTCAGACATCGTGCGCAATCCCGCGTTCGATCCCTCGGAGATCGAACGCAAGCGCGCAGCGCTCCTTGCCCAGATTGCCTCCGAGAAGACGAGCCCCCAGGCATTGGCGTTCCGCGTACTGCCGCCGCTCCTCTATGGCACTACGCATCCATATGGTGTCCCCTTGACCGGATCCGGCGAGGAGGCGGGAGTGAAAGCGGCGACCCAAGCGGACCTGCTCGCCTTTCGCGACCGGTGGATCCGTCCCGACAACGTGAAAATCGTTGCGGTGGGTGACACGACGCTTGCTGAACTTCTGCCGCTACTTGAGGCGCGATTTGGCAATTGGCGGCTTCCTGCCGCACCGAAAGGCATCAAGCAATTCACGACCCCGCAGCCTGCGGACAGCCGCTCGAGGATCGTCCTCATCGATAAGCCGCAAAGCCCACAATCGATGATCATTGCTGGCGAAGTGTTACCCGTGCGCGGCCTCGATGACCCACTGGCGTTGACCACCGCGAACGATGTTCTTGGTGGCAGCGCCTCCTCACGCCTGATTAGCGACCTCCGCGAAGCCAAGAGTTGGGCTTATTATGCCGGCAGCGCCATGTTGACGGTACGCGAGGCGATGCCGTTCATAGTAATCGCGCCAGTACAAACCGACAAAACCGGTGACTCAATCAAGGCGGCTATGGGAGACATCGGTAGCTTTCTCAGTACTAGCGGGATCACCAACGACGAACTGCAGCGCACGGTCAACAACCAGGTCCGTTCACTACCCGGCTCACTGGAAACGAGTGCAAGCCTGCTCATCGCACTGATGTCGATAGAGGAATATCACCACCCTGACGGGTACTATTTAAACCTCCCCGCCCGTTACCGCGCAATGACCCCGGCCGATCTCAATCGCGCAGCCCGCGCAGCCCTCGATCCGTCGAAGCTTGTTTGGGTTGTGGTCGGCGATGCAACCAAGGTGCGGCCGCAGCTGGAGGGCCTCGGCCTACCCGTTGTCATGGCGCCTGGGAGCTGAGGCGCGTGATACCAGTAGGCTGTATGCGGGGCGCAAGACGTGAACGTACCAAACTCGTCCACAAACGGCGTCGAGAACGATCCGCTGAAAGCAATGATCATTCTGTACAGGCCATTCATTCGTCTGCGTTTGAGCGAGGGCGGGCATCACTGTTCGGGTGAGATGCAGATAGCGTTGTACGAGCGCTAATCTTGTGTCTGGGGGTGTATCGCAGTCGGGCTTCATTTTCTGTAAATTTGAACCACAGACCTTTTCGCAGGTGGTTGTTTTATGAATAACCGCCGATTCAAACGGCCATTTGTTCGTGAGCATTCCAGGTTTAGTCGACCTTTTCAGCGATTTTACCGGTTAACATTTCGGTCTCGATCCAAAATTTTATGAGGCACAGTTTCGTGCGCTGGCAACAGTCGGATCGTCTTCGGTCTATCACGTGAGCCCGGACTGGCGCGAGATGCGCGGTCTTGACGGACCTGCTTTCCTTGCCGACACCGACGAGGCTACGATTGACAGGGTTGATACCTACATTCCGGCTGACGAGCGACCCAGGGTCCGCGAAGCGATTCATCGAGCGATTGCTGCCAAGGATGTATTCGAGCTCGAGTATCGCGTGCGGACGGCACGGCCGGTTGGACGTTCTCGCGCGCTATCCCGCTCCTCGACGAAGTTGGGGAGGTATCGGAATGGTTCGCGGCGGCGGCGGATGTAACTGCTCGCGTAAAGGCGGACCATAGCTTCACGAGGTTGTTCCAAGCATCGCCCGCGCCGTTCCTGGTCCTCAAACCTGACGCGCCGCACTTCACCATCGCCGAAGTTAACGACGCCTACTTGTCGGCCACCATGCGCAAGCGTGACGAGTTGATCGGCCGCCCAATCTTCGAGGCTTACCCCGACAACCCCCAGGACGAGACTATCCACGGAGTGAGCACCTTGCGGGCTTCGCTCGAGCAAGTACGCGCGTCACGGCAGTTAAATGCCGCGCGACAACTACGATGAGCGCTCATCGTAATCGACGCGAAACAGTCTAATACGCTGCCTGATTTGACATACGACATTGCGCGGCCAGACGGCACATTCGAGGAACGCTGGTGGTTCCCAGTCAACTCAGCGGTGCTGGACGACGACGTAGAGGCGCTCATTCACAATGCCAACGACGTCACCGAGGAGCGGCGGGTGGAAGCCGCGCTGCGCGAAAGCGAGGCGCGGCTCCAGACGCTGATAGAAGGCATACCGCAACTGGTCTGGCGATCGTGCGGGAAGGGACTTTTGATGTGGGCCAGTCCGCAATGGTTCGATTTTCACCGGGCAAACCTAGGAGAAGAGTCAGGGCTCCGGGTGACTCGATGCTGTTCATCCAGATGATCACCAAGCGACAAAGCGTGCGTGGACCGACGGCAGCTATCGAGCTTCGGAATGCGTTACGCTAGCGACTGCAACGGTTGCGATTGCCGTGATCGCATATCCGACGCACGGGCTTCGGAGTATTGGGCCGCAGGCGCCGAAAGCTACCGGATCGTGGTCAGTCAACGATCGCCTTGCTACGCGTGACAAGTTAAGGCCTTTCTGAGTGCGCCGCAGTACCAGTGCGCCCGGATCGATTGCCTGGACCGCCTGGGCTTTCCCGGATCGTTAACAGCGCGTCGGTTATGCGCAAAATATGGCTTGGGCTTGTGTCGCCGTGCGGGCATTGCCCTATTTATTCGCCACTTCGCTGCTCAAATTGAACCCATTGCTCGCGGCCACGTTAACGTGGGTAATTAGGAGCAATAGTAATGTGTCACGTGTTGATCATCGAAGATGAGCCTCTGGTCGCTATGGAGATTGAGGACATCTTAATGGTCAACGGCGCCACATCGGTTGAGATTGTTGATACCGAGCAGGCCGCCGTAGCTGCGGCAATTTCCCACCCGCCCAAGGTCATAACGTCGGACGTCAAGCTGTTCACGGGTACTGGTCCATCTGCGGTAAGGGAAATCCAAAAGCGATTAGGTCCCGTGCCAGTCATCTTCATCACCGGAACCCCCGGAGAATGCATACCGTGCGATCCTCCTGGGTCGATTGTAACGAAGCCCTTTAGCCGCCGCATCGTCGCCGATGCGTTCCAGGCAGCTCTTAGCTAAAACGTCCTCCGACGTCAGCGGGCGATCGTAGCAGAATTCGTTTTAAACCGTGTACCGTCGCTGATGGCCAATTGATCAAACAACTTCTGGACGACAAGAACAGCGGCAGGAGCAGTCGGTGCTGTAGCATCTGCGCCGACTTTGCTCGCCAACTCAGGGTTTGCCGTGAACATCGGTCCGCCGACCATGACCCTGTTTGTTCGTCGTCAGATCATTTGGGACATTTAGCGGCGTGGATCAGCGGAGTGTTGGCCTCATCTGGGGGTTGATGGTTAAGCGGCGAGTTTGCGGTATTGCAAGCGCCGATACTCGATGGTGATGCGTTTGATTCTCGGATGCGGGATACCTCATTCGTCGTCTCCCCCATCCGCGATCATGCTTTTTTAAGCAGCCGCAAGCTCGAGCGCCTGTTCGGCGACGACCTCCTTCAGCGCCGTGAACTCGCCGCGCAGCCCCTTGACCTCGTCGGTGGTGGCGGCACGGGCCGTGTCGCCCGCTAGGCGGCGCCTGCCGGCTTCGAGGAACTCCTTCGACCACACGTAATACAGGCTTTGCGCAACTCCTTCACGGCGGCACAGCTCGGCGATGCTGTCCTCGCCGCGCAGGCCGTCAAGCACGATCCCGATCTTGTCCTCAGCCAAGTAATGCTTGCGCCTAGCGCGGACAATGCCCTGCACCACCCGTTCACCGGGCGATTTTTGGGTAGAGGATTTTGGTCTCATCTTCGTTCCGTCGTCACTACGATGAAACCAAAATCTGCCCCTGCTCAATACCCTAAATCTGTCTCATAGATGCTCACGGGGAACAGCGGCTCATCTGCGTCCGCTATCATTGCCGGCTGCCTTTGCCACGCTGTTCTGACAAAGCTCTTGGCACACGTTAGCCGGGAACGACCATTCGGATCGCCGCCCCACCCATGACGATCACCGTGATCCATCCCATTAAAAGGATGGGCCGACTTACCACGCAGGCTCCCATCACCGACCTTTTAGTAGCGAGGATAATAATGACGGCGATCAATGGCACTGCTACGACGCCGTTTATAACTGCGCTCCAGAACAGCGCTTTCATCGGGCTGATTGGAGAATACTGGATCGCGAGCGCGGCGAGCACACTTATCGCGATCACGCTATAGAACCCGCGCGCGTCGGAAGCCTTCAACTCGAGTCCTGAACTCCAGCCCATCGCCTCCGCCAGCGCGTAGCCGCCCGATCCCGCGAGGACGGGAACACCGATGAAGCCCACTCCTAAAATGCCAAGGGCAAATAGATAGAAGGTAAAGTCACCCGCAAGCGGCTTCAGCGCCATCGCCGCCTGCGCCGCTGTATCGATGTTGGTAATCCCCGCGACGTGCAACGTGACCGCTGTCGCCAGAATAATAAAATAAGCGGCAACATTAGAATAAAACATGCCGCTCCACGTGTCCCATGTAATCCGACGCAGTTCCTTGGGCGCTGCCCAGGGGTCGACCTTGAGTGCTTGCGCCACAGGTTCGGCCTGCATGTCTTCAACCTCTTGAGACGCCTGCCAGAAAAAAAGATAGGGGCTAATTGTCGTTCCGAAGATGCCCACAACCACGGCCGCGCTATCTGAAGTAATGGTTAGTTGCGGCCAGACCGTTCGCAGCGCGACCTCACCCCACGGAACGTGAACTGTGAACAGCACAGCTGCATAGGCCAACAATGACAAGGTCAGCCATTTTAAAAAATATACGTATCGGTGGTACGGAACGAATATTTGCAACAGCAATGTGCCGAAGACGAACATGACCGTCATGAGGTGGCGGTTAATACCGCTGGTCAGTTCCGCGACCTCGCCCATCGCCGCTAAGTCAGCAGCGATGTTGAGAACATTGGCAGTGAGGAGCAGCAGCACAACCCCCTGCAAAACCACCGGAGGAAACGCAGTCTTGATGTTTGCCGCGAGGCCCTTGCCCGTAACGCGACCAATTTGGGCGCACATCGATTGAACCGCAGACATCAGTGGGTAGGCCAATGGCATGGTCCATAGCATGTTGAGACCAAACTGCGCGCCCGCCTGTGAATATGTCGCGATCCCGCTAGGATCGTCGTCGGCGACGCCGGTGACCAAACCCGGTCCGACACGAGCCAGAGGGTGTTGTTTGAGTTTATGCCAGGCTCGGGCAAAGTAGGTTGAGGAGCCAGTTGCTTTCAGTTCCGTGACAGGTTGTTCCATGCGAATTGCCTCGGCTGCGGTGACATAAGCAGAGAGATTTTTGAAAGTCGGAAGTCTGAATGGCACCAATCGCGAGGTATGTAATGGCATAGAGCCATATATCGCTCCTGTGCAGCATGAAGCATGCCCGGACGATGATAAAAATTAGCATCGCTCGTTTCGTCGAAAAAGTAGTGATGTTTCGAGGTAGCGCTCGGTTCAGTCTGCAACCCGCGCGCGAATGCCGTAATAACCTTATCGTGTGCTAGGACGGTCACGATGAAGATAACTACCGCGAGAATCGACTGAGACACTATGTTGGATTCTGCCTAGGCGCGGGAGAAGAGAATGGGTAAATCGCAAGTCATCAAGCGATCGGTAGCAACGATCTTTCAGTCCGGTTAGGCTCGGAAACTACGCAATCCAAGATCTAGGAATCGCAATGGCACGACCGACAATAGGCATTGACCGCATTCCCTCTTGGGCCGCGCGAAGCGCGAGGTTTAGGCGCAGGCAAAGTTTAATGGCAACTTTCTGCCTCGATCTCGATGCTGATTAACCATTACTGGCGGATATCATTTGCAACCGTTGGTCCAAAGCGTTTTCACCAGCAGCGCACCGGGCTATGGCAAAGGTCGATCTCACGTTCGACCAAAAAAAATTCCTTGATATTTTCGAGTGGTAGCGGACCCGCAACTACGTCAGAATTATTAGCCGGATCAGCCAATCGCGGCGAAAAAGTCACGCAAACAATTTAAGCCTTGAAAAGGCGAGATGGACATGTGGAATACTCCTCAGTTACGTCGTTTGGTGCGCATCGTAGGCTGACAGCATCTATCTCGGGAGACGGTCGATGAAAACCATATTGCTACACGTTTACGGCGACGACGGACAGGCATCGCGCGTTCGCGCCGCTGTGAAGCTTGCGCGCGCTTTTGAAGGCACGATCCAGTGCGTTCAGGTCAGCCCACTTAACTCGTACGTTGTAACGGAGCCTTTCGGCGGGATGTACATGGTTGGACAGCTTTTCGACGCATTGGAACGCCAGTCGCGTGAGGACAAAGCGGCGGTCGATGTTCAAATCAGTGCAACAGGAATTGCGCACGAATGGATCGGGTTCGACGGAGGTGTGTCGCAGTCAATCATCAGCGGGTCGCGCCTGTCGGACCTCATCGTAATGAGCCGGATCGCAGATAAAGAAAGCCATCGCCGACCCCCGATACCGATCGCTTCCGACGTTGCACTTCACGCGCGAACGCCTGTTCTTTGCCTGCCAGTTGATAGCGCAGCGTCCTTCGATCCGGCAGCACCGGCAGTAATCGCGTGGAATGGTTCTCCAGAAGCCGCCAATGCGTTGCGTGCTACCGTCCCGCTGCTAGCAGTAGCAAGCAGCGTCGCTATTGCTACGGTCAATAGCGATGACGACGAGTTTCCCGCAGCGCGTGCGATCGCCTATCTAGCCCTGCATGGGATCTCAGCGAACCATGATTCCATCGAGGGCTCAGATTCCTCCGTCGCTGACAGTCTCACCAAAAGCGCCCTTTCGCTGGGCGCGGGGTATATTGTTATGGGCGCCTATGGGCATTCGCGTCTCCGCGAGGCCGTGCTGGGAGGGGTAACGCGTTCGATGCTTGAGCATTGTCCTTTGCCGCTCGTTTTAACCCACTAAATGCAGCGATACCCCAGCTGCAGGGATGTTCCGCGATCTAGGTATTGCGCTCGCAGTCGGGTTGTTGATCGGGTTAAAGCGCAACTGGGAGCAGCGTAATCTCGAAGCCACAGAGCAGGTTGCCGGTGTGCGCAGGTATGAATTGCCCGGTCTAGCCTTTAGCCATTGGAAGACACAGACCTTTATCGCGGGGCGGCGCAACGGTGGCCTGTTCGCGCCCTGGATCATCGATACGCCGATGACCAAGACGATCTTTGAGATCTATGTCGAAACCCAGCTTGCACCCACGCTTGAAGCTGGCGACGTCGTCATTTGCGACAATCTGGCAAGCCACAAAAGCGAACGAGCCAAGGAAATCTTCAAGGAGCGCGGCACCCGGTTCTTCTTTCTTTCCCCCTACAGCCCCGACCTCAACCCGATTGAGATGGCCGTCTCAAAACTCAAAGCCCACCTCAGGCGTATCGGGGCAAGGACCATGACGACGTCTGGAAGGCCGTCGGAAGCATCTGCGACCTCTACTCACCCGCCGAATGCAAAAACCTTCACCGCAGCGGGCTATGGGTCCGATTATACGCTCAACGATATAGCCTTAAGGCGGAGTCATCGCTTGAGCTAATACCAGGACTCGCTGATCATAACCCATGAGCCCAATCGCGGCGTCCGATGGAGGTGATTCTGCCAGGCTGGGCGACGAGCTTGTTCCAGGCATTGCAGCAGTGGTCGACGATTTCATCGTAGGTCTCGAAGACGCG
>JANXSN010000113.1 GCA_025352685.1 Sphingomonadales bacterium
ATGGGGTCCCGATCGGCGCCGATCGGGACCCTCTTCAATCTCAGATATATCCTCGTTTACAGCTACTCCGCTAGATTCTGGTAGGGTCCCGCTTCGACGCTTACCCACACGCGCTGCCGCCAATAAGCGGTCATAAAAATACTCTCATAGGGCAATCGTTACACGACAATAGCGCTGGGCAAAATTTCAAAAATGTGGTTCATCGTTACGTGTGTGGACTTAATCGGGGTCCTCACGCTTTCGGTCGGTCAGATTTGGGGCAGTTCCGTGCAAGCATCGGCGTCGGTGGACGTTGCCATCAAGCGTAGTCGTACAAACGGCACCACGTCGCATCCTCGGCAGCGGAACGGTCCGGCATTGAGCGCGCGACTGGCCCTGCGATTGGCCACGCATGACATTCACGAACGCATGCACCATCACCCGGCGCTTGCGCGTCTGGCGGCGGGGACTATCGGCCGCGACGAGTATTGCCGCGTGCTCGCCCGATCCTATGGTTTCTACATCATGGCCGAGTCGGCGCTTGGTCTTGGCGGAAAACTGACCGACTGCCTTGTCGCGGACATGACGGAACTGGGCATGACGCCTGCCGCGATCGCCGCATTGCCGCGGTGCACGAACCTTGGATGCGTGCAGGAACACAGCGCGCTGATCGGCGCACGCTATGTCCTAATCGGCGCTTCGCTGGGCGGCAAGGTAATGGCGCGCGCCGTCACGGGCTGGACGGGCGGCGACGGCGCGCTGCCGGTGCGTTTCCTGACCGGGATGAGCGAAAACGACTGGAAGGCCTTTGCTTCGGGCCTCGAAACCCACCTGCCGGACAGCACCTCACGCTCCCGCGCCGCCAAGGCCGCGACGGCGATGTTCGCCGCATATGAAAACTGGATGGTATGGGATTGAGTAATCTTGGTGCCTTGTTTTCAACGGCGGCACGTTTTGTTGGGGCACGCCGAGACAGATATTTGGGCTAAGGAACATCTATGAGCCAAGCCGAAACCAGTGTGACCGCTTCTTACACCGTCGACCTGACGAGTTGCGACCAGGAACCGATCCAACACATCAACGCGATTCAGCCGATCGGCTTCCTTATTGCTGTCTCGAATAATTGGCGGATATCACGCGTCTCGGCAAACATCGCAGATTTTCTCGGTCTGCCGATCAATACGATGTTGCGAGGTTCCTTGCAGGACGTGTTCCAGCCTGCGGCGATACACGCAATTCGAAATCGGCTTTCGCTCCTTGGCGGACCCGACACAATCGAGCGTAGCTTTTCCGTTCAGCTTCAGGAAAACGGAGTGCTCTACGATCTGGCAATCCACAAATTGGGCGAGATGATCATCATTGAGGCTGAGCCCAGCATCCCGACAAGCGATTTAAACGCAGGCGCGATGCTTCGCTCGATGCTGAACCGGATCAAGGGCCGATCAAGCCTGGTGCAAGAGGCGGCGCGGCTCGTCCAGGCGCTGACCGGCTTCGACAGGGTGATGATCTACCGCTTCCATCCCGACGGCTCGGGTGAAGTGATTGCCGAACGGGTCCGAAGTGGTGTCGAATCTTTCCTTGGGCTACGGTATCCGGCATCCGATATCCCTCAACAAGCCCGCGTGCTGCTCGTGCGGAACCCGGTGCGGGTGCTGATCGATGTCGGGGCTTCACCCAGCCCGCTGGTGCTGTCCGCCGACGAACCCGACACGCCGCTCGATCTATCGATGAGCGTCCTGCGTGCCCATTCGATGATGCATGTCGAATATCTTCAGAACATGGGTGTCGGCTCGACCATGACCGTATCGCTCGTCCGCGAAGGCAAGCTGTGGGGCATGATTTCGTGCCATCATATGGTGCCCCGCCATGTCGGCTTCGAGCAGCGCACGACCGCCGAGCTGTTTGCCGAAATACTGTCGATGCTGATCGAACAGCGCGAGCGGGCAGATGTCGTCGAGAACGAGGTCCGCACGAAACAACTTCGCCAGCATCTGATCGCTACAGTCGTTGAACGCGGATCCACGGCCCGAACGATAGCACGGCTTGCCGAGGGCATTAAGGCTTTGCTGCCTTGCGATGGTATCGCGGTGTACGCCGACGGTGTCGTGACGATAGCGGGCGATACACCGACCATAGGCGAGTGCGAGTCTTTGCGGCGCTTCCTCGACGAGCGCCGGTCCGATCAGATTTACGCAACGTCCGATCTGGGGCAGGATTTTGCTCCGGCGCGTGATTTCGTCGACCGGGCTGCTGGAATGCTGGTGATGCCTATTTCGCGCTCGGCGGGAAGTTATCTGGTGTTCTTCCGGCATGAGTTACCGCACGCCGTTACGTGGGCGGGCAAGCCGACCAAGCTAGTTGCCGTCGGTCCGGACGGCCCGCGGCTTTCGCCGCGTAAAAGCTTTGCGGCGTGGCGCGAGATCGTTCGGGGCCAGTCAGCGCCCTGGACGCCATTCGAGCTGGCGGAAACCGAGCTGCTGCGCGCCACGCTGTCCGAGATCTTCCTGCAACAGGCTGGCCTGACCGAGACGGAAAACCGGGCGGCAACACAGAAGCAGGAGCTTTTGATCGCCGAACTCAACCATCGGGTACGTAACATCCTTGGCCTGATCCGGGGCCTGGTGGCGCAGAGCCGGATGACCGCGCAGGATGTCGATACGTTCGCTTCAGTGCTCGGCGATCGGATTCACGCGCTGGCTCGGGCTCATGACCAGATAACCGCAAAAAACTGGGGCCCGGGGTCGCTGAAATCATTGATCAGTACCGAGGCGGCGGCATATCTCGGCGGGGAGACGGATCGCGTCGTTTACGATGGGCCAACAGTGCTCCTTCTCCCGCATGCCTTTTCGTCGATGGCCCTGGTTATCCATGAATTGGTGACCAATGCCGTCAAGCACGGTGCGCTGGCAGGCGTATCAGGAAATGTGACGATGGTTTGGGACCTGGACGTTGAAGGCAACCTGACTTTGACTTGGACTGAAATTGGCGGCGCTCCGGTGGCGGTGCCAACCAGGCGGGGGTTTGGTTCGACGATCATTTACAGAATGATCCCGCACGAACTCGGCGGTGAAGCGACCATTGAATACGCACCCGATGGCCTGCGCGCCCGATTTGTCATCCCAGCCAAACACATCGAACTCGGCGGCGGTGTACCGCCAGTGCCGGTACAGCTCGGCAACGGCCTTGCAGTGCGGGCGGCCCGGCTCGCCGGCAACGTGCTCCTCGTCGAAGACAACATGATTATCGCGCTCGAGGCGGAGGATACGCTGCTAGCGCTCGGGGCTGGCAGCGTGCTCGTTGCAAGCAACGTTGCCGAGGCGTTGCGACTGCTGACGATCGAGACGCCGAGTTTCGCGCTTCTGGACGTCAACCTCGGAAGCGAGATGAGCTGGCCAATCGCGTCACGCCTGCGCGAGCTCGGCGTTCGCTATGCCTTTGCCACCGGCTACAGTAATCAGTTCGATGTTCCCTTAGAGCATCGCTCGGTACCAATGATAACCAAGCCTTATACGAGAGACAGCCTGGCTCGCGACATTGCAGGGTTGTAAGCGTCGACGACCTGTAGGGTTAACTTGGTATTTAATATGTATGCATCCGACGAAGGTCATCTAGCGGGCGGCGGGACGAGCTGACAGCTTAGCCGCGGTGCAAGGACCGTGTTTTGCACCGTGTCTAAGGACGAGGCGATGGCGCAGATCACTGTAATTTCGGGCGTTGAGCGGCGGCG
>JANXSN010000116.1 GCA_025352685.1 Sphingomonadales bacterium
AACAGAAGGCTCGCCAAGGATTTCGAGACGAGTATTGAAAGCGCCACCGCGTGGCTTTTCCTCGCGTCCGTCCAATTGCTCACGCGAAAAGCCGCAAAACACTGATATAACACGACTTTCAATTGTGATTCAGACTCTTAGAGCGTTAGTACAACAAACCAACAGCCGACATGAATGCTATTGCGAAACTGTAACCATAGAAATTCAATGAGTTAACCAGATGTTTGCGAAGTCAGCGTAGCGCTTTCCCAGGGCGAGATCATACCGCCGCAATGGGTGACGCAGAGTGGGCCGCAACGAAACAAGGATCCGGGCGCAACAATATCGCCGTTTTTACGGAAAAGTGTTGATCGGCAGCAACACCTTTATCCAATGACTGCCTTCAGCGGCTTCGACATCGTGACCGTGTTCGTACTGCTTGTTGCCGCAGGCTTCGTGGCGGCGATGCACGTACGCCGAAACGCCGTGTTACGGCGGGCCGCGGATCGGCTGTCCAAAGTGGCGGGAGGCGGCGCGAGGCCGATTACTCCGCCATCGATAACCAAGTACATCGAATCACGTGTTGACCAAGCTTGTAATCGCCTCGCGCTACTCGAGCATCGGACAATCCAAAGGCATCCCGGTATAGCCGCGGCGACGTTGCCGCCGATGCCATCATCCATGCGCTGGCGCAGCTGGCAAATGATGCCGGGTCGGTGACCGCTGACCAGCTCTGTGCGGCGCTTCGGGACGTAAACCGTCTGGTGCATGCTTTCCCGCTCAATTCGACCGGACATTCGGGATCGACAGTCGCCGGTCTGCAGATTTCGGGTCAGCAGGCCTTCTGCTTCTGGGCCGGCGACAGTCGGACTTACCGCCACCAACAAGGCCGCCTCGAGGCGATGACACACGATCACCGCGTCGTGCAGGAAATGATTGACGCAGCTGTTCTCGATGTCGGCGCTGCGCGCGCTCACCCGCGCGCGTCGGTCATCACGCGCGCCGTTGGCGCACAGCCCACCCTTGCGCTCGCGTTACTGCATGACAGTGTCGAATGCGGCGATACCTGTCTCTTGTGCTCGGACGGGCTTACCGCCTTGGATGAAGACGAACGCTTCGCCAGAATCTTGCGGTTGATGCCTGTAGGTGCGGCAAACGCTTTGTTGGATGCGGCGCTGCTGGCTGGTGATCGCGACAATGTGTCACTGATCGTGGATGGAGTCCGCCAACGTGGAGAGATTAGCCTCACTTGGTGCGGTCCCCAATTGCAAGCGACGCGGTCCTAACCCGTGAAAGAACGGCGTGAACTCGACTTGGCATCCCACCACGAGCTGCGGTCTGCGCCGCGCATTACCGTTGCAGGGTCGATCACCATGCGACAGCGCGGTGCCCGCAGCATCGCAGTGATCATCGAAGATATCTCGCCTGGGGGATGCCGCGTCCAGTGGCCACACGCCTTGAATATCGGCGACCGTGTGTGGATCACACTTCCGGGGCTACAAGCAATTCCGTCGGTTGTCATTTGGACTGCGGACTTCAAACTCGGCTGCAGGTTCGAAGTCCCCCTGCACACCGCCGTGTTCAATTCGCTTGCCCACGGCGCCAGCGCAAGACGTGACCGCGCGACGTAAAGGACAACCGGCGTCGCCAAAGACACCCAGCGACTGCGCGAAGATCGGAGTGAGTGTCAGCCGCTGATTCACTCAATTCGCTCGAAGAGCGTACACTTTGATGATCCCCGACACCTGCAGGGCGAGTCGTGGACTGAGAGCGTCGCTTGAGCTCCCGCTGGTTTGGCTGAGGCGTGTCGTGTCAGAACAGGAAGACCTGAAATATTGTGCTGCGCGCGCCGTCGCCGAACGGGCGCGTGCTGACGCCGCGACGAGCCCCGAGATTGCAACCGTTCACCGAAAAATGGCAGAGCTGTACGAGCAACGTGTCCGCTCGATAGACGGCGCGCTGCCGAACCACGGCGCACCCGATTAGCGATCAACGTCAACGACGGAACAGCGCGCTTGGACAGGAACCCGGCTGACTACGGTGGAGCCGATTCATCCCTCGATTGCGGGATTTGTCACCATGGTTCTCGTGGCACTCACCGGCAATCAGCGAACCCAGTTTGATCGATTCGCTGGAGAAGGTTCTGTCCCACCACGTTTTGTGCGCGCGACCCTCGCGGGAACGGTGACAATCGACGATGGCCTCGTTCACAACCAATGGGCCTGCGTGTTCGCAAGGCTCGTGCGCCTGACCGATTTTTCTGGTCAGGCGCACGCGTCGTGCTGGCTATTTGCAGGCCTGCTTGGTTGCGTTGCCCGCCTTGGAACAATCATAATGAACGACCTTGCCGGTCTTTGTCTTCCAGGCGACGATCCGGCCCTTTGCCAGTGGTGCCGCAGCGGGCTTGGCAGCCGGTTTGGCGGCCATGGCGGCCACCGGGCCCGGCTTAGCGGCGGCATGCGCCGCGGGCTTGGCCTTCATAGCGGCAGCAGCTACCGTCTTTGGTGCCATGGGTACTGGGGGCTTTTTGCACGCCGCCTTGCTGGCATTACCGGGCTTTGAACAATCGTAGGTGCGCGCCTTGGCGGTAGCGGCTTCGGCTGGACACGACGACATTGCAACGACCGCGCAGAGCGACGCGGCGGCTAAAACAAATGCAGATTTCATGATATCTCTCCCCTGTAGGCGGTGCGAGTGTGGCCCGTAAGGCGAGCCAGAGCAATGGACGCTCACGAATTTTTACGGTGCGTTATCGCGCCCGTTTGGCCGGCTGGGGCTCGTCTGACCCGAAGACGGGGCAGGACTTCGCGTTTACCCGACCGACCCCTGATCCGCGGACGTTTCGCGTGAATAGTGATGCGCCCTTTTTCTCCTCCTGCGTTCGCTCCATTCGGCGGCTTCTTGCGGCGGCTTGGTTGTCGGCTCATGATCGTTTCTGTTGAAACGGGCTCAACCGTCGAAACCCCGTTGAGCCACCGATGGCCCCAAGAGATTGTCATGCGGTGAGCGTGGCAGGACCGCTTCGAGACCGTGGGACAGTCTCGACCTTTGCGCGTCTGTCCATACGGCTGAGAATGACGGCTGGCTGGCGTTTGGCTCCCGCTGCAACCCGGTTTGGCACCCACTCACCCAAAGCCGCAAGCGGCCATCCTTTCTTGACACATTAAACAACTCGTCATATTTGGCGATTAACTTGAATATAAGTGGCATTAAACGCCATAACTGACGAGAAAATGATAATGCTGTATTAAACGTCTTTTTCGTCAGTTAAGACGAGTTAATTTTGTATATATCATTTATTTCGCCTTATATGGCGGATTATGAGAATCGTCCCAATGATGTCCGAAACCGGTGTGATCGCTGAGCTCGGCGGGCGTGCCCGACAGTACCGCGTCGGCATGAACCTCACCCAAGCCGAGCTGGCACAGACCGCCGGCGTCTCACGGCGCACGATCGAACGGCTTGAAGCCGGCAGCTCGGTCCAGCTCGACAAGATCGTGCGCATCCTGCGCGCGCTCCAGTTGTCTGCCAATCTCGATCAGCTGATCCCCGAGGCGAGTATTCGCCCGATCCAGCTTGCTGGCTCGAAAGTTGAGATCCGTCATCGCTCGTACAAGCGGCGCAACGCGGTTCCAAACGCGCAAGGATGGGTTTGGGGTGACAAGAGGTGACGACCGCCGAAGTTTGGCTTTGGGGCACGCGCATCGGTGCCGTTACGCTGCCCGCGGGCGAGCAGTTTGCGAGCTTTGAATATGATCCAGATTTCCTGCCGAGCGGTATAAATCTCTCGCCGCTCAAGATGCCGCCGGGCAGGCAAGTCTATCGTTTCCCGGCGCTGGCGCTCGAAAGTTTCCAAGGGCTTCCGGGGCTACTCGCCGATGCGCTCCCCGACAAATATGGTAACGCGTTGATCGACGCCTGGCTCGCAACCCAGGGACGGACGGGCGCCGACTTCAACGCAATCGAACGGCTCTCCTACACAGGCATGCGCGGGATGGGGGCACTCGAATTCATTCCCGCACAGGGACCTGTCTTCAACACTGCCGAAAAGGTTCGGATCGATGCTTTGGTCACGCTGGCCTCCGAGGTGCTCGCCCATCGCTCCGAGCTCAAGGTAAGCTTGACCGGCAACGACAAGGTTGACGCGCTTCGGGAGATTCTGCGCGTCGGCACCTCGGCGGGTGGCGCGCGCGCCAAGGCGATCATTGCCTGGAATCCGCAGACCAACGACGTGTGCTCGGGACAGGTTCGCGCGCCAGAGGGGTTTGAATATTGGCTCATGAAGTTCGACGGCGTCGACAACAACAAAGACCATGATCTGGCCGACCCCTTGGGCTACGGCGCTATCGAGTATGCCTATTCGCGCATGGCTGTCGAAGCGGGCATCGAGATGTCCGAGTGTCGTCTGTTCGAGGAAGGCCCGCGCCGCCACTTCATGACCCGCCGGTTTGACCGGCTGGCCGATGGAGACAAGCTCCACATGCAGTCGCTCGCCGCGCTGTTGCACCTCGACTTCAACCAACCGGGCGCTCATGCTTACGAGCAGGCATTCGCCGCGATCCGCGAGCTCGGGCTCGGGCAGGACACGCTAACCCAGCAATTCCGCCGAGCCGTGTTCAACATTGTCGGGCGCAACCAGGACGATCACGTCAAGAATATCGCTTTTCTGATGGACCGGGGCGGCCAATGGCGGCTGTCGCCCGCGTTCGACGTCTCCTGGTCCTACAACCCTAATGGCCGCTGGACGGCGCAGCATCAGATGTCGCTCGGCGGCAAGCGAGACGGGTTCACGCTCGGTGACCTTATGGCGGCTGGCAAAGCTGCAGGATTGTCGAGACGAGCCGTAAACCAGGTGGTCAGCGACGTGATCGATTCGGTGTCGCACTGGCGCAAGATTGCTCAGAAAGTCGGCGTCCGTCGCGACTTCATCGACGACATCGAGCAAACCCTGCGGCTCGATCTGCGTTAAACGTCAGCTCGCGGCATGAAACTTACGCCGTAGACCCATCCCCACGGTACACGGGCGATGTCGCACAAAGAAACATCACGCGGCATGCTCAAAGCCGGCGGGCAACAATGGGCGCAATCTGCGTTGCCATCACGTCCACGCCCTTTGCGTTGGGATGGACGCCGTCGGGGAGCATCAGCCGCCGTTCGCCGAGGACGCCAGCCAGCACGAAGGGATAAAGATCGGCGCGATATTGGCGCGCGAGTTCGGGATACATGCTGTCGAAGCTCGCCACGTAATCTGGACCTAGGTTGGGCGGCGCGCGCATTCCCGTCAAAACGACCGGAATGTTGCGTCGCCGCAGCTCGTCAAGCATCGCCGTCATGTTCGCGCGGGTCTCGGCCACGGGAATTTGGCGCAGGACGTCGTTCCCGCCTAGCCCAAGCATGACAAGGTTTGGCTTACGGGGTAGATTATCGAGCGCAAAGCTCAGGCGCTTGCGGCCTGCAGATGTCGTATCGCCCGAAACGCCTGCGTTCACGACTTTCGCGTTGACGCCCTCTTGGCGCAGCAGCGCCTCGACGTGCGCCGGCATGCTCTCACCGCGCTTCAGGCCGTACCCTGCATACAGGCTGTCACCAAAAGCAAGGATCAGCTGTTCTGGACCTTTCACCGCTACCCGGGCCGTCGCGGTCACGGCATTTTCAGGGGCTTGCGCGCCCTTGACAATGTTGGTCTGGTTGCATCCGCCCAGCAATCCCGCTTGGAGGAATGCCGCAGCGCACACATATGCGGATAAACTGAATTTCACAGGCATAGACATTGGTCTCTTTCGATAACGTCGATGATATGGTGATTGACGCCCGCAGCGTCACCCTCGCACTCGGCGATCCTCCTACGCAAATCCTTCACGGGCTCGATCTCAAAGTCGCGCGCGGTTCGAGCGTTGCTCTGCTCGGGCCGTCGGGGTCAGGAAAATCTTCGCTGATGGCGATCCTCGCCGGGCTCGAACGTGCAAGCGCCGGTACCGTACAGGTCGACGGCCTCGACTTCGGCGGATTGAACGAGGACGGGCTGGCGCGCGCGCGGCGTGGACGGATCGGCATTGTGCTGCAGGCATTTCACCTCCTGCCCACGATGACGGCGCGCGAAAACGTCGCTGTGCCACTCGAGCTCGCCGGCGTGGCGGATGCATTCGACCGCGCGCAGGCTGAGCTTGAAGCGGTCGGTCTCGGCAGTCGCCTCGATCATTATCCCGCGCAATTATCGGGCGGAGAGCAGCAACGCGTCGCGATCGCCCGCGCTCTTGCCCCGCGCCCGGCGCTGGTGTTTGCCGATGAACCTACCGGCAACCTCGACACGGCAACAGGGGCTACAGTTATGGACCTGTTGTTTTCGCGCCATGCCGCACTTGGCGCGACCCTGTTCGTCATCACCCATGATCCCAGTCTTGCCGCACGGTGCGACCGTGTGATCGAGATGGCGGACGGTCGCATCGTCGCGGATAGCCGACGGTGAGCGATTGGTCGCTGGCCGTACGGCTGGCACGTCGGGACGTGCGCGCGCGATTTCGCGGACTTCGCTTGTTGCTCGTCTGCCTGTTCCTCGGCGTCGGCGCTCTGGCCGCGATTGGTAGCCTTGCGAGCTCGATCGGGACTGAGCTTGCCGCGCGGGGCCGCGTTCTCCTCGGGGGTGATGTCGAGTTCGAAATCGGGCAGCGCCGCGCCGACCCGGACGAGCGTCACGTCATCGGGGCGGTTGGTCGGGTGTCGGAAACGATGCGCATGCAGTCGATGGCGATCGGGGGCACGCAGTCGGTGCCGATCGAGCTGAAGGCAGTCGACGGCAACTATCCCCTCTATGGTCGCCTCCACCTCGCCGACGGACGCAATGTTTCGGCGCCTCGGGCAAACACTGCATGGATCAGCCCTGCACTCGCCGACCGGATGGGAGTTCACGTTGGCCAGAGCCTTCGGCTCGGCAACGCTGTGTTCGTCATTGGCGGCATCATCGCCGATGAGCCTGACCGCCTAGGTGAGGGCTTTACCCTCGGCCCCGTCGTTATCGTGTCGCTGGACGGCCTTGGCCGGACGGGCCTCATCCAGCCCGGCAGCCTCTACAAAACCAAATACCGAGTTCGCCAGGCCAACGGCAGTCCGACGGCCGCCGTCGAGGCGTTTTCGCACCGTTTTGCCGACCTTGGGTGGGAAACGCGAACGCGAGACCGTGCAACGCCTGGCGCCTCGCGATTCGTCGATCGCATGGGAGAATTTCTAACGCTTGTCGGACTTGCGGCCCTCGCCATTGCGGGAATCGGCATCGGCGGCGGTGTATCGAGCTATCTCGCTGCACGCGGGCGCAACATCGCCACGCTGAAAGTGCTCGGTGCAACGTCGGGTATCGTTGCCCGCATCTACCTTATTCAGATTGCGCTGGTTGCCCTCATTGGAATCGCGGCCGGACTTGTCGTGGGCACGGTTGCAACACCGTTACTCGTTCTGTTGGCGGGACAGGTGTTGCCCGTCTCCCCTCGCTTTACCGTTCAGCCGCTACCGCTTGGCTTGGCGGCGCTCTATGGTTTGCTCATTGCGTTCGGTGCAGCGGCAATACCCCTTGTAGACGGTGCCGAGGTTCCAGCGTCGGTGCTGTTACGCGGCGCCGTCGATGGGCGCAGGGGCGGTCGCTGGCGCGGCTATAGCTGGATGGCGCTTGCGGCCGGCGGCTTGATTGCTGTCGTGCTGCTGACTTCGGCGCAGCCGGGATTGAGCGCTGCTTTTCTGGCAAGCGTTGCCGCTACGTTGCTTCTGCTCGCCGGACTCGGTTGGGTCATCCGCGCGGTGGCTTCGCGCGTGCCGCGCCCCCGTCGTCCCCTCGTTCGGCTTGCCATTGCTGGGCTGCATCGTCCCGGCGCACGCACCGTTGCACTCGTTGTCGCTCTCGGTCTCGGCCTGACATTGTTCGTCCTGCTCGCCGCCGTTCGAACCAGTCTCGATGCCAATATCGCCCGCACGGTGCCTGCCCGGGCACCCGCGCTCTTTGCGCTCGATGTCCCGCGTGATCGTGCGGCTGAGTTTTCCCAGACGATCCGACAAGCCTCGCCGCGCGCGGAAGTGGCAACGGTCCCACTGCTGCGTGGCACAGTTGTGGCTTTTGGGCGGACGCGGGTTGCCGATCTTGTACAAATTCCGCCAGATGCGTTCATTCTGCGCGGTGAGCGCGGCATTACCTATGCCGCCAGCCTGCCCAAGGGATCGGCTCTCACCGAAGGCCACTGGTGGCCTGCTGGTTACACGGGAGCGCCTCTTGTCTCGGTGGAAGCCGCTCAGGCCAATGCACTCGGTCTGAGGCTTGGCGAGACGATAACAATCAATGTGCTGGGGCAAGACGTCACTGCGCGCGTCGCATCGTTCCGCACCGTCCAGTGGGACACAATGGGGTTCAACTTCGTGCTTGTTTTCTCGCCGGGCACTTTCGACGCATTTCCGCATAATCTGTCAGCCACCGTCAACATGCCTGCGGCCCAGACAGGCACCGTGATGCGCGCATTACTGCCCCGGTTCCCTTCGGTATCGGTGATCGAGGTTGGGGGCGTCCTGAAACAAATCCAGGATGTGGTGCGGCAGTTATCGACCGCGATCGCGGCGGCAGCGAGCGTTGCGATCCTGGCGGGCATCGCGGTTTTGATCGGCGCCATAACAGCGGCGCGCGAGATGCGGACCTATGATGCCGTCATGCTGAAGGTGCTCGGCGCAACGCGCGCGCAGATTTTGGGGGTGCAGGCCATTGAATATGTATTGCTGAGCCTGATTGTGGCTGCCGTGGCGCTCGCCTTGGGCTTGGGTGCGGCCTGGTACGTCGTGGTTCAGATCTTTCATTTCGAATGGCTGCCCGACATCGCTTCCGTGTTACTGACACTTGGAGCGGGGGTAAGTCTGACATTTGTCATTGGCTTGCTCGGCAGCCTGCCAATTCTCGCCGCGCGCCCTGCACAGGCGCTTCGCGCGCTGTAGAAATAAGGCCGTCAGGTACCCTTAGACGGGGAGTCCAATCGACTCGTCGTAATTTTCAGACCTTTGAGCGGCTGCCACAATGGAGGCTTGCTACTCTAGGCAGAGAGGGCGAGAATCGCAGCGTGCGAAAAGACGTCGATCACCTCCCCGTAGTCCAGCAAGAGGAGCTGGCGCGCGTGACGCAGATCTTGATGGACGAATTCGGCGTCGCGATTGCGCGGGCGACGCAGCCCTGGAAGAAGAACGGCAAGATCCAGGCGATTATTCTTTTTGGCAGCTACAGTCGGACTGACTGGGTCGATGAGCCAGAGAACGGATACCAGTCCGACTTCGACATTCTCGTCATCGCCAGTCACAAAGACCTGACCGACGTCGCTGAATATTGGTATGTAGCGGAGGACAAAATCCAGCGCGACGCGACAATCGCGCGACCCGTCAATGTGATTGTGCACACCCTCGACGAGGTGAACCAGGGTCTGACGCGCGGAGAATATTTTTGGGTCGACATCGCCCGCGACGGCATTGCTCTTTACGAACTGGC
>JANXSN010000095.1 GCA_025352685.1 Sphingomonadales bacterium
ACGCTGCCGACGCCTCGCCAAAGACTGGGAGCAATCGATCTCGAGCGCTACCGCCTGGGTCTATATCGCCAACGTCCGAACCCTCACCCGCAGACTCGCAAGATATTGCTGGGCTTGAGAAACTTTTGAATCAGGCACTAAGCCGTCGCGACATCCGATAATCTGCCCAATCTCCATTTTCAACGAAACGCGGGGGGCTACGGCGCCGTGGTTTCCCTACCGATTTGCCCATGGTAGGACGCAACCGCCTTGCACAAGTCGTCTGCAAGGAAGGACAAGACGAAGGCGGCAGCGGCTTCCTCGTCAACCGCGATATCGGTGGATGGATGGGGCCAAGCCACAGCTCCTGCGTAACCGCACTCAGCGAAGGCCGTTTCCAGCTTTGCGCGATACTCGCGCCGTAGCCGCTGTTCAAGCGGTACGATCAGCACGCCCTCATTGGTAGAATCGAAGCGCGCCGCACTCGCATGGCATTGATGGAGGTAGATCAACGCGCGTGCCTCGGCGAGACAGGCAAAGATGCCCGCCCTATCGACAACGAGCATTTCGGCCATAGCCTCCGCATCGACATCGTAAAAATTGTGCAGCAGAAACAGGGCGCGCGGTAAGGCAGGCAACCGCTCGATCGCGACGCGGCGCGTTTCATCACGAACGGACATGACAATCTCCATGCGTGGAGGAAGTGGGAAGGCGCGGCGCTCGCGCATCAATTGCCAATCGCTCGTTGCAAATTTCCCTGACCAGAGCGAGCAGTTTGACGGTGCTGTCCATCGACAACGGCAGAAGCCTCATTTCGATGCGCAACATCATGACCGTGCCTCCCTGCGTTCGCGACCCCAGCCATGCGGGCGGGGATGGCCGGTCACATCATGCACACGGTCCAGCAGCGTCCGCAGCAGCGGGCGAACCTGTGCTACAGTGAATTTGCCATCCTCAGGTTCCGGGTCGCCGAACAGGCGGACTTGGTTCCATTTCCAATAAGGGGTGAGGACGGCGGCCAAACGCGCCATGTCCGTGCATTCATGCCCGAAGCCCGTAGCATTGGCGTAGGCTAGAGATTTGGCCACGCGCAGTCCGATATGGCGGGCGTTCCAGTCGTCAGGGAAGCCCACGTCCAGTAGATGAGAGGAAAGCGCAAGCTGGGCCGTTATCCCAGCCCTGCAGAGATAATTATGCCAACTGGCGCTTGTCGCCGATTCCCGCTCTGGCAGAAACTCCTCGGCGACATGATAGCGGTGGCTGCTCAATGCCCGTCCGTCCTTCGTCTGCATGACCTTCACGGGCTCGTCGCCATAACCTTGATGGAGTGAAACCAGAGCGTCGTTCCAAGGCGAAGTCACAGGCATGGCGGCCGCTACTACCGGTGCGGCAGTCAACGCCCGCAACAAGGCGCAGCGGTATGTGCTTACACCAGCCGAATCACCAGAAGGCAAATCACGCGCAGCCATCGCCACCCTCTCCATCGTGCAGCCCTTCGAGACGACGTCATATGCATCCCAAAGCAATATCCGATATCGATTATCGGGCTATTAGCAGTTATTTGTCAATAACCGATATCTGTTAATCTTCTTGTAATTGAATGAGCGTCGTGGCTGGTTACGACACCGACATGGGAAGACCACCGCTTGGAGTGAAAACAACTGTCATCCGTTTGCCGGAAGGCCTTGCGGAGCGGATTGACCATCTCATCGGCCCCAATCGCCGCGCCAAATTCATCCGCGAAATTGTCGAACGCGAGGTCAAACACCTGGAAAGCGAGCGAGGTGGGAACGGACAATGACGGCAGCCCATTAATGAGATGAGCGGGCCGATCAGCTTGAAAAGCAGGAATAGGCGAATATTCCTTCTTTTGAGCGAAGGAAAAGAAAGGATCGTTACCGTTCCGCGTTGAGGCGCTCGCAGCTTGGGCCGAGGTTGGCCCAGATTGCGGCAACGACTTCGCTCAGAGTGACGGCTTCGAGACTGATTGCTTCCGCATAGGTCGTCCACTGTATTATCTTTTGCGGATCGTCGGAGAACAGGCTCGACAGGCCGGGTGGCATGACCGACGGAACAGCGGTTTCGCGTCGCGCAAATGTGGCGGCGATAGCTGTATCGAGTGCGTCAGGTTCCAAGGTCAGTGCGTTGGGTATCGCCCACAGGTCGTAATAATCCTTCATCCGCCCATTGGTGACGCCGAGTGTAACGATGGCCTGAAACTTTTCGGCAATCACCGTCGCGGGCGGATAGGCGCGGACGTTGGCAATCGGTTGATCGAGGAGCGACGGATAGTCGATCACATGATCGGGTTCGGTCAGAGTATCACCAAGACCTATGTCGATGGTGATCGGGATTCTGGCATTTTCAAGGAGTGCAATGGTCTTCAAGCGCACACCGCCGTAGATCTGATCCTCGCGTATGGCCGAAGCGGTCAGATTGGCGATGTCGAAGATAAGCCCGTCATCGGCATTTCTGCCCAATATGTCTGCGAAGGCCGTTTTGAGTGTCTCTTCATTCAGATCGCCAAAGCCGAGAAAGTCGGCATCGCGCGTGGTGCGGTTATCGTTGATCGTCCAGATCGTGACCAGCATTCCGCCCTTTAGGACGAACCGGTCGCGATAGGGTGAAACCGACAGCCGGTAGATCAGCCGTTCGAGGCCGTAATTGACCAGCAGCAAGCCGAAATCGCGTTGCTTTTCGTTCGAGAGGTTCTTGAGTCGCTGGCGAATTGAAGCCGCGATGTTCTTGCGCTTATCAACCATTATGCGTGATCGCTTCGAGATAAGGTCGCATCACCTTCCACGCCCCGCAGTCCATCGCGGCTTGCGCAATATCCGAAGGGCTGGCTTTGCGCTCCTCGATAGCGCTGCGCAGGCTTTCGATGGCGACGGAGCGATCAACCAGCTTCGGATTACGGAATGCGTCGGCAAGCGCCTTTGCGACCGAATAGACCGGGACAGCGATGCCCGAGATCATATGCCGTTCGACGCCGTAATCGAGATAGGGTTGTCGGAAGCGGACGATGCGGATGCGGGGAAATTCGAGCTTGGGTTCCCAGTCTTTCGCGCCGATGGCGATCCAGACCTTCCTTGGCATCTGGTCAGTTAGCCCGTGAAAGGCGAGCGCAGAAACCATGCAGATGCGCCCCTTAGGGATACGTTTCGAGACTTCGGCAAGCGCGATATCGGGATCGACCTCGACATCGGGAAGCTGATACAGACCGCGCGCAACCCGCAGGATTTTGCCATCCTCCACCGCGCGAGCGAGCGTGGAGGCGGTAATTCCTTCCATACGGATTTCATGCGCGCGCGCCATCGTCCGGTCGGAGAGGAGCCGGATCACCCTGTCTCGCTGTGTATGCACTACGTCCATATTGATACATTGCCTAGGACAAAATAACACATTGTCCGATGGTTTGTATCATTCCTAGCGGACAAGCGCCAGAACCATCCTGCCCGCCGCCGCGTCTCGCGCCGCGTCCAGCACTTCAACCGCCTTGGGTTTATATTCCGGCGCAAGATGGGCGTAGCGCAACGTCATCGCGTAATCACTATGACCGAGCAATTCCCGGATCGAATTGAGATCAACCCCACCCATTGCCAGTCGCGATGCAAAGTGGTGGCGCATATCGTGCCAGCGGAATGCCGTAATCTGCGCATCCTTGAGCAGCCGACGCCATGATGAATTGGCCCGATCAAACCGCTCACCTTGTTCGTTCATAAAGACGAGGCCGGTGGTGTCTTCACTTTGCGCGCGCCAGTTAAGCAGAACCGACGTCGCCTCACGGTTGAGCGGAATGTGCCGCGTCCGTCTGGATTTCGCGGTCGCGCCGGTCACGGTCAGGATGCGCCGGTCGAGATCGACGTTTGACCATGTCAGATCGAACAACTCACCCCGTCTGCACCCGGTGTTGATCGACAGCAGGATGAGCGGCTTCACATGATCGGTGAAGACGAAGGCCCGCAGACTGGGCAGCGGCACATAGCCACGTTCGGCGCGCCAATGATTGGCGGAGTCCCGCTCCACACAGCGCCGTTCCTCACGGGCTTCGATGGCATCCCGGAGATTGTTTTTTTCCGCGTCGCTCAAATAGCGGACTTTGGGGCAATTATCGACCCGCGCCTTCTTGATCTTGGCAAGCGGATTGGCGGGAAGCAGTCCCCAATCGACCGCGCGGTTAAAGCTCGCCTTGATCGACGAAATGTCCCGGTTAATCGTCTGGTTGCTCAAACCACGCTCCACTTCACCCGCGCGCCAGTGTTCCACGTCGAGCGCCGTAAACTTGTCGAGGGGCTTGTCGAGCAGCGTCTTGAAGGCGGTGAAAAGGCATTTGATATTTTGAACATGAGCCTTTTGATTGGATTTCGCCCATGCCGAATAATCCGTTTCAAGAAAGACCCGGTAGGTTGGCATAACGGGCTTGGGCTTGCGCGCCTCAATCGGATCAATACCGCGATAGACATCAGCGAGAATGGCCCGCGCACTTTCGCGCGCTTCAGTCACACCGAGGACATCGGCGCGCCCGAGCCAGACCCGTTTGCCGCGGGCATATTCGCAATAATAGGATTTGGCTCCGCTCGGCATGACGCGCAGCACGAGCCCCTTCAACCGCGTGTCCCGATGATCGATTTTGGACGACGTAACGGGTAACTTGTCGATTACCATTTGGGTTAATGCTGCGCGCATAATTTTACCGCCTTTAATTGCTTCTCGAATCAATCTGGTGGTGCTGTGGTGGTGCAACTTGATGAAATAGAACGGAACAAAATGGCACCGGACGTAACGCCCATCATGCTCAGAAAATGGCGGAAAACTGCGAATAAATCAAGGTTTCTCAGATGCATCGCGGTGCAACCGGAACCCCCAAAATAGCGGCTGGGGGTGTGGGGGTCGCAGGTTCGAATCCTGTCGTCCCGACCAACTTTTTCTTTGGCCGACCCGGACTGATAGGGAGCAGGTTGTACCCGAGACATAGGTTACAACCTCGCGCCGAACGGGTTGTTGATAGTGTGCAAGGCCTGTTGTTCCAAGTCGATATATCCGGGGTCGTATTGCTTGAACGACACGAGCCAGATGCCGTCATCGACCTCTTTAACGCCAAGTTTCTGACCGGCGAGAACGGTGGATATATTGATCCTTTTGCGGTGCATGCAGATGCGTCCGCAATGTGTGACTGTGATATTTCGATCGTGGAACGAATAGCTGAGCTCGGGGGGGCGTCATAGCGGCGCGGTGAGTTTGTATACACGTCCTGTGGTGTTTTCATTTCGAGCGCTTCGTGCGGTCGCTCGACGTTAAACTCGCTGATAAAGTCATCGAACAGAGCCTGTTGCTGGAGGAACTTGGCGCTTGGCGGCTTAACGGCTTGGTTGCTTCCTTCTTCAAGGTGAGGTGCATGCGCTCGTGGCGACCATTTTGCTGCGGTCTGCCCGGTTGGCGATTGCTCCGCATACCGTTGAGATGGACCGCGCGAACCTGAGGGCGGCACTTGGCGCCAGCAGCCTGGCACAAGTGCTTCGTTTGACGCTCGGTCTGGCGTTGCACCCGCTCGAGCGAAGATGAATCTGTCAGAACCGATTGCATCCCGCCACTGTGAACGACAAGCGCGGTCTAACGCGCCGCGGCCAGCTTAGACCTCAGGGACCCGCTTGAGCACGCCGATTCACGAGGCCAACAGATTCGCTAGTTGGTGGGCATGGGGGCAGCATTGTTCAGGTTGCGAGCCGATCCGCCGCTCTCAGTGGCCCCGGTCGCACGGTTGCGTGGCAAGCCACCCTCTGTTAGTCGCGCCGCTTTCCTGTTGACGGGCTCAAATTCAAACACATGTTTACTTCCCCAGCCTATGCGCAAGCAGTCGGTGGTGCAGCGACCTCCGACGGCATGAGTGCGTTTCTCATCCAGATGATGCCGTTACTGCTCATTTTCGTTGTGTTCTGGTTTTTGATCTTCCGCCCGCAGCAGCAGCGCGCGAAGGAACAGCGTGCCAAGCTCGCTGCCGTCAAAAAAGGGGACCAGGTTGTCACGGGCGGCGGCCTGATGGGCAAAATAACAAAGGTCGATCCCGACACTGTTGAAGTCGAGATTGCGACCGGCGTGCGCGTGAAGGTGGTCAAGGCGACGCTCGCTGATGTCGTCACTAATGGCCCGGCCAAGGCAGCGAACGACTAAAATGCTCGATTTCCCGCGCTGGAAAGTTTGGTCGATACTGCTTATTTTAATCGCGGGTATTTTGCTTGCGATTCCCAGCCTCATGCCCGAATCGACGGCAAGGCAGCTTGGCATCGGCGGAATGCCTCGGATTAATCTCGGACTAGACCTTTCAGGAGGCAGCCATTTGCTGCTCGAAGCCGACACTGGCGACGTTGCCAAGCAGCGGCTCGATCTTATCGAAGATTCGGTTCGTACCGAAATGCGCCGCGCGACGCCTGAAATCGAGATCGGCGATATTTCCACTTCGGGCGGCGCGCTGTCCTTCTTTGTACGCGATGCGACGCGGGTGGATGCAGCAGTTGAAAAGTTGAGGATGCTGACCAGTCCTGTCGGAGTGACCGGCCAGCGCGATTTCGATGTGCGGGTCGTCGATTCGTCGCGCGTAACAATGACGCCGAGCAGTGCTGGACTGACCGCTGCCGTCGAAAGTGCGATGCAGGTGGCAACCGAAGTCGTGCGCCGCCGCATCGACGAGCTCGGCACCCGCGAGCCAACGATCATTCGACAAGGCGCCGACCGAATTATCGTACAAGTGCCGGGCTTGCAGGACCCTCAAGCGCTGAAATCTTTGCTCGGCAAGACAGCCAAACTCGAATTTAAACTCGTCGACGGGGCGGCTGATCCGGTCGAGGTCGCCAAGGGTAACGCCCCGCCGGGAAGCCAGATCCTTCCCTATCCGCGTTCGCCGAACGGCTCGAATGTGATTGCCGTAAAGCGGCGCGTCATCATCAACGGTGATGAACTGTCAGATGCGACGCAGGGGTTTGACCAGACTTCGAACTCGCCAGTCGTGAACATCAAGTTCAACAGCCAAGGGTCGCGCAAATTCGCGCGGGTGACGCAAGAAAACGTGAACAAGCCCTTCGCCATGATCCTTGATGGCGTCGTGCTCTCCGCGCCAAATATCAACGAACCGATTCTGGGCGGCTCCGCGCAGATTACTGGCAATTTTACCGTTCAAAGCGCTAACGCCCTGTCGATCCAGCTGCGCTCGGGCAAGTTGCCGGTGCCATTAAAAGTGATCGAGGAACGAACGGTCGGCCCGCAGCTGGGCGCCGATTCCATCCGTGCGGGTGTGATTGCGTCGACGATTGCGACGCTGGCCGTCATCATCTTCATGTTGCTGACTTACGGCCGTTTTGGCATATACGCAAACCTTGCGGTGGTCGTAAACGTATTCATAATCCTGGCGGTCATGGCGTTTCTCAATGCGACCCTGACTTTGCCGGGTATCGCCGGTTTTGTGTTGACCATCGGTACAGCAGTCGATGCCAACGTCCTCATCAACGAACGCATCCGTGAAGAACAGCGCCGCGGCCGCAACGCCATCCAGTCCGTCGAACTCGGCTACAAGGAAGCGAGCCGTACGATCTTTGAGGCAAATACCGTTCACTTCATATCGGGTGTCGTGATGCTGCTGCTCGGTTCGGGACCCGTAAAGGGCTTTGCTGTCGTGCTTCTCATCGGCATTTTCGTTTCGTATTTTACGGCGGTGTTTTTCACGCGCATGCTGGCAGTAGGATATTTGCGCCGGTCGCGCCCCACCGTGCTCCACATCTGATTCGGACCTGTCAAAATGCGTCTGCTCAAACTCGTTCCTGATAATACAAACATCGGTTTCGTTCGCCTGCGCAACTGGGCGTTCGCGTTGACAATGCTGCTGACGGTTCTCTCGGTTGTAGCTGTTGGCTGGCGGGGACTGAACCTGGGCGTTGATTTTGTCGGCGGTTTGATGATCGAAGAGACATTTGTAACCCCGCCGTCGCTCGACAAGGTGCGCGCAACGGTCGACAGGCTCGGTGTTGGTGAGGCGTCGCTCCAGCAGTTTGGGGACCCCAAGACAGTATCGATCAAGCTGCCACCGCCCTCCTCGACCGATGCCGGGGCGACCAACGTCGTCGTTACCAAGGTGAATGTAGCGCTCGCTGCTGACTTCCCCGGCGCGAAATTTTCCAAGCAAGACTCGGTTTCCGGCAAGGTTTCGGGCGAACTAATCCGCAATGGCATTTTAGCGGTTTTGATCGCGGTGCTCGCGATCGCGGTATTCAGCTGGCTCCGTTACGAATGGCAGTTTGGCGTCTCTACATTCGTTGCGATCGGACATGATCTGCTGATGACGCTCGGCTTTTTTGCACTCACCCAGCTTGAGTTTGATCTCAACATCGTCGCCGCTGTGCTGACGATCATCGGCTACTCGATCAACGACAAGATCGTGATCGACGACCGTATCCGCGAGAATATGCGCAAATACCGCAAGATGGATATGGGGGCGCTGATCGACCTGTCGGTCAACGAGACATTGCCACGCACCGTGATGACGTCTGTGACGGTACTTCTGGCCTTGGGATCGCTGCTGTTGTTCGGCGGGCATGTGTTGCGCGGGTTCGCGGCAGCGATGATGCTGGGCATCGTCGTAGGAACCTATTCTTCAATCTACGTCTCGTCGTCGCTGCTGGTTGTGCTGGGACTGCGTCCGGAAAACTTCGACCGCAAGGCCGCCAATTCACTCGCCAGTGGGGCCGAAAGAGTACAGCGGCGCGAGGGCCTGCCGGGCGAGGGCAAGGCCAAGTAACGCGCTAACGATTGTTGGCGACCAGCCCCGAAAGGTGCTCGTAAAGCGTCGCTGCGCTGGAATCCCAGCTCAACCTGTCGACGCTGGCGGCCACGATTTTGCGTGATGGCGGATCAGCAAGCAGGCTTCTGATCGCGGCGGCGACATGGGCGGGATCACGACCCACCAATTTTCCTGCACCAGGGCTATCGAGCAGTTCGCGAGCTCCGCCAACATCGCAGGTGACCACGGGGGTGCCCGACGCCAGCGCCTCGACCCAGGCATTGGCGAGACCCTCCGAGGCTGACGGGAGCGCCATCACGTCTGCCGCTGCCAGCCAGTCGGCGACAACCGAATGGTGGAGGACACCCAAAAACCGCACGCGGTCCGCTACGCCCAGCGCCACCGCACGTCTTTTCAGTTTCGCCTCGTCCTCGCCTTTGCCGATGAGGACGAGCGTGACATCGGGCAACGCTGCTAAGGCGTCGATCACCAGCTTTTGGCCCTTGCGTTCGATCAACGCGCCGACGGTGACGATTAGCGGCCCCCGTATCCCGAGCGCTGCCTTAACCGCGGCTCGGTCGCGAACCGCAAACACGTTTTTATCGATCCCGGTGTAATGGACGATGATGCGGTCTTCGGGCATGCCGAGCGCAACCATATCCGCCTTTAATGCTGCGGACACTGCAAGCAGCCCGTCGGCTGCGTGTGCGGCCGCGATCAACTGGCCAGCGGTTGCTCGGTTTTTGCCCCAATAGTGGATGTCAGCGCCACGGGCCTTGATCGACACCGGCACGCTGAACTCTTCACCCAGTGTCACTGCTGCTGGACCATCGGGCCAAAAGAATTGCGCGTCTATGATGTCGAAGGGGAACGTTGCGCGCATGTCTTGGAGCGGCCTCCGCAGTGCGCGAACGAGCGCGCGGGCGTCCCCCTCGCCACCGACTGCGGGTAAATGACGGAAAGCAACCCGATATGTCGACAATCCTCCCCATGTTTCCGTCTGCGGAAGCGCTGCGAGCCCTCGGTAACGTGGATGAAAACGCCCAAGCGGAGGAATGCCCAGCGGGGCCATGACGCGGAGCTCGATATTGGGGTGATTGGCAAGGGCATGGGTCTGACCCTCGACAAACGAACCAAAGGTCGGTCGCGTCCCATCGGGGAAAAGAGTAGAAAGGGTGAGGACGCGCAACATTGCCGGCCCCTATCATCAAAATATCACGAACTTCCTACTGCCCGATCGAAGCGCTAGCAGAACAAAGGAACCCGTGCCGGGTTCGGGTAGGCGAATAGCAAGTCGCTCGCTGTCCTCGGCTCGATCACTGTCGACCCGTCGACCGTCCAGCATTCGCCCGCCGTAAACGGCGCGCCGTCGATGTTGCCGCCACCGGTCACGGGCACCAGCCAGCCTGTTAATCCTTTGGGAAGCGCGATTTGACGTGTCCCATCCCACGACCACCGCTCGAGCACAAACTTTCCCCCCTCGCACAATATCGCGCGGCCGCCGCCGATATCCCCCGGCATCAGCGGGTCGACGAATGGAATTGGATCGCTCACTGCGATTCCTTGCGCGAGATGTAGTTCACGCGGGCGGCCATAGTCGTAGAGGCGATAAGTGAGATCAACGTTTTGCTGAACTTCGATAACGGTGATGCCTGCCCCGATGGCATGGACAGTGCCCGCCGCCGAATAAATAACATCGCCGGCCTTGACGGAACGCCAATGAAGCATGTCGACGATGCTCCCATCGAGTGCGCCTGCCGCCAGCGCCTCGCGCGTCATCACTTCGCGCGTGCCGAGCGCGATGGTCGATTCGGGGTCTGCAGCGAGGATGAGCCACGCCTCGTCCTTGCCGCGTGGATAACCTGCCGCTCGCGCAGCGTCGTCGCCGGGATGAACCTGTATGGACAGCTTTTCGCTCGTGAAGAGATATTTGACGAGCAATTGGGAATCGGTTCCCGGGGCTGAGTCGAACCAGATCTCGCCGACCGGTGCGGCGCCGGCCACTCCGGGTTCGAACCCGGGCCACAGATCGCGGCGTCCCCAAGGTTTTTCGACGCGAAGCGTGGTGAGGCGGTGTGCGGGCATCACCGGTTTAATAGCTGCGGCAGGCCATTAGTTCCATCATTTGCTTAGCGCTTGGCGTCACCCGTCAACCTCGCTAAGACCTAGGGCATGCGTATTCCTATCCGTCGCGCCGCCACTGCCGCTGCGCTCGCCGCCGTCGTGTTCACCGCTGGGTGTGCGACCAGTCGTAAAAAGGGTGATGTGCCCTATGTCGCCCGCGATGTAGATACGCTTTATTCTGCGGCAAAGGACCGGATGGACCGCGGCCAATACCAGACCTCGGCAATTCTGTTCGACGAGGTCGAACGGCAACATCCCTATTCACCTTGGGCGCGGCGCGCGCAGCTCATGAGCGCGTTCAGCTATTACATGGCGGGCGACCATCAGAAATCGATCGAATCGGCTCAGCGTTTTCTCTCGATCCATCCGGGCAACAAGGACGCGCCTTACGCCTATTACCTGATCTCGCTCGATTACTACGAACAGATCAGTGACGTGACCCGCGACCAGAAGATTACATCGCAAGCGCTCGACGCAATGAATGAGCTCATTCGCCGCTACCCTGACACGCGTTATGCTACCGACGCGCGGTTGAAGGTTGACCTCATCAACGATCACCTCGGCGGTAAAGAAATGGAGATTGGACGATTTTATCAGCGGCGCGGTCAATGGCTCGCCTCGATCGTACGGTTCCGTAAAGTCGTCGACCAGTATCAGTCGTCCTCGCATACGCCCGAGGCGCTCGAGCGTCTGACCGAAAGCTACCTTGCGCTGGGAATTCCCGAGGAAGCGAACAAGGCGGCGGCAGTGCTGGGCAACAATTATCCGGGCAGCAAATGGTACCAGCGGTCTTACGACCTCATCCAGAAGCATAGTCGCGGCGCATGACGCGATAGGATTTTGTGCAAGCTGAATTCAGCGCGTCACGGCATAGACAGGAGGCCGTTCCCTTAATGTCGGTCGTCGTCTCCGCTTTGCCGAGACGGGTTTGTTCGCTAAACATCCGATAATGCTGCTGGCCCTCTCCATCCGTGATGTTGTCCTGATTGAGACGCTCGATCTTGATTTCGCGTCCGGACTGACTGTGATCACCGGGGAAACCGGCGCGGGTAAATCGATCCTGCTCGACGCGCTGGGGTTGGCGCTGGGATTACGAGCGGCAAGCGGGTTAGTGCGGCAGGGCGCACCTCAAGCCAGTGTTGCCGCAACATTTGCGTGCACCCCCGTCACCGAAGCGATGCTGAGCCAGAATGGCATCGAATCCGAACCGGGTGAACCGCTAATCGTGCGGCGCATCGTCAAGGCAGACGGAGGAAGCCGGGCCTTCGTCAACGATATCGCAGTGTCGGGAGCACTACTGCGGACGCTTGGCGAGCTGATTGTGGAAATTCACGGGCAGCACGACGACCGCGGGTTGCTGGCACCGCCTGGGCACCGTGCGCTGCTGGATGCATTCGCTCGTTCTGATCTGACGTCCGTTCGCATTGCCTTTGCCGCCATGCGTGCCGCGAACGCCGCACTAGCCGAAGCGCAGGATGCGCTTGCCAACGCCGAGGCCGACCGTGAATGGCTGACCCATGCCGTCGCCGAACTCGACGCTTTGGGTCCCGAGGCTGGCGAGGAGGAGACGCTGGCCGTTTCACGTGCTGCAATGCAGAGGGGCGCGAGAATTGCCGATGATCTGGCGGCGATCGAAAGGCTGGTAACGGCTGCTGACGGTGGGCTGTCGAAATTTCGTCAGGCTGCCCGCGCATTGGACAGGATTGCCGGCGACCACTCACAGCTCGCCGAGGCGTTGGGCGCCGTCGACCGAGCGTTAATCGAAGGCTCCTTCGCCGAGGGCTATTTACGCGCCGCGTCCGAAGCATTGTCGTTCGATCCGGCGCGGCTTGAGGCAGAAGAAACCCGCTTATTTGAGCTGCGTGCAATGGCCCGCAAGCACCGAGTTCAGCCCGACGATCTCGCCGCGCTTGCAAGTCAGTTGCGCGGACGTCTGTCCGCAATCGAGGCCGGGGGGGACGGGCTTGCGATGCTCGAGCGCGAGGCAAAGGGCGCACGCTGCGCGTATCGCACAGCAGCCGATGCGTTAAGCGAGACGCGCAAGGCTGCGGCATCACGGCTTGATGCTGCTGTTTCTGGCGAACTGATACCGCTTAAACTCAATGCGGCTCGGTTTCATACGGTGGTCGCGAGCGGGCAGGAGAGCGAGATTGGGGCCGACCACGTAGAATTTGAAGTTTCGACTAATCCCGGTGCTCCGTTCGGACCGCTGCTCAAGATTGCATCGGGCGGGGAATTATCGCGTTTTGTCCTCGCGCTCAAGGTAGCGCTAGCTGAGGAAGGCGCAGCGGCGACGATTATCTTCGACGAGATCGACCGGGGCGTCGGCGGCGCGGTGGCCAGCGCCATCGGCGAGCGGTTGTCGCGGTTAGCCGCGAAAACACAGTTACTTGTTGTTACGCACAGTCCGCAGGTCGCGGCGCGAGGCGATCATCACGTGTTGATCGCCAAGAACAGCCACGGGTTGGTAACGCGGACCGACCTCCGCTCGCTGAACGCCGCAGAGCGGCGGGAAGAAATTGCCCGCATGCTGTCCGGGGCCGAGGTGACCGACGAGGCCAGAGCACAGGCCGCGCGGTTGGTGGCGGCCTAGTACCGGCACCCCGAAATTCGTTTCCGACCCGTCGCATCATCGCGCCTCGTGTGGCACAGGCTCTCGCAACAGCGGAACCCTGACGACCGTATCTAGAGCCGGGTGCCCGCCGCCGCCTCCTGACCGCTGCTGTGGTCGCGCCGCAGTTCGCTTTTCCAGCCCTGTCCGTGCCGATGAGTTCCGCGCCATGACGATTCGGATTGCCAATCCGAATGGCGGTACAATTTGGGGATATCTGTGGAAAATCAGCGGTCGAATATAAACGATCGCGTTGCCACCGCCGCGCTCCTGTCGCACAAGCGTTGCGTGACCGAAGCCGAAGCCGCCAACCGCTTGATGCGTCTCGCCAAAGAGATCGCGCGGCACAACAAACTGTATCACGATCGTGACGCGCCCGAGGTTTCCGACGCAGACTATGATGCGCTCGTGCGCGAAAATGCTGCACTTGAAGCAGCGTTCCCCGCTTTGGTCCGCGTCGACAGTCCGTCCAGATTGGTTGGGGCCGCGCCCAGCTCTCCGTTGGCAAAACTTGTCCATGCGCGAGCGATGCTCAGTCTCGATAATGCCTTTGCCGAGGAGGAGGTCGCCGAATTCGTCGCGCGCGTGCGCCGCTTCTTGAACCTGTCTGACGAAGCGCCCGTTGCGCTGACTGCGGAGCCCAAGATCGACGGACTCAGCTGTTCGCTGCGCTATGAGAACGGCTTGCTTGTGCAGGCGGCGACGCGCGGCGATGGGGCAGTGGGCGAAGACGTGACCGCCAATGTGCGGACGATCAGCGATATTCCCGCATCGATCGGTAAATCAGCGCCTGACATCTTCGAAATTCGCGGCGAAGTGTACATGGCGAAGGACGATTTTGCTGCGCTGAACGCCCGACTTGCAGGCCAGCGGGTCTTTGCCAATCCGCGCAACGCTGCCGCTGGATCGCTCCGCCAGAAGGATGCGAGCGTCACCGCATGTCGTCCGCTACGCTTTTTCGCCCACGGATGGGGCGAAGTGTCCGCAGTCCCCGGTATCACGCAACATGAGGTCATGAAGGTTATCCAAAGCTGGGGCGTACCCGTCAGCGACCAACTCATCTACGCCAACAGCCTGCCAGCAATCCTCTTGCATTATCGCCGCATAGAGGAAACGCGGGCTGACTTGCCGTTCGATATCGACGGTGTTGTCTACAAAGTGGATCGGCTCGACTGGCAAACGCGATTGGGGTTCGTCGCCAAGGCACCGCGCTGGGCCATCGCGCATAAATTTCCTGCCGAGCGCGCGCAAACGACTTTGCTCGCGATCGACATTCAAGTGGGGCGTACCGGCAAATTAACCCCGGTTGCGCGGCTCGAGCCTGTCACGGTCGGGGGTGTCGTCGTCACCAATGCGACGCTGCACAATGCAGATGAGATCGCGCGGTTGGGTGTCCGCGTCGGCGACCGACTCAGCATCCAGCGTGCGGGTGATGTTATCCCTCAGGTGCTTGAAAACTTGACGCCGGACGCCCCGCGGCCTGCTTTCGTCTTCCCCAGCGTGTGCCCCGAATGCCAGTCGGACGCGGTGCGCGAGGAGAACGAAGTCGATATTCGCTGCACCGGCGGTCTGATCTGCCCCGCCCAGCGCATCGAGCGTTTGAAGCACTTTGTAAGCCGCGGGGCGCTCGACATCGAAGGGCTGGGGGTCAAAACGATCGCTGAGTTTTTCGGCCTTGGCTGGCTTCACAGCCCCACCGACATTTTCCGCCTGAAGGCCCATCGCGACGAACTTTTGACCCGCGAAGGCTGGAAGGAGAGATCGGTCGATCAACTGTTCGCAAGCATCGAGGCGCGCCGCGTCGCCGACCCTGCGCGTTTCTTATTCGCGCTCGGGATCCGTCACGTTGGTAGTGTGACCGCACGCGATCTGGTCAGGGCATTTGGCACCGTCGAACACGTCGCCGCCGTCGCGCAGCATGATGACGCGCTTGTCGAGCTTTCTTCGGTCGAGGGCATTGGACCCGTTGTTGCCCGGGCACTCGTCGACTTCTTCAATGAAGCCCATAACCGAGAAATGTGGTCTGATTTGCTGAGCGAAGTCAGTCCGTCTGCCTACGTCTCGAACGTCAAGCGGTCTGCCGTCACGGGCAAAACAATCGTCTTCACGGGAACGCTGGATACAATGAGCCGCGACGAGGCCAAGGCTCAGGCTGAAACTCTCGGCGCGAAAACCGCAGGCTCGGTCAGCGCCAGGACCGATCTGGTCGTCGCTGGCCCAGGGGCAGGGTCGAAGCTAAAGAAAGCCGCCGAGCTCGGCATTGAAGTAATCGACGAATTCGCCTGGGCGGCGATTGTGGCAGGCGTATCACGCTGATAACACACTCTCACAGATAACGTCGCCGAGTCGAAGGGGAACGCGTGTGGTATTTCGTCAGTCCATCTTTCTGGCATCAGTGGCATTACTGTTAAGTACCGCGCCGAGTTATGCTCAACGCCCCGCAAAGCCTATTTTCGGAACTTGGGGCGTCGACCCCCGCGACGCAGACACGAACGTAAAGCCCGGCGACGATTTCTTCGCCTATGTAAACGGTAGTTGGTACAAACGGATCGATATTGCGCCCGACCGCACGTTCGTTGGTATCGACTCCGTGTTGAATGACCAGACCGACAAGAATGTCCGCGCCATAATCGAGGACATGGCCAGCAAACCTGCAAGCAACGGGCGGATCGGTCAGCAGATAGGTGACTTCTACGCGAGCTGGATGGACGAAGCAGCCATAGAACGCCTCGGCACGGTACCGCTCAAGCCGTGGCTCGCACGGGTTGCGGCGGTCAACGACAGAAAGGGCTTGATCGCTCTTTTTGCAACGCAGGAGTACACGGGCCCGGTTGCGGTGGGGATCGCCCCCGACTTCGCCGATCCCAAGCACTATGTTGCCTTTGCCGGCCAGGGCGGACTAGGGTTGCCTAACCGCGACTACTACCTGCTCGACGGTGCGAAATACGACGGCTTCCGCAAGGCATACAGAGACTTTGTAACCAAGATCCAGACGCTCGCCGGCATAACCGATGCGGCAATCAAAGCCGATCGTATCATTGCGCTCGAGAAGGCCATCGCGATCGCGCAATGGACCCCCGAGCGCAGCCGCGACATCAAGCAGATCTACAACCCGATGACGCGCGTACAAATGACGGCGCTCGCGCCCCAATTCGACTGGACAGCGATGCTGGAAAAGTCCGGGCTCGCAAAGGTGCCGACAGTCATCGTCGCGCAAACGACCGCTATTCAGGCAGCGGGAAAATTGCTCGACACTGTGCCGCTGGCCACGTGGAAAGACTATGTAGCTTACCATTTCGTCCGCACCCACGCTCAATATCTGCCACACGCGTTCGATCAGGCGGATTTCGAATTCTACTCGAAGACATTGCGCGACGTGCCAGTACAGCGCGATCGCTGGAAGCGTGGCGTGGCTATCGTCAACGGCGCACTTGGTGAGGGCGTCGGCCAGATCTACGTTCAGCGGCATTATCCGCCTGCGAGTGACGTACAGATGGGCGAACTGATCGCAAACCTGCGTGCGGCGCTGCAAGAGCGGATCGAAAAGAACAACTGGATGGACGACCCGACGCGCAACGAGGCGTTGGCCAAGCTCGCCAGTTTCGATCCCCGTATCGGGCATCCTCAGAGATACGTCGACTATTCGTCGCTAACAGTCAGGCGCGGGGACCTGCTCGGCAATGCGATCGCAGCCCAGAATTTCGAGTGGGATCTTGAGCTTTCGCGATTGCCCAAACCGGTCGACCGGTCACTTTGGGGCATGACGCCGCAGACAAATAACGCCTATTATGACCCGACACAGAACCAGATTACCTTCCCAGCGGCGATCCTGCAGCCGCCTTATTTCGATCCTAATGCCGATCCAGCCGCCAATTACGGCAGTATCGGAGCGACGATCGGGCATGAGATCGGTCATGGCTTCGACGATCAGGGGCGCCAATTCGACGCATCCGGAAAATTGCGCGACTGGTGGTCGGCTGACGCTGCCAAGAGGTTCGGTGAACGCACCGCCGCGCTTGTCAAACAATACGACAGCTACGAGCCGGTGACAGGGGTGCACATCAAGGGGCAACTGACGCTGGGAGAAAACATTGGAGATCTTGGCGGGCTCGAAATGGCCTATTCGGCTTATCGCCGTTACATTGCCTTGCACGGCGAACCGCCGGTGATCGATGCGTTGACCGGGGACCAACGATTTTTCATCGCCTACGGCTATTCATGGCAGACCAAGCAGCGCGAGGGGGCAACCCGTCAGCAATTGCTGACCAACGAACACTCGCCTGCCATTTTCCGGGTCAACGGCGTCGTGCGTAACGTCGATGCTTGGTACAAAGCATTCAACGTGCAGCCCGGCGACAAGCTTTACCTGGCGCCAGCGCAACGCGTGCATATATGGTAAGGCGTTAGCCGGACGATCGCTTTTCTATAAAGGCGGTGATCTTTTCACCCCGCGCGGCCAACGGAAAATCGGCAAGCCTTGCCAAGCTCGTGGTTAGCAGCGAACGGGCATTATCCTAGCCGGGCGTATGCGGAGCGGCCGATGCGCCCGGGTCCGTTGTTACACCGGAAATGCAAACCGGTCAGAAGCCTGAGCAGCGCCGCTGCGCCCAGCGGCCAAAAGGCCCGGTCCAATGTCTGCGAAAGGCATGGCCAGCCGCTTCGGCACCACGCGGTCACCCACGGGTTGCTTCTTCGCGCAGCCTTCCAGTTTGTGGCTTTATGGGTACACACCGTCCAACCCGGACGATCTGGTTAAGGTGCTGGCACCCATCGCATCACGTCACTGGCAAACGGCGTCCAGACCCCCACACGCACGCCGGCAGTGCGCAAGGCGTCGCCGGTCCATACATTGCACGTGCGCAGGGCGCTGTAGTGGCCCCGACCGGCGTAGAACACATCGCGTGACGTGTAGCCAGGTGTGACATCATGGCCGGTGGCAAAGGTGGCAGCGACAAAAGCCGTGAGACGGCGATATTCCGCACGCCGAAGCTTGAGCGGACGCCAGCTTGCGTCGGCAGTGAAGGAGTCGAGATGATCGACATGCAGCACTGTCGGGCCGGTGCCGATCAGCGCTCTGACGATTGTCAACAGTCGAACCTGCCGCCAGGTTGGCGTATCGATGTAGAAAGCACGATCGCCCCATCCAAAAGCCAACCACGTGCCCATCCCGCCCGGATGGGGCAGATCGCTCGACCGAATTCGGTTCCGCCAGTCGATGCCGTTCGCGACGGTGGGCACGACAATCCCAGTGTGCAAGCCATTCGTCTGAACAAATATTGTAACCGTTCCTAACTCTGGGGCTCCGGGCGCCCGCCAATCGGCATTCGCCGGGATGTGGCCAAGCAAGACCGCCGCGCCGATATAGGTGCCGAGCGGAATCAGCGCGAGCTCAAGCGTGATGCGTAAGAGGTTTTGCGGCTTCATCGCTGGCAGTGTAGGCTGCTGTTATGGAAGGCGCCACGCTCGAACTTTCGCCCCAAGCTGCGCCGGATTGGACTGTCCCGCAGCAGTGGGAGCGCTTTACGGCCAAGGAGCACGCTGTTTGGGATACGCTGTTTGCGCGACAGACGGCGATGTTGCCAGGTCGCGCGTCGGACGCGTTCCTGCGCGGTGTCGACGTCTTGCGGCTCAGCAAGCCCGGCATCCCCGATTTCGTTGAGCTGTCTGGACGGTTGATGGCAGCGACTGGATGGCGTGTTGTCGCGGTGCCCGGGTTGGTGCCCGATGCAGTGTTCTTCGATCATCTGGCTAACCGTACGTTTGTCGCGGGCAACTTCATTCGGACGCCCGACCAGCTCGACTACCTTAAGGAACCCGACGTCTTTCACGATGTCTTCGGGCATGTGCCGATGCTCGCGGATCCCATGTTCGCCGACTACATGGCCGCGTATGGACGCGGTGGACAGCGTGCCGGATCGCTGGGGGCGCTCAAGCGCCTGGCACGGCTATACTGGTACACGGTTGAATTCGGCTTGGTCGAGGAGGCAGGGGCGTTGCGGATCTACGGGGCGGGCATCGTATCGAGCCACGGGGAAAGCCTGTTTGCGCTCGACGATCCGTCGCCAAATCGTATTGGGTTCGACCTCAATCGCGTAATGCGGACCGAATATAAGATCGACGACTACCAGCAAAGCTACTTCGTGATTCCCAGCTTTAGCGAACTCCTGCGCACGACGGTCGAAACCGATTTTGGTCCGCTCTACGCTGCCCTCGAAAGGCAACATGATTTGGGTGTCGCCGAGGTTGTCGCCGAGGACCGCGTGCTGACGCGCGGAACACAACGCTATCCTACTCAAAAATGCATTGCTCCAGCACAGGCTGCGGCGGCCGTCGGCTAGAGCACCGGCCTTCGAACTTTCGGCTGATGCCATTCTCGGCGCGACGGAGGGGTTGAAACCCTTCGCTGCCCGACACCATATCCGTTACGATGAGTAACACCGACACGTCCATGCCCTCCTGGCACGGCACCACTATCGTTTCTGCCCGTAAAAATGGCAAAGTCGTGATCGCTGGCGATGGTCAGGTTTCAATGGGCCAGACGGTGATGAAACCCAACGCGCGCAAGGTCCGACCGATTGGCGACGGTAGCGTGATCGCAGGCTTTGCGGGTGCAACCGCCGATGCGTTCACGCTCCTCGAAAGGCTGGAACGCAAGCTGGAAGCACACAACGGTCAGTTGATGCGCGCCGCCGTCGAGCTCGCCAAGGATTGGCGAACCGACAAATATCTCCGCAATCTTGAGGCGTTGATGATCGTCGCCGACAAGGATGTGACATTGGTACTGACCGGAAATGGCGATGTGTTGGAACCCGAAGGCGGGATAGCGGCAATCGGATCGGGCGGAAACTATGCGCTCGCAGCAGCTCGCGCTCTCGATGAATATGAACCCGATGCCGAAACCCTGTGCCGCCGCGCGATGAAGATCGCAGGCGAAATCTGTGTCTACACGAACGACCGATTGACGCTTGAAGCGCTCGACGCGGCATAGCCTGACCGAAAGATTGATATGAACGACGCTCTGACCCCTAAAGCCATTTGCCGTGCGCTCGACGAGCACATCGTCGGCCAAACCGACGCGAAACGCGCTGTCGCGGTGGCGCTGCGCAACCGCTGGCGCCGGCAACAATTGCCGCTCGATCTGCGCGACGAGGTTTCGCCAAAAAATATCCTCATGATCGGGCCCACGGGATGCGGCAAGACGGAGATTTCGCGGCGCCTCGCCAAGCTTGCTGATGCGCCGTTCGTCAAGGTTGAAGCCACCAAATTTACCGAAGTCGGCTATGTTGGCCGCGACGTCGAGCAGATCGCTCGCGACCTGGTCGAAGAAGCGATACGACTTGAGAAGGAGCGCCGTCGTGCCGCCGTCAAGGACAAGGTGGAGAATGCCGCGTTGGCACGCCTGCTGGACGCATTGACGGGCAAGGGTGCGAGCGAAGCGACGCGCGCCGCTTTCAAGCAACGCTTCGAGGACGGGTCACTCAACGATACCGAAATCGAGATCGAGGTCGACTCGACCCCGCAGATGCCCTTCGACATTCCTGGCGGCGCCCAGGTTGGCATGATCAACTTGACCGAGATGATGTCAAAAGCGATGGGCGGTGGTCAGCTGAAGCGACGCAAGATGACCGTTCCTGCTGCCTGGACGAAGTTGACCGAGGAAGAGGCCGACAAGCGGTTGGATCAGGACGATGTGGCACGCGTCGCGCTGAGTAATGCCGAAGCAAACGGGATCGTTTTCCTCGACGAGATCGACAAGATCGCTGTCAGTGATGTGCGAGGCGGATCGGTTAGCCGCGAAGGCGTGCAGCGCGATCTGCTGCCGCTCATTGAAGGCACGACGGTTGCGACCAAATATGGGCCGATGAAGACCGACCATATTTTGTTCATCGCTTCAGGCGCCTTTCACGTTACAAAGCCGAGCGATCTTTTGCCCGAATTACAGGGCAGGTTGCCAATACGCGTCGAGCTCAAGGCGCTGACCGAGGCAGATTTCGTGCGTATTTTGAACGACACCCGCGCCTCGCTGACAACACAGTACACCGCGCTCCTCAAGACCGAGGGTGTCTCGATTGCATTCACTGCTGATGGCATCGCGGCGATTGCGCGCACGGCCGCCGAAGTGAATGATGCGCTCGAGAACATCGGCGCACGACGTCTGTCGACGGTGATGGAAAAACTCCTCGAAGATATCAGTTTCGACGCTGAGGACCGGCAGGGAACGACGTTGACGGTGGACGCAAGCTACGTCGACCAGCAACTGGCCAGCGTGGCCCGAAACACGGACCTGTCGAAATACGTATTGTAATGTCTCGGCTGATTTCGCTCCTGGCGGACGAAAAGCCAGCCATAATCGATCCGTTTAATCTGCGCGACCCGGTCCCTCCGGCCGACATCCTGGCCGCCGGCGTGGCCGAGCCGTCTGTTGTGGTCGATCCCAAGGGCGTGCGATCGGAACACCTCGCAGCCGGCAACTAATTCTGCTTTGCGAGCCACGCACTCCCGACCTCGGTAAGCGATGTCAACGAACCGTCATTTTGCGGACAGCGCGGGCATCACCGCCATCGCAAAACTCTTTTCTGGTACCAGCCAACGCTTCGCCGTCGCTTCGAGCTCGGCGGGCGTGATCCGCGCATAGTCGCTCGACAACGTGCTGAGCGACTGCAGACGCCGAGGATCACCGGAGGCCCCCTGCAACTGACCAAGCCAGAAGCTGTTGCCGCTCGACGCGCGCGCGATCGACTGGCGCATCGGACCCACAGTGCGAAGTAACTCGTCGGCAGTGACGGGTTTGGATGCAAGATCTGCTGCGATCTGCCGGGACAGCGCAAAGAACCGGTCAACGCCCCCCGGTTTTAACTGCGACGTCACGACGAAGCTGCCGCCCCCTGGCATGAAGGCGGGCCAGTTGCTCGAAACACTTGGGCTATAGCTCGCGCCTTCGCCCTCGCGCAGCGTATCGAACAACCGGTCGTTGAAGATGGCTGACAGGATGTCGAGCTTGCGGCTCTCATAGACTTCGGTTTGCCCCCCTGCGCTCGGCCACGCGAGAACAGCGGCAGCCAATTCGACGGGACCGGTGTGAGTTAGCACGATTGGCGTTGACGACGGGGCAACGCCTTTGGACGTTGCACTCTCGGTTGTGACGACTGCGGGCTTGCGCGGTTCGAGTGCACCAAAGGTTGCTGCGACAGCGGCGATTGCCTTTTCTGCTTCGACATCGCCGAAGACCGAGACCTCAATGGGTCCAGTCTTGAGCAACGGCTCCCACAGCACACGAAATGTTTCAGGCGTCATCGCCTGCGCCTGCGCAAGCGTTGGAAATGCCCAGCGCGGATCGCCTCCGTGAAGGCGTCTCGATAGCTCGCGATTTAAAACACCACCCGGGGAGGCGCTGGCGGAGGCGTAGCTGGTGATCATCGCGGCTTTGGCGCGAAGAACAGGGGCTGGATCCCAGCCGGGCATTGCAAGCTTGGCCGCCATTAAGTGCAACTGGTCGTCGAGATCGGCAGCGCGCGTTGTCGCGCTGAGCTGAAAAGCGTCATCACCGATGCTGAGGCCCAGATTGATCCGCCGTCCGCTTGTCAACCGGTCGAGCTCATCCTGCCTAAGGTCCCCGATCCCGCTTGCGACCAATGCTCCGCTCGCCGCCCAGGCATCGGTCGGGCGGTCGGTTGGTAACGCCTGCATCCCTTTGCCGAATCGAGCCGTCACATAAACCTTGCCGGCTTCCGCCGGATTCGCGAAAATCTGGACACTGACGCCGTTCGACAGCTCGACGAACTGCAGTCCCATTTCGCTGACGGCGCTCCGGCGCACGATCGTTGCCGGCATCCCCAATTTGGGTACGCGATCGAAGCTGACTGGCGCGCGCGACATCGAGACGAGTGGTTTGGGCTGGGCAGTGACCGTCGCAAGCAATTGCATCTCTGCTTCTGGCGTGACCTTGGGCAACGTCAACAACGCCCGCATGGGCGTGCCCGAGTACATGCGTTTCGTTGCCGCAAGAATGGATGCCGGGGTCAGTCGTCCCTTCATATTGGTGAACACATCACGGGCGACTTCGGGGCTCGCCACGGTTTCGCGTATGTTGACTGCTTCGATCAAGTCATCGGCGAGTTGACCGCCGTTTTGCGTTCGGGCCTGTTCCACCATCACTTGCAGCGCTGCAGCAAACTCGCTGGATTCGCGGTCGATGTCGGCCTGCGACGACGGATTGATCAAGGCATCCGCGATGACCGCCCTGACGTCGCGGATCGCTGCCTGCCAATCGTCACCCAGAGGAACGATTTGGATAAAGGTGCCATCAACGGACCGCGCAACCTCCTGCTGGTCGGCGCTTGCCGACAAAAAGCTGCCGCCCGCGCGGGCGCGTTCCTCAAGACGGCGGCTTATCAACCGCAGCGACAGGCTCTCAATCAGCTTGCCGCGGTTATATTCCACAGTGTCGTGTTTGGGGAACCACGGACGGAGCACGGCAAGACTGGCAATTGTGGGCAAACCAGCCTCGACAATGACTTTCGTGCGTGGAGCCGACATGTTGGGCCTGCCGAAGTCGGGGTCAGCGGGCGACAGTCCCTTGCCCCGCCAATCCGTGAAATATTTACGGATCAGGGTCTCGAAGACGGCAGGATCATTATCGCCGACAATGACCAAGGTTGTACGTTCCGGTCGGTACCAGCGGTCATGAAAACCGCGCAGCGTTGCAGGTGTCGCTGCATTGAGCGTTGCAGTATCGCCGATCGGCGAATGGTCACCGAAAGCCTGACCCGAGAAAAAGTGCGCTCGTGTGGCGTCGCCGACGCGTTGCTCGGCCCCGGTTCCTTCGCGTAGCTCGGCGAGCACGGTACGGCGTTCGGCATCAACCTCGGCTTGGGTTATGTCGGGCGCTGCCATCATGCCAGACAGTACCTTGACGCTTTCCTCTAGCCCGGCCGGAGTCGCTGATGGCAAGTCGAGCTTATAGATTGTCTGCGTTGGCGTGGTTGACGCGTTCGTGTCGGATCCAAATGTGGCACCCAGTCGTTGCCACAAACGCTTTGCTTCGCCGTCGGGGACGTATCTCGAGCCACGAAAGCTCAGGTGCTCGTTGAAATGCGCAAAGCCCGATTCACCTTTGCGCTCATTCAGCGACCCTGCGTCGATCGCGAGCCGGATTGAGACCTGGCCCGGCGGGACGCCATTCTTGCGCACCGCATAGCGCAAGCCGTTCGACAGCTCGCCAAAAATCCATTCGCGATCTGGAGGGATGTCGCTGCCGCGATAAAGCCACGGCGCGCCGGGCGTTTGTGCTGCTGACGCCTTGGCTGGGGGTTGTTTCGTCGGTGTCGGCCGCGCGGTGGCGGGAGCGACAAGCGCGAACGCGAGCAGAAAGGCAAGGGGACGCGCGATGCGCAGGACCAAGGACATCATTTGCTCTCGCTATCGGGGGAAACGCATGTGCGCCAGATGAACGGACTTTTTGATCTCTCCGACACGGACTCGGCGCCACGTGCCCAACGGAAAAAAGCGACGCCATCTGGCCTCACTTTTTGGGTCTCGCTGACGACGATCCTATCCCGCCAAGACGGTGGCAGCTGTTTCCTCGATGGTCCCGGCAACGAGGAGTGAATCCCCGCCGACCATGCCTACTTTGGTTTGGCCATTCTCGTCGGTCCGAAGGTAGGCAATATTCGCGACGACGACCATGTAGTCGCCGCCTCGGGACTTGAGCAAAACGAATTTCATGCAGGGCTCCTGACGCTCGTTTGTGAAGGAGACAGACCGTCGTTGTGCGCAACGGGCCGCGGTTGTGGCTTAGCGTCCGCCGCCTGAACGCTTCACCGCGCCCCGATGTGCGCCGACGCCCGGCGCGCGACGTGGGGTAAAACGGCGCTTTTCGCCGGTAGGCGCCGGGGCACCCCGGCCGTTGCCCCGTGGGGCCTCGCGCTGGAATGCAGGCTTAGGTAGCGAGGCCGCCTTGGTTGCAAAATCGGTCGGCAGCGGCGCAGTCTGAAGCTTGACGCCTGTCAGCTTCTCGATGTCGCGCAACCACCCTTTTTCTTCACCGGCAACAAAGCTCACGGCAATGCCCGTTGCCCCGGCGCGCGCGGTGCGGCCGATGCGGTGGACATATTGCTCGGGGACGTTTGGCAGGTCGAAATTGAAAACATGACTGACGCCCGACACATCGATACCGCGGGCCGCGATGTCGGTTGCGACGAGAATCTTGATGTCCCCCTTCTTGAAGGAATCGAGGGCGTCCATGCGAGCATTCTGCGACTTGTTGCCGTGGATCGCGGCCGAACGGATGCCAGCAGCGGCCAGGTGCTTCACAATGCGGTCAGCGCCGTGCTTGGTACGGCTGAATACCAACGCGCGTTCGATCGGCTCGTTCTTCAAGACGATGGTCAGCAGTGCCTGCTTTTCCGCCTGATTGACAAACGTTGCGTACTGATCGACGCGTTCGGCAGTCGAGGCAACGGGCGTCACCGCAACGTGCACCGGATTGTTGAGGAAGCGGCTACCGAGCTCTGCGATCGTTTTGGGCATCGTTGCCGAGAAGAAGAGCGACTGGCGCTGCTTGGGCAGCAATCGGTCGATCTGTTTCAGCGCGTGAATGAAGCCAAGGTCGAGCATCTGGTCGGCTTCATCGAGAACGAAGATTTCGACATGGCGCAGATTGAGCGCGCGCTGTTCGATCAGGTCGATCAAGCGACCCGGGGTTGCGACGAGAACGTCAAGGCCCGCGCCACACATCTTGATCTGGCGACCGATCGGCATACCGCCGAACACGACGCCGACCGACAGCCGTTGACCCTTACTGTAGTCTTCGAACGACTGCGCAATCTGAGCGGCGAGCTCGCGCGTCGGCGACAACACCAGCATGCGGCAACCACCTGGCGGACGGGGTCTCGGGTTAGCGGCCAGACGCATGATACTAGGGAGCGCAAAGGCGGCGGTTTTACCCGTGCCAGTCTGCGCGATACCGCACAGGTCGCGGCCTTCGATCAAAGCCGGGATCGACTGGACTTGAATGGGGGTAGGGATGTCGTATCCCTTGGTTGCCAGTGCAGACAGAATCTGGGGCGACAAGCCGAGGTCGGAAAATTTAGTCATGGAAATGCTTTCGAGTGCTCGCGCACGCGAATTCGCGCACCGAACGAGCGGGGTTGATGACAACCCGCGTGAAAAGGGAAGCCGATTGGCTAAGAGCGTCACGAGGTCGAGCCTGTCCGGAAAACCCGGATAATCACGCTGGCCGACCTGCAAAAACGATTATCGCTTTGCTGCGCTGCAACGTGATATGGCAGAAAATGCGGCCTACTACAAGATGGTTTGTCAGCCACACAGCCTGAACCGCGGATAGCCAGGCTGCATCGTGCGTGGCTGTCCGCAAGCGACATCGCGCGTCCTCGCGGCTGCGATGCAGGACACTCGACCGCCGCCGAGTTGGTCGCTCGGACTTCCAAGGTCCGTCCGTCCAGCATCTTTATTCCCCGACAACACATGATTGTAACCGCGCTCGGTTGACACAATTAGACGCTGCGGTGCGCATCGCAGCCTTTGAACAGGCGGCGATGAGCGCTACGAAATCGCTGCCGTCATGCGCGCCGCAATAGCTTTGACCTAGGGCTCGCGATCCCTCGCCAACTTTGCGACCATGGCACGGTAGCGGGCGATGGTTGTCGCGTCGGATTTTTCAGGCGAATCGCTATTGAAAGGTGGGGACGGGTCGTATTCGATGCTCAGCTGTACGAATTTGGCGCGATCCTCGCCCCGAATGACTGCAGTCAGCGCAAGCGCAAAATCGGTCCCAGCCGTCATCCCGCCGCCGGTCACGCGATTGCGGTCGAACACCGTCCGGTCGGCGACTGGTTCTGCACGGAACCATGCAAGTTTATGCCATGATGCCCAATGGCACACGCCCTGGTAACAGGCTAGCAAACCTGCTGCTGCCAGCACAAGCGCTCCGGTGCATACACTGGTGACCCATGTCGCGTCGCCACCGATGCGGCGCACCCAGTCGAGCGTTTGGGTATCCTTCATTGCCGCTACCGCTTCCAAGCCGCCCGGCACGCAAAGAATTTAGGTACTGTTTACGTCTGCGAAAGTTGCAGTCGGAAGCGGATCGAGCCCGGCGTCGGTCGACACCAGCGCGCGCGTTTTAGCGACCAGATCGATCTTGGCATTCCCCAGTCGTGATAACACCTGCGCAGAACCAGTCAGGTCAAGCTGCGTGACATTGGGGAATAGCAGGAAGGCGATGTGAATGGGTTCCATGAGCTGCGCTCGTCGGCTAGGAGGCTGCCGCAGAGCGAGCCGGCAATACGGGACAAGCATGAGCGAAGTTATTGCACACATCGTCGGGTGGTTGGCCGGGTTCACCACTGTCATCATCGTTACAATGGGCTATCCAGGCATTGCCTTGCTGATGGCGATCGAGAGCGCGTGTGTTCCCTTGCCTTCCGAACTCATCATGCCGTTTGCGGGTTACCTTGTATCCCAAGGCCACTTCAACATGTGGGCGGTCGCAACGGCGGGCGCAATCGGTTGCAACTTGGGCTCGATTGTCGGCTATGAATTCGGGAAGCGCGGCGGTCGACCGCTTGCGCTGAAATACGGACGCTTCATTCTAATCGACACGCACGACATCGATAAGGCCGAACAATTCTTTGCCAGATATGGCGACAAGGCAGTTCTCATCGGCCGATTGCTGCCTGTGATCCGAACCTTCATCGCGTTTCCGGCAGGCGTCGCGCGGATGCCCTATCTGCGCTTCCATATCTTTACTTTCGTCGGCTCATGGCCGTGGTGCCTGGGGCTTGCCTGGGTCGGGATGAAGCTGGGCACGGCATGGGACCGCGATCCCCGATTGAAAGCCGTGCTCCACTCGCTGGATGTCGTGATTGTCGTTGTGGTTCTTGCAGTCGGAATTTGGTTCGTGTGGCATAAGCTGCGGAGCGGTCGCCGCGTTTGAATTGCCCTGGTTTTTGTCAGCAAGGGCATGGGCAACCGGCGTTGAAGTAGCGCCGACGATGGCAGCACAGATGAGCCCTTTAATCGGTTCATCCAATGCGGCGCCCAGCGCCACCGTCCGGAAAGCCAATCTTTCGGCGGCAGAACACGGACACTGATTGCGAGGGCCGCACCATAATTCGCGCGCCGTTATTCCGCCGCCAACAAATCTTGTGCCCCGACCAGATCGACCGACACCAGACGGCTGATGCCCTTTTCGACCATCGTGACGCCGTACAACCGATGCATCCGCGCCATCGTGACGGCGTTGTGGGTCACGATAAGGTAGCGCGTGTCGGTCGTCCGGGTCATCAAGTCGAGCAAGTCGCAGAATCGTTCGACGTTGGCATCGTCGAGCGGCGCATCAACTTCATCGAGGACGCACAACGGCGCAGGATTGGTTAAAAACAGCGCGAAGATCAGTGCGACGGCAGTCAGTGCCTGCTCGCCGCCCGACAACAGCGTAAGACTGGTCAGTTTCTTGCCCGGCGGTTGTGCCATGATCTCGAGGCCGGCATCAAGAGGATCGTCACTGTCGATCATCTCCAGATGCGCTTCGCCCCCGCTGAACAAGTTACAAAACAGGTTACGGAAGTGATTGTCGACTGCGTCGAAGGCGGCCCGTAACTTGAGTCGACCCTCGCGGTTTAAACTTCCGATCGAACCTCGTAGGCGATGCGTGGCTTCGGTAAGTTCAGCCATCTCGGTGGCATTATGGTCGCGCGAAGAATCCAACGCTGCGAGCTCTTGTTCAGCGACTAGATTGACCGGACCGAGCCGTTCGCGTTCGCTGGTCAACGTTTCCAGGCGTTTGGATTCCGTCGTCGTGTCCTCGACCGCCTTTGCGTCGAACCCTAGTCTCTCTGGAAGGACCGGTGGGAGACATTCGAAACGCTCGCCCGACACCCGGCCCAATTCGACGCGACGCAATTCCTGATTTTCAGCGCGAGCGATCGCTCCGGCGCGTTCTTCGCGGGCGGCAGACAGAGCTTCGCCGACGCGTGTGGCCTCGGCCTCGCGCTCTCGCAGGACATCCTCGGCTGCGCGTTCGGCCATGAGCGCGGTTTCACCGAGCGCGGCTGCGTCCTCCGATACGGCGATCGCCCTCCGCATCGCACGGACCGCAGCGTCGGGGGCGTCCGCCAGCGCCTCAGCTTCGGCCTCGAGGGCCGCCGTCCGGCGGGCCATGTCTTCGACGCGCTTGGAGGCCTTGCCGCTGCGGGTACGCCAACTTTCTGCTTCGAGTACTGCTGCTGCTTTACGGGCGCGATCGGCTTCGAGCGCCGCCTCGAGCGCGGCGAGCTGTGAACGGGCAGCAATGACGCTGTCTCGTGCTGTTCGGGCCGCTGCTTCGAGCCGGGTTAGCTGCAAATTTTGATCGTCGGCGGGTAGCGCAGCGTGCCGTGCCTCGGCATCGGCGAGCTCGGCTTGCGACGCGAGGAGATCGGCATCAAGACTGGTGATCCTGTCGGCGCTTTGCACGAGCGCAGCGCGGGCGCGCTCGACGGCGGCTGCCGCCCTGTCGACATCCCGCAGCGTAACACGAAGCGCAGCATCGCTAGCGTCGCGCGACGCGCGGCCGCTGGACAGCGCTTGAGCTGCATTATCTAGAGTAGCGCGACGGGTGTCTACAGCCGCGCCAGCAGCTTCTGCGACGGTTCGGGCAACGGGCAGGGCGGCGTCGATTTCAGTCAAACGATTGCGACGGATAAGACGTTCGGCATCGGCAGCGCCGGTTCCCTCGCTCACGAATCCATCCCAACGACGGAGCTTGCCCCCTCGGGTGACGAGCCGCTGTCCGACCGCAAGCGTGGGGCCGTCATCGTTTTCGACTACCACGATCTGAGCCAGACGACGTGCCAGTTCGACTGGCGCGGTGACGTGGTCGGAAAGCGCTGACCCGGGTGGCAATTGCGGATCCGTTGTTTGAATTTCTGCTCCCGCCCAGCGGCGAGAGGCGGTTGAAGTGCGACCCACGTCGGCGACCAGGTCGTCAGCAAGCGCAGCGGCCAAGGCCGCCTCATACCCGCGCGTCGCGCTGACCAGACCTAGCACGCCCTTGGCCTCGCGGGCGGGCATAAGCGCGCGAGACTCGCTTACGAACGCAGCCAGAACCGCGGCGGTTTCAGACTTTGCGCTTTGGGCAGCGGCAAGCCCTGCTGCCGCGGCTTCGCGCCCGCCTTCTGCTGCATCGAGAACGGCGATGGCTTCGGCAAGCTCGCTTTCAGCGTCCGCCATTCTGGCACGGACGGAGGCCTCATTGGCTTCCACCCGAGCTATCGAGATGAGCGCGGTTCGCTCAGAAAGGACCAGTGCCCGTTCACGGTCTACGCGGTCAACTTGTCCGCGCGCCGCGGCAACTGCGGCATCTGCAACGCGCCGCTCGGCTCCGCGCTCGGCTGCCTGCACAGTTGCCTTGGCGAGGGCCAAGTCGGCCTCGCCCGCAGCCGTCTCTGTGTTGACGACCTGAGCTGCGCATTCGGCCCGTCGCTTGTCGGCAGAAGCAATGCGCCCGACCAGTGCTTCTCTCTCGTCGGCCAGCCGAGCCAGGGCTTCTCCTGCGTCGCGGGCGAGGTCGCCTTCGCGATCGCGGTCGGCGGCGAGGCGGTCGCGTTCGACCGATAGCGCCGCGATCCGCGTTTCGATCGCGCGCAGCTCGCCCTCGGCGGCAGCTAGCGCGTGGCGTGCGTCCGAAGTCTCGTCGCGGGCCGCCTGCGCTGCACCACGCAGGGCGGCCAGCCTTTCGGCCGCATTGCGGCAGAGGGCGGCAGACACTCGCTGCGCTTCGGCAGCGGCGGTCACGCTATTTTCTGCAATCGTGGCTGACATGCGTGCTGCCTGTGCTGCAGCAGCAGCATCGCGCCAGCGAGCAAAGATCAGCCGCCCTTCGGAAATTCTGATCGCGTCCGACACCTTGCGGTATCGTTCCGCCGACCGAGCCTGCCGCCGTAAGACGCTGGAACGAGCTTCCATCTCGGCGACGAGCTCGGCCACGCGAGCCAGGTTCGCTTCCGTCGCTTTCAGCCGGATTTCCGCTTCGCGGCGCCGCACGTGCAGTCCGGAAATACCGGCTGCCTCTTCCAGCATCGCGCGGCGTTCGGTCGGTTTGGCGGCGATGATCGCGCCGATCTTGCCTTGGCTTACGAGTGCGGGTGAATGCGCACCGGTGGCCGCATCGGCGAAGAGAAGCTGCGCGTCGCGCGCGCGCGCGTCACGGCCGTTGATCCGATATGCCGACCCCGCGCCGCGCTCGATCCGGCGCGTTACCTCAACTTCATTGTCGTCGCGCTCCGCAAGGATCGATACCTCTGCGAACTGGCGCTGCGGACGGGTCGCGGTTCCGGCAAAGATCACGTCGTCCATGCCGGCCCCACGCAGCGACTTTGGCGAACCTTCGCCCATCGCCCATCGGATAGCCTCGAGCAGGTTGGATTTGCCGCAGCCATTAGGGCCAACTACGCCCGTGAGCCCAGTCATGATCTGCAACTCTACTGGATCGACGAAAGACTTGAACCCGGTAAGTTTGACCCGCGCGATCTTCATTTACGCGTCAGGCACCTGCCGCTCGAAGTTCAGGCTCCAGTTCCTTCCAGCCAGCGACATTGGGGACAACATTTCCGTTAATAAGGAAGGTCGGTGTGCCCGGAATATTATATTTCGTGTTGGCATCGTCGCGGACCTTGAGCAGTTTCTCCGGCTTTTTCGGATCGGTCAGGCATTGCGCGATTGTGTCTTTGGGCACGCCCCGCATTGCGACCAGCTGATCGAGCCCGCTTGCTGTCGCAAGAGCGCTGGTCTGAGCCGCGACAGGCAACGCCTGGAGTCGCTGTTGCTCGGCTGGTGGAAGCGCAATGAGTTTGCCCAACCAGTCCTGCTGTTGCTTGTAGGTGGCCTCGATGATCGGAAAGAACGGCTCAGGGCCCCCGCACTGGACGAGCATCGTCGCCATTAAATCCTGGCCGTGGAGCAGATAGCTTCGAAATTCGTAGCTCACTTTGCCGCTCGCAACATATTTCGACTTCAGCGCTTCCGACGACTCCTGCGAGAAAGCCGCGCAATGCGGACACGTGAGGGATGCATATTCGATCAGCTTGATCGGGGCATTCGGATTCCCCATGCGGTAGCCGCCTTCGGGGGTCGCAACGACTGTGGTCATCCAGTCGGTTCCGGCAGGTGGCGCGACCGCGGCCACGGGAGCCGAAATCGCGGTCGCATTATTGGCCGACGTCGGGTTGCACGCACCCAGCGCTGTCAGCGCGATCCCGGCAATCATCATTCGCTTCATCATTGTCATGCTCCCTTGGGCTTCAGTTTCAGAGCGTCGCGGAGCCGGGGTTCGATTCCCTCCCAGGTGTTCGCATCGATCGCATTTCCGTTGATGAAAAATGCGGGCGTTCCTGAAATCTTGCGTGTGTTCCAGGCATCGTTGGTCATGGCGATTATGGGTGTTTGCGCTGCCCTGCTTGCAAAACACGCGTTGAGGACGGCCGGCGCGACGCCTCGTCGGGCCATCAGCGTTGTCAGCCCCGTCGTCTGCGACAGCGCTTTCATACCGGCAACCGGGTCTTTTGCGGTCGGTGTCGGGTTGAAGTCGGCGGCTTTGCGAAACAAGCCGGCTTGCGCCGCGAACACCGCTTCGTGATTGCCAGGGAAGCTCTTCGCTGGGCCACAGCGCGTTGCAATGGCAGCGGCGAGATCAAGCGGGTCGCGAACGGCGTTGCGGATTTCGAATGCGACGAGCCCGCGAGCGACATAATCACGCATCAACGCGGGCGTTCCCTCTGCGGCAAAGTGCCCGCAATGAGGGCATGTGTACGACATGAATTCAACCAGCCGCACCTTTGCGGCTGGATTGCCGATCACATATGATCCGGCTGGCGTGCGCGACACCGACTTCGTCCACTCGATCGGTTTGCCCGCTCCAAGTGAAAGAAGCGCAAGCAGGGTCAACAGCAATCGCATCAGCTTATCTTTCCGAGAACGGGAACGTCGCGTGCGGCGGCGATGCCGCGCGCGAGTGATTCGAGGACAGTTTTCAGTTCGGGGTCGGCGATCGTTCGAAGCGACTCGCCGAGATCGGTGGGGATTGGCACTGACGGCTGCGGTCCCGCGCGCCGCGGGCGGGCAGGCAATGTGCCTTGACGGATAACGACTTTGACAACTGCGGCATAACCAAAAAAGCGATTGACCCGCTCAATGATGGTCGGCGACACGTGCTGCATCATGGGCGCGTGGGCACCCGACGCAACCACGGTCAGGACGCCTTCTTCACGTTTGCCATGCGGAAATCGGATCGATTCCGGGGCGGATGCGTGCGCATAGCGCTCGCCCACGATTTCCGACCAACGACTGACCACCGAGGATTGCACGAACCCGAATCGCCGGAACGCCGCACGACCGACATCGGGTACGATGTCGGCGACTGCGCGTGCCCGATTGGCGCGCACAGGTTCGGATTTGGGGATGGGGTGTTTCGCCATTTCGGTCGTCCATGCCACAAGCAAACCGTGTCCGTCGATATCTCTTGCATTGCTGGGTCTTTGTTGTCCTGGTACGACCTCAATGCGCGCGTCTTACCATGGCGAAATAGGCCCGGAGCACCACTGCCCGATCTCTATCGAGTGTGGCTGTCGGAAATCATGTTGCAGCAAACGACCGTCGCAACGGTCAGAGCCTATTTCGAACGGTTCACGGCGCGTTGGCCGACAGTGGCGGCGTTAGCGGCGGCAGACGAAGCTGACGTCATGGCGGCCTGGGCAGGCCTTGGATATTATTCGCGCGCCCGCAATCTGTTAGCGTGCGCGCGCATTCTGGCTGCACAGGGTTTTCCTGAGGGAGAGGAAGGGCTGCGCTTACTCCCGGGGGTCGGTCGCTACACGGCCGCTGCAATCGCTGCGATTGCGCTCGGACAACGCGCCGTCGTCGTGGATGGCAATGTGGAACGTGTCGTGGCGCGTATTTTCGCGGTCGAAATCCCGTTGCCAGTTGCGAAGCCCCAATTGCGGCGCTTGGCTGAGACCATTACCCCTGACACGCGCTGCGGAGACTTTGCGCAGGCGATGATGGATTTGGGAGCCACAGTGTGCATCCCGCGAAATCCTCGGTGCGGGCAATGTCCGCTTACCGATTGTTGTGCCGCTTATGCGCGGGGCGATCCCGCGCGCTATCCGCAAAAGGTCGCAATGGCGGCGAAGCCGGAGCGTCAGGCGACGGCCTGGTGGATTGAGCGGGAAAGCCAAGTGCTATTGATGAAGCACCCGCCAAATGGTTTGCTCGGGGGAATGATGGGGTTGCCCTCTACCCTCATTGCCCCCGCGCGAGGACAATCAACGGTCAGCGAAACCGACGATCGGAGGGCATTTTTCGTGCAGCTTGTCTCGGGCTCCGCCTGCGCCACGCATAGCGGAACGAACCTGGGTCAAATAACGCATGTCTTCACGCATTTCCGGCTTACCCTTGAAGTCGTGGCTACCAGTCTCAGTTCTAGTTGCGTTTTACCACTGGGCGCACAATGGTGGCCGAAAGCGACGCTGCAGCTGGCTGGCCTGCCGACGCTTTTTGCCAAGGCGGCGGCTGTCGCGATGAGGGAGAGCGCGTGATGTTGGAGTCTGCTGGTTTCGGCCACCGTCTGGATCGACGCCAGTTTCTGGCGTCGACGGCCTTTGTCAGCGCTCTGGCTGCGTCGCCGGCTTTTGCTCTTGCCCGGTCCAATGCCGGATCGTGGGACAAGGTTCAGACGCTCCTCGACGACTATGTCGCCAATCGAAAATTACCGGGTTTAGCTGCCTCCGTTGCACGCGGAACCGATAATGCCGACCTGATGTTTGCCGGTACGCTGGGGCTCGATAGCAAGCGCGGCGTCGATGCCGACAGCCTGTACCGTGTGTATTCGATGTCGAAGCCAGTTACTGCCATGGCGGCAATGATGCTCATCGAAGACGGAAAGTTGCGTCTCGACCAGAGCGTCGGAGACTTCATACCCGGTTTTGCCAAGCCCATGGTCGCAATCGATTCAGAAAAGAGCCTTGACGCTAGACCCGCTTCGAAACCGCTGACAATTCGGCATCTCATGACGCACTCAGGTGGGCTGGGCTATATCATAACGAGCAAGGGTGCGCTTCTCAAAGAGTATGCGCGGCTTGGTTTGATCGGCGCGGTGGTCAGTCACAAGGACCTGCCGAGCCTGCCCAAGGTCGTTCCGGCGCCTAGCCTCGAGGAGTTTGCCAAGCGGATCGGGTCGCTGCCACTGATGTATGAACCCGATACGCGCTGGAGCTACTCTGCGGGCCTCGATGTGCTTGGCTATGTGATCGAGGTCGTGAGTGGGATGCCGTTTGAAAAGTTTCTGCGAACCCGGCTATTTGAACCCATCGACATGACGTCGAGCTTCTTTGTCGTGCCGCCGTCTGAAATGCCGCGTCTCACGACGAATTATGGCGTTGTCGGTGGCAAGCTCTACCCGATCGATTCGGCAACGGATTCGGCATTTGCAGATTCTTCGGACCTGCCCCTCGGCGGCGGCGGGCTTGTCATGAGCCCGCGCGACTATGACCGTTTCCTGTTGATGCTGGCAGGCAAAGGCGCGATCGGGCGGACGCGCGTGATGAAGGAAAAAACCGTCACGCTCGCCATGTCAAACCTGCTTCATGCGGGCGTTTCGACCCAAGGTACGGGCATTGTCGGCCAGGGGTTCGGCGCGGGCGGCCGCGTGACGTTGAAGTCTGATCCTCTGGGGGCCGGCATCGGCACCTATGGCTGGGGCGGGGCAGCCGGCACGATTGCATGGGTCGATCCGACCAAGCGCGTCCGCGCCAGCGGATTCGTCCAGTTCATGCCGTCGGAAGCAATTCCGTTCGGCAAGGACTTCGGCAATAGCGTCTACGCCAGCCTGTGACCGGATTTACTGGTAGCCTGCTCGACCGCGTCGATCATCTTCGAAGCGATCCTGGTGCGTTAGCCGGATTACTCAGTGACTGGCGAGCGCGGGTGTTGGTTCTCGACGAGCTGGCGCCGCAGATTTCTCACGAAGGCAGCCTTGTGTGGGGTAGTCTGGCGACGGTGGCTGCGGATGCCGAACTGGTGTTGCTGGGGGTCGCCGAAGGACGTCCGCACTTTGTCGAAATTGTCCGGCAGGACCAGCCGTCCATCATGCGTTCTCCGGCAATGTTTCGTGCGCTCGGAATGCTGACTGCAGAGGACGCCGCGACATTCGGCACCGCGTTGAGTCTGATCAGCTGGCACAACACTCATCGGTTCTGCCCCCGTTGCGGATCGACGACGACACTTTTTCGTGCCGGTTGGGGCCGTAAGTGCGATGCCTGTTCGACGGACCATTTTCCGCGAACTGACCCGGTTGTCATCATGCTCGCAGAATATGACGGGAAGGCTCTGGTTGGCCGCCAACCGCGCTTCCCCCCTGGAAATTATTCAGCGCTCGCCGGTTTTGTCGAACCCGGCGAATCGATCGAGGAAGCCGTTCGGCGCGAGATCATGGAAGAAGCGGCGGTGCCGTGCGGCGCGGTGCGCTACGTTGCAAGTCAACCTTGGCCGTTTGGCGGTGCGCAGCTTATGATTGCATGCATTGCCGAAGCGCTCGCCGACGCAATCACAATAGATACAAAAGAACTCGAGCACGCGATGTGGGTGACCCGAAACGATGCGATCGCAGCGCTTGCCGGCGATCCGGGAGCCTCATTCAAAGCGCCACCACCGTTTGCGATCGCGCATAGTTTGTTGAGGTCTTGGGTCGGCTAACCCCGTTTACGCGTTAACGGGTAGGTGCCCAGCAACCGCACCCATTTGGAATGATAGGCTAGTTCGTCGAGCGCACGTGCCACCGAAGGATCATCGGGATGGCCCTCAATATCAGCGAAGAATTCTGTTGCTGCAAAACGTCCGCCACGTTGATAGCTCTCGAGCTTGGTCATGTTTACCCCGTTCGTCGCGAAGCCACCCATTGCTTTGTAGAGAGCAGCGGGAATATTTTTCACTTCAAACATCAGTGTCGTCATGACGGCGTCGGGTAACGCGCTGCCGAGCGCGACCCGAGCTAGAATGACAAAACGCGTTATGTTGTCGGCGGAATCCTCGAGACCGTCGGCGAGGATGTCGAGACCATAGATCGCGGCGGCGCGTGGTGGCGCAATAGCTGCGACAGAGCGATCCCCCCCTTCGGCAACCAACGCCGCGGCGCCTGCCGTGTCCGAATAGGCTACGGGCTGAATGCCTCGGGTGCGCAACCAGTGACGGCATTGGCCCAGCGCCTGCGGGTGACTTGTAGCCTGTCGAACGTCTTCCAGCGGGCCGGAGCCCATCAGGGCATAGCAGATTGGCAGAAAATGCTCACCGATGATCACCAACCCCGATTCCGGCAGGAGAAAATGGATGTCGGCGACGCGTCCGTGAAGCGAATTTTCGATTGGGATCATTGCGCAATCGGCAGTCCCGTCCTTCACTGCGTCGATCGCATCTTCAAATGCGAAACAGGGCAGAGGGAGGGCGTCGGGAAAGGCTTCCTCGACCGCAATCTGTGAATTCGCGCCAGGCGCGCCCTGAAACGATACAGCGCGGTGCGGCGCAGCGGCCGCGGCTTTGGCCATGGCAGCGACGATTGGCAGAGCGGGCGCGGGATAATTCTGCATGCTGGAACGTGCGCGTAAGGATGATGTTGCGCCGCCGCAAGCGCGCTTGCGGTTAGTGGGCGGCAGTTATAAGGGCGGCGACGCGGTCTTACCGCATCGCTTAGGCCATCTTTCAGGACATTCGGCACGACATGGAAAATCGCTCAAACATAGTTGCCATGATGGGGCTCGGAGCTGCAATCGTTGCGCTGGGCGCAACGCTCGTCAGCAGCGAGTTTTTCGCGTCTGAACGTCCGGAAAAAATGGGCTATGTCGTTGAAGGGGTGCAGGACGATGCCGCCGCGGCCGGCGGCGCGGCTGCCGCTCCTGTCGCGATTGCGAGCCTCTTGCCCACCGCCGACGCTGCGAAAGGGGCGGAAGTGTTTAAAAAGTGTGCCTCGTGCCATACGGTCGCTCAGGGCGGCGCCAATGGCATCGGCCCTAATCTCTATGCAACGCTCGGCGATGATGTTGGCAAGGGAAAGGGCGGGTTTGCCTTTTCCGATGTGCTATCGGGTAAAGGGGGCAAGTGGGATTTCGACAAGATGAACACCTGGCTCACGTCGCCCAAGGCGTTTGCGCCAGGGACAAAAATGAGTTTTGCGGGGCTGTCGAAGCCGGAAGACCGCGCCAACGTGCTCGTCTATTTGAACTCACAAGGGTCGAACCTGCCTTTGCCGGCCGCACCGGCAGCAGAAGCAGCGCCAGCCAAGGCGGCGGGGGGCAATGCGACAGCTGCTGCCGCAGCGGGCAATGCGACAGCTGCTGCCGCAGCCCCTGTCGCAAATGCTACGGCACCTAAGGCTAAATAGTCGGCCCTACTTGGCGTAGAAGTCCTGCACGACCTTCCATGCTTCGTCGGCGCTTTCAACAAAGCTTATCAACTTGATGTCGTTTGCCGAGATCACGCCTTCTGCGGCGAGGGCGTCAAAATTGACAGCACGGTTCCAGAACTCTCGACCGAACATGACGACCGGCATGGGCTTGATCTTGCCGGTCTGGATCAGAGTCAGCAGTTCGAACGTCTCATCGAACGTGCCGAAGCCGCCGGGAAACACAGCGACCGCGCGGGCACGAAGCAGAAAGTGCATTTTGCGTAGCGCGAAATAGTGAAACTGAAAGCTCAGACCCGGCGTCACATATTGGTTGGGAGCCTGCTCGTGCGGCAGGACGATGTTGAGCCCCACCGATTCGGCCCCGACGTCGGCTGCTCCGCGGTTTGCGGCCTCCATAATTGACGGGCCGCCCCCCGAACATACGACGAAGTGACGCGAGCCGTTTTCATCGACGGGAGTTGCACTGGCAAGCGCGGCGAGTTTGCGCGCCTCCTGATAATAATGCGATTTGGCCTCGAGGCTCGCCGCGACAGCCGCATTGGGGTTGCTCGATTTCACGCCTGGCTGTGGAATACGCGCCGAGCCGTAAAAGACCATCATTGACCCGATCTTGGCCTCATCCAGCAGCAGCTCGGGCTTGAGGAGTTCGAGCTGGAAGCGGACCGGCCGCAGCTCTTCGCTCAGCAAGAAGTCCATGTCCTGGAAAGCGAGCCTGTAGGCGGGATTTTCGGTCTGCGGCGTTGAGACAGTGAGTCTTGCGGTTTTGGCTTCGGCAGCGGCGCGGGCGAAAACACGGCTCGGGATACGGGTCTTGGTCATATCTCCGCCCTAGCGACAGAATGGACCTCTTCCCATATCGAAATGCAGGTGGTCGTGATGCTGGGCGTTGTAATCGGGGCTGAGTACCGTGTTGAATCTGGTACAGGCGGCGGCGCGGACGCTGCGCAGAAAGCGCGCGTCGCGTCGGTCACCGTTCCAGCCGTTCAGCACGCTGATCCGCCTGCCGTCCTTCAGGACGAAGGCGGAAACGTCGACAGCATTGGCATAGGCATGTTCGGATAGCTTTCCCGTTGCCGCGCCGTTGATGTTCCGACAGCTGTATGAACCCATTGTTTCGACACGCGTTACGGGTGAGCGAAATTCTCCCATGGCAGGGATTTGCAGGTCGGATTGGACCCAAAGCGTAAAGGCATAGCCCAAACCGCATGTCATTGCGCCCAGGTTGGTCACGGGCGTCCCGATGTCGCGAAGCTGGATGCTTCCCATTGCCGAACACCCGCCGCCAAATGTCCGGTCGGGGAGGAGCGCATAACGAGCAGCAATCGTGTCGAGCTTGACGATGCATTGCCGAAGCGCCGCCGCATCGGTGCCGCGCACAGTCGGCGCCACGGGCGGGTGACCATAGCGCCGGCCCGAAATGCACGCTGTCAGGCAAAGTGGAAGCAGTAAGGCAGAAAGAAGAGCTGCGCTGCGCATGGCACTGTTATAACGCGCCGTTTCGCGAGGTGTCTCATCCAATGTTAAAAGCGATTCAAATTTTGCTTCTGCAACCGTTCGTCAATGGCTTGATCGTCTCGCCGTGCTCCTTCTTGGGTAATCCACGGCGCTGATGTGTTGCGAAATCGACAACGCGGATCCGGTCGCGGGGATGCGCTGCTTCGTCGTTGCAATGTTGCATTGCTGTTACACTCACGGCCCAATCGTGTCTGATTTAACCGCTAAACGTAGATAAGCGTTGTCAAGAGCCCCTTACGCCGATCATGTTGTCAACATATAAAAAATTGGGGCTGATAATGACGCGCAAGATATTTTTGCTGAGCAGCACGACAGTGTCGGCGCTGATGCTAACGCCTTCGCTTGCGCTCGCGCAGACGACCACGTCTAGCGCTACACCGGATGATTCCGCCCAGATCATCGTTACCGGTTCACGGATCCGCCGCGATCCGCTCGACGAAAGTACGCCGGTGGTGATTGTCGATCAGGCTGCGATAGCCAAAACCGGCCTTTCGTCGGTTGCCGACGTCCTTCAACGGTTACCGAGTGCAGCGGGCGGGCTGAACAGCAAAGTCAATAACAGTGGCAACATTGGCAATCCGCCGGACGGCGGCGGCGTGGGTGCGGGATCGGCCGAAATCGATCTGCGCTATCTGGGCCCCAAGCGCACGTTGGTTCTTGTCGACGGGATGCGCTATGTTAATGGAGCCAGCGCGAGCGGTATTCCTTCGACGGTTGATCTAAACTCAATCCCCGGCGCCTCCGTCGAGCGGATCGAAGTGCTACAGTCCGGCCAGTCGCCTCTTTATGGGTCGGATGCGCTCGCTGGCGTGGTCAACATCATCACGAAAGCATCACAGGAGGGGCTGCGAGCATCGGCGCAGTTCGGCACTTTCCGGCAGGGCGACGGCCACACGCAAGATTACAGCGCAAGCTACGGGATCAAGGGCGACACGACGAATATCGTATTTGGCGTGAGCTACGTGAAGCAGGAAGCGGTCCGGACGCGTGACCGCGCAAGTTCACAGTTCCCCAATCCTGGGCAGACGAGCTGCACCGATCCTATCGGCGGATGCAGCAGCGCAACGCTCAACGGATTTTACGCGGTTCTCGGTCAGCCAACGCTGACGCTGAAGGCGCCCGTGGCCGGCCGGCCACGCTACGACCCGCTGAATCCGACCGGCCCTAACAGCGATTTCAAGACTTTTACGACGGCCGACCGATTTAATTACGCACCGTTCAACTATTTTGAGACTCCGTCTGAACGGCTTGGCTTGAACTTCAGCGCAAAGCAGGAACTGACTTCGAACATCAATTTTCGGGTGAAGGCGTTTTACAACACGCGCAGTTCGCAGAACCAAGCTGCGTATCTCCCCCTGTTTATCGGCCCTGATGCCGGCAATGGCAACCTGCTGGATACAATCTCTATCGACGTAACCAACCCCTACAATCCCTTTGGTGTCACGCTGTCGGCAGGTGGCGCCGGTAACCCGCCTGCGAACTATTCGACAGTGCGGCGTCGCCTTATAGAAGCGGGCCAGCGCACGTATTCGCAAAAAGTCGACACGATGTCGCTGAGCGGGGGCTTCGACGGCAATTTCATGCTTGGGTCACACAAATGGTACTGGGATGCGACGGCAGCGATCGGCTATAATGATGCGCACCAGACATTCACAGGGAATATCAATGCTGCCAAGCTCGCCCAGGCGCTGGGTCCGGTGTCGGCATGTACCGGTGCGTGCGTGCCGTTTAACCTCTTTGGTGGGCAGGGATCGGTTACGCCGGCGATGCTTGGCTTCGTCGGCTTCGACGAAAAGGATCGTAGCTCGCAGACAATGAATGATTTCACCGTCAATCTGAGCGGTGATCTGTTCGATTTGCCGGCCGGTGCAGTCGGGCTCGCTGTGGGATATGAGCACCGCTACCAGCGGGGTTCGTTTGATCCCGATCCGATCATCGTTGCGGGCTTGGGTGCCGACATTCCAGCCCAACCTGCCAGTGGCTCATACAAGTCTGATGAAGTCTATGCCGAGGTTCGCATCCCGCTTTTGAAGGACACGCCATTCTTCAACTCGGTCGAAGTCGATGGAGCGGTGCGCCACTCGAACTATTCTACGAGTGGAAGCAACACGACCTTCACCGGCAGTGGATTGTGGAAGCCGGTCGCTGACCTGCTGTTCCGTGGTTCCTATGCCGAAGGGTTCCGGGCGCCGAGTATCGGGGAGCTCTTTGGGGCCCAATCGCGCTCGGACGCGCCAATCAACGACCCTTGCACCAATGTGGCTAATTCGCCGTACCAGACGTCGGCAACGGTGCGGGCGAACTGCACTGCGAACGGCGTTCCCGCCAATGGCAGCTATCAAGAACCGTTCGGTGGGCAACTGGGCGTGCTGACGGGGGGAAACGCGGCACTCAAACCTGAAACGTCGCGCACCTGGCTGTTCGGCGGTGTCTATTCGCCGAGCTGGGCACGCTCGAGCGGATTTGCCAGCCAGCTCAGCGTCGAGGCAAACTACTATGATATCAAGGTTGCCAACGCCATCGCCCCAGTCGACGCACAGTTGACTCTCAGTCGCTGCGCGAACAGCGGCGATGCATTGAGCTGCGCTGCAATCACGCGTACGCCGAGCGGTCTGATCTCGCGCATCAATGCGCAATTGCAGAATATCGGGAGTATTCGCACGCGCGGTATCGACGTAACGCTGAACTATAAAACACCCAAGAGTTCAGTCGGAATGTTCGGGTTGAGCGTAAACGGCAATTACTTGCTGAAATATACCGAAACCTTCCCGGCACAGATTGGGTTTACGACAACTGAGTACCGAGGGACGACGCGCGGCTTTCCCGATCAATCTTATCCCAAGTTGAAGCTGGCGGGCATCATTGACTGGAGTCTCGGCACCTATTCGGCATCATTCACTGGGCGCTATATAAATGGCGTTGTCGAAAGTAACGGCAATCAGCTCGCGAGCCGTTTTTATAGTGACGTCCAGGTGACCTTTGGTTTGCCCGGGATGAAAGATCGGGCGGCGCTGACCCTTGGGGTCAACAATGTATTCAACCAGGATCCACCGCCGTGCTTCACCTGCACTGGTCCAAATTTCGACCCGACAACCTACGACGTTCCAGGCCAGTTCGGCTATATTCGTCTGACCTACAAGATGTAATTAGATCGTCAGTCATTGTACTGCCCGGCAGTGCACGAGGCCGTAGAAGCGGGTGTCGGCATGACGCCCGCTTGCTGGGGTGCCGGCCCGGCGCCGATGTTGGCGGCCGAAGCCCCCCGGAAGTGTCGCTGGTCGACCTGAAGGCCCGAGACTGTGGTGCCTCACGCGGCGGTGGGGGGGAAGCTGCGACAAAGCGCGCAGCTGACAACCGCAAGTCGGACATGAGTTGAGCGTGTTGGGGTCGCTGCGCCGATATCAATCGTACGCCCCTTCGTCATAGTGACGCCTGAAGCCAAGCACCCTTTTGAGCGCGTCGCCACGGCAAGCCAATCGGGCCGGTGCTTGCAACCCCTTGATACCCGGTGCTCGAGAGCCGATCCGCCAGCCCTCGCTGCGCGATCGAACTGGCAGACCGGGTTGACGCCCCCGTGGCAGCCTCTAAGGGCGTCGGTGGGCCACGCGGTCCCAACGCCGCGCTGCTCTCTGTGAGGAGAGACTACATGACTGCATTATCCCGTCCCGACGCCCGACCTGCGCGTCCCCACTTTAGCTCTGGACCTTGCGCGAAGCCGCCTGGCTGGGACGCGTCGCGTTTGGCGACGGCGTCGCTGGGCCGTTCGCACCGCTCCAGAATCGGCAAGGCCCGGTTGCAACACGCGATCGATCTGACGCGAGAAGTACTGACCGTGCCCGACACCCATCGAATCGGTATCGTACCGGCATCGGACACCGGAGCCTATGAGATGGCGATGTGGACGATGCTGGGTGCCAAGCCTGTAACCACTATTGCCTGGGAAAGTTTCGGCGAAGGTTGGGTGACGGATGCAGTTAAGCATTTAAAACTGAACCCTACAGTCATCCGTGCCGACTACGGCGCGCTCCCCAATCTCGATGCGGTCGACTGGTCGAACGATGTCCTGTTCACCTGGAATGGGACAACTTCGGGTGTTCGCGTCCCGGACGGCGCATGGATCTCTGCCGATCGTCAGGGCCTCAGCTTCGCTGATGCGACCAGTGCGGTGTTCGCTTATGATATGCCGTGGGACAAACTCGATGTAACGACCTTTTCCTGGCAAAAGGTTCTGGGTGGCGAGGGCGCGCACGGTGTCATCATCCTCGGGCCCCGCGCCGTGGAACGACTCGAAAGCTACACCCCCGACTGGCCGTTGCCCAAGATTTTCCGACTTGTTTCGAAGGGCGGGCTCACCGAGGGCGTGTTCAAGGGTGAGACAATCAATACCCCGTCAATGCTCGCAGTCGAGGATGTGATATTTGCGCTCGAATGGGCCCAGGGACTTGGCGGCCTCAATGGCTTGATGGCCCGCAGCGACGCCAATGCAGCCGCGCTTGATGCTATTGTTGCTTCGCGGCACTGGCTCGGGCACCTCGCAGCCGATCCGAAATCGCGTTCGAGGACCAGTGTCTGCCTGACAGTAGAAGGGGCGGACGAGGCGCTGATCAAGAAATTTACCGCACTGCTCGAAGCCGAAGATGCGGCCTACGATATCGCCGGGTACCGTGATGCGCCGCCCGGCTTGCGCATCTGGTGCGGCGCCACCGTCGACACGGTTGATGTTGTGGCGCTTGGTCCATGGCTCGACTGGGCGTGGACGCAAGTTTCTTCTTCGCAACAATAATTCGTCATCCTGGCAGACCCGGGAGTTCCTGCAGGAGCGCTTGAGTTTCGTCGGGATGATGATCTGAAAGGATCGTCATGCCAAAAGTGCTTATTTCCGACAAGATGAACCCCAAAGCCGCGCAGATCTTGCGCGAACGGGGCGTCGAGGTCGACGAGATCACCGGCAAGACCAGGGATGAACTGATTGCTATTATCGACCAGTATGATGGTCTCGCGATCCGTTCGGCGACCAAGGCAACGAAAGAGCTCATTGCCGCTGCCAAGAATTTGAAAGTCATCGGCCGCGCCGGGATCGGCGTCGACAATGTCGATATTCCAGCGGCAACGGCGGCGGGCATTGTCGTCATGAACACACCCTTTGGCAACTCGATCACGACTGCCGAGCATGCCATCGCACTGATGTTCGCGCTCGCGCGCCAGCTCCCGGAGGCGGATGCCTCGACACAAGCCGGCAAGTGGGAAAAGAACCGCTTTATGGGTATCGAGCTGACGTCGAAGACGCTGGGTCTTATCGGTGCTGGTAATATCGGCTCGATTGTCGCCGATCGTGCGCTGGGTCTCAGGATGAAGGTCATTGCCTTCGATCCGTTCCTGACGCCCGAGCGTGCCGTGGATCTCGGAGTCGAGAAGGTCACGCTCGACGAATTGCTCGCGCGTGCCGATTTCATCACGCTGCACACGCCCCTGACGGCGGAGACCAAGAACATCCTCAGCCGCGAGGCCATTGCCAAGGCGAAAAGGGGTGTCCGGATCATCAACTGCGCGCGAGGTGGCTTGATCGACGAAGTGGCGCTCAAAGCCGCGCTCGATTCGGGTCAGGTAGGCGGTGCAGCGCTCGACGTGTTTGTGGAGGAGCCTGCCACCGCGTCGCCGCTGTTTGGCACGCCCAACTTCGTCTCGACGCCCCATCTTGGGGCGTCCACGTCCGAAGCGCAGGTCAACGTGGCGATCCAGATCGCCGAGCAAATGGCAGATTTTCTGCTGTCTGGTGGTGTTACCAACGCGCTCAACATGCCGTCGCTGAGCGCCGAGGAGGCTCCAAAGTTGAAACCATATTTGGCGCTCGCCGAGCGGTTGGGCTCTTTGGTAGGTCAGCTCGCGCATGACAATTTGACCAAGATTTCGATCGAGGTTGAGGGCGCTGCTGCAGCGCTCAACATCAAACCAATCACTGGCGCGGTTCTGGCCGGACTCATGCGCCGCTATTCAGACACGGTGAACATGGTCAATGCGCCCTTCCTTGCCAAGGAACGCGGTCTCGATATTCGGGAAATTCGCCACGACAAGGAAGGCAATTACCAGACGTTGGTCCGCGTCTCTGTTCAGACCGAGGGTGGCGAAAAGTCGGTTGCGGGCACGTTGTTTGGTGACGGCGGTGCGCGGCTTGTCGAAATCTTTGGCATTAAGGTTGAAGCCGATCTTGCGGGCGATATGCTCTACATCGTTAATGAGGACGCCCCTGGGTTTATCGGGCGGCTCGGCTCGACCTTGGGCGAGGCTGACATCAACATCGGCACGTTCCACCTCGGCCGCCGCAACGCGGGCGGCGAAGCTGTAGTGCTTCTCTCTGTCGATGCGACGATCCCCGAACCCGTGCTATGGCAACTGTGCAAGCTTCCTGGAGTAAAGACAGTAAAGGCTCTCAAATTCTGATGCCCGGAGCAGGCGGATTGCTTCCTCAAGGACTACGCGACCGCCTACCCGGGGAGGCAGCGGCACAGGCGCGTACAGTGCGCGCGCTGCTCGATACGATCGAACAGCGCGGGTACGACCGCGTGTCGCCGCCGCTTGCCGAATTTGAAGACGGACTGGCCGCGCGGCTGAAGTCGTCGCGGACCGAGCTGGCGCGGTTTGTCGATCCGCTGTCGCAGCGCACGTTGGCGATCCGGCCCGATATCACGCCCCAGATCGCGCGGATCGTCTCAACCCAGCTCGCGGACGTGCCGCGTCCGCTGCGCCTGGCCTACGCGGGACCGGTACTCAAGCTCGGTACGACGCAGCTCAATCCTCAGCGTGAGGCAATGCAAGTGGGCGCCGAGCTTGTTGGCGACGATTCGGTAGCCGCAGCCTGTGAAGTCACGAGTATCGCGGTCGCGGCACTCAAGGCCGCGGGGGTTGAGGGAATCACAGTCGACTTGACCATGCCCGATCTGGTCGAGACGCTTGGGGGGTTGGTGCTCTCGTCGGGTGAGATTGCTCGGCTTGATGGACTGCTCGACATGAAGGATGCAGGCGGGCTGGTAGAGGCGGGGTTTGCTGACTGGCTCCCGCTGATCGCTGCCACCGGTCCCATAGGTGCTGCGCTCGAGGGGCTGCGCAAGTTCGACCTCGCCGGGTTGATGACGTCGCGCATTGCCGGAATTGAATCAATTGCCGCGTCGATCAGCGATATGGGCGTGCGCGTCACCCTCGACCCGACCGAACGCCACGGCTTCGAATATCAGCGCTGGTTCGGTTTTTCGCTTTTCATTGCCGGTTGCGCAAACGCCGTTGGGCGGGGGGGCTCGTATGCGATCGCCCACGCTGATGGACATACCGAACCAGCAACCGGTTTCTCGATCTATCCGGACGGGTTTACCTCGGGACGATTTTAGTCGCCTCACGGTTATGAGTCAGCAGGCGGTTCCGACAGTTCAATCGGGTTGCCCTCCCGATCATTGAGCCGAGCAAAACGGCTTATATCAGGAGCGTCCCACTCGGGCTTCGTCACGATCGCAATGCCAGTTGCCCCAAGCTCTGCCAATCAAAACCGCCAATGCCGAAATGCTTCTCATACTAGGCTGCAAGCATGTCAGGGTCGTACGAACCGAAAAAGAAGCCTCCCATACCGGTTACTGGCATTGTCAGGCTCCTGCTCGGGTTCTCCAGTCGCTTGTCAACGGCCGTTCGAAAGCCACTGTCAACGACGACGTGCAGTCAGACATACGAACGCGGCAATGATCATCTTACCGCTTGCGCGACGAACGGACCGATCCGCGCCGTCTTCGCATCGCCCGGGTTGCCGAGATTGCGTTTGAGCACCTCGTGGCTGGTGGTGGAACCCGGCGTCGTTTCAGCGTGCGACCATGGTGTAGAAAGTGGCGCGGCGAGCATGTCGGACTGGCTCCGCTGATTGTTGTGCCCGGCGGCGTTGATGATGAGCCCGCTTGCGGATCGGCGATGTTGGCATTCCGGTACCGGCACGCCAACACCGGCCCAGCGCGCAACAGAGCCCGCGCATGACAGCCATCCGGACGCCGACCTGCGTAGAATATTTCTGGTTGATGTCCATCCAGCGGTGCAGCATGCCGCCCCATGCCATTGCTCCTTAATTCGGTAGGCCTGGGATCGACGCCGGGAGGTCTTTCGCATCGGCGCGCTCGCGCTGGCCATGGTTAATACTTGTTCGTTGGCGCTACCGTCGGGACAAGGCGGTAAGTGGGCAACGCGAAGCGAGGACCATTGCTGGCACAATCACCGTCGTCTCGCCCAAGCCATTCGTTTGTCGCGTCTCGACCAGCCGCGGTGAACCAAGACAATCAGCAGGGCGTTCCCTCGCTTGCCGATCGTCCAAAAGTCCAGGCTCTCGCGTGGCTGGCTGCCGAAAGACGGCGTCCGTGCGGCCTCAGGCTGTTTTGCCGGGCCCGCTGTTTGCCCAGGAACGATCGATGAGATCTGAGCCCGGTCTGCTTAGGATCGCGAGCGGTATTTCTGTGTCAGACCGCTCGGTGGCTCCGCACGTCGGCCCGCTCGGAAGACGCGCTTGCCTAGGCGCCGCGCAAGCCGGTTATTGCTGCAGGCTGCTATTCTCGCGGGGACGCCGGGTATCCGGTGGACCGACGTTGCGTCATTGCGGTTTGGGAGCGGGGCCTTGATCGGTGCTGGTCGCCCCAGGAGCCGTCATGTCGCCATTTACACGCCTAGCTTGGCGTGCAGCTCGCAACGCGGCCATTTCTTTCTTGCAGCCGTCGGACAGCTTGTCGCGGCTGGCTATCATGCACGCCCGACGCGCCTCGCGGTCACCCGTCGCAGGGCAAAGGTTCGTCATTTCAGCGCGGCATGCATCAGACAGCATCGGGAGTGGCGCGTCCTGAGCGCTGGCAGCCGTTGCAATGGCGAGTGCAGCAAACCTTAGCCTAAGGCGCATAAGAGTGACTCCGATGGGCTATCGGGGGGTGGACGGCAAAGCTGCGGGACAATACGGACCAGTTCACATTTCCCCTCACTGAATGGATACACAGAAATTGGCGAATGTCACCGTGATCGGCGCGCAGTGGGGGGACGAAGGCAAGGGTAAGATCGTCGACTGGCTTGCTAGCCGCGCCGATGTTGTCGTTCGTTTTCAGGGCGGACACAATGCCGGTCACACGCTTGTCGTGGGCAACGAGGTCTACAAGCTCAGCCTGTTACCGTCGGGTATTGTACGCGGAACGATGTCGGTGATCGGTAACGGCGTCGTACTCGATCCGTGGCACTTTCGCGACGAAGTGGCAAAGCTGAGCGCACAGGGCGTGTCGATCACCCCTGAAAATCTTCAGGTTGCCGACAATTGCCCGTTGATCCTGCCGTTCCACCGCGACCTCGATGGGTTGCGCGAAGATGCGAGCGAATTCAAAATCGGTACGACTCGGCGCGGTATCGGCCCAGCATACGAGGACAAGGTCGGGCGGCGTGCGATCCGGGTGTGCGATCTCGCCCATCTCGACGATCTCGATCCGCAGATCGACAGATTGTGCGCACATCACGATGCGCTGCGCGCCGGTTTTGATCAGCCGCCGGTTGACCGTATTCGGCTCAAGACGGAACTGGCACAGATCGCGCCGCATATCTTGCCATTCGCCAAGCCGGTCTGGCATTCGTTGGGCGAGTTACGGCGCGCGGGAAAGCGGATCCTGTTCGAAGGCGCCCAAGGCATGCTGCTCGATGTCGATCATGGCACCTACCCGTTTGTCACATCGTCGAACACGGTCGCCGGGACGTCATCGTCGGGTACCGGCCTGGGGCCTGCGGCGGCGGGTTATGTGCTGGGTATCGTCAAGGCCTATACGACACGCGTAGGCGCAGGGCCGTTCCCGACCGAGCTGGAGGATGCAACCGGGCAACGTCTGGGTGAGCGGGGGCATGAGTTTGGGACAGTTACCGGCCGCAAGCGCCGCTGCGGATGGTTCGATGCTGTGCTTGTTCGCAAGGCGGCGGCCGTGTCAGGCGTGTCGGGGATCGCCTTTACAAAGCTCGATGTCCTCGACGGATTCGAGACGTTAAAAATCTGCACGGGGTATCGGCTTGGCGGAACCGTTATCGACTATTTTCCGGCGCATGCCGCAGACCAGGCCGCAGCTGAGCCGATCTACGAGGAGATCGAGGGCTGGTCGCAGTCAACGGCTGGGGCGCGGAGTTGGGCGGACCTGCCGGCAACGGCGATCAAATACATTCGACGGGTCGAAGAACTCATTCACTGCCCGGTTGCGTTAGTAAGTACGTCACCCGAGCGCGAGGATACGATACTGGTGCGCGACCCGTTCGCGGATTGATTAGCGCCTGACCCATCCCGGGATCAGCAGCGCGTCGACAAGCCACCAGACACCCAGCGCGCCCCAAAGCAGAAAGCCAAGCCCGAACCAGAAGGTCAGCCAACCAAGACCGTGGAGAAGCAGCATCAACAGACCGCTGCCGACGTGTCCGGTTACGAACCGGTGAACGCCGAACATGCCGAAAAAGAACCAGACGACATAGACGAGGATCGTCACGCCAGTTGCATCAGAATTACGACGGTACCGATCGATCGCGGCCATGTCTGGCTCCTTTCACTGTATTGTCGATATAGGACGGTCTTCGTCCAAACCAAGAGGGTGCTATGCACCTACGGGCGAGATTGGGAATGACCCAACGACGCACACACGTCCTAACGTTCCAGATCGGTATTTCCGTTGCGCGTCCGCGCCCCCTGTTTGTCGGGTAACAACCGTTCGGGCACGACGGGCGTCACCTGCAGCACCGAGGCGCGGGCTTGACGATACAGGGGCACTGCGTTTAGGCGCTCAGGTCTCGGGCGGCACCTCGCCCGGCTTGGGGTACCTGATACGGCTCCTCGACGAACGAAGGGAACAGACATCATGCGTCATCGCGTCGGCGGACGTAAGCTCCAGCGTACTTCCTCACACCGCACAGCGCTGTTCCGCAACATGGCGGCAGCACTTATCAAGCACGAACAGATCACGACAACCCTGGCAAAGGCCAAGGAATTGCGCCCTTATACCGAAAAGCTCATCACGCTGGCTAAAAAGGGCGGTCTATCGAACCGTCGTCTCGCCCATGCGCGGCTGCTCGACGAGACGCAGCTGGTTAAGCTGTTCGACGTTCTGGCGCCGCGTTATGGCGATCGCTCCGGTGGCTATATACGCGTGCTCAAGGCGGGCATCCGGGCCTCCGACGCCGCGGATATGGCGATCATCGAATTCGTCGACCGTGACGTGTCTGCAAAGGGCCAGGACTCGGGTCCGGTCGCAGGCGAAGAGCTCGACCAGGCTGCGTAACAAGCGCCGCCAAAGCACTGCTTGCGGCAAGTTCAAAGGGCACATAGGCTCCGGAAACACCCGTTTCCGGAGCCTCTCCTTTGAAACCTGTTCTTCTTGCGGCGGTCACTGCGCTGTTGTCTAGTCCAATCATGGCCGAAACCCCCTTATCCTACCCTCTCACCGTCACTGTCCCCCAAACCGATACAATTTTTGGCGAGACCATCGCTGATCCGTATCGCTGGCTGGAGGACGATGTCCGTACCAACCCTAAAGTGCGTGACTGGGTGACGGCAGAAAACAATGTCACGGATGCCTACCTGGCAACGTTACCGAGGCGTGACGGGTTTAAGATGCGTATGAAGGCGCTCTATAATTACGAGCGTATGGGAACGCCGCGAAAGGCCGGTGCCCGCTATTTTTTTTCGCACAATACCGGCCTTCAGAATCAATCTACGCTATGGGTGCGGGACGGCCCTTCGGGTAACCGGCGGCAGTTGCTTGACCCGAACCTATGGGCAAAGGACGGTGCGACCGCGCTTGCGGAATGGGCGCCTTCCGCTGATGGACGCTATCTTGCCTATGGCATCCAGGACGGCGGCACCGATTGGCGCACACTCAAGGTGGTCGATGCAACCACCGGCAAGGAATTGCCCGACCACATCGAATGGGTAAAATTCAGCGGCATCGCGTGGAAACCCGATGGAAGTGGATTTTTCTACTCGCGTTTTGCCAAACCCGAAGGCGCAAAGTTTCAGTCGCTCAACCTTGACCAGCAGGTGTGGTTCCACACTGTTGGTACTGCGCAAGATACCGATTCAATGGTCTACGCAACGCCAGACCGCCCCAAGCTCGGTCACAGTGCGCAGGTTACCGATGACGGCAAGTGGCTGGTCATTACCTCGGCGCAAGGGACCGATCCCAAGGTTGAGGTAACGATCGCTGCGCTCGATGCCGGCCCAATCAAAACACACCCCCTTGTCGCCGGCCTCGCCAATAGTTGGCAGCTGGCGGGGACCGTCGGATCGAAGTTCTGGTTCGTGACGGACAAGGGCGCGCCCAAAGGGCGACTGACCGTCGTCGACGTCGCAGCAAAAACGCTCAAATTTAGACAAGTCGTCGCTGAAACCGGTGATACTCTGGTGGGCGCTTCGCTCATTGGACAGCGGCTCGTGGTCGCCTACCTGGGCGATGCCAAGTCGGAGGCAGAATTGTTCGAGTTGGACGGCCGATCGCTTGGCGCTGTTCGGCTCCCAGACATCGGTACCGCGTCGGGTTTCGGCGGCAAGACCGGCGACAGCGAAAGCTTTTACACCTTCACCGGCTTCGCGACGCCCGCGACGGTCTATCGTTTTGACAGCGCAACAGGCCGGTCGGAGGTGTTCTTTCAGCCGAAACTGGCGTTCGATCCGAACGCCTTCGAAACGACACAGGTCTTTTACCCGTCAAAAGACGGCACCAAAGTACCAATGTTCATCGTCCGCAAAAAAGATTTGCCCGCGGGACCGCAGCCAACTTTGCTTTATGGCTATGGCGGGTTCAACATTTCGCTGACGCCCGGATACAGTGCGACACGCCTGGCGTGGCTTGAGGCCGGCGGGGTGTACGCGATTGCGAACTTGCGCGGTGGCGGCGAGTACGGAAAGGCGTGGCACGAAGCCGGCAAGCGGGCGCAAAAGCAAAATGTGTTCGATGATTTCATTGCAGCCGGCGAATATCTGGTCGCGCAAGGCGTCACGTCAAAGGCCAGGTTGGCGATCCAGGGTGGATCGAACGGCGGGTTGCTGGTCGGTGCCGTGGTGAATCAACGGCCTGATCTGTTCGCGGCGGCCCTTCCAGCAGTCGGCGTGATGGATATGCTGCGGTTCAATCGTTTTACCGCCGGGCGCTATTGGACTGACGATTACGGCGATCCGGATATCAAGGCCGACTTTCAGATTCTGCGTGCCTATTCGCCGCTACATAATATCCGATCGGGTACACAATACCCGGCGATCCTGGTCACCACTGCTGATACCGACGACCGTGTTGTGCCTGGTCACAGCTTCAAATACACCGCAACGCTTCAGGCGGCGAGGCTTGGCGACAAGCCCCACTTGATCCGCATTGAAACCCGTGCGGGCCATGGGAGCGGCAAGCCGACTGACAAGATTATCGAGGAAGCAGCGGATCAATGGGCATTCATTGCGCGGTGGACAGGCATGACAACCGGAGGAAACTGAGCGGGAATATCCGCGCTCTGCCGGTTCGACGAAGCCGTCAATGCTTTCATTTCACTGATCGATCAATTCAGCATCGTGACACCCCAACTGGTGCATTAGGCTGTTACCCGTTGAGATGTTCGTTGCCGAGTGCAAAGGAATAGCGAGATGACGAAGCTGCGTTCAGTCACCGCAGGCGCGCTCGCCACCGCGATGCCCGCGACTTCCTTCACGCCTGCATTGGCCCAAGGTTATCGAGGTGGTTATCCTGGCGTTGACTAAGGGCGTTCCGATTACCGTCACCGTGGCGATGACGATACCGGCGCGATCGTCGCGGGCGTGATCGGCGTAGGCATCCTTGTCGCAATCATTTCCTCGGCCTCATCGAGCGCCAATCGCGCACCCAATCTGGGCTATGCTGGTAACGGCTACAGCGGCAGCATTCGTTCCGACGAAGCGGCGGCAGATGGCTGTGCCAATGCCACCGAGCGGCAGATAGGGGGCGGTGCCCGAACCAGCTCGGTGGATGCGGCTGACCGCGTCGCCGACGGCTTTATCGTGCGCCGATATATAGATTATGCCCGCGGCGACGATACCCGCTACAGCGGCAGCCGCGACCAGCGCAGCTTCAGCTGCGCGGTCCGATACGGCAATATCCAGCGGGTTGATTTCGTTGCGTACTCGTTGAACTATTGATCCGTTGCGACGGACGGGTTGGCAAAAAGGGCATGGCGTCGCTAGGAGAAACCATGTCCTCTATCCTTATCGTCGATTTCGGCAGCCAGGTAACACAACTCATCGCCCGTCGTGTTCGCGAGGCAGGTGTGTATTGTGAGATCGTTCCATTCAGCAGTGCCGAGGCAGCGTTTGAACGGATAAAACCCGCAGGCGTTATCTTCGGCGGCGGCCCGGCCTCAGTAACACACGAAGGCAGTCCGCGTGCGCCGCAACATCTTTTCGAAGTTGGCGTGCCGATCCTCGGCATTTGCTATGGCCAGCAAACAATGTGCGCGCAGCTGGGAGGGCGCGTCGGCAGCACCGAGTCGCGTGAATTCGGTCGTGCCTTCCTGCACGTCGACGATAGTTGCGTTCTCTTCGATGGCCTGTGGAAGCCGGGTGAAAGCCATCAAGTCTGGATGAGCCATGGCGACAAGGTCGAAGCGTTGCCGCCCGGCTTTCGCGTCGTCGCTACGTCTGAACGAGCGCCCTTTGCGGTCGTCGCTGACGACGCTCGGCGCTTCTACGCGACGATGTTCCACCCCGAAGTCGTGCATACGCCCGACGGCGGGAAACTGATTGCCAATTTTGTGCGCCATGTCTGCGGTTGTGCCGGTGACTGGACAATGGCCGGGTATCGCGCGGCAAAGATTGCCGACATTCGCGCGCAAGTGGGGCAGGGTCGGGTGATTTGCGGGCTGTCGGGAGGTGTGGACTCGTCGGTGGCTGCGGTCTTGATCCACGAAGCGATCGGCGATCAGCTGACGTGCGTTTACGTTGACCACGGACTGATGCGCATGGGTGAAAGCGACCAGGTCGTAGGCCTTTTTCGGGAGCATTACGGGATCCCGTTGATTCATGTTGATGCAGAAACGCTGTTCATGAACGGGCTCAAGGGGCTCACCGACCCCGAAGCGAAACGCAAGTTTATCGGCAAGACGTTTATCGACGTGTTTGAGGCCGAAGCCAAAAAAATTGGCGGGGCGAAGTTTCTCGCTCAGGGAACGCTCTACCCCGACGTCATCGAGAGCGTCTCGTTCACCGGCGGTCCTTCAGTGACGATCAAGAGCCATCACAATGTCGGCGGCCTGCCAGATCGGATGGACATGACGCTCGTCGAGCCGCTCCGTGAGCTTTTCAAGGATGAGGTGCGCGTACTGGGCCGTGAGCTTGGTCTGCCTGAAGCCTTCGTCGGACGACACCCGTTTCCCGGCCCCGGCCTTGCAATCCGCATCCCCGGAGAAGTGACGCGCGACCGGTGCGATATTTTGCGCAAGGCAGATGCAATCTACCTTGAGGAGATACGAAACGCCGGACTTTATGACGCAATCTGGCAAGCGTTCGCGGTGCTGCTCCCGGTCCGCACCGTCGGCGTGATGGGCGACGGTCGAACGTATGAATTCGTTTGCGCCTTGCGCGCCGTAACCTCCACCGACGGCATGACGGCGGATATTTTCCCCTTTGACAGCGGGTTTCTGTCGCGCGTGGCAACCCGGATCGTCAATGAGGTCGAAGGCATCAACAGGGTCGTTTACGATTACACGTCGAAGCCGCCGGGCACGATCGAGTGGGAATGATTCGGGGCCATTTTTGGCTATCGCGATCAATCGGCATTGCCCCATCAACACATTGAAATAAAAAGACTATCTCACGTTATCTATCGGGATCAATCGTGGAGCAGCGGTTGGCTCTGGCGTCACGCGTGACGGTATCCGGCAAACTTGCACTTGGCCCAATCCAGCGATACCGTCAGAGGTATTGAAGCCAGTGACGGTATTTTTTCCGTACTAAACCATTGTAACTCAAGTGATAATGTCGGCAAAAATGGCCGAAAATCGCCTGACGGTATTTTGCGTAGAGGAGGTCGGTATGCTCACCGATGTTGCCCTTAATACCCTGAAACTACGCGAGAAAGCTTACAAGGTCACGGACCGTGACGGCCTTTATGTCCAGGTCTCAACCTCCGGGACGCTGACGTTTCGGCTGGACTACCGGCTGCATGGGCGGCGCGAGACGCTAACGCTTGGGAAGTACGGTCCCTCCGGTTTGTCCCTTGCTCGAGCCCGTGAAGCGACGATCGACGCTAAACGTGCAGTCTTCGAAGGCAGGTCCCCGGCCCAGGAAAAGCAACGCGACAAACGCCGGATCAAGGAGGCCAAGAGCTTCGGTGAGTTTGGTGAGCGCTGGTTGGTGAAGGCGCCGATGGCCGACAGCACCCGCGCGATGCGGCGTTCGATCTTCGAACGAGAGCTTCTGCCAGTCTGGAAGAACCGGCTGCTGACAGAAATCACGCCGGATGACCTGCGCGCCCACTGCGGCAAGATCGTTGATCGCGGCGCACCGGCGACTGCGATCCATGCCCGCGACATCCTCAAGCAGATCTACGGGTTTGCGATCTTGCACGGCGAGAAGGTTGCCAATCCGGCCGACGATGTCGGCTCCGCCTCGATCGCGACGTTCGTTCCAAAGGACCGGTCGCTGTCGCCGACGGAAATTCGCGTGATGCTCAAGCAGCTCGACCATGTAGCGACGCTGCCAACCATCCGACTCGGGATGCGCCTCTTCCTGCTGACAATGGTGCGCAAGAGCGAGCTGCAGGATGCGGTCTGGGACGAGGTGGACTTCGAGAACGCCGTGTGGACGATCCCTAAGGAGCGCATGAAGCGATCCAAGGCGCATAACGTCTATCTCTCGCAGCAATGCCTCGACATCATGATCGCGTTGAAGACCTGTGCGGGCAACTCGCGCTACCATCTGCCGTCTCGGTATGATGCGGATGCGCCGATGTCTCGGGCGACCTTCAACCGCGTCACCTATGCCGTCGTGGAGCGCGCGCAGAAGGAAGGCTTACCGCTGGAGCCGTTCACGGTACATGACTTGCGCCGGACCGGATCGACCCTGCTCAACGAACTGGGGTTCAACAGTGACTGGATCGAAAAGTGCCTGGCCCATGAAGATGGGCGGTCCTCGCGCGGCGTCTACAACAAGGCGGAGTACGAGCACCAGCGGCGGCATATGATGCAGGAGTGGTCTGATATCATCGACGCCTGGGTGGCAGGGCAGAAGCGCGTGCCGGTCCTGATTCCGCCCTCGATGCCTATGCTCGCGCCTGATCCGGCGCTTTGACGGGACGCGCCTTGCGCTTGCGTACATCGGGATGCGGCGCCCGGTCGATTGGCGATCGCCGGGCTGTCGCCAGGCGTTCGGTCAGCCAGGCTTCGACCTCGGCCAGATCCCACACCACACAGCGCGGGGTGAGCGCAAAGCGACGAGGGAATTCTCCGCGCTGTTCCATCTCATAGATGGTGGTGTCGGCCAGCGGTACGATCTGCCGAAGCTCATGGCGGCGGATCATCCGCTTTTTGAGGGCCTCAGATTTCGTCGACATAACTCTACTCCAACGAGATTGGCGTCTGATGCCGATTGGAGCCGATAGACCCGACATGAAAAGAGCGAACACACCGGCGTAGGGCTCGCGGCGGCAATGGCGTGCAAATCGGCGGGTCCATGGCCGAATGGATCGCGGAATGATTGCTTTGGAGCACGCCGATCATTGCGGGCCGGCGCTGTCCAGCTGCTGCACTCACGGGATTATCGCGCATCTCAGATGCGTGATAATTCTTGCATGTGAAGCCGGATGGTGGGATTAACGCGCATCTGAGATGCGAGATAATCCTATGGCTCTTCATTTGGTCGGTGAGACAATTGACGCCAAGCGCGCGCATCAGCGCGCGCAAGCCGGTGAGTTGATCCAGCTCGTGCGCGGGGTTTACGTCGATGACCAAGGGGATATCGAGGCGACGATCCTCGGTCATGCGGTCCGGATTGCACACTATCTCTATCCCAACGCCTACCTGTCGTCGGCGAGCGCAGCGCTACTAGCGCCGACGCCCGACGGGCGGCTGTTTATCAGCGGCCGCCGCAACCAGCGCACGCGGCTACGGACGCTCGAGATCATCCAGAACGAAGCGCCTAAGCATCCATCGACGGCGATCGCGGTCATCGGCGACGACCGGGGCGAATTGCGCGTTGATGCCTCATCGCCGCGCCAGCGCTTTCTCGAAGCGTTCCGCCTGCGCAGCGAACATGCGAGCGCGGTTACCGCCGACATGCGTGCGCAGATGGCGGCGCGTCTGGTGGAGGAACATGGGACGCCCCAAGCCGCAGCCGACGCCGTCTGGGTGCTGGCGCGCGAGAACGAATGGTATCGCGAAGGCGAAGGTGCCGAACGCTTTCTGCTAGCTCAGCCGGGCGTTGCCAAGGCGCCGGTCAACAAGGCAGCGCTCGATCTCCTCGTCGCCTGGCACGGTGATCCGCTCGGCCGGCTGACCCATGATGGATTTGAATGGCGCTGGAAGCCGGGGCGTCGAGCGGGACCGGCCCTCGTGCGCGAAACCACGCCGGGCAAGCTGCCGGCCTTCATTGAATCGCTGCTTCCCGAGGGCTGGCTGGCGCAGGTTCTCCGCGAACGCGATGAACGCGAGGCGCTCCGGCGCGGACGGCGATATATGTCGAACATCGTCATCGTCGAGGGTCGAGAGGAACTGGCGGCGCTGCCTGCTGACATTCTCACGACAACACTGGCTGGATACATCGACGCCGGTCGCTTCACGGGCCGCTACGCCGGTCCGGCGCGGGGCGAGATCGAGGAGACCTTCGAGCAGAACCTGGCGCGCATCTTCGCGCGCGCTGAAACGCCGCGCCTGTCCGGCGTCCAGATCAAGGCGCCGATGAGCCTGATGCCTGATGGCACCCTCGTTCCGGCCATCGATCAGCCGTTCACCCATATCCTCAAGCCCGCCGGCACGGCAGGCTTCGAGACGTTGCCGGTCGTCGAGTGGCTTTGCCTGGAGCTTGGCCGCTCGGCCGGGTTCGATGTGCCCGACGCCGCGCTGCTGGAAATGCCCGACGGCATGTCGCCTGCACTGGTCGTGGAGCGGTTCGATATTCGTCGCGGTCTAGCGGATCAGCGGCGTCTGGCGATGGAGGACTTTTGCTCCATTCTGGACCTTCCCGCATCCGCCAAATACGACGGAACGATCGAGCGGATGGCGCGCGGCCTACGACCGCTGTCGACCGATCCGGCCAGCGATCTCGATATCCTGTTCCGCCGGGCCGTGTTCGCCTGGCTCATCGCCGATGGCGATATGCACCTCAAGAATCTCGCTGTGCTCAAAGTCGCCGAGGTGGATGCAAAGGCCTTCACGAGCGTGCGCTTCGCGCCGCTCTACGACGCCGTCACCACGCGCGTCTTCCCGGGTTTGGGGGGTGATCGCATGGCGCTCAAGCTCAACGGCAAGGATGACCGTCTGACGCGCCAGGACTTCCTCGCGCTGGCGCGGACAATCGGCGTATCCGCCGGAGATGCCGAGACTGCGATTGCGGACCTGACCGCGCGTGTGGCCGACCGGACGCAGGGGCTTCAGCTACCTGCCTTCGCGGCCGAGGCTGAGGCCGCCAAAACAGCGCAGGACAAGGTGATCGCCTTGGTCGGGGAGCGCTGCACGGCACTGGCCGTTGAAGGCGACTGAGCGGCGCGACATCACGGTTGGAGCCGGATTTGCAGGTCGGCGAGATCTTCTGCCGCCATCGCGGTTCCCATGAGGCTGTGAAGATACTCCAGCAGGTCTTCCTGACGCGGTTGCCCGAACGCGAGGCGATAGACGGTCAGGCTTCGTTTGAGCCACTCGAGTCGTCGGACCTCGCGGCTGAACGGGAGCATGGGCACGCGGCGTTCGACCTTCACCGGCCCTTCGTAAATCCAGTAGGGAATGAGGTCAGAGTCATTCTCGGTCTCGGCGCGAGCTGCGTCGAACATGATCTGCCAGGGATCATCGTGATCTCTCTCGCGCCCACGCACCACGTCGACCTGCCGATGCGCCAGATTTAGGCGGATAGCGTGACCCTTGAAGCGGTGGACACGCCCCTCGCGCTGCTCGAGATCGACAGGATTTCCGGGCAAGTTCCAGTGATAGAGCCGATAGCAATAAGGGTGAAAGTCGAGGCCTTCCTGTCCGACGGAGGTCGTGGCCAGCGCGAAGGGTCGGAACGGTGAGTTGAAGGCATCGCGAACGCTGGAGAGGCGTGCGGCCCCGCCTTCCTCGTCCTTGTAGTCGGCCAGGCGCATGGCGAAGCGCCCGCGCATCTGGAACTTGTTGATCACCACCCTCTTACCGTCGACCGTTGGATCCTCGACATCGATCTGCGAGGGGCGAATGGCCAACGCCTCCGAGATCGCCTTGCTGATCCCAGCGATACGATCGACGGCTGGCTTGGCGCCCAAGCCCTCGGCGTCGAGCAGATAGTGGACGTACTCGTCGAGAACGGCCTGAAGGTTATGCTCAACGCCGTAGGTGAGCACCTGGCGCCAATAGCGGTCATCGTCGTCCTTGCGGAGGAGGGCGACGGCGTCGTGCTGGTTGAAAAGCGTGCGGAAACCCCAGGAGATCTGGTTCGCCGCCTTCAGCAGTCGATGATCGTCCCAAGCGAGATCGGGCGCGATCCGGTGTAGGGCGCGCAGCGCACAGACTGCGGGGCTGCCGAGAGCGACATCGACCAGAAGGTCAATCAGCGTGTCCGGTACGGGTCCAAAGGTGCGTTCGGTCGTCACAGTCCGCAGTTCGGCGACATGCTCCTTGAAACCCTCTTCGTTGCCGAGGAGGGCGAAGCCGTAAGGCGAGTTGACCCAGGCGACGGAGCTGGCTTTCGCCATGGCGTCGATGACGGCCGGGGCAGCCCATTCCCAATCGCGGCCATCTGCGGTGTCGCCTGACCGCTCGGCGAGTGCGGCGACGTTCGCGCGCAAGCGGTCGGCGACGGCGTTACGCATGGCTTCGACCGACAGGGTTTCGTTAGACGCTCCAAAGATCGCAAGAGGGTCGGCAAGGCGCGCCAAGGTCGGCGACGGATAGACCAGGTGCATTGCGCGCATGGCGACAAGTCGCCCTTGATTTTGCCGGAACTGGATGGGGCGTGGGCGAACATGACCGAAATATCGCTGCCCCGAAGCGCCGACGCCCATACGCCGTTCGGCCTCGTAGGACAGGATTGACGCGATCGCATCGGGCACCATCGACCAGGACGAGAAGATCAGCGCCTTGGTCAGCGGCGGCCCGGATCGCTCGGGACCGTAATAGGGTAGGGATGGCGGGATCCACAGATGTTGATCGAGACCATCGCCAAACACGTCATCCATGACGCCGCGCATCCGACCGTTAGCGGGTTCGAGCGGCTCGTAGGCGTCAAGCCGGTCGCGATCGAGCATGGCAGGCCGTGCGCGTTCGATGGCCGCGCACAGATTGGGCGCCGGCTTGTCGAGCTGATCTTTCAATAGCCGCTTGAGCGCATAGTCGCGTATGAAGTTGAGGAGGTAGGGCGCGGACTTCCAGTATTCGGTGATCTCCGGCGCATCGAGGGCGCGCGCAACGCCCGACACTGCTGCGGCCTGGCGTAGATCAGATGGCAGGATCGTGATGGCCATCAACGGCTCGCTTACCATGGAGTCGCGCTCGATGGTGCTGGCCACGCGTTCGGTGCGCGCCATTACCTTGCGCAGCCGGTCCTCGACGACGTGGCGCGCGCCGATGGCCTCGTTGCGCGCGCCGGGCAGCGCATGAAGGAAGCCGCGAAACTCGCGCATTTCGCGTTCTAGCGCTTTGGCCACGTCGGGACCGTTGGCCCGACCGTAGAGGAAGGACAAGGTCTCCAGAAAATCACGGTAATGTTCGCCGTCATCGGGTTCGTCACCCGACAATGTCAGCATCCGGTAGGGTGTGGCGGAAAGTAGAAGCGTGCGCGCGGCATGACCCTTGCCGTCCGAGTAGTCGAACAGCTCGCGCGCCAGGTCAGCAGCCGGGGTTTCGCCGTGGAGCAAGTCGCGGAACCGCTGAAACTCATCCATGATGATCAGGTCGGGTTTCAGGGCGTCGATGCAGGCGTGCGAGAGTTTGCCACGAAGACGACCGACCAAGGCATCGCGCCGCTCGTTCAGCTCTTGAGGATAGGTCTCACGGCGACGCGGGAAGAGGTCGCAGACCGCCTCCAGTTCCGTGAACAATTCGGCATCTTTTTCGACGTCGCGGCGGAAGCGATCGATGATCCGTTGATCAACACCATCCAGAGACAGCTCGCGGACGGCGGTATTCCAGCCATCAACACCGGCGGACACCTGAAGCAGATTGTGCAGGCCGCGCGGCCGCGACACCCGGTCTTCGAGCAACCGAAAGGCCAGAAAGCGGGTGAGGTCGACGATCGGCATGGCACCGAGATCGACGGTAGTCCCTGCGCGAAGGGCATCCAGCACATCGCTGGCATGGCCATCTCCTCGGGTGATGGGCCAAACCTGCAGCGAGGCGATGCCGACAAGCGGCAACGGCTCCGTGGGAATGAGCCAGACGCGCCACGGATGCGCATCGCCGTCAATGCTCTCGATCCGCTCACAGCGCAGGCGCAATCCACCGCGGCACAAGGCGCGGCGTGCGTCGTCGAGCCGGGCCTCTGCGGCGATGGTGGCGGGATCAATGGGTTCAAGCTCGCTGGCAACGAAGGTGCGGGTGAGACGCCCAAAGCCCTTCTCGCCCATGATCTGCTCGACGCTGCCGACCTTAGATCGCTTGCCTCTGAGCGAGGCGAAGAGCTCCACATTGTTGCCCGACAGAAGGGTAGGACGCGTCGCGTTGCCGGACCCAATCGTCAGGATCGTGTCCCAGCCCGTCTCGGCGATGAATGCCTTGGCGTTGAGTCCCTGAAGCGCGCTGGTGGAGACCTCCTCGCCGTCTTCGCTGGCGGCCATTTCGTCGAGGACGGAAACGCGTTCAAAAGCGTCCAGTGTGGCGCTGTCGACGCAAGCCAATTGATCCGGGCGGCTGATGATGACGGGCTTTTCTGCTGTCGGCAGCCCGCTGAGCAGGTCGAGCGCACTGGTATCGCAAAAGGGCGAGATGACGCCCAGTCGCGCGCAGGACGCAGGCTGCCAGATTTTGCCGCCGAACCCGTTGACCGCGAAGCTGACCTCGTCGAACCGGTCGGGCACGGTCCACCGGGCGCGCCGGATAGCCGTCGCGTCGTGGGTTGGGCTGTCAGCGACAGGATGAAGAAGGATCTGGCGATCAGGGCGCTCGATATGGCGGTCCGCCTCCGCCAGCCACCTGAGGGCTGCCTGTTTCACTCCGATCGCGGCAGCCAATATTGTTCTTATGACTATCAGAAGAAACTGCAGGCCTACGGCCTGCGGCCCTCGATGAGCGGCAAAGGTAATTGCTACGACAATGCCTCTGTTGAGACCTTCTTCAAATCGCTGAAAGCGGAACTCATCTGGCGGCAGCACTGGCCAACACGGCGACAGGCGGAGGCTGCCATCTTTCAATACATCAATGGCTTCTACAACACCCGTCGCCGCCACTCATATCTCGGCGGCATCAGCCCGCTCGCGTTCGAAGCCAGGGTGGCATAATGAGATAGGTGACCGGCACGAAACCGTTACAAGTCCAATCCGCTTTATGGTGACCTTTTGGCCTTTGACCGTCACGTCGATACGCCCGGCTTGCGTCCAGGCGCGCGCGAGTGCTTTCGCCGGTCCGCCCGGGTCGTGACAGCCCTTGGCCTCCGCGATCGTGAGTGAGGTTAGATCGGATTTGCATGCGATCCAGTCGGGGAGGTCGCCTCGGGCGAGGCGCTTGATCCTGACCTGCTTGCGACGGTCGAGAAAGATCATGTGGTTGCCGAGATGGGCGAAGATGGAGAGATCGAAATGTCGCTCGAGATAAGCTCGGGCAACGAACCGTCCGAACAGGCCCGACAACGCGACCTTCACTTCGCGCGCTTGGCCCAGTGGTTGTTTGAAAATGAAGGACGTGCCCGCGCCGGTCAGTGCCAGCAGCGCATCGAGGATCGACCATGCGCCATAGGCTCCGCCCGGCGTCTGAAGCACTTCGCGAATGCCGGCGTCCTCAATCTCAGATACGTCCAGTGTGACGGTGGTGCCTGGGGACGGGTCGAGTGATGGCGGTGTGAAGCTGTAGATGAAGGTTCGGGTCATAGCGCCAGCGCCCGCTCGAGATCTTCGTGCTCGAACGCACTGGCCATCCGGGTAATGTCGGCAGGGCGGGCGCCGGCCGCCTTGGCAGTCTCACGCCACGTCGCAGTCACGGTCGCGACCTCTTTGATGATCGCGCGGGCCTGCTCCAATGTAAGGCCGAAGAACTCCGAAGCCGCTTCAAGCAGGTCGAGCGAGCAGGTGCCCTCGTCGAGGTCGATGTTCGTCGTCAGGACACGTGCCTTGAGGTCGGTGGGCACTGGATTGAGGTCGTATGCGGGAGATAGTGACCATCCCGCTTTTCCGAGCCAGAGGAAGCCATGGTTTCGCAGGTGGTCGTCGACGTTGGAAATCAGGACGTTGAAAACGACCCGCCGATAGAGGGCATGAGCGTCGGTCTTTCCCTGCGCGCCATGTTGCGTAAGAGCGTCGACGATCTCCGGGTAGCTCCCGCGCTCACCGTCTTTGGCGCCCATCATCGCCATCGCTGACAGGAAAGGAATGCGGATTGCGCCGGCGCGATCGAAGCGCCGAGACAGCATTACCGCCTTGCCGGCGACCTCGATCAGCTCATGGTGCGGCGTGGTAATGCCGGACTGCTCGGCCAGCCGCAGCGCGATCTCCTCCCATGTCTCCATACTGTAGTCGTCAGTCTCTTTTGGAAACTTGGCAATGGAGAGGTGTCCGTGCTGGTCGATGACCGACGCTTTCGGCCGTGCGCCGCCGAGGGAAGAGCCGGGGGCGAAAATGAGTTGTAGGTCCTCATCCGTTTCCTCGTCCCGGAGGATTCGTTCGGTGATCTGGAGCAGCCGCCCGAGTTCGATCAGGGCGGGGACGCCGGCGCGGATCGGCGCCTGGAAGTTCTCTTCGCCTCCCCAGCGGAATCTGAGTGCGCCCAGGCGAGTCTCGTCGGCGACGCCGAGCAGGTAATCGCTTTCCGCAAGGGTACGAACGGCGCGGCCTTCGCGTTCGGCAAGGCGGCGCTCGGCCCGCTGCATTAGACGGCGTCCCCATGTGTCGGGCGCTGAGTCTCCAATGGACCCGAAAGTCGCCAGCCCGGCCGGAGGGGCGAAGGCGCCGCGGGTCAGGGCAAGGGCGGGCTCAAGCGAAAACCGGTCGGGATCGGCGAGCCAGGTGGCATCATATTCGAAAAGGATAGTCTCCGAGCCTCGAACGCGATTGCTCCTCGCCAGGCCGATAGCGCGTGTGCGGCCGACCAGGTCGATATGGACCTCGAAATCAGCCATCGCGAGATGATCCGGCTGTTCGCTTGAGGTGCACGTGCTTGGGTAGTTCCGCGCTGGACAGCGCTTGCCCAACCGGGTCGTTGCCGATGTCGGCAAGCTGGCCCAGACCGTCGAGCAGGCCGAGCGCGTGAAGAACGCTCGCATAGATGCCGACGCTGACTGTGGTATCCCCTGACTCGACCTTTTGTAGGGTCGAGCGGGACGTGAAGGCGCGTTCTGCCACGACAGCCATTGGCAGCCGTCGACGCCGGCGGGCATCGTGGATGTCTGCACCGAGCTTGCGCAAGGCGCGCCGCGCAGCAGCGGGCGGGTTATGTGGTGTAGGCATTTGAAACCTTCGCACTCCAGAAAGCGAGGAATATGTAGCACGAAGCTTACAATATATCTACCTGCGCATTGACTGGCTAGTGCGGTTGCTCCCCCGGACGTCAGACCCGTGGCACCAACTTCGTGAAGATGCTACGAGCAATGACGGTACTTTTCGAGTTGGACTCGGTGTGCCCGTTAAGGCGGGCGCAAAGCGAGAATCGTCCGATAGGCTCTGATAGACTGCGAAGCCCCAAATATATTTTCGAGGCCATTTTCCCTTTGAAATCAACAGCGTAACTTTTTGACGGCCTCGGCGTCGGAATTGGCGAAACCAGACGCAAAGGTTTTGTTATAATTCAGATAGTTAGGACTGGTTTGAACAATCGAATGGGAGTGACGGGAAGACGATATGTTCGGCAAGCGCGGTGTAGATCATCGTACGAAAAGGCAATGGGTTCGCCGAATGATCTCGGGCGATGACTTGAACCATTAGGACGCGGTCGCAGATTTGCGCGCGCCAGGCTGTTGCCGCTGTATGCGGCATTCATGGTCAGTTGGAGCGCTTCATCAGTTAGCACCCAGTCCGGCGTCGAAAACGCGCCCCGCACGTCGGGTTTGATAAGGCAAAACAGTATATGTTGAAGCGTTCACCTGCAAATCCAATTATTACTCCGGAGATGGTCAAACCTAGTCGCCCCGACTTTCAGATTGACGGCACCTTCAATGCCGGTGTCATCCAGTTTCGTGATCAGGTGATAATGGTGCTCAGGGTCGCGGAAAGCGCGATCAGCTGTGATCCCGACGAAGTTATAGTACCAACTCTTGAACTGGGTACCGGCGGATGGTCGTTAGCGTTGAAGCATTTCGAGCGCGATGACCCAGACTATGACTTTTCCGACCCTCGGGAAATAAAGTTCATCAAGGACCCGAGGAAAACGTTCCTCACTTCGATGTCTCATCTGCGCTTGGCGCGCAGCGCGAACGGAACCGATTTCAGCGTCGACGAGACCCCTTTTCTTGCACCAGAATGCCGTAGCGAGCGGTTTGGCTGCGAGGATGCACGGATCACGATGATCGAAGGCCGGTACTACATCAATTACAGTTCTGTTTCTGAGTTGGGCATTTCGACTTCACTTGCCGTTACCGATGACTTCGTGACTGTCGAGCGGCTGGGCGTGATTTTTTCGCCAGACAATCGCGACGTCTGTCTCTTTCCCCGAAAAATCGGTGGGCTTTATTGGGCACTGCACCGCCCCGCCCCCTTACATTTTGGCTCTCCAAATATCTGGGCGGCCACCTCGCCGGATTTGATCCACTGGGGTGATCATCGAATTGTTGCAGAGTGCGCGGCAACCGGATGGGAAAGTCAAAAGATCGGCGGCGGCGCGCAAATGCTTGAAACAGAGCCTGGCTGGTTGCAAGTTTATCACGGCGTTGACGACGCTCAGCGTTACTGTCTCGGCGCGCTCCTGCTGGATCACGACGACCCGACGATCGTCAAGCGCCGCCTGAAAGTACCGTTGCTTGAGCCGACCGAGCCATACGAAGTCCATGGTTTTTTCGGGAATGTCGTGTTCGCCTGCGGCGCCCTGATCGACGGTCACGACCTCCACGTTTATTATGGGGCCGCTGATCAGGTCATGGCCTTGGGAACGATTGCCCTCGGCGACTTGTGGCAAGCATTCGACCGATAACTCCGAGGTCTGCTCCATTGGCGTGCCAATGCTGGCCTGGCGCGATATTTCGTATCGCTGGATGGTGGAGTTCGAGCTGCGGCTGAAGCCTGCGTTGACCACTTTTCTGGCGCAGCCGAAGTGCCTTGACACACCATCGCATATATCGGCGGGGCCGGCATCGATGGACTGGAAGGCGAGCCGACAAGATCGGGGTCGTCGCATTGCAACACGTTGCCACCGGGACCTGCCCTTCTTTTGGCCGCCGCACGCGATGCCGGCCCGGACCATCATTTCGGGCATTGCCGCCACCGCGTTGTGCCATTTTCTCAAGATGCGTCTAGGACCAGGATCGCGGATGGGTCGCGATTGAGCTGCCTGAGGTCAAGCTGATTGTCAGGCTCGAGCTGCAGGCGAATTCGGATCGAAGCCGCCCGTTCCGGCGCTAAGTCGGGCACCATTCCGCTCTGAAACCAGCCACTTGGGTGGGAAGATTTCTGCTGGCTGTCTGCGAGAGCGGCCGAGGGGACGCCCGCGTCTTCCGGGACCAGGCGAGGGCGGCCTGATCCCGCCCCCGAGCACGATGGAGGCGCTTCGATCAACCAGGCAGGCCCACGCTCAACTGGCGCGCCGTGCGCGAGCTGGTTAGATGCGGCTTATGAAGCCAATTTTATATGGCATTGCCAATTGTGATACCGTGAAAAAAGCACGTGCGTGGCTTGAGGCAAGGGAAATCTCATGCGCGTTTCATGATTACAAGAAGCTCGGGGTCGATGCCACCACGCTCAATCGCTGGATTGATGCCGTCGGGTGGGAACCGCTTATCAATCGCGCCGGCACGACGTTCAGAAAATTGCCGCGTATCAGCACCGTCCACATCGATCGGATCCAAGCCGTCGAGTTGATGATGACGCAACCCAGTCTCATTAAACGTCCGATCGTGGAAGCTGCTCAGCTAGTGCTCGTCGGCTTCAAGCCCGCTGACTGGGCGGCCATGCTTCCCGCCTGAATCTCACATAACGCGCGCGTTCAGGCTTGCGCCAGCGGCACTCCGAAATGTCACAATTTCGTGGTCCCGCACCACGCAAAGGAGATGGGAACATGGCACGTAATTTTTTTTGTGCGCGGCCGCCCTTGTAGCCTCATCGGCGGTGGGTGTGGTTTCGGCCGCTGCGGCCCAAACCTATGGTAGCGTTACGCTGAGTGTCGGCCCACGCTACGGCAGCTACGATAGTGGGTATGGCTACAGCTATCGAGGCGATCCCTATTATCGCGGTCGCGCTGTTGATTGGCGCGCACGCGAGCGTTGGAGACGGCGCGTGCGCTGGGAACGCGAGCGTGAATGGCGTGATCATTCATGGCGTGAGCGCCAATGGAACGGCGATCGTGGTCGCTATGGGGACCATGATCGCGACTGGCATCGTCGCGAGTATTGATTCGCGCTTTTTGACAACGTGTAACGACTGCTCCTGATTCTTCAGAAGCGGCCTTTTCTGTCGACAAGCGCGCGCTCGAAGCTTGACCCACGAGCCCGCGCGTGGCTTTGGCAGCGTCATGGAAAAGTCAGCCACTGATCTCATGCACGACAGCATCGTTGCTGCCGTGCTCGACGCCATTACTGCCTGGAAGACTGCCTCTGGCGGACTGCCCAACGTGCTCGCGCGTGAGCTAGGCGCAGTGCACCGAAATACCACGCTCGCCGATCTGCCCAAAGAAGTACAAACCGCCGTGCGCGACAGTACGCGGGCGGCATTCAATCGCTTGCTGAAGGAGGGTTACACTGTGGCGAAGGGCGCGCCGACACGCCCTCCGCCGATGGACTCACGCCCGCCGCGTAATGACGGTTCTCGCCGGCCGCGTGGCCCCGGAAAGCCGCCGATCGTGGAAACAAAGCGACCGCCGCGCGGCGGTGGTCCCAGCGGAGGTGGTCGGGGCGGCCCGCAGCGAGGTCGTTAGGCCTGACGCGCAAGCTGATCTCCTTGGAGTCGCCGTTCGAGGCAGCCGTCGGTTATTCGCGCGCTGTCGTGCAAGGCGACTGGTGTTTCGTCGTGGGAACCGCCAGTTTCGATGATCGCGCGATGACAATGCCAAGCGAGTTTTGCGATCAGGCGCGCAAGGTCCCTGGTACGATTGCCGACGCTCTGGCGAAAGGCGGATTTCCATAACTGATGTCATGCGGGCCACCTATTACCTGGCCGATGCAGCCGATTGGCATGCCGTCGGCCCCGTGCTTGGGGAGACGTTCGATTCAATCCGCCCGGCAGCGACCGGTATTGTAACAGGGCTTGTAACTCCCGAGATGAAGATCGAAATTGAGGCTACAGCTTTTCGAGGGTGAAATCATGGTCAGCGCAGTGTGGAACGGTATTACGATTGCGCAAAGCGACGACACAGTTGTTGTCGAGGGCAATCATTATTTTCCTCGCGAAAGCGTAAACGCCGCGTTCCTGACCGATAGCGCCGCGACCAGCACGTGCCCGTGGAAAGGGACGGCGCATTATCACAATGTCGTCGTCGACGGGACGGAGAACGTGGGCGCTGCCTGGTATTATCCGGACCCCAAGGCGGCCGCCGCCCAGATCCGCGATCGCGTCGCATTTTGGAAGGGCGTCAAGGTCGGATGACGAAGCGGATTTGACCCGCTAGGTTGGACGTCATGTCCACCACCTTTACTCTCGATACGTCGACCAGTCGCGCGAATCCCACGCCCGCTCCGATGAAACGCATGACCGTGCCGGCGGTTCGCGCTCGTAAGGACAAGGCGACGACGACTGAACCGCTTGTCATGCTGACCGCTTACACCGTTCGAATGGCGCAGCTGCTCGATCCGCATTGTGATTTGCTCCTCGTCGGCGATTCGCTCGGGCAGGTGATTTATGGGCTCCCCTCCACGTTACCAGTCACGCTCGACATGATGTGCGCGCATGGCGCTGCCGTGGTGAGGGGAAGCTATCACAGCGTCGTCGTGGTCGACATGCCGTTCGGGAGCTACGAAGCATCGCCGCAACAGGCATTTGCGAGCGCTAGCCGGGTCATGGCCGAGACGGGGTGTGCTGCGATCAAGCTGGAAGGCGGTCAGGCGATGGCCGACACCATCGCGTTCCTGACCGCCCGAGGCATACCCGTAATGGCTCATGTCGGTCTGACGCCGCAGGCTGTCAATCTGCTTGGTGGCTATGGCGCGCGTGGGCGCAGCCAGGCAGAATATGCGCGGATTCTCGACGATGCCGCAGCGGTCGCGCAGGCCGGTGCATTTTCGTTGGTGCTAGAGGGCGTAATCGAGCCCTTGGCCGATGCGGTGACGGCCAGCGTCGACGTCCCAGTCATAGGCATCGGTGCCTCAGCCAAGTGCGATGGGCAAGTTCTGGTAACCGAGGATATGCTTGGCTTGTTCGAGCGCACGCCGCGGTTCGTCAAACTTTATGGCGATATGTCCCGGTTTGTCGGCGACGCAGCCACTGCCTACGCCGCTGATGTTCGTTCTCGTGCCTTTCCGACAAAGGACCAGATCTACGCACGCAAGGCCTAAGACCAGGGCTAGCGGCAAGACAAAGCCGGGGCTAAGGCTCTGCGGCTTATACCTCGAAAGGACGATCCTTGGCGCTCCCGCCGCAGACTAATGAAGCTTTCCTGCGCGAAGTCGACGAGCAAGTCCGTCTCGATACTGCCGCGCGGTTCTGGAAAAGATGGGGCCGTGTGCTGATTGGCGCAGTCGTGGCCGGGCTGGTCGCGTTTGGCGCTTATCTGTGGTGGCAGAGCAACCGCAGCGCCGTCGCGGGTGTTGAAGGCGAAAAGCTGTCGCAGTCGCTAGACGACCTCGGTGAGAACCGGCCTCAAAAGGCCGAAACCGAACTCAAGTCGCTCTCGACTTCGGCGTCGTCTGGGTACCGGGCCTCGGCAGCGCTGGCGCTTGCGGCTTCGATGCTGGCCAAGAACGACATGAAGGGCGCAGCGCAAGCTTATGCGCGCATAGCCGCCGACCCCTCAATCGCGCAGCCGTTTCGTGACATTGCGGTGGTTCGCCAGACGGCGTCGGAATTCGACACGCTAAGGCCCGAACGGGTTGTTGATCGGCTGAAACAACTCGCAATCTCGGGGCAACCCTGGTTCGGCAGCGCGGGCGAGATGACTGCGATCGCTTACATGAAAATGAACAAGAACCGAGAGGCTGCTGCCATGTTTGCTGCAATGGCCAGGGACGAGGGCGTCCCCGAATCGATCCGTTCGCGTAGCGTCCAGCTGGCGAGCGTACTGGGGGTCGATGTAACACCGGCGGCCGGCAAGGGCAGGAACTGATCATGATGAAGACCAATCGACGCGCGCTGCTACTCGCGCCCGCCATGATGGCCACACTGGTGCTCGGGGGCTGTGGGATTTTCAAGGCCAGCAAGCCCAAGACGGCTGTGCTCGGTGAACGGATCCCGATCCTGACGAGCGAGAACGATGCCACCGTCGAACCTTCGATTGCCGATGTGCAAGTCTTGCTGCCCCAACCGGTTGCGAATGAGGATTGGGGTCAGACAGGGGGCAACGCATCCAAGTCGATGGGTCACCTCGCCCTGAGCGGATCGCCATCGCGGGCGTGGGAAGCCAAAATTGCTGGCGTTACGAAGTCCGAACGTCTGGCAGCTGCCCCCGTGGTTTCGGGTAAAACACTTTACGTCATCGATACTGCTGCCACGATCCACGCCTATGACACCGCAAGCGGCGCGCAGCGCTGGTCGACGAATTTCGGTGCAGAGGGCAAGAAACAGAGCCGCATCGTTTTCGGTGGGGGCGTAAGCGTCGATGGCGCGATGCTCTATGCGACCAATGGCGCTGGTGACATTGCTGCACTCAACGCCGCAGACGGAAGGGTCGTTTGGAAAAAGCGACCTGGTGGACCACTTCGGGGTGCTCCCGCAGTGGCCTCCGGCAGCGTTTATGCGATGAGCCAGGATAACCAGATTTTTGCGCTTAGCACGACGGACGGATCGACGCAGTGGAGTGAAGCCGCTGCTGTTCAGACAGCCGGTATTTTCGGGGTTGCAGCACCCGCAATTGCGCAGTCGACCGTGGTGTCGGGTTTCTCGTCAGGTGATCTCATCGCTTATCGTTACGAGAACGGTCGCACACTATGGGGAGACGCATTGTCGCGAACGAGCGTGAACACGTCTGTTTCGACGCTAAGCGACATCGATGCCAGCCCCGTTATTGACGGTGGCCGCGTTTTTGCGATCGGACAGGGCGGCCGGATGGTCAGCCTCGAACTCGTAACCGGACAACGCATCTGGGAACTGAACATCGCGGGCATTGCCACGCCTTGGGTTGCGGGCGAATGGGTATTTGTCGTGACTGACGAAGCCAAGCTGCTGTGCGTGGCGCGCGCGACAGGCAAGGTGCGCTGGGTATCGCAGTTGCAGCGTTATCACAAAAACAAGGCGAAAAACGGCCCGATTAGCTGGACCGGCCCTGTCCTCGCGGGAAACCGCCTGGTTCTCGCAAACTCGGAAGGGCAGGTTGCCTACGTCTCACCAACCGACGGCAAGGTGGCGGGTACCCAGGATGTCGGTGCGCCGATTTTCCTGCAGCCGGTGGTCGCCGGTTCGACACTTTACATCCTTGATAATTCTGGTCGGATATCGGCGTTCCGCTGATGAACAAACCGACCGTCGCTATTATCGGTCGGCCCAATGTCGGCAAGTCGACGCTCTTCAACCGGCTCGTCGGCAAACGTGTGGCGCTGGTCGACGATCGTCCCGGCGTTACGCGCGACCGACGTGAAGGCAACGCCGAACTGCTCGGTCTCAAATTCCGTATTGTCGATACCGCGGGTTTTGAGGACGAGGATGCGGTAACCCTGCCTGGGCGTATGCGCGCGCAGACGCAGGCAGCCGTCGATATGGCTGATGTCGCGCTCTTTGTCATCGATGCGCGTGCAGGGATCGTTCCGCTCGATGAAGAAATTTCACGTTGGCTGCGCCAATCGGCAACGCCCGTCGTGCTTTTGGCGAATAAAGCGGAGGGGCGCTCGGGTGATTCAGGCGTGTACGAGAGCTTCGCGCTGGGGTTCGGTGAGCCGGTCCCATTCAGCGCGGAACATGGCGAGGGGCTCGCCGACCTTTTTGAGGCACTGCTGCCCCTGATCGATGTCGCCACTGCCAAAATTCATGCTTCAGAACCAACGCCCGTCGTCGAGCGGGTCGCAGCCCCAGGTTCCCATGGCGACGTCGTGGATGACGATGCTGATTTGATCGATCCCGATTATGATGACGATGAAGCGCCACTGAAACTTGCAATCGTTGGGCGACCAAACGCGGGAAAGTCGACGCTGGTCAACAAATTGCTCGGCGAGGATCGGATGATTACCGGGCCGGAAGCGGGGATTACCCGCGACTCGATCAGCATCGATTGGGAATGGCTCGACACCGATCGAGCCCGCGCTGTCCGATTGATCGACACCGCCGGCCTCCGCCGCCGAGCAAAGGTCGACGACAAGCTGGAAAAGTTGTCGGCGATGGACACGAAGAACGCGATCGATTTCGCCGAAGTCGTTGTCGTGCTGCTTGATGCGACGCGTGGGCTCGAGGCGCAGGACTTGCGAATCGCGGATCAGATTTACGAAGAAGGGCGCGCGATGGTTTTCGCGCTAAACAAATGGGACACGGTCGACAATGGCGCGCCCCTGTATCAAGGTATTCGCGCCGCACTCGATGACGGGTTTGCGCAAGTGCGCGGTGTGCCCCTTCTGACGTTGTCGGCAACAACGGGTCGGGGCCTCGACACATTGATGAAGGTCGCGTTCGACACGCGGGCGGCCTGGAGCCGTCGGGTTTCGACCGGCCGCCTCAACCGCTGGTTTGAGCGCGCCCTGGAGGCCAACCCACCACCTGCGCCCGGGGGTCGCCGGATCAAGCTGCGGTATGCGACCCAAATCAAGTCGCGTCCGCCGAGCTTTGTGATCTTTGGGACGCGCGTTGACGAACTGCCTGAAAGCTATCGCCGTTATCTGGTCAATGGCCTGCGCCGCGAGCTTGATTTCGGGGCCGTGCCGATCCGGCTGACGTTTCGCGCGCCGAAAAATCCATTTTCGACCCAGTAAGGGGGGATCGGTAACACTGCCTTTACACACTGTCGCCTAGTACAGCATCGGCAAAGCGTGGGACCGCAACCGCCGGAGTGTATCACGTGTCAGACAAGCCGATCATTGATTGGGACAGTTTTCAGAAGGCGCGCGCCGAGCTGGGGATGGGTTTTATCCGTATTCTGGGCTACTTCCGCGAGGATGGGGCCAAATCAGTTGCTGCGATCGAGGCAGCAATGCGAGCCGGCGACGCGACCGCGCTCGTCATTCCTGCTCACACGCTCAAAGGTGAGGCACGCCAGTTCGGCGCCGATGCGCTCGCCGACCTTGCCGAGAACATCGAAACCTTTGCGCGCCAGTGCGTCGAGCACCGAGAGTCTCCCAGTGAGTATCTTCCTGAAGTCGTGCGCCTGCGTCCGCTGTTCAACGAAACTCAGACGTTGTTTGATGCCGAGATCAACCCTCTGGTCGAACGGCGCGGGTTCGGGAAACGCGTCCTAGTGGCGAACCAGGGATTTGGCAGAATTTAGCTTTTTCGTTGATTTCGACCCAAGCTGAAAACACGTATCGGGCGCGAGCTGCCGGATCCACACCAACTGGTGTTCAAGCGCATCGACGGGATTATCGCCGACCGTCGAACTCAGATATGAATCGTTTCCAATTTTCCACGCGAGAGGCTGCGCCACACCCATTCAAAGGGACCGTAGCGGTAACGTTCAAGCCACGGCTTCGACCACAAGAGCATGACGAGCCAGAACAATGGTACGACCATCCAAGCTTGGCCGCGTGACACATGGCCATAAAGGCCAAGACCGTATCCATAGAAGACGAACCCAGCGACAATGCTTGTGCACAGATAGTTGGACAAGGCGCAGCGCCCGACGGCGGCGACCCGGGCCATCCAAACTGGTTGCCGCTGAACGCTGAACGCAATCAGCGCGGCATAACCCAGAATCATCGCCAGCCGGGGAAGGGCGGCACCAAAGAATTGCGCTGTCGCGACCACGGCGGGGTCGAACGCGCTCGCCCAGATCCACGCTGCCAATCCGGTAAACCCCGCCATGCCCGGCATAACTGTCCAGAGAGCAAGTTTGCGATAGCGAACGCCGTCCCAGCGACCTGTAAGAAAGCCGCTGCGGTATCCGGCAGCCCCAACCAGCATGTAGCCCAGCGTTTCAGGCCCGGCGAAGCCAAGCTGTTCGAGCGGGTCCGTGGCCTGTTCGGCGAGACGGTGGTGCGTGATTGTTCCCCAATCCGAACGGTAGAGCGCGAGATCGCTTGCCAGTGCCTTGGGATCAAGCGCGCCAAATCCCTCGTTTAGGCTTCGCCAGCTTTCCAAGGTATCGATCGTTGGCATGGGTCGACCGATTGCAGCGCTTGTCGCCATCAGGGAGGCGGAGATCACGCCCATGGCGATGACATCGATGAGCAGAACTGTAATGGCACCAGCAACGAGCCAGTGAACGGGCCATCGTCGAACAGCGAACAGGACGATCCCGCAAAAAGCGTATAAAGTGAGAATATCGCCGAACCATATCAGGTAAAAATGAGCGAAGCCGAGCAAGAGAAGGGTGATCATGCGCGCGTAGTGGGCGCGCGCTGGAGATCGTCCAGTCGCGAGTGCGCGATCGATCACCAACATGGTCGATGCCCCAAACAGCAAGGTGAAAAGGCCGCGCATTTTTCCGTCTATCAGCACGAAATTGGCGACCCACAATGCATAGTCATAGCCGTGCCAGCTGCCGTAACCTGCCGGGCTGAAATAGGACCCAATGGGCATCGAAAAGGTCACGACGTTCACTGAAAAAATGCCCATCACTGCAATCCCGCGGATCACATCGAGCGTAACGATGCGGTCGGCGCCTGCCGCTGTCATTGGCCTGATTTTCGGATGACTAATTTCAGCCCCGACCGCACCGCGTCGACAGCGCAGAACTTGATGTCGACCAGGTCAGTCGCGGGGCTAATGACTGCGCGGATCGTGGTCTCGGTGATGTCGGTTGGACGCTTCGATGCTTTCTTGGGCCAACTGACCTGGATAAATCCTGAAGGCGCAAGCAGTGGACAGAGCGTGGCGAGTTTTGACTCTATGTCCGACCGATCGGTCACGAAGATGAGCACGCCGTCAAGGTGGCTTCGGGCTGGCCCAGCTCGATCAAGCCGATAGGTTCGATATCGGCGCGGACGCTGGTGGGCATGCCGTCGTACCGGGCTCGCATCCCGGGTTTCAGCGACAGCTTCTTTGCGGGCGACGAGCCGGAATAGCCCGCCGCCACCATTCAGTCATCCATCAGTGAAGGGAAGAACCCTTCGTGTGCGGCGCGGAGCTCGACCAGCGACACGCTTTGCGGACCCCCTCGGTCGATGATGTCGAATGTGAGCGCATTGCCCCCAGTTGAGCCGATCGGGATCGAGAACAAATTAGCCGCCGTCGCCCGTGCGCGGATGGCTGCGCCATCCCGGGCGGTGACGACGTAGCGCCCCTGGTCTTCGCCAAACAGTATCGCTGCCGGGTTGAGGATTTGGGGGACGACGGGCATCGTCATGCCGATGTTTCCCGCGAGCGCCATTTCGGCAAGCGTGACTGCGGCGCCGCCATCCGAACAATCGTGAACTGCGGTCACAAGCCCTTCGGCTATAAGGTCGCGGATCAGTTCGCCGGCCCGCCGCTCAACCGCAAGGTCCACGGGTGGTGGCGCGCCTTCTTCGCGGCCATGGCATTCGCGCAGCCAGATAGATTGGCCGACATGTCCCTTGGTGTGACCGATGAGGACGACGTCCTCGCCCTCCGCTTTAAACGCAATGGTGGCCGATTTCGACCAGTCGGCCAGCAGACCGACGGCACCGATCGCGGGCGTGGGAAGGATCGCGCTGCCGCCCCCGGTCGCCTTGCTTTCGTTGTAAAGGCTGACATTTCCACTGACGATCGGGGTGTCGAGCGCGATGCAGGCCTCGCTCATGCCTTCGAGGCACCCAACGATCTGACCCATGATTTCGGGTCGCTGCGGGTTGGCGAAGTTCAGACAATTTGTCACGGCCAGCGGCCGCGCGCCGACCGCTGACAGATTGCGATAGGCTTCGGCTATTGCTTGCTTGCCGCCTTCGTAGGGATCAGCAAAGCAATAGCGCGGCGTACAATCGGTGGTGATCGCTAGCGCCTTGTTCGTGCCGTGGACGCGGACGACCGCAGCGTCGCCACCGGGCGCCTGGACAGTGTCACCACCGACCTTTTGGTCATATTGCTCCCAGATCCAGCGGCGGGACGCGAGATCCGGGCTCGCCATGAGCTTGACGAGATCGCCGGTGATGTCTGTGCCAAAGGGTTCGTCAGTCAAAGGTTCCGGAGGTCGCGCCTTGGTCCAAGGCCGATCATAGAGCGGCGCGTCATCCGCCAACGGCGCAAGCGGGATATCCGCGACAGTCTTGCCGTGGTGGATCAGAACCATGCGGCCCGTGTCTGTTACTTCGCCGATCACCGCAAAGTCGAGTTCCCATTTCTTGAAGATGGCCTGCGCGAAGGCCTCCCGACCTGGTTTTAGAACCATGAGCATACGCTCCTGTGATTCCGACAGCATCATTTCGTATGCAGTCATCCCGGTTTCGCGCTGCGGCACCTGGTCCATGTTCAGCCGAATGCCGACCCCGCCTTTCGAGGCCATTTCAACGCTGGAACTGGTCAGTCCGGCTGCCCCCATGTCCTGAATAGCAACAATGGCGTCGCTCGCCATGAGTTCGAGGCACGCCTCGATGAGCAGCTTTTCGGTGAACGGATCGCCGACCTGTACTGTGGGGCGCTTCTCGTCGCTGTCCTCGGAGAAATCGGCGCTTGCCATCGTCGCACCGTGGATGCCGTCGCGACCAGTCTTGCTGCCGACATAAACGATACTGTTACCGACCCCTGACGCCGCTGAATAAAAAATCTTGTCGGTGTCCGCGATCCCGACCGTCATTGCGTTGACAAGAATGTTTCCATCATAAGCGGCGTGAAAATTGACTTCGCCGCCGACGGTCGGAACGCCGACGCAATTGCCATAGCCCCCGATACCTCGAACGACCCCGGCGATCAGGTGCCGCATCTTGGGATGGTCGGGCCGACCAAAACGCAAGGCATTCAGATTGGCAATCGGACGCGCACCCATGGTGAATACGTCTCGCAGAATGCCGCCGACGCCGGTTGCCGCGCCCTGATAGGGCTCGATGTAACTCGGGTGGTTATGCGATTCCATTTTGAAGATTGCGGCCTGACCGTCGCCGATATCGATGACCCCGGCGTTTTCTCCGGGTCCGCAGATGACTTGAGCGCCTGTCGTTGGCAGTTTTTTCAAATGAATACGGCTGGATTTGTAAGAGCAATGTTCGGACCACATGACCGAAAAAATCCCGAGCTCGGTAATGTTCGGAAGGCGGCCCATCGCATGGACGACGCGTTCGTATTCTTCCGGAGACAAGCCGTGCTCGGCGACGATTTCAGGCGTGATTGCAGTCATTGATGCGCCTCTAGCGGCGGACGCGGTTCGTTGCCACCCACCATGAAGTTCCGGCTATGACCAGATACACTAACAGGGCAAGGCCCCAGACCGAAAGGTCGATCGCCGTCCGCGGCGCAGCGAACCAATTGCCAGCCTGGAGCAGCAGCAAGATCGCCACTAACGCGGGCAGCGTTCATTCTCGGCGCGTTGCGCGTGTCGTTTGACCCCAAGAGACAGGCGCTCGCCAAGCGCCCTGCTAATCTCGAAACGCCTTTCAACTGTCGGATGATTCCACAGCCCAAAGCCAAGTTTGGGCACGCCGCCTGCAAGTGTCAGGTCGCGAAGATGGATGACAAGATCAAAAAGCCAATGCGACACCACAACGGCGCCACCGATCAGCGCCATGCGCCACTGTCGCGTCCAAAATTCCACCACAGCCGCAAATCCGGCCCCTCGAACCAGGGTGACGAACAAACTGTGTGTCCACGGCATGTCTTACAAATCCATCGGGTTCATCGCCGATATGCGGGGTACGAAGCGCAAGTGCTCGACACCGATAGATACAAAACCAAAGAAGCCGATATCGACCAACTGCGTGCTGACGGACGATGTACCAAGACTCGGGGTCTTCGGGCGTGGGGCCACAATAAACGCGGCGCGATCGTGACCGGTGAACGTCGGCCAAGCCTATCTACCGGCGCGGCGCTGACAAAAAAAAGCCGAGCGAACCCGGCCTTTTCCTCACAGTGAGAAGGTGATGGGTTAGCTCGTGCACTTCTGCTTGGGATGGCCTGGACGCGTGAGCATGATCGCGTTGCCGGCGACCGTCAGTTCGAACCCTTCGGCGACAAACGGCTTACCGGCCTCGTCAGCCTTCAGCAAGGTAGGCACGCCCTTTTCGATGGTCACGTTTGCCTGCTTGTCGCCCTGGAAAAGCTGGATCGCGACAACGCTCTGGTCGTCGCAGCGATATGATTTCGAAGATTTGGGCATCGGTGGCAATTCGTTCTTCGCAACCTTGGGTGCCGCGAAATTTGCAGAATTGGGGTCAGTCGACCCGGCTGGAGGTGTCGGCTTGCTGTCGCACGCAGCGAGAGCAAGGGCAGCCGCGACAGCGGCAAACGCAATACAGTTGGTCATAGAGCGACGACAATGACGGCAAATGCTGCACCGCGCAAGACGTACGCGCTAGCCGAAAAACTCTGCAGCGTCTGGAATCCGGCCAAAAGCGATGCTGGTGCCGATGCGATCTGCCCGTCCACCGGTCTGTGGACCGACCATCACGGCATTGCGTCCGAAGCGGCTATTCATCTTGTCCATCGCGCGACTCAATGCTTCAGTGCGCAGACTGCGGGCAAGCTCGTGATCAGGGTCGAGCCGCGAGAAGAGTGATCCCTGTCCCTGCTCGCCTGTCATCGCAACCAGATTTGACAGCATTACGCCGACCATGCGCAGCCGGAATCCGCCAGATCGAGCTGAGGCGACTCGAACGAGCTCGGGCCATAGCGCGTCGAGCGCAGCAAGGATGCGAAACGAATCTTGCGTCGCGGGCAGCTTGAGGCTGGTATGCCATTTACCTCGAATCCCACTGGCGTCGGGCTCGAAACGTACATGCAGGATGAGCAGACGCGCTGCCTTGTCTTTGGCACGCAATCGGCTGGCGGCTTTCAGCACGAGGCGCCGCACAACGGGACGCACGCTCTCCTGTCCTCGGTTCTTGGGCGCGAGCACATGGCTGTGCCCAACCGTGCGTTCGTTCGTCGGCTTGTCCGGGAGATCGACGCCGTGGAGAGCATACCACAACCTGTCACCGTCGAGCCCGCCCCACGCCGAACCTGCCTTGCGAGGCGGCTGGGCACACAGCTGCTCAATATCGTTGATGCCGCTCTTGGCCAGACGAAGTTTCATTTTTGCGCCGATCCCGGCAATGGCGGTGAGTGGCAGCGGGAAAAGTCGCTGCGGAAGCTCTTCCGCTTTTAGTATGATGAGCCCGTCGGGCTTCATCATGTCGGATGCCAGCTTTGCCAGCACGCGGTTTGGCGCAACGCCGATGGAGCAGCGCAGCCAGTCGCCCACCCCCGTGCGGATGCCCGCCTTGATTCGTCCCGCCAGCGCCCGCACGGCGACTTCGTCGTTCTCATTGTCGAGCAGACGACAGGCGACTTCGTCAATCGAACAGACCTTTGTAATCGGGACGTGGCGTTCGACCTCGGTGATAATGCGGTTGTGGTATTCGACGTAGAGGTCGTGGCGCGGGGCCACGATGCGCAGGTCCGGGCAGCGTTTCTTTGCCTCCCAAACTGCGGTCCCGGTCGAAATCCCAAACGCCTTGGCTTCGTAGCTCGCGGCGATCGCGACCGTCGTATCGACCCCCACGGGCGCGATGATCACGGGCTTGCCGCGCAGTTCGGGACGCACCTGTTGTTCGACGCTGGCGAAATACGCGTTCAGGTCTAGGAACAGCCAGCGTAGCGGACGGGGCGGGAAGTCAGCCATATAAAGAACATATCACGAACGCGCGAGTTGCCAAAGCGCTTCGTCGATGTCCCTATTTCTCCGCGTCGATGAGCGTAATCATGCCGTTGGTAGTGCCCGACGCACCTGGGGCAAGTGCTATCAAGAAATCGCCGCCATCCCTCGTCTTGCCTGAGATCCCCGTCGCCGATTGAGTAATGTTCAGCGACCTCGCGGCAAACTGTGCCTTGTACCAGCTGGTCACGCTAGAGACGTCTGCTGAGGCACCGAAGCCCATTTTTATGACCGAGCGATCGACCTTTTGTCCCCTTGTATCGCTGCCGTCGACGTTGAGATTAAATGTTGAAACCTTAGACCCGGGATAGAGTTTCACGCCGTCAATATCGAAATCGCCGTGGCCCATAATGCCCGTCGGCACGCGCATTTTGGCGTCGAATCCTGGAACGCTGATTGCGACATTTCCTGCAGCGGCCGCGCTATTCATGTCGATCGCCACAGTGCCATCACCGCTGGACTTGCCGCAAGCGACGAGCGCAGTCATGTCGACTGCGATCAGCAAAGCAGCGTGAATGCGAGCCATGGCAGAACGCCCTTAGTGTATTACCTATGCAATACACGGATAGCTTGGAACGTGTCAAGAAATCCTCACGGCTCTCCCAGTGGCGCAGGCCCGTCTGCCTTGGTAGATATCGGGCATGACAATTGTCCCCAACCCCCTCGCCCTCATCGGCAACACCCCTCTCGTCCGACTTGAAGGGCCGAGCGAGGCCACGGGATGTGAGATCCTTGGCAAATGTGAATTTGCCAATCCGGGCGCATCGGTCAAGGACCGTGCGGCGCTCTATATCGTTGAGGATGCGGAAGCGGCGGGAACATTGAAACCTGGCGGGACCATTGTGGAGGGGACGGCAGGCAACACCGGCATCGGTCTCGCGCTCGTTGCCAACGCCAAGGGCTACAAGACAATTATCGTCATGCCCGAAACGCAGAGCCGGGAGAAGATGGACACGCTTCGCGCACTGGGCGCCGAACTGGTGCTGGTTCCCGCTGCGCCGTTCAGTAATCCCGGCCATTTTGTTCACACCAGCCGCCGGATCGCCGAGGAAACGCCGAATGCGGTCTGGGCCAACCAGTTCGATAATATCGCCAATCGGCGCGCGCATATCTGTGGCACGGCTGAGGAAATATGGGAACAGACCGGCGGAAGGATCGACGGCTTTACCTGTGCAGTGGGGACCGGCGGAACGCTTGCCGGCGTCGGCCTTGGTCTAAAGGCAAAGAACGAAAAAATTCAGATCGCGCTGACTGACCCGCACGGCGCTGCGCTTTACAGCTATTACGCGTGCGGCGAGCTGAAGGCCGAAGGATCATCAGTAGCCGAGGGAATCGGGCAGGGCCGCATCACCGGCAACCTCGACGGCGCGCCTATCGATACCCAGTTCCGCGTATCGGACGAGGAGGGTCTGGAACAGGTTGCCGCATTGCTCTGCGACGAAGGGCTGTGCCTGGGGCTGTCGTCAGGCATCAACGTGGCGGGTGCAATGCACCTGGCCCGCGCGTTGGGGCCGGGCAAGACGGTCGTGACGATCCTGTGCGACACGGGTTTCCGGTATCTCTCTTCGCTCTACAATGCGGAATGGCTGCGCAACAAGGGCTTGCCGGTATTCCCGTGGCTGGCGGGGTAGTCTCGCCAGCTTTCGCGTTATCGAAGCGCCTGACATCGAGGCCGAGGACCTTTGAACACGATCGGTGAGCGTCTATTTTCCTGACGTGGCACGCGCCGTCGGGGGTCAGCGAGACGAGGGCCTTTGCCCCGGAAGCTGCTCGCGGCACGTCCATCGGATCGCTGTCCCCCCGTCAAGGGCGCGCGCACCTGGCCGCCAGCCGTGCTGTCAAAACATGCGGGGCTCAAACCATTGGCGGTAGCCCAAAGTACGGGCGCGACGAAACGAGCGCTCGCGATCGAACGCCAGGCTGCCGCGAACCCGGGTCCCTTTGATGCGCTTCTCGCGACAACGAGGCGTCAGTTCTTTTGAGGGTGACCGAACCACGAGATTGCAGGGGGTTGGAACTGACCACGCGTTATAAAGACGCGATCGCCGATCAACGCGTATGCCTTTTTGCGAATGCCCAACCCTTGGCGCGCCGCGCAACATCGCTTATGTTGGTTGCATGGTTGATCATCGTGCCATCGACCCGATACGACAAGAAACGGCGGGATCCGATGCTGGGCAACGGATGCAGCGATTGCGTGTCGGGCTGACCGGCCTGGCGGCAGTTCTCCTTGTCGTCATCCTCGCGACCGCGATTGCAAGCGGCGTGCGACGGAGTGCGGGCGAGAACGCGAACGCGTTTTCTGCACCGGCCGTTGTGGCTACTCTTCCGTCCGTAGGTAATGCGACCGAAGCGAATACCGAGCCGCTCGCCCAATTGGGTGCAGCGCCTGGCGGCAAACCGGAACCTGGCGAGCGTCAGCGGCCTGCCAAACACTAGATTCGACTCATATGCGGGCGCGTCGAATCGGTCGTCTGGTTTGGGTTCGACGACCGGGCTACGTAGGACATCACCGAATAAAAGAACGAAGCTAGAACAAAAGAGTGTGCGCGTACACGGATTCGCACGACAAACTCATTATTGCCCATTTTTTCCCAGTTTTACCCATTGCCGCCCAATCATACCCTTGATACCATTGCGGCTTAGCAAGGGCGGGGTTCACCTGACGCAATTCTGACAGCGGGTCGGCAACGAGGGTTGTTTTCCGGCGCAGGTGCGCTTTGCCTGAAGGGGACGGCAAGTGGGTGGCGAGCGCGATCTGTATCAGGGATACGCTTTGCAGGCGGTCGACAAAAAGGGTCGACTCGCGATCCCGGCCCGACTCCGTGATGCGCTGCTCAAGAATTCGGTGGATCGCACTTTAATGATCGGCGACGAGGTCGGTCTGCCTTGTATGGTCGCCTATGACGAGTCCTGGTCGCTACTCCTCAAAGCGCGCCTTGAGACCGACCATGCACGCGCACTCGACCGTGGCGAGGGAATCGCCCGGGCTCGTGACGCGCTGACCAACTTTGGCAACGTCGACGAGGTTCAGTTCGACGACGCCGGGCGCTTTATCCTGCCGAGCTTTGTGATCGACGATCTGGGGCTGACCAATTTTGCCTTTTTTGCCGGCGCCGGCGATGTCTTCCACATCTGGAATCCACATCGCTTGCTTGCCAATCCGGACGTTCCGGAGGGTACACGCAAACGGTGCGCCTTTGCGATGAAGGAAAAGGGCGTGGCGCTTTGACCGACGCCCTGCACATTCCTGTCCTGATCGACGAGGTCCTCGAGGCGCTGCGCCCAGCCCCGGGAGAAACCCATGTCGACGGCACGTATGGCGCTGGCGGTTACAGCGCGGGCATTCTTGCGCGCGGTGCAAGGGTGGTCGCGTTTGACCGAGATCCTGATGCGATAGCGGCCGCGATGCCGCACGACAAGCTCACGGTTGTTGCCGATCGCTATTCGACCATGGACCGCGTTACGCATGCAGATGGTGTGACACTCGACCTGGGCGTCTCGTCGATGCAGATCGACCGTGCCGAGCGCGGTTTTTCGTTTCAGGCCAACGGTCCCCTCGACATGCGCATGGACCGTGCCGGGCAAAGTGCTGCCGACTATTTGAATACGGCCTCAGAAGGCGATATTGCCGATACGATTTACGCGCTGGGCGACGAGCCGAAATCGCGGCGCATCGCGCGTGCCATTGTCGCCGCGCGCCCGTTGAGCACGACTGGCCAGCTGGCCCAAGTCGTCCGCCGTGCCCTCGGCTACAAGCCGCACGAAAAGAAAGATCCGGCAACGCGGACCTTTCAGGCGATCCGGATGCATGTAAATCGCGAACTGGGCGAACTCGAAGACGGGCTCGCGGCCGCAGAACGCATCCTGAAGCCTGGCGGACGACTGGCGGTGGTAACGTTTCACAGCCTCGAGGACCGGATCGTCAAAACCTTCCTGCGTCGGCGCTCCGGTGCGACGCCCTCCGGATCGCGCCATATGCCCGAAGTGGCCACTGCGCCTGCGCCGACGTTCGAGGCCGTGGCAAAACCGGTGCGTCCCTGCGCTGCCGAACTCGCCCGCAATCCACGCGCACGCTCCGCGACGCTGCGCAGCGCGCGTCGCACGTCAAATCCTGCCTGGATCAACGATGAAAGGGGCATGTCATGATCGCACAGCGCTTCCGTGCGCTCGGATGGGTAATGGGCATCGCATCTGCAGCGACCGGTCTTTATCTCATCTCTCTCCAAGTTGCCGCAGAGCGTGCGAAGCTGGAAACGATCGACCAGCGGATCGCCGCGGCGCATCGCGACATGCGCCAACTGCAGACTGAACTCGGGACACGCGCGAGCCAGCGCCAGCTCGAAAAGTGGAACAACGAAGATCTCGCACTCGCCGCGCCGCGCGCAGGGCAATATCTGCGCAATGCCTCACAGCTAGCCGGGTTGACTGGGAATGTTCCTTCGGTTGGTCCGGCCGAAGCGTTGCCGCGTGCTGTGCTGGCAGCGGCATCGACGATGCGCGCGATGGCCGACCCCGCGGCTGAGGCGGCCAGTCCGGCGCCTCGCCTTCAGCGCGCCGCCTATGTACCGGATGCAGTGCCCGTCCGTGCCGAGCGTGTGGCACTCGTTGAACGCGTTGTGCTTGACCGCACGACAATGGGTGATCTGATTCGCACCGCGGCCGAGGAGCGCCGCGAACGCCCGTGACCACACTCGTTGCCCAGCCGCCTCGGACCCGCGACGCCGCGGAGCGGGCAAGTGCGGTCGCCACTGCCCATCAGCGCCTGATGCTGTTGATGCTGCTTTTCATGGCAGGGGCGCTGGTGCTCGTGGGAAAGGTCGTCGTGATGGGCGTGCTTTCGGGAGACGTGCAAAAGCGCCTGACTGATTCCGCTCTGCTGCGCGGCGACATCCTCGACCGTAACGGACAGGTGTTGGCTCGTACGATCGAAGCGTGGTCGATCGGTATTCACACCGACAGGCTGTTGACTCCCCCCGACCAGCTCGCTGAAAAACTCGCACAACTAATGCCCGAAAAGACGCCGCAGGAATATTTGGCGATGATCCGGACACGGCAGGCATCGCGCACGCCTTTCACGTATCTCCGCCGTCGCGCCCTTCCTGAACTGGTTGCCGCTGTGAATGCGTTCGGCGAGCCTGGGATGGCCTACGCCCGTGAGCCCGAACGGCTCTATCCCCAAACCACGCTCGCAGCGCATGTGCTCGGCTATACCGACCTGTCGGGACACGGGATCACAGGCATGGAGCGCGTTCTCAACAACGAACTCGGCGGATCCAGCAGCCGCGGCAAATCGGTTGCCCTGTCGATTGACTCGCGCGTTCAGGCGGTAATGGAAAGCGAGCTCTACGCTGCGATGGTCGACCAGCACGCGGTCGGTGCCGGCGGGATCGTTCTCGACGCGCGCACGGGCGAAGTCGTTGCGATGGTCTCGCTGCCGGTGTTCAATCCCAACAAGGCCCGAGGGAGCAAGGACGATCCCCAGTGGCGCAATTCGATGACGCAAAGCGTCTACGAACTGGGATCTACCTTCAAGCCGATCACGGTCGCCAACGCGATGGACACAGGCGTAATCACGTCAATGACAAAACGCTATGATGCAACAGCGCCGCTCAGGGTCGGGGGGTATACGATCCATGACGACGAGCCTGCCGGGCGATGGTACAACGTGCCCGAAATGCTCGCCTATTCGTCAAACATTGTGACAGCAAGGATTGCCGACCAACTGGGTCAGGCTCGAACCGCGTCCATGTTCAAACGGCTACATTTCGATTCACGGCCCGATATCGAGCTCAAGGAGCGTGCGCGTCCGATCTGGCCCACCCATTGGTGGCGGACGACAATCATGACGATTGGCTACGGCCACGGCATGGCAGTGACGCCGCTCCATCTGGCAACGGCCTACGCCGCTCTCGTCAATGGCGGTATCTGGCGACCGTCGACATTGTTGAAGATCGATCCGCGCAAGGCGCCCCAGGGAAGTCGGGTATTTACGCAGGCGACCAGCGACCGGATGCGCCAGCTGCTGCGTCTGATTGTAACCGATGGCACGGGACGCAACGCCAATATCAGCGGCCTGCGTATAGGCGGCAAAACCGGTACAGCCGAAAAGGCAAGTGAGGGTGGTTATGCACACCATTCCATTGTCGCGACCTTTGCCGCTGCCTTTCCAATGGATGCGCCGCGCTATGTGGTGATCGGCATGCTCGACGAGCCAAAGGGATCCGCGATAAGCCACGGCCAGCGTACGGCAGCGTGGACAGTCGCGCCAGCGGTCGGCCGCGCGATCTCTCGGATTGGCCCGATGCTTGGAATCTACCCCGATACTGGCCGCGATATCGACATCAGTGAGCTGACGCCCTTGCTGTGGAAAGCCAAGGGCGACAACTGATGCGACTGGCGACGCTCCTCGACAGCGATGCGCCAAGGAACGCTCAAGGGGCTGCAGAAACTGCAGGCATCGAGGTGACCGGGTTTGCCATCGACCACCGCAAGGTCGCACCCGGCAATATCTTTGGCGCCTTTCGGGGAGCTCGGTTCAACGGCGAGGCGTTTATTCCCGCAGCGATTGCGGCGGGAGCCGTCGCGGTCGTCACCCGCCCTGGCGTCGTCGTCGAAGGCGCACGGCCCGTCTATGCCGACGAACCGCGCCGCCGCTTTGCCCTGCTTGCCGGCAAATTCTTCGCACCCTTCCCGGCGGTAACCGTCGCCGTTACCGGCACGAACGGTAAGACGTCGACGGTCGAGCTGACCCGTCAGCTGTGGCGAATGGCAGGGCATCACGCCGCAAGCATTGGCACGCTGGGCGTTACCACGGCAGACGAAACCGTAACGACCGGTTTAACGACGCCCGATGTCGTCACCTTTCTGTCAAACATGGCTGGGCTAGCACGCGAAGGCGTCACCCATGCCGCGTTTGAAGCGTCGAGCCACGGCCTCGACCAGTACCGGACCGAGGGGTTGCCGGTCCGGGCCGCAGGGTTCACCAATCTTAGCCGCGACCATCTCGACTATCACGGTGATATGGCTGCGTATCTGACCGCCAAGCTTCGTCTGTTTTCCGAAGTCATCGATCCCGACGGCACCGTGGTGGTGTGGCAGGACGACGAGGCGTCTGACCGCGTCATCGATCTTGCGCATGCCCGTGGTCTCAAGCTGATCGGCGTCGGCGCGCGGGGGGCGACGATCAAACTTGTCGAGCGCACACCGGGTCGGCTCGGACAGGCGCTGACCCTGTCGTACGAAGGTCGTGATCTCAACGTCTCGCTCCCGTTGATCGGCGCCTATCAGGCCGCGAATGCGCTGATGGCGGCGGGCTTGGTCATTGCGACCGGTGGCGATGCCGAGCAAACGCTGGCTAATCTGTCGCGCGTACAGGGCGTGCGCGGGCGACTGGAGCGCGCTTGCATAACCCGCAAGGGCGCGCCGGTTTATGTTGATTATGCGCACACGCCCGACGCCCTTGCGGCGGCGATCTCTGCACTAAAGCCGCACGCGGTCGGTCGGCTAATCATTGTTTTTGGTGCTGGCGGAGATCGAGACGCCGGCAAGCGCTCGGAAATGGGCCTGATTGCGGAGGTCATGGCTGACCGTGTGATTATCACGGACGACAATCCGCGCAGTGAGAATCCCGCGCTGATCCGCGCCGCAATTCTTTCCAAGGCGCCTGAGGCTACTGAAATCGCGGATCGCCGCACTGCCATCGCCGCCGCCATTGCCGAGGCGAGTGCCGAGGATATCGTTTTGATCGCTGGCAAGGGCCACGAAACTGGCCAGAGCGTCGGCGACCTTGTTCTCCCATTTGACGATGTCGAAGTGGCACGCGAGTGCGCGTTATGAGCCTGTGGACGGCCTCATCCATAGCGCTTGCTACCGGTGGCAAAGCCTCGGTCGATTTCGCCGTTTCGGGCGTGGCCTTCGATAGCCGGGAAGTCGGCAAAGGCGATCTGTTTGTGGCGATGCTGGGCGAAGCCACCGATGGGCACCGCTTTGTCGAAGAGGCCTTCGCCCAGGGTGCAGCAGGCGCGATCGTGTCGAAGCCTGTCGATTACCCCCATGTTCTGGTCGCCGACACGACGGCCGCTCTGAATGCCCTCGGAGTCGCAAGCCGAGAGCGCGGATGGGCGAGGGTTGCCGGGATCACGGGATCGGTCGGAAAGACCGGCACGAAGGAGGCCCTCGCCGCCGCATTGGCACGCCCACCCGGAATTTGCGTCCATCGCTCGGTCAAGAGTTACAACAATCATACTGGCGTGCCGCTGAGTCTTGCCCGTATGCCCGCCGATAGCGACTATGCCGTTTTCGAGATGGGCATGAACCACGGGGGTGAGATTGCAGCGCTGACAAGATTGGTACGCCCAAATGTCGCGGTCGTGACGACGGTTGCGCCTGCGCACATCGAATTCTTTCCGACCGGCCTTGACGGTATCGCGGATGCCAAGGGCGAAATATTTGCAGGACTGGAGCCCGGGGGCACCGCCGTCATTCCCTTCGATAGCCCCCAGCGCGAGCGGCTGATTGCGCATGCCAGGCCCCACGCCGCCCATGTCCTGACCTTCGGGATCGGCGACGGTGCCGATGTTCGCGCGCGCGACGTGATCGAAAATCCCGACGGCAGCATCATCACAGTTGCCATGCCGGGGGCTGAGTTGTGCCTTACGGTCGGGCTGGCGGGTGCCCATTGGGTATCGAACGGACTTGCGGTGCTTGCCGCCGTCCACGCACTGGGTGCCGATGTGGGGGTCGCGGCACTCGCACTTGCCGACATGGAACAACTGGCAGGGCGCGGCGCGCGGCTGACCATACTCGTTGGAAGCGGTGAGGCGCTGGTGATCGACGAAAGTTATAACGCCAACCCTGCGTCGATGCGCGCCACACTCAGCGTCCTCGGGCGTGAGGCGGGCCGCAAGGTTGCCGTACTGGGTGCCATGCGCGAACTGGGCCGTGAGAGCGATGCGCTGCACGCGGGTCTGGCCGATGACGTCATTGCAGCAGGCGTCGATTTCGCGCTGTTGGTCGGGACCGGAATGGAACCGCTGGCCGATGCGCTCGAGGGGAAAGTCGAAGTGCGTCACGTGGCCGACGCCGCGACCGCGGCCGGCGCTCTTGCTAGCCTGACAGCTCCCGGCGATGCGATCCTTGTCAAGGGATCGCATTCGATCGGATTGTCCGCGCTGGTCGCGTCGCTTGAATCAAGGACGGCCTAGTCGATGCTATATCTCCTCGCCGACTGGCTGCACTTTCCCGGCATTCTCAACCTGCTGCGTTACCTCTCTTTTCGTACTGGCGGCGCGGTGGCGACCGCGCTGTTTCTTGGATTGTTGATCGGGCCGCGCTTCATCGGCTGGCTGCGCATCCGGCAGGGCAAGGGGCAACCGATCCGCGAAGACGGGCCGCAGTCGCACTTCGCCAAGCGAGGCACACCCACGATGGGCGGGTTGATGATCCTCACCTCGCTTGGTGTGTCTAGTCTGTTATGGATGGATTTGACCAATCCCTACGTCTGGGCGTGCCTGGCAGTTACGTTTGGCTTCGGCATGATCGGCTTCCTCGACGACTACGACAAAGTGAAGAAAAACAGCCATAAGGGTGTATCGGGCAAGGTTCGCCTTGTCGGCGAGTTCGCCATTGCGGGGCTCGCGGCCTGGCTGATCACTTATAACAACGGTACCGAACTCTATTTGCCGTTTATCAATAATTTTCACGTGAACCTGGGCCCGCTCTACATCCTGTTTGCTGCGTTTGTGATCGTCGGCGCGGGCAATGCGGTAAACCTGACGGACGGGCTCGACGGTCTTGCAACCATGCCAGTCATCATTGCCTCAGTTGCGTTCATGATCATCGTCTATCTGGCGGGGAACGCGAAATTCGCGGTTTATCTCGGCATTCCGCATGTACCGGGTGCCGGCGATCTGGCGATCTTTTGTGGCGCTGTGGTCGGCGCGGGGCTTGCCTTTCTGTGGTTCAACGCTCCCCCGGCGGCGGTGTTCATGGGTGACACCGGCAGCTTGGCGCTCGGCGGCGCGCTTGGCGCAATCGCCGTGACTGCGCACCACGAAATCGTTCTGGCGATCATTGGCGGCCTGTTTGTGCTCGAAGCCGCTAGCGTCATCATTCAGGTGTTCTTCTACAAGCGCACGGGAAAGCGAGTGTTTCGCATGGCGCCGATCCACCATCATTTCGAGCAATTGGGATGGGCCGAGGCGACCGTGGTTATCCGTTTCTGGATCATCTCATTCGTGCTCGCACTTGCGGGCTTGTCGACGTTGAAGCTCCGGTGATGATGAGCAGCCTCTGGCGTCGCAAACGTTTCGCGGTGCTCGGGTTGGCGCGCTCCGGCGCGGCGACTGTGCACGCGTTGCGGGCAAGCGGCGCGCAGGTTGTGGTTTGGGATCATGATCCGACAAGGCGGGAAGGCTTTGAAAGGCAGGGGCTTAGCGTGGCCGACCCGCTCACGCTCGATCTCACGGGTTTTACCGCCGTCGTGGTGTCGCCTGGCGTACCGCTGAATAGTCATCCTATCGCGGCCCACGCGGCCTACTACGACGTCCCCCTGATCGGCGACATCGAGCTCTTTGCCCAGGCGCGCAGTGAACTGCCCCCGCACAAGGTCGTCGGCATTACCGGCACGAACGGAAAGTCCACAACTACCACGCTCGTGCACCATGTCCTGAAGGCGGCCGGCGTCCCAACCACGATGGGGGGTAACATCGGGCTGCCCATTCTGGCGCAGGAAACGTTACCAGAAGGAGGGGTCTATGTTCTGGAACTGTCGAGTTATCAGATCGACCTGACGTCGATGCTCGATTGCGATGTTGCTGTATTGCTCAACATTACGCCAGACCATCTGGACCGGTATGAAGGTCTTGAGGGTTACGCGGCATCGAAGATGCGATTGTTCGCGATGCAAAGTCGCGGTCACTTTGCGATCCTCGAGCGTCGGTCAGAGGCTGATGAAGCTGTCCTCAAGCGAGCGCGAGGTATTGTCGTCGAATTCCTCGATGACATCAACGTTGCTTCGCAGCCAGACTGGCCAGCCTTGCAAGGACCGCACAACGCCCAGAATGCCGCCGCAGCGATAGCCGTGTGTCGCGCGCTCGGACTGAGCGCAGATCGGATTGACACTGGTCTGCGAACCTATCCCGGTCTCCCGCACCGCACCGAACGGATCCGCAATTTGAATGGCGTGCTGTTCGTCAACGACAGCAAGGCCACCAATCCGACTTCGACCGCCGCTGCGCTGGCGGCCTACCCAGCAGTTCGCTGGATCCTGGGCGGTCAGGCCAAGGGACCCGACCTCGACGCTTGCGTCCCGCATTTCGCGCACGTGCGCGCCGCCTACACCATTGGCGACAGTGGACGAATGTTTGCGAATCTTTTGCAGCCGCACATGCAGGTCGAAGAATCGGGGACGCTCGCCGTCGCCGTTGAACATGCCGCGCGCGACGCGGTCGCAGGCGAGGCGGTGCTGCTGTCGCCGGCGTGCGCGTCGTTCGACCAGTTCCGCGACTATGAAGATCGCGGCGATCAATTCCGCCGCCTTGTGGAGGTGTTGTAATGGCCGTTGTCATCCGCACGAATGGCGCCCGGTTAAGTCGCACCGACCGGTCGAGTTTCGGCATGTGGTTCTGGGAAATCGACCGGGTTTTGTTGCTGCTGGCCTTCGTGCTGATATCGATCGGGCTCATTGCGGTCGCAGCGGCGTCGCCTGCCGCTGCTTCGCGCTATTCAAGCGGCACCGTCATTGTTGTCCCGCTTTACTATTTCTGGCGTCAATTGATGTGGGTCGCGGTAGGCGTCCCGGTGATGATTGGTGTATCGATGTTGAACCGCACCGACGCGCGGCGATTGGCGCTCGGCGGGGCGGCGTTTTTTTCGGTGCTGCTTGCCTTCGTGCCGCTCATGGGATTTGAGGCTAACGGCGCGCGGCGATGGATCGGCTATGGCTTTGCCCAGATTCAGCCGTCAGAATTTCTCAAACCGTGCTTCGTCGTTGCACTGGCCTGGCTGTTGTCGCTCCGGGCACAGGACAAGTCGCTGCCGGTGATTCCGCTGTCAGGTATTTTGACAGCCGTTATTGCCATGTTCCTGATGAAGCAGCCGGACTTCGGCCAGACCATCGTGTTTGGAACAATGTGGCTGGCGCTGCTGATGCTCTCGGGAGTTCCGTTCCGCATCATGGGTGCCCTTACGGCAGCTGGCGGCGTTGGTGTCGTGTGCGCGTATCTCTTTTATCCCGTTGCAACCCAGCGCATCGACAACTTCCTGTTTCAGAGCGGTGACACTTTTCAGATTGACAGCGCGCGCGCGACGCTGACTGCGGGCGGATTTTTCGGCACTGGCCCTGGTGGCGGCGAGAAGAAGTTTGGCCTGCCCGAGGCGCATACCGACTATATCTTTTCAGTGATTGGCGAAGAGTTCGGGCTGATCGCGTGCATGGCCATTGCATTGCTGTTCGTGGCAATCGTGGTGCGTGTGTTCGTAAAACTGCTCGACGAGGACGAGCCGTTCGTCGTCTTGGCCAGTGCGGGGCTGGTCACTCAGCTGGCGGTTCAGGCCTTCATCAATATGGCAGTCAATGTCGGTCTTGCCCCCTCAAAAGGAATGACGCTGCCTTTCATCAGCTATGGCGGCTCGTCGATGATCGCTTTGTGTATCGGCTTCGGCTTGTTACTGGCCCTGACGCGGCGGAACCCGTATCTCAAGCGCAGCCCCTATGTCGTCCGGTGGAACGCGCGTTGACCATTACCAAGCACTTTATCCTCGCTGCAGGTGGTACCGGCGGACACATGGTTCCCGCACATGCGCTGGCGGCCGAACTGATCGCACGCGGGCATCATGTTGCTCTGATTACCGATGCGCGCGGAGCCAAGATTCCGGGGCTCTTTAAGGGCGTGCAGATGCATGTGCTTCCCGCGGGCCGTTTGACAAGGAACCCGACAAGCTGGCTGCCCGGCGTTCGCGCCATCCTGTCGGGGCGGCGCATGGCTATGCGCCTGTACGAAACCTTCGAGCCGTCGGTCGTTGTCGGCTTCGGCGGTTACCCCGCCTTTCCCGCGCTGCTCGGTGCGTACAGCGCCGGCATCGCGACGGCGGTGCACGAGCAGAATGCTGTGCTCGGTCGGGTCAACCGGATGGTTGCCGGCAGGGTCGACGTTATTGCAACCTCCTATCCAGACACCGAGCGGCTGAAGTCGGCGTGGAAGGAAAAAACGCACCTAGTGGGCAATCCGGTGCGTGAAGAAGTCGTGAAGCTGGGCACGCAGGAATATCCGCCACTCGACGAAAACGGCATTTTTCGTGTTCTCGTAACGGGAGGTAGCCAAGGCGCCGGGATCCTGTCGCGCGTTGTGCCGTCGGGACTCGCAATGCTCCCTGTCGCCCTGCGTCGTCGTCTCCAGGTAGTGCAACAGGCGCGCGCCGAAGATATTGAACGCGTGCGTGCTGCTTATGTCGAGCACGGCATTCCCGCGGACGTGCAGACGTATCTCACGGATCTCCCGGAGCGGTTGGGCTGGTCGCATCTGGTGATCGCACGGGCCGGGGCTTCGACCATTGCCGAACTGACGGCAGCGGGTCGCCCGGCGATCCTCGTGCCGCTGCCATCGGCCATGGATGATCATCAGACTGCCAATGTCCGCGAGATGGTTGCGGCGGGTGGGGCCCGGGCGATTGCAGAAGACAGTTTTACTCCCGTCGAACTTGCCAAGCAGATGCAAAAGCTCGGCCTCGACAGCGCTGGCTTGGCCAATGCGGCGCGGCGCGCGCTGATCTGCGGGCGGCCTAATGCCGTGCGCGATCTGGCAGACCTGATCGAACGAATTGGTCCTGCTGCTGATTCGCCGAAGCGGGTTGAACTCAAACCGGCATTTGCATCATGAAAGGCGTCGCAACCGATATCGGAACCATTCATTTTGTTGGCATCGGTGGCATCGGCATGTCGGGTATTGCCGAAGTGATGCACAATCTGGGTTATAAGGTGCAGGGCTCCGACGTTGCCGAAGGCTATGTAATCGAGGGACTACGAAAACGCGGGATTACCGTCGCGATCGGCCATAGTGCCGAAAACTTGGGTGACGCCGCTGTCGTCGTGACATCAACAGCGATCAAGCGGGTAAATCCCGAAGTTGCCGCGGCCTATGAACGGCGCATTCCGGTGGTCCGGCGAGCCGAGATGCTTGCCGAATTAATGCGATTGAAATCCACAGTAGCGGTCGCAGGGACGCACGGAAAGACAACAACGACCAGCATGATCGCGGCAATGTTGGATGCAGGTGGGGTTGATCCCACCGTCATTAATGGTGGAATAATTAATAATTACGGGTCGAACGCACGACTCGGTGCGAGTGACTGGATGGTGATCGAGGCCGATGAATCGGACGGAAGCTTTTTGCGGCTCGATGGGACAATTGCGGTTGTCACCAACATCGATCCAGAGCACCTTGATCATTACGGCAGCTTCGATGCGGTCAAGGACGCGTTTGTCGAGTTTGTCGAAAACGTCCCCTTTTACGGCGCGGCGATCCTGTGCCTCGACCACCCCGAAGTCCAGGCCCTGCTTCCGCGTGTCCGAGATCGGCGGATTGTGACTTATGGGTTTTCCGCGCAAGCCGACGTGCGCGGCGTCAATGTCGTTCCCGGTGCGGGCGGCAATCGATTCGAAGTAATCATTCGGCAGCGCGACGGCGCCACCCGCAGCATCGAGGACATTCACTTGCCCATGGCCGGGCGCCATAACGTCCAGAACGCGCTCGCTGCGATCGCCGTCGCAATCGAGCTCGGACTGGAAGACGCAACGATCCAGAAAGGATTTGCCGCGTTCGGCGGCGTCAAACGGCGCTTCACCAACGTCGGCCAAACCGACGGCGTCACGATCATCGACGATTACGGTCATCACCCCGTCGAGATCCGCGCGGTTCTGTCAGCAGCGCGTGAGGGAACGCGAGGCAAGGTTTTTGCGGTGGTGCAACCGCATCGCTATTCGCGGCTCGTTGGGCTGATGGATGAGTTTGCACAGGCTTTCAACGATGCCGACCATGTGCTTGTCACGCCCGTTTATGCAGCGGGCGAGGCGCCGATCGACGGCGTGAATGCCGCGGCGCTAGTCGATCGGTTGAAGGCGCGCGGACACCGGGCGGCTGCGACGGTCGAAAGCGCAGACGCATTGGCAGAGCTGCTGGCATACGAGGCTGGATCAGGCGATCTAGTCGTGTGTCTGGGCGCCGGTGATATCACCAAATGGGCAGCCGGACTTGCCGTCGCCATCGAGAAGTGGCGGTCGTGATGGTCATGCCTTCCACCGAGCGCGAAGCGGGCGTTCGTCGAGATGATAGCGGTCTGGTCCGCGGACGTGTGACGCCCAACGCGCCCCTCGCTCCGCTTGTCTGGTTCAAGTCAGGCGGGATGGCTGAGACCTTGTTTGAACCTATCGATGCGACCGACTTGCAAACCTTTATTCGTGGCGTCGACCCCGCAGCACCCGTCTGGCCGCTCGGGCTCGGTTCAAACCTGATCGTCCGCGACGCAGGTGTACGCGGTGTAACGGTGCGGCTCGGCAAACCTTTTGCCACGGTTGAACAGGTTGATGCGACGACGCTCAAATGCGGTGGTGGTGCATCGGGCATCCTCGTGTCGAGTGCGGCACGCGATGCGGGGATCGCTGGGCTTGAATTTCTGCGCGGAATTCCTGGTACTGTCGGCGGCTTCGTCCGAATGAATGGCGGTGCCTATGGCCGTGAAGTAAGTGATATCCTGATTGACTGCGATATGGTCCTGTGCTCGGGTGAACGCACTACAGTGCTGCTCGGCGACCTTCATTACACGTATCGACATTCTGAACTGCCCGCAGGCGCGGTGGTTGTTTCGGCGACGCTGCGTGGCCATGCCGGTGATCGAAAGGTCATTGGTGCGGAGATGGACCGAATTGCTGCCGAACGCGAAGCAACGCAGCCGTTGCGCTCGCGGACCGGCGGCTCTACATTCAAGAATCCGCTGGGGAAAAAGGCTTGGCAGCTGATCGATGAGGCAGGATGCCGCGGCCTCCGGGTTGGCGAGGCTCAGGTCAGTGAGAAGCACTGCAATTTCCTACTCAACCTGGGCGGCGCGACAAGTGCCGACATCGAGGCGTTGGGCGAAGAAGTCCGATCGCGCGTCAAGGCACATTCGGGCGTTACGCTCGAATGGGAAATCCAGCGGGTAGGTGAGATTTGAAGGTCGCGGTTCTCATGGGCGGCTGGTCGGCTGAACGCGAAGTCTCGCTGGTCACCGGCGCGGGCGTCGCTGAGGCTTGCGAACGGCTGGGGCACGAGACGGTGTGCGTCGATATGGATCACGACGTCGCGCAGGTATTGGCCGGTATTGGCCCCGACGTTGTGTTCAATGCGCTGCATGGGACGCCGGGGGAAGACGGGTCGGTGCAGGGAATGCTCGACCTGATGCAGATTGCTTATACCCACTCGGGGATGGCAACCTCGGTGATCGCTATCAATAAGCAATTGTCGAAGCAGACGTTAATCCCGCACGGTATTCGAATGCCCGGCGGGCATGTCGTAAAATCGGAGAGCCTGTATCTGGGTGATCCATTGCCGCGTCCTTATGTGCTCAAACCCGTCAACGAGGGGTCGTCGGTCGGCGTCGCTATCGTTACTTCGGAGGGAAATTACGGCACCCCCATAGCGCGCACAATGCCGGGGCCGTGGCAGGAATTCGAGGAATTGCTTGCCGAACCCTTTATCCGGGGGCGCGAGTTGACCACAGCCGTGTTGGGTAACTGCGCCCTGGGTGTCACGGAGTTGAAACCCAAGAGCGGTTTTTACGATTACGATGCCAAATACACGGACGGGATGACCGATCATGTCTGCCCGGCAAACATTCCCGCCGAGATCGCACAGGCGTGTCTCGACATGGCGCTGAAAGCGCATCGGGTTCTGGGGTGCAAAGGTACGTCCCGATCGGACTTCCGATGGGACGACGAAAAGGGCATCGAGGGACTGTACCTTCTCGAGGTGAATACGCAGCCCGGTATGACGCCGCTGAGCCTTGTTCCCGAGCAGGCAAGATATGTCGGCATGAGCTACGACGAACTCGTAACCGCAATTCTGGAGGATGCAGCGTGACCGTAACCGCAGCCATCAAGCGTGGGGGCGCGACCAAGCGCAAAACGGTCAAGGTCTCCAAGTCTTCGAAGCGCAAGCCATCGGCGCTGTCACGGATGCTGGCAACGATCCCGATCAGTGCCCACGCGCTGGAGCGGATGATTACTGTCGCGATCCTGTCGATTGCCACCGCCGGCATTCTCGCCATAGCAATGATGCTCGGCGTACCGCGCACGGTAGGTGTGGCGCTGGGCGAAGCCGTCGGACGCGCCGGCTTTTCGGTCAAGCATATCGATGTCAGCGGTATCGACCGGATGGACCGAATGAGCGTCTATGCCGTGGCGCTTGATCAGCAGTCGATCGCGATGCCGCTGGTTGATCTCGAAGGGGTGCGACAGAAGCTCTTGAAATATGGCTGGGTCGCCGACGCGCGGGTTTCCCGCCGCCTACCCGACACGCTGGCGATCGAAATCGTCGAACGCAAACCCGCCGCTATTTGGCAGCATTCGCAGCAGCTGACCCTCGTCGACTCGCACGGGGTTGCGCTTGAGCCGGTCAACCTGAATGCCATGCCCGATCTGCCGCTGGTCATAGGTCCCGATGCAAATGTGCAGGCCACGGCACTGACCGCGCTGATGGATCACGCCCCGCAGCTGCGCCCCGTACTCGACGGCGCCGTCTGGATCGGCGACCGTCGCTGGGATTTGAAGTTTCAGACTGGAGAGACGCTGATGCTGCCCGAAGGCGACGTCGCAGCAGCAGCGGCGCTCAGTAAATTTGCTGATCTCGAGGCGGCACAGCGCCTGCTCGGACGCGGCATGGCGCGGTTTGATATGCGCAATCCCGACCAAATGGCAGTCCTGCCCGGGCCAAAGAAGCCGGTCGTTCCAACGGTCGACGCACCCGACAAGTCCATCGACCCTGCACTCGCGACCTGAGGAACGTACCATGGCCCAACCGCGTCCCGACCGACTGATTACCGCACTCGATATCGGGTCGTGGAAAGTGTCTGCGCTCATCGCCGAGCGCGGCGACGAGGGGCAACTCAATGTGCTGGGCACTGGCCAGCGTGAGTCCAAAGGGGTGCGGCGGGGCTATATCGCCGACATGGATGCGACCGAGCGCTCGGTTCGCGAAGCGGTAGAGCAGGCCGAGCGCATTGCCGGCACCAATATTGAAGACGTTTGGGTAAGCTTCTCGGCAGGCGGCTTGGTCAGCAATCTTGCTTCGGTTGAGGTCGAACTCGGTGGTCACCGCGTCGAGCAGGAAGACATTGACAATTTGCTCGCGCACGGTCGCAACGCAATTGATCCTGAGGGACGCATGGTGTTGCACGCTCAGCCGACGCTTTACACGCTCGACGGTCTGAAGGGCGTCAAAAAGCCGCTAGGGCTTCATGCGGATACTTTGGGCGTCGATATTCATGTCGTGGCGGCCGACGGATCACCAGTGCGAAATCTCGATCTATGCGTGCGGTCGGCGCATCTCGAGGTCAAATCGATCATCGCCTCGCCGGTCGCGACGGGCATGGCGTGTCTCAGCGAAGAAGAGCGCGAACTCGGGGTGGCGCTCGTCGAGATCGGCGCGGGTTTGACGAACGTGTCGCTGTTCGCGGGGAGCATGCTCGTGGGCCTCGCGTCGATTCCGTTCGGGAGTGCCGACATCACCGACGATATTGCATCGGCATTCGGCACACGCCGCCAGCAGGCGGAGCGGATGAAGTGCTTTTACGGGTCGGCCACGACAAGCCCGCGCGATAACCACGACATGATCGAAGTCGCGCCGATCTCTTCTGAGGATGATGCCGGCGAAGGCGGAAGGATTACCCGTGCGCAGTTGATTTCAGTGATTCGCCAGCGACTCGACCATCTCGTTGGCGAGATTTCGCGTGAGCTCAAGGAATTGGGCTTTACCGGTCCCGTCGGCCGTCAAGTCGTCTTGACCGGTGGCGGGGCCGAGCTGAAAGGGCTGGTCGATTACATGCAGGGCGCGCTGGGGCGCGCTGTGCGCCTCGGCCGACCGCGCGGATTAAACGGCCTGCCCGAAGCGCACAGCGGCACGGGTTTCGCAACGCTTGCGGGTCTGATCCACTATGCAGCTTCGGACCCCCTGGATCTTCGCGCCACGGGGAGCCACCAGATGGTAACGCGGACGGTTGGCGGAGGACTTGTGAAACGCCTGATGGCGGCTTTTCGATATGGCTATTGAGAAATTTCGCGTGCGCGTTAACTTTTTTGGTGATTCGTTGAATTGGATGAGGCACAAGGTGTTGGGGGGCGATCGTTACGCCCGCACCATATATAAGGGGATTTGTCGATGAGCATCGAATTCATGCCGCCTGAGGTCGATGAGCTTCGCCCACGCATCAGCGTGATCGGTGTCGGCGGTGCTGGCGGAAACGCCATCGCGAACATGATCGCGTCGAACGTGCAGGGGGTCGACTTCATAGTCGCCAATACCGACGCACAGGCGCTGAACACCAGTGCTGCCGAACGGCGCATTCAGCTCGGGCTTAAAATCACGCAGGGTCTCGGCGCAGGCTCGCGCCCGGAAATCGGCAAAGCGGCCGCCGAAGAAACCATCCTCGATGTCGAAAAGGCGCTTGAAGGCGCGCACATGTGCTTCATTGCGGCCGGCATGGGCGGGGGCACCGGCACGGGGGCCGCGCCAGTCATCGCCAAGGCTGCGCGAGACAAGGGTATCCTAACCGTCGGTGTTGTAACCAAGCCGTTTGCATTCGAAGGATCGCGCCGGACCAAGGCTGCCGAAGCAGGCATTGCCGAGCTTCAGAAGCACGTCGACACGCTGATCGTTATTCCCAATCAGAACTTGTTCTTGATAGCCAACCCGTCGACGACGTTCAAAGAAGCGTTCCAGATGGCGGACGAAGTGCTGCAGCAAGGTGTCCGCGGCATTACCGACCTCATGATCATGCCTGGCCTTATCAACCTCGACTTCGCCGACGTCCGTTCAGTGATGGGCGAAATGGGCAAGGCGATGATGGGTACCGGTGAGGCGTCGGGCGACAATCGTGCGATCGAAGCGGCCGAAAAGGCGATTGCCAATCCGCTGCTCGACGGCGTGTCGCTGCGCGGAGCGAAGGGCGTAATTGTCTCCATCGTCGGCGGCGAAGACATGCGGCTCATGGAAGTCGACGAAGCGGCCAGTCACATCAAGGAACTTGTCGATCCGGATGCAAACATCATCTGGGGTTCGGCATTCAACAACGAGCTTGAAGGCAAAATCCGCGTTTCGGTGGTCGCGACCGGGATTGAGGCAGACGCCGCCAACCTGCCCGAACCCGCGCGGGTGTTTGCCTTTCCTGGTCTGAAGCCCAAGGCGCCGCCTGCAATGGCGCCCGTCATGGCGGCGCCGGTGGAGGAACCCGTCATTGTACTCGAAGCCCCGGACGCCGACCCTGCCGTCGAGACGGCCGAGATGCCCAAAGTGGCCCCTGTCCCCACGATGATTTTTGAGGATGATGCCGTTGCAGGCGAGCCGGTCCCGAGCAACGAGGGCGTGGAATTATTGCTGGATCAGGTAATCGAACCGAACCCGTTGCCGCGCAGCGGCAGCCGCTGGCTCGCGCCGGAAGCAAAAGCCGTTGCCGAAACGGTGGTCCCTGCTCAGCCGCCCGCTGGTGCGACGCTTTTTGAGCGCATGTCGAACATCGCCCGTACCGCGATCAAGCCGGAGGAAGCGGAAGCCAAGGCAGATCCGCTTGACATTCCGCGTTTCCTCAATCGCCAGAACAACCAATAGCTCGCGCGCATGTCGGACCGGTTTCGTCCCTTCACGGGGGCGGACCGGCGCAAGCGTCGTGAGCGATAGGCCGGGCACGGGTTGCCGCGCTGAGCGGACGCCATTAGCTGCGTTCTGATATGACATGTTCGTTTGCCGCGCTGCGACGGCCATTATCGATTGCCGTCTTCGCTGTTGCGTCCGCCTTGGGTGTTTGGTCGCCTTTAACGGCGCAGTCGGCGCAGCTTGTTCAGCCAATCCCCGATTCGAACGATCCGGTTGAACGTTTGGGTCGCTACATCCGCATTCTTGCGGGCAGCCCGCGCGATCTCGACGCCTTGCTCGGTGCGGGACAGGCAGCGCTCGATGTTGGGGACGCCAATGCGGCGCTCGGCTTTTTCGCACGCGCCGAGGAGGTCGCTCCGTCCAGCGGTCGGGTGAAGGCGGGGCTTGGGTCATCGCTGGTCATGATCGAGCGGCCCGACGATGCGCTGCGGCTGTTTGCCGAGGCAGTGTCGGCCGGAATGGCCGAATCGGGCGTGGCGCGTGACCGGGGCCTTGCATATGATCTGCGTGGTGATCCCAAACGTGCGCAACGAGATTATGCGCTCGCGATGACGCGTGGACGCGACGATGAGCTTGTCCGGCGTTATGCGCTGTCGCTGGGCATTTCGGGTGACAGGACTGGCGCGATGGCGATGCTTGATCCGCTTTTGCGCAGACAGGACCAAGGAGCCTGGCGCGCCCGTGCCTTCATCATGGCAATGAACGGCGATGTTGCCGGTGCCAATGGTGTGGCGCGACAGTTAATGGTGCCTGCGATGGCCAGCGCAATGTCGCCACTCTTGTCGCGCCTCGCGTCGCTCAATGCCGCAGAACGTGGGCATGCGGTCAATTTCGGTACGGTGCCGACAGACGGAACCCAGCTTGCGGTACAGACAGGCGACCCGTTTCTAACGACCGTTCCACGACGGTTGCCGAAGGCGTCAACCGTCGTGGCAGATGGCCGATCGCGGATGCCCGAGACATCCGGCGATCGCGGCTTGATTCCCACAGGAGAGCCGCTCGGACCGCGTCCGATCGACGTTACGCAGACACGCATTGCCACAGTGGATTCGCTCGAACCCCGCCGTCGTCCAGGGCAGGACAATGTTTTAGTGGCGACGGGTGTCCGCACCCCATCTTCCGTACCGTTGGTCGCGAACGCTCCAGCCCGTAATCCAAATCCGGTTCGGCTCGACCAGCGAATAAGCACACGGATAGGCCCTGTTGATCCCGCAAGGTTGCCGGCCGAGGCGCGAGGCGAAGGCTTCGGGATCGCGCAGGTACAAACGGGCTCCCTCCCAGCGCCAGACGGTCTGCGACCGCTCGGAGCGTCCCTGACTTCGCCATCCGGCACGCCAAGTCCACCGGTCGCTGCTGTCGCGATGCCTACACGGCCTTTGGTTGCGCAAACGTCGGTGGCACCCCCTCTGGTCAAACCGCAATACGAAACGACGGCGCCGTCCGTGCCGAGGCCTTCGGCCACTGTACCCGCCTCCCGCCTCGCTGGTTTGCTGACTGGCATCGAGCGCGAACAGGAAAGCGTGGTCGAGCTACCCAACACCAAAGAGCTTCGCAGCGCCCGCGCTGCTGCTCGTAAGAAGATGGCGCAGCTGGCCGCACAGACGGCCGCCGAAGAGGCCGCGAAGCGCGAGAAAGTTGAACAAGCAGCTGCGGCGAAGCGTAATCCGGCGCGTGTTTGGGTTCAGATCGCGACTGGGCGTAACGACAGCGGTCTGGGCATTACCCTGCGGCATATCCGTTCAGACAACGAAGCGGCGCTCAAGGGACTGTCGGGCTGGTCGACGCCTTACAAGGCGACCAACCGCATACTCGTCGGCCCGATGAAGTCGGCGGCGTCGGCACGAGAGCTGGTCAGCAAACTTGCCCGGAACGGCGTGACTGCACTGACTTATAGCAGCGACGCAGGTGACGAAGTCGACAAGATTCCCGTTAAATGAGGCCGGTTGGGATTCTGGCCAGCGATCCCGCGCTCAGTCGCGGACGCCAGTATTTTGAGACACTGGGCGAAGTGCGCGGCCCGCGTACTGCGTTCCAGCGCGATCGTGACCGCATCATCCATTCCATCAGTTTCCGACGTCTCCGCCACAAGACGCAGGTTTTTGTTGCGCCCGACGGTGATCACTTCCGAGTCCGTCTGACCCACAGTTTGGAAGTGGCGCAGATCGGACGCACGATCGCGCGCACGCTCGGACTCGACGAGGATCTGACCGAGGCCCTGTGCCTAGCCCACGACATTGGCCACCCGCCCTTTGGCCATGCCGGCGAAGATGCGCTGAAAGTGGCGATGCAGACGGTCGGTGGATTCGATCACAACGGCAACACGCTGCGCGTCCTCACCCTGCTCGATTCCCCCTATCCCCGCTGGCAGGGGCTCAATCTCAGCTGGGAAACGTTGGAGGGGCTCGCCAAGCACAACGGCGCGATTGCGGCGCCGGGCTGGGCATTGGCCAGCGTCGACGCAGCGTTCCGGCTCGACCTGACGGGACAGCCGAGCCTCGAAGCACAGGTTGCCGCCGTGGCTGACGACATCGCTTATGACAATCACGATATCGACGACGGCCTGCGTGCCGGACTGCTCGACTTTGATGAACTGATTGGGTTGTCGATGGTGGGGCGTGGTTGGGCCGAGGTCTTACGTCGGTATCCAGACGTGGCTCCACGCCGCTTGCGCTCGGAGCTGATCCGGCAGCAGATCGGCGTGATGGTCAACGATGTGATCGAGGAGACAAGGGCACGGGTGTCGTCGTGTGGGGCTTCTTCGGTGGCTGACGTTCGCCGGGCAGGAGAGACGCTCTGCGGCTTCTCGTCTGCGATGGCTGACGAAGAGCGAGCGCTGAAGCGGTTCATGTACGAAAAACTGTATCATCATGCGCGCCAGATCGAGGTCGCCGACAGGGCGCACGCCTTGATTATCGGCCTGTTCGCTGCCTACGCACTCGATCCGGCGCTTCTACCCGATGAGTGGCGTGCGACATTGCCACCAAGCGAACCCGCCCGTGGCCGCCATATCGGAGATTTTATCGCCGGGATGACGGACCGCTATGCAATTGCGCGCTATCGCGAAGTTGTCGGACCCGTGGAGATGCCCGAGGGCTTTTAATCGCCGAGTCAAACCGGCATGGGCGTCGCGCATGAGCGCCCACGACCATCATGACCACGGCCATCACCACCACGCTCCTGCAGATTTCGGACGGGCGTTCCTGATCGCCACCATTCTCAACCTGGGTTTTGTTGCCGTCGAAGCGAGCTTTGGTATCGTGGCGAACTCGGTTGCCCTGCTCGCGGACGCGGGCCACAACCTGTCCGACGTGCTCGGCTTGCTGGTTGCGTGGGCTGCCGCCTCACTTGGCAAGCGCGCCCCGACAATGCATTACACCTACGGGTTGCGGCGCACCTCCATTCTGGCTGCGCTGTTCAACGCCGTGTTCCTGCTCGTCGCGATCGGCGCCATTGCTTACGAGGCGCTGGGTCGTCTCGCCGCACCTCAGCCGGTCAAAGGCGGCGTTGTCATGGTGGTGGCCGCAATTGGTATCGTGATCAACGGCGTTACAGCATGGTTATTTGCAAGCGGTCGAAAGGGCGACATCAATATCCGGGGAGCGTTCATGCACATGGTGTCGGATGCTGTCGTCTCGGCTGGTGTCGTGGCTTCGGCGTTCCTGATCGGACAAACCGGCTGGCAATGGCTCGATCCGGCGACCAGCCTCGTCATCGTCGCCATCATCCTCATCGGCACCTGGGGCATCCTGAAAGACTCGGTTGCGATGGCGCTCGACCGCGTGCCTGACGGCATCGCGCCTCGCGATGTCGAGACAGCGTTGACCGCGTTACCTGGGGTGAGCGGTATCCACGACCTTCACATCTGGTCGATGAGTACGACAGAGGTTGCCCTCACCGCCCACCTCATCATGCCGGCGGGATGCCCTGGGGACGCGTTCCTCCATGATGCAGCTGACATGCTGCATCACCGGTTCGAGATCGGCCACGCGACTTTTCAGGTCGAACGCGAAGTCGACGCCGCTTGTCGGCTGGAACCCGCTCACAAGGTTTGATGCTTCACAAGTTTGTGGCGAGCGCGGGAAACCGGTCGTTGAGGCCCCTTGCCGTTGTACTGACTACGATGTCGACAGTATTGGTGCCGATCGGATCGTTTGCGATGGCCTTGGTCAGGATACTCACCGTGATTGTACCGTTTGAGAGGATGAACGGTGAAGCGGCGAGTGCAGGCGACGAGGCGTTGGGCAGGGCGCATTTGCGCCAAATCTGTTGGACGGTAAGTTCAGTCAGGATCGTGGGGCTGCACCCCCGAGTTTATGTCGAAGGATCTCGTGCGGGCGCACGTTAAAGCGTAGAACAACACCCTCCGGGCATGCTTCGCATTGACATGAGGCCGTCGCATGATTGATTTTGCCACCGCATCCGCCCGTTTTGGGCTTGGCGCGCGGCCTGACGATATTCGGGTCAGCGATACGCGGCGCGACCTTGTCGATCAACTTAGTCGCTATGACTCTCGGCCTGCTGCCTTTGCGTCAGCACCGACGCGCGCGACAGTTGCGACTGGCCTTGCCGATTATCTGGAGCAGACGCGCGCCTATCGTCAGCAGGTCGGGAACAAGGCAGATCTAGCTGCGCCCATGGCGACCGGCGCCAACGGCGCTGCGACGAGGGAAAGCGTCCATCAAGCGCTCAAAACGTCCCGCAAATACGCCGGGGACACCGCTCGCGCCGAGTATATTGCGCTGGTGGGCGCCCGTGCCAATTCGGCGCTCCAGACGCTAGCCCCGTTTGTCGAACGGATGGTCCATTTCTGGGCAAATCATTTCGCTATTTCGATCGACAAATTGCAGATCATTGGAATGGGGGGGCTGCTCGAGATCGAGGCGATCCGCCCGCACGTGCTCGGTACATTCCGCGAAATGTTGTACGCGGTTGAGACGCATCCGGCGATGTTACTCTATCTCGATCAAGCGCAGTCGATCGGTCCCAACAGCCACGTGGGACTGACGGTTGCTGCGCGTGGCAGGCGAAAGGTTGGTCTCAACGAAAATCTCGCGCGTGAGATTATGGAGCTACACACGCTGGGCGTAAGGACAGGCTATACGCAGGCCGACGTAATCGAATTCGCCCGTGCGATGACCGGGTGGAGCGTGGCAGGACTCGTGCGGGCACCCATGGCGAAATTTGCTGGAGCCGACGGCCCGTCCGGCGCCTTCGTCTTTGCCGCGCCTCTGCATGAGCCGGGCGAACGGACGATCATGGGGCACCGCTATCGCGAAGCGGGTGAGGCGCAGGCGCGCGCCGTGCTCTCCGACCTCGCCACAAGCCCGGCCACGGCCAATCATGTCGCCACGAAACTGGCACGGCACTTTACCGGCGATACGCCGCCGCCCGCGTTGATTGCGCGGTTGTCGACAAGTTTCCTGTCAACGGGAGGCGATCTTCCAGCACTCTATCGCATCCTGATCGATGCGCCCGAAGTGAATCACCTCGGCGCGGGCAAATTCAAGACGCCATGGGATTGGTCGATCTCTGCACTGCGCGCGGTCGGCACGCGACATGTTGAGGGACAGGCAGTTGCGGGCCTCATGGGTCAGCTCGGTCAGCCGGTGTGGAAACCGGGCTCGCCGGCCGGGTTCGACGATTTCGATGCGAGCTGGGCTGGACCCGATGCCTTGATGCGCCGGGTCGAGGCGGCGTCTCGGATCGCCACGCGCGTAGGCGGTGCGGCGTTCGACGTGCGCACGGTGGCGGCAAATGTCTTGCCTCGCGGTGGAAGTCCGGCGACACTGATGGCGATTGGTCGCGCCGAAGGCCCGGTCGAGGGATTGTCGCTAATGCTCGTTTCGCCCGAATTCATGCGGAGGTAGTGATGTTGGACTTGGCTATGGGGCGGCGCGGAATACTCGCCTCCGGACTCGCAGGGGCAGGCGTCGCGGTGCTGCCCAAAATCGCCTTTGCATCAGCGCCGACCGAGCGGCGTTTCGTTTTTGTCATTCAGCGCGGCGCAGCGGACGGTTTGAATATCGTGATGCCGACCGGTGATCCGGGGTTTGTCGGTACGCGGGGCGCCTTGGCGATGCCCGGTGGAAGCAAGCTCGACGGCCTGTTCACACTGCATCCAGCGTTGACTGAAACCGCCAAAATGTTTGCAGGCAAAGAAGCGTTGTTCGCGCATGCCGTTGCCTCGCGCTACCGCGATCGGTCGCATTTCGACGGACAGAACGTGCTCGAAACGGGTGGTGCTCAGCCATACCAGTTGAAGGATGGCTGGCTCAATCGCTTTCTCGCGCTGTTGCCGAAATCGGAGGCCGACGCGATTGCAATTTCTTCGACGATCCCCGCAGCATTACGCGGGAAAATCGAGGTGGCGTCTTATGCACCGTCAGCCTTGCCCGAGGCGCCGGACGACCTGCTGCTCCGGGTGTCGTCGCTCTATGCTGCCGATCCGCAGCTGCACGGTCTATGGGAACAGGCAATCGCGACACGGTCGATCACGGGCGATTTGAACGACGTGAGCGGTAAGAACGCGGCGGCCACGGGCACGCTTGCCGCGCGGTTGCTGATGGGACCTGTTACCCGCATCGCGATGATCGAGACGGGGGGCTGGGACACGCACGCCGGTCAGCAAGGGCGGTTAAACGTCCAATTAAAGGGTCTTGACGCGATGTTGGCGGCCTTGAAGGCCGGCCTCGGCCCGCAATGGGAAAATACGCTCGTTGTCGTTGCCACCGAGTTCGGGCGTACGGTAGCCGTCAACGGAACGGGCGGGACGGACCATGGCACTGGCTCTGCAGCGATGCTGCTCGGGGGCGGTGTTGCAGGCGGGCGCGTGGTGGCGGATTGGCCGGGGCTTTCGACGGGAAATCTATACGAGGGACGAGATCTTAAACCGACGCTCAGTCTCGATACGTTGATTGGCGCTGCACTGGCGCAGCATTATCGGCTCGATCCGGCGCGCGTGGCCAGCGCTTTGTTTCCCGATGAAACAGGCGTGAAATTCGACGAGACTTTGGTGCGCGCGTGATGCTCGACGACGAGATAATCAACACGCCCGAGGGCGCGATGACGTGGGCTCAGTGGAAAAAGAAGAATCCTGTTCAGATACCGTCGCGTCGGACCAAGGGCAAGGATCTGCCCAACAAGATCAAGCGGTTTACCGAGCCCAAGGCCTGACCGGCATTTTCTAAGACCGATGCTCGAGGCGGCAGGTCTGCGATAAAAATCATGCTGTTCGGGGTGTTAGGGCTGGTCTAAGGTTTGCGAGCGCCCGTGCTCGGCGGCCATCATTTGGCCGTCGGTAGTTGCCGCGCGCCAAGTGTCGCCAGCGATCGGGTGATGTCGGCCGATCGGTGGCCAGCCATCGTCGCCGGCTTGCGTCCCGAGGTTGTAAACTCGGCGCTCGGCACGACAATCGCCAAAGCCGGGTCGCGCCAGGCAATCGCCTCCATTGATCATGATACCAATGTCGCGGTCGCGCCAGCCGCCAAAACCGCGGGCGCGCGCCAGTTTCTGATGGTGTCGTCAGCCCCGGCCCGTTCGCGGTCGACGAAATTCTACATCGCGACAAAGCGTCAGGCCGAGATGTTTGTGACCGCTCTCGGGTCCGAGCGGTTAGACGTTTTCCGCCCTCGATTACTTGTTGGCCAGCGGACGCACGATTCGCGGCTGACCGAACGACTTGGGATCCTCGTCAGGTTTGTTGACGAATGCGCTGCCGCGGCGCTGCTTTGACCGGTATCGGGCTATTGCCGGCGGCGAGGTGCCAGTGGCAATACTGTGCCTTGGACGGGCAACTGCGGAGGGTCTCGGCATTCACTACTACCGCGACATGCTGGAGTCGGCGCGCAATCTCGCCTAAGCGCCGCCCCACCATGACACTTTACAAGAACTTCATTGCGCAGCTCAATGCCGCGCTCGACCGGGTGCCTGCGGTAGCGGATGCGCCGCGGAGCAATGTGACAGTAGAACCGCCGCGCGATCCGTCGCACGGAGATCTGTCGTCCAATGCTGCCATGGTGTTGGCAAAGGGAGCCGGCATTGCCCCGCGTGTCCTTGCCGAGATGCTGAAGCCCGAGCTTGAGGCCGTGCCCGGCGTGGTGTCCGTCGAAATCGCCGGGCCGGGCTTCATCAACTTGCGGTTGTCAGAGGACATCTGGCGCGCTGAACTTGTGGCCATTTTTGCTGCCGGTGCGGCTTACGGGCGCTCGGACATGGGCGCAGGGACGACGGTCAATATCGAATATGTCTCCGCCAACCCGACCGGGCCGATACACATGGGGCATTGCCGCGGCGCGGTCGTCGGCGATGCGCTGGCTAGCCTGCTTGAGTGGGCGGGATACAAAGTGACGCGGGAATACTATGTCAACGATGCGGGCGCTCAAGTCGATGTGCTCGCGCGGTCGGTTTACGTCCGGTACCGGGAAGCGCTCGGGGACGATGTGAGCGAGATTCCAGAAGGGCTCTATCCAGGCGTCTATCTACAACCAGTCGGACGGGCGCTCGCCGCTGAATTCGGCGACGTCTGGGTGGGTCGACCGGAGGGTGAGTGGCTCGTCCTGTTCCGCACCAAGGCTGTCGCAGCGATGCTGGAGCTCATCAAGGCAGACTTGGCTTTGCTCGACATTCATCACGACGTATTTGCCAGTGAGGCCGACGTGCAGGCGGCGAAAAAGCCTGAAGCTGCCGAAGCTGTGCTCCGGGCAGCCGGTCTCGTCTACGACGGCGTGCTCGAAGCCCCGAAGGGTGAAATTGATCCCGATTGGGAACCGGTAACGCTGCCATTGTTCAGGTCGACCAGCTTCGGCGATGATCAGGATCGGCCGATTCGCAAGTCGGACGGGAGCTGGACTTATTTCGGGGCCGACATGGCGTATCACTTCCAGAAATCGGAGACGGCTGATGCGCTGATCGATATCTGGGGCGCCGACCATGCCGGGACAGTCAAGCGCATCCGGGCTGCGGTATCGGCGCTGACCGGCGGCAAGCCATTCGACGTGAAACTGATCCAGATGGTTCGCCTGCTCCGTGCGGGAGAGCCCGTGAAGATGTCAAAGCGTTCGGGAAATTTTGTGACACTGGCGGATGTCGTCAACGAGGTCGGCAAGGACGTCGTTCGCTTCACCATGCTGACGCGTAAGTCAGATGCGCAGATGGACTTCGATTTCGCCAAGGTGGTCGAGGCTTCGAAGGACAATGCGGTGTTTTATGTCCAATATGCCCATGCCCGCATTCGCTCGATCGGTCGCAAGGCTGCAGAAGTGGGGATAACGGGGGAAGTGGCAGGCACAGCGCGTCTCGATGCGGAGGATTTGGAATTGGTAAAAATGGCCGCGCAGTTCCCCCGAATCGTCGAATCAGCGGCGCTGGCGCGTGAGCCGCATCGGATTGCATTTTATCTTTATGACCTTGCAGCCGCCTTTCACGGTTATTTCAATTTGGGACACGACCGCGCGGATCGGCGGGTTCTGGTAGTTAACGACGTCCAACTTAGTGCCGCGCGTCTTTTTCTCAGCGATGGTATAGCTCAAGTTATTCGTAACGGGCTGTCGATCATGGGTGTGGCAGCTGTGGAAGAGATGTGAGTTGGGAGACGTAAGTTGAGCGATACCGCACGCGACACCGCAACCGACGAGGATCGGCTACCTTGGCTTGAGGCCGTCAACGATGAGGATGCAGACGAAGGCGTTTCCGTGGGGAAGCTCGCAGCGCTGATCATCGTCGCGCTGATCACGCTTGGTGTCGTCATCGGCGGCGTGTGGTTCTTGCGCTCTAAATCCGCACCGCCGGCGGTGGACCCAACCGTAATTGCGGCCGCTGAAGGCGATTATAAGGTCAAGCCCGATGCGCCCGGCGGCATGAAGGTCGAAGGCAAGGGCGACAGCGCCTTTGCCACGTCGGAAGGCGCCGAGGCGAACGGCAAGATCGACAGCAACGCGGTGCCCGAAACACCGGTGAAGGGCGTCAAAGGGGCAACCAAGGCGGATACTGCGGGCAAGCCTTCGGCGAATACGACAGTTGCAGTGCCAAAGGCGGCGGCGCCCCTGGTCGCCAGGTCACCCGTTGCGGTTGTTGAGACAGCGAAGAACGGCGGCCGGCTGATTCAGCTGGGTGCGTTCGGGTCTGAGGCAAAGGCTGGAACTGCCTGGACAATGCTGACCGGACGTTACGCCTATGTCGCGCCGCTGACACGCTCGATCATGTCTGCAACCGTAGCCGGATCGACAGTCTATCGTTTGCGCGCTGACGCCGGGCCGAATGCAGCCACCGTCTGCGCCAAGCTCAGAGCCGCAGGCGAGAACTGTATTCAGGTCAATTGACCTCGCGTCACGCCGGGGTATGCCAGTCGGCATGACCCCTGCGATTTTCGGCTTGTCCGGCCCCACGCTGACCGCGGATGAACGCGCTTTTTTCGCCGACGCGAAACCGGCGGGCTATATCCTGTTTAAACGCAATTGCGTGAACCGACCCCAGTTGCGCGCCCTGACCGATAGTTTGCGTGCGCTGGAAGGTCGGGACGACGTCGCGATCCTGATCGATCAGGAAGGCGGGCGCGTTGCGCGAATGCAACCGCCCGAATGGCCCGCCTTTCCGGCTGGTGCCGCGTTCGACGCGCTTTACGATGTCGCGCCGATTTCGGCGCTCGAGGCGGCACGGGCGAATGCCGAGGCGTTAGGACTAATGCTGGCAGAGGTCGGCATCACCGTCGATTGCCTGCCCTTGCTCGACGTCAGGGTTCCAGAGACCCATCCCGCGATCGGTGATCGTGCGCTCGGCAGTGACCCGGTCCGGGTCGCCTCGCTCGGTCGAGCCGTGATCGACGGGCTGCGCAGTGGCGGTGTGGTCGGCGTCGTCAAGCATATGCCGGGGCAAGGTCGCGCACGTGTGGACAGTCATTATCATTTGCCAGTGGTGGATGCAGACGCCGCGACACTTACCGCCGATTTGCAGCCGTTTTGCCGCCTCAATGATTCACCAATGGGGATGACAGGGCACATCATGTTCCCGGCTTGGGATCCCGAAAACTGCGCCACCATGTCGTCAGAAATTATTGGAAACATCATTCGGAGGCAGATCGGCTTCGAAGGGCTTTTGATGAGCGACGACCTCGACATGCAGGCGCTCAAGGGTGATGTTCCTTCGCGCGCAGCAGCAGCTGTCGCGGCAGGATGCGACATTGCGCTTAATTGCTGGGCGAGGATGGAGGAGATGATCGGGATCGCAAGCAGCCTGCCGTCCTTGCCTGCGCTGGGTCGCGCACGGTTGTCACGGGCGATGGCTCCCATTGCGCAGGTCAAGGACTTTGCGGCGTTGCCGGGGTTATTAGTCACGCGAGACGCGTTGCTGGCACTCACATGATCGACGACGCCGGCCCTTTGACTGTTGATCTGGGCACATGGGAAGGGCCGCTCGACCTGCTGCTTGCGCTCGCGCGGTCGCAGAAAGTTGATCTGCGCGTCATTTCGATCCTCGCGCTCGTCGATCAGTATCTTGAATACCTCAAACGCGCAGGTGCCAGCCATCTCGATCAGGCCGCCGATTATCTCGTGATGGCTGCGTGGCTCGCCTATCTCAAATCCTGCCTCTTACTGCCCAAGGTTGAGCAGGCCGATCCATCGCCGCAAGAACTGGCGTGGCGGCTTCAACAGCGACTTATGCGGCTCGATGCCATGCGCGACAGTGGGGCACGGCTGATGGCGCGCGACCGCCTCAATCGAGACGTTTTCCTGCGCGGCGCGCCCGAAGGGTTGGCGAGCGACAGACATGTGCTGTGGCAGGTTAGTCTTTACGATCTGATCGCGGGCTACAGCCAGGTCAAAGCACGCGGTACGCCGGTGCTTCATCAAGTCAGCCGCCGTCCAATCATGACGCTTGAGGCCGCGATGACGCGCATCGAGGCGATGGTGGGCGGCATGCGCGACTGGACTGCGATCGCTGCATTTATGCCCAAAATCGGTGACCCCGATTTCCAGCGGTCGATACTGGCCTCTACGGTCGTGGCGATGCTCGAGCTCGCCCGGCGCGGGACACTCGAGTTGCGGCAAGATGCGGCGTTTGGGCCGCTGCTGGTGAAAGCTGCATGACCGCCCCGGACGATCTCGTGCGTGCGGTCGAAGCGCTGTTATTTGCCAGCGAAGTGCCTCTTACAGCGGACGAGGTCGCACGGCGTCTGGACGTTCCCGATGTGCGCGATGCGTTCGCGCGCGTTGCGGCCCGGCATGCGGGTCACGGTATTGAACTTGTCGAACGGGGCGGCCGCTGGCATTTTCAGACACCGGCCGATCTCGCCCATTTGTTGCGCGAAACGCGCGAGACCGCGCGTCGCCTCAGCCGCGCCGGCGTAGAGACGCTGGCGATCGTTGCTTATCACGAACCGGTGAGCCGCGCCGAGATCGAGGCCATTCGTGGTGTACAGATCTCAAGAGGGACACTCGACGTCTTGATGGAGGCGGGTTGGATCGCGCCGGCGGGGCGAAGGCAAATCCCCGGTCGTCCGTTAACCTATGCGACAACACCAGATTTCCTTTCGCATTTCGGGCTGGCCGACCGACGCGACCTGCCAGGCATCGAGGATTTGCGCGCGGCGGGGATGCTCAAGCTGGCTGGCGACGATTGGGATATCGTCGAAAATGAAGCGGAACTGGAAAGCGCCGACGAGAGCGACTAGATAGAGAGTAACTTACGGAGTTTGAACAATGGGTCTCTCGCTTCCGCATATCCTCATCTTCGCGGTGATCGCGATCCTGCTGCTTGGCGGGGGCCGGTTCTCGTCAATGATGGGCGACGTCGCCAAAGGGGTGAAGAACTTCAAAAAGGGCATGGCCGAGGAGGACGGGAGCAGTCCTTCGAGGCCCGCAACGTTGATCGAGGGCAGAACCGCAGCGGAAATTATTGCCGAGCACGAAGCTGCCAAAGCAGCTAGCGCAGCTGCAGCAACCAAGGACGCCCAGGCTTAAGGCCGTCGTGCGTCACGAAGGAACGGCGTTTCACCATGTTTGACATCGCGCCGTCCGAGTTCATGCTGTTCGCGCTTGTAGCGCTGATAGTCATTGGCCCCAAGGATTTGCCCAAGGCGATGCGCGTCGTTGGTCGCTTCGTCGGAAAGGCGCGCGGCATGGCAAGCCAGTTCCGGAGCGGCTTTGATGCAATGGTCCGGGAGGCCGAGCTCGAGGAAATGGAAAAAAAGTGGAAGGCAGAAAATGCCCGGATCATGGCGGAGCACAGTGCGTTGACTGACTTCTCCGCGCCGGGGTCAGAGACGGGAGCGTCCGAGTCCTCGACGCCGTTTCAGGATGCGTTACCCGCACCTGCCGCGAAAGCAGACAAGTCGGCGTGAGCGAGTCCGATTCCGACCTCGACGCATCGAAGGCACCGCTACTCGACCATCTGATCGAACTGCGCCGCCGCCTCCTTTGGAGCTTTGCTGCGCTCGGTCTGGCATTTTGTATCTGTTTATATTTTGCGCGCGACATTTTTGCAGTGCTGGTCCATCCGCTACTCGTCGCGGGACAGAACAAACTCATTTATACGCAGATTTTTGAAGCCTTTTTCGTCGAGCTCAAGGTCGCATTCTTCTCCGCGATCATGTTGGCGTTTCCGGTCATCGCAAACCAGATTTGGTTATTCATCGCACCCGGGCTTTACAAGAAGGAAAAGCGCGCTGCGCTGCCGTTTCTTTTCGCAACGCCTATCCTGTTTGCGATGGGTGCAAGCCTTGCTTACTTTGTCGCAATCCCGCTCGCACTGCACTTTTTACTCGGTGCCAATTTTCAAGGGATGATTGGCGGCGTGCAGCAAGAAGCATTGCCCGCTGTCGGTAACTATTTGACCTTTGTCATGCAGTTCCTGTTCGGATTTGGCCTGTCGTTCTTGCTGCCAGTCTTGCTCATGCTGCTCGAAGCCGCAGGCATTGTCACACGAAAGCAGCTCGTGGCGTCGCGTCGTTATGCGATTGTGGGGGCGTTCGGGATAGCCATGGTGCTGACGCCGCCCGACATTGGTTCAATGTTGTTGCTCGCGGTGCCACTCTGCGTCCTGTACGAGCTGACGCTGATTGCGACTTGGTTTACCGAACGTTCGCGGCGAAAGCAGGTCGCCGAGGTGGATGCGTAATAGTTCAGGAAAAGATATGGGTCCGAGAGCAGCGCCGGGGGGGGGTGGCGCAAACTCTCGGACCCTGATTGTGGATGGCGAGAGCGGGGGGCAAAAGGCCGCCATCCGAAGTTAAAAACGCTGCCCTCGCGAACTGGTTCCCCGTCGCGTAAAAAAATTTACGAAAAGTTGATATCGCCAAGTGTAGCGAATTCGAACGTGTAGGCATGACGAGCCGAGTCGAATTTCATCGGCGCGCGAAGCTGGCGGGCTAGCCCTTCGATAATCCGAAACGCTGGCGTTTGCTCGCCTTGCGTCGGTGGTCTGAGCGCAGCCGAGGCGATGTCGAGCGTGGCAACACGCGCTTCGGCACCGGGATCACCACTTGCCACTACTGTCACGGCAAGTAGGGCGGTCGGATCGGCGAATAAGGCGAGCTCGGCAATCTCGGTAAATAGGAAGGCCAAGGGTATCGCGGTATCCTGGGTTACGTAGAGCGGTGATGCCGCCAGGGTTATAGTGGGAGGCATCATGGCAGGTTTGGGATTGGCGCGAAAATTTCCGATGAGCTCGCTGAGCAACGCTTTCGCGTCGATACCGTGGCTCTGCTCGAGTTCGGCATAATGGTTGCGATGGACGATGGCGAGCGCATCAACACGACGCTGAATACTTGCGTAGGCAAGTTCGGCATCGCTCGAGACGGAATCGCGAGCGTGTAGGCTGATGAGACTCGCGATCACCTGAAGGTTGTTCTTGACGCGGTGATGAACTTCGCGCGTCAGCCGAACTTGATCCGACAGCGCCCGTTCAAGATCATGCTCGCGCTCGGCAAGGCGGTCAGCAAAGGCCGCGAAGCTGGTTTCCAGCTCGCGAATTTCGATCGCCGGTGTGCGGGTCAGCGCGCGGCGCGATGAACCCGGTTCATACGTCGCCACGCTGGTACGCAGCACTTTAAGGGGGCGGATGAGCAGCCTGTCCACCACGTAAAATCCGACGGCTGACGCCGAGGCCCACATCAAGAGCGGTAAGAAGGTGAGGAGCGCTTCGGCGGCCCCAAACTGTGCACTGGCCACTGTCATCGATAGCGACAAGGGCCCCACACCAACCGGCATTGAGACGCCTTCGGTTCGATCAAAATCGGTTTCGCCATTGCGCTCGGCGATCACCAAGGGCGCGCCATCGATGTCGATTGTCATCCTGTATGCGCTGCCATAGCCGGCGGGTTCGGCAAAGCGAGCCAGCATTTGCGGCGTGTACCGCGTAACTGCAACATTGCTACCAGCGGGAGAAGGCACAATGACATCGAGCATATCGCCCGATGTACGAAAGCTGATGCTCCCATCAAACAAACTGGCGGGACGGTTCAATGCCATCCCAGCAGTCGCGCAAAGCGGCGCGGAAGCGACGCCGAAAAGCGCGAAGGGAACGTGCCCCGTCCCTCGCGACGAGAGCAGCGCCTCGACCCGCGTACAGGGCTCGGGACTGTTGGGGGCCGAATCCATGCGTTGCCCCGCGTCGCGCAGCACAACGATGTCAGACGCAAGTTCAGTCGCGAGTTTGCGCGTCGCTTCTGTCGCGGCAACGCGCAATTCCGATCGACGTTGTGCGTCGGCCATTCGAGTCGATTGCAGTGATGCGAGCAATGCAATGACGCCGAGGGGTGCCAGCGCCAGCGACAGAATAAGGATCAGCTTTGCGCTGGTGGACAGCTGCGTATAATATTGTGCCCAGCGTCCCCGCACGGTGCTTACCACGAGCCGCTAACTCAATCGAGACGTCGGAGCAGGTCGAGCAATTCGTCGGGAACATCTTCGTTCACTGCCGCTTGAAACGCCTGGCGCAATGCAATGCCGACGTCCGCTTGTGACGATTTTGCAGGTTTGGGAACAGGCTTTGCACCCTTTTGCTCACGTTGATTCGTAACAGGCCTCTCCGCCAAGGCGTCATCCTTCAAAAGCGCCCACGCAAGTCGTCGCATCCACACAGAGGCAAAAACAACGCCAGGTGGCCCTTAACCAATGTTTTTTGCCAGGCTATTTTTTGTCCCCCAGCGGTGATGAAACCATTTCGGCGTTCGTTGGTTCCACCATTTGCAGGAATTTCGCAACCGTAACGGTCGAACGTCTAATAAGGCGATGGGCAGGGGGGTTGCAACATGCACAATACAGTCCGACAGAATCGGATTATGCGCGTAACTAAGGACGGAAATAAGATGTCGCTCGGCCAGCAACTTGCTCCTCACCTCCCCTTCCTGCGCCGGTATGCGCGCGCCTTGACCGGAAGCCAATCGCATGGCGACGCTTATGTCCGCGCAACGCTCGAGGCGATTATTGCGGCGCCGGCAGAGTTTCCCGTGAATGTCGATCCGAAGCTCGGGCTCTATCGTACATTTCATGTCATCTGGGCTTCGACCGAACTTGCGGGTGACCAGATCGACCACGGCGCCGACGACCAAGATGCAATTGCGCGGGCGCGTTTGTCACGGATTACGCCGCGGTCGCGGCAAGCTTTGTTGTTGACTGCGATGGAGGGGTTCACGTTCGATGACACTGCTTATCTGATCGATGCAGATGCGAACGAGGTCCAGTCGCTCGTTACCGCGGCGTTGTCGGACATCGAAACTCAAACGAGAGCGAGCGTGCTCATCATCGAAGATGAGCCGATGATCGCAATGGATATCGAAACAATCGTTCGCGATCTCGGACACGCCGTGACCGGCATCGCCGTCACGGCCGACGAGGCCGTTGCGCTCGCGCTGTCGGATCGGCCAGGTCTGGTCCTCGCAGACATTCAACTTGCCGATAACAGCTCGGGCATTGATGCCGTCAAGGAGATCCTGGCAGAATTTTCCGTGCCCGTGATCTTTATTACAGCTTTCCCGGAACGCCTTTTGACCGGTGAGCGACCCGAGCCGACGTTTCTGATCACCAAGCCTTTTCAGCGTGCGACAGTTCGCACGGCGATTGCGCAGGCGCTATTCTTTGATGAGACAACCGTTCCGGCTGCGTGATGGAACCGCGTGCGCTGCAGGCGCGTTAACGGACATATTGGCGGAGCATGAAATGCCAGATGAGCAACCCATTCACGAAACCGCAATCGAAGCACGTGCAGGCACCGGACCCGGTGTCATGCGTTATGTATTGATTGCGTCGTTGGTCCTCGTTGTCGCGGCGCTTGGCGGTATCGTTGCGATAGGCTGGATGGGTTGATGATGATTGCCAAGAAGCCCGACACGGGCTTCGATCGTGAGGCCGAACGTGTTGCGCTGTCGGATGTCGATTTCAAGTCCGAGCTCGGGCAGGTCATTCCGCAACTGCGCGCCTTCGGACGGTCACTGTCGGGTAACCGCGATTTGGCAGACGATCTTGTCCAGGAAACACTTTTGAAAGCCTGGGCGGCGCGGGGACGGTTTCAGGCGGGCACGAATATGCGCGCCTGGACATTCATTATCTTGCGCAACCTCTTCCTGTCTCAAATGCGTCGGGCGCGCTTCACGGGTGAATGGGACGATCTGGTTGCAGATCGTCTCCTTGCTGCACCAGCGGGTCAGGATCGTCAGGTCGAATTGGGCGACGTTGAACGTGCGCTTGTCCGATTGCCGCAATCGCAGCGCGAGGCGCTCATTCTCGTTGGGGCAGGAGGCTTTGCCTATGAAGAAGCGGCGGAAATCTGTGGCGTTGCTGTAGGAACTATCAAAAGCCGTGTCGCACGCGGACGTGTTGCGCTGGAGGCGCTGATGGATGGTAACGAGTTAACGCCGCGTGCATCGCATCACCGTGGCGAGAAGTCGGCGCTTGATACGATTATGGACGAGGTTACGACGCTAAGCCGTGTTGACACACCTCCGGAATAAGATCGAGCGCTGCCAGCAATCGAGCGAAGTCCATCGGCGCGTCGATCGTCGCAGGGAAGGCGCGTCGCAACGCACGACCGATGCCATCGGTCGGATTTGGGCCAGCAATTTCACATATTGCAGGCACTTGGTAGAAGTTGTCGGTTGATTCCATGAGAGCTGAACGCCTGCTGAGCGCCGAAGTTTCAATATTGGGTCGTCAAAGGGAAATACCGTTAGCGCAAAGGACGATGCGAAGGCCGCGGACCCCCGCTAACTCGCGCTTGCAGCCAAGAGTGGGCAGCTTGGCCGCTGTCGGCGTAAGGCGCTCGAGATTTCCGCTTCTCGGCACCGCGCCGGTCGCCAGATCGCCGATCAACCTCGCAATCTGGTTAGGGGCACGCGGGCGCTTTGCAAGTTTCGCCGTCATAACGATATGGTACGAGCAGGGAAGTCTCGCTAACGACTGCGTAATTTGCGATTTTCAACTGACCCGTGACCCCATGTCGAGACACGATTGACAATAACTGTGCCTGGAGCATCGCTTGACGTCGACGCGATTGCCGCGCGGTTTGCCGCGCATTCGCCGTTCCTTGCCAGGTTGATCGAACTCCACGGTGATGTCGTCGGCGCCTTAGGCGTTCGGGAAATCGAGTCCGCTCTTGGCGTTGCGCGACAGGTTGATGCACGAACAGTGGCTGCCAGACTGAGGCGCCAACGTGGACGCACGGTACTCGCGCTTGCATTTGCCGATGTCGGTGGATTATGGCCGTTGGAACCGATTGTCCGCACGCTTAGCGATTTTGCAGACTATGCGCTCGAAACCGCCATCGAGACCGCCATTCGCGCCCACGTGCCCGGGGCAGAGCCGCAGGGATTTGCCGCGATCGCGCTCGGCAAGCACGGTAGCCGCGAACTCAATTTCAGTTCCGACATCGATCTGATTTTCATCTACGATCCGCAAACCTTGCCGCATCTGTCGCGTGAGGAACCCGCCGAAGCAGCCGTGCGCATCGCGCGGCATGTTGTCGAGCTGCTGCAGACGCGCGACGCCGATGGCTTTGTCTTTCGGGTCGATCTCCGTTTACGCCCCGCGTCGGAAGCAACGCCGATTGCATTGCCGGTCGATGCAGCCATTGCGCATTATGAATCGAGTGCCCTTGCCTGGGAGCGGGCTGCGTTCATTCGCGCACGGGCGGCGGCCGGGGACGTTGCGCTTGGCAGGCGTTTCCTCGACGCGATCGCCCCTTTCGTCTGGCGGCGAAGCCTCGATTTCGGGGCGATCGGCGAATTGCGTGCGCTGACCCGCGCGATCCGCGACCACCATGGCAACCAATTGCTTGCCCCCGGATTTGACGTGAAGCGCGGCCGAGGTGGCATTCGCGAGGTGGAATTTCATGCTCAGATTCAGCAGTTGATCCATGGAGGGCGAAATCCAGCCCTCCGCGACGGCGCAACGCTCCCCGCGCTCGCCGCCATCGCGCGAGCCGGCCTGATCGAGTCTGGTGAGGCGGCGGACCTTGCGGACGCCTACCGCGTGTTGAGGACAATCGAGCACCGGCTGCAACTAGTCGATGATCGTCAGACGCATTTGCTGCCGAACGACACCGCAGCACTCGACAACGTGGCGCGCTTGCATGGGCTAGCCGATGGCGGCGCGTTACTCGCACTCTTGAGGTCGCATGTCGACCGGGTTGGGTCGTTGTACGACGCGCTTGACGATAACCCGGGCCAAGCGAGGCGCTTGTCAGGCGCTAGCGCCATGGGCAGCTATGGGTTTCGCAACTCCGTCGACGCCGAAGCACGAATTGCCCGCTGGCGAGCCGGAAGTATTCGCGCGATCCGCAGCCCAGCTGCAGTTGCCGCATTCGAAAAGCTGTTACCCGACATGCTCGCTGACATGGCTAAAGCGCCCGATCCGGATGCAGCTTTGGCTCGCCTCGACTTACTACTGGGGCATCTGTCGAGCGGGATCAACCTGTTCCGCCTGCTCGACGCTCAGCCTGGGCTTCGTGTGCTTCTCGTCGATATTCTCAGCCACGCACCGATACTTGCCGAAGCCTTGGCGCAGCGGTCGATGCTGCTTGACCGGCTGGTTGATCGTACAGCGTTTGGACCGGTTCCGGATGCATCGGCGCTGATTGCTGAAATGACAGTGGGCGGAACGGGCGATGCCGAATCGGTGTTCGACGGCGTCCGGCACGTGGTTGGCGAGTATCGGTTCGCGCTCGGCGTGCAGATCGTCGAGGGGGCTGCTGACCCGCTCGACGTCGCAGCCGGTTATGGCGCGCTGGCAGATGTCGCGCTCGAGGTGGTCGCATCGCGTGTGATTGCCGATTTCGAACTGGTGCACGGCAGAGTGCCGGGCGGTGAGTTGATCGTCGTCGCACTCGGCCGATATGGCGGCGGTCTTCTGACGCATGCCTCCGATCTCGACCTGATTTACCTGTTTTCGGGTGACTTTGGCGCGGAATCGGACGGCGAACGCCCGCTCGGCGCTACACATTATTTCAACCGGCTCGCGCAACGCGTGACCGGGGCGATGTCGGTGCCGACGTCGGTAGGCCCGCTCTATGAAGTGGACACGCGACTGCGTCCTTCGGGAACACAGGGCCCCCTTGTCGTGTCGGTCGATTCATTTGAGCAGTACCAACGTGAAGCAGCGTGGACCTGGGAGCACATGGCTCTGGCGCGTGCCCGGCCGGTATTCGGATCTGAGGCAGGCAGGCAAGCCGTCTGCGACATCGTGCGGCAGACCCTCGAACGCCCGCGCACTGTGACAACTGTCGCTGCTGACGTGCTCAAAATGCGCGCTGAAATTACCATCCACAAACCTGCCAAGGGTTTTATTGATGTCAAACTAGGTCAGGGCGGCCTCGTAGATCTGGAATTTGCCGTTCATTTTCAACAGCTTATCCACGGAGTCGGCTTGTTCCCCGATCTCCGCCAGGCAATTGCGGTTCTTGCAAAGGAAGGGTTTGTCGAGGTTGAACTCGGCGCAGCACATGATTTGCTCACTCGGCTGCTTGTTGTGCTGCGACTGGTCGCACCTGATCTTGCAGAGCCTGCGCCGGCAACGCGCGTGTTGCTCGCACGCGCGTGTAATGCACCCGATTGGATGTCGCTTCTTGCGCAGTTAGAAACGGCGCGGCAGTGCGTATCACGCCATTTTGCCCAAATCGAGAAACGTGCAAAGGAAGCCTGATGGTTAGTATCGGTGACATGGCGCCCGAAGCCCGAATCGAATTGAGTGACGGCGCGCGCCGCGATGTAACCGACTATCGCGGCAAGCCACTGGTTATCTATTTCTATCCGAAAGACGACACGCCCGGCTGCACGACGGAGGCTAAGGACTTCAGCGTTCTGGCAGGAGAATTCGCCGCCGCCGATGTGACTGTTCTGGGGGTGTCACGTGATACGGCCGCGAGCCACGCAAAATTCTCAAAAAAACACGCGCTTGCCATCGCACTCGTGTCCGATTCCGACGGGAGCCTTTGTGGGGCGTTCGGCGTCTGGGTAGAAAAGTCGATGTATGGTCGGTCGTATATGGGCATCGAGCGGGCAACGTTTCTGATTGCTGGCGACGGACGGATTGCCCGGATTTGGCGCAAGGTGAAGGTCAAGGGACATGCCGAATCGGTTTTAGGAGCGGCAAAGGCGCTTGTGTCACCATGACATGGGGCGTCGCTGTCAATCTGACAAAGCGGCTTTGTCGCTCCTTAAGACCGCCATTCCTCCGCATCTCATCGACTCGTCGTGCCAGTCTTGCGCTCTAGCGCGGTAACGTTGCTGACCGCACCACATTATTGCAGCAAGCTAGCGAGAACAGCGCGTAGTCTTGACCAAGTGAACAACGCGCAATGTCATTGAAAGTTTCAGCTCACCCTTTGGGTTGCGGGGGATTGGATGAATTTGGGTCGTTTTTCAGGACGGGGCGGTTTTGTGTCCACGCTCCGCAATAAGGTCAGATCGCGGGATCTGTTTTTTCACGACGGCGCCACGATGCGCCGCATTCATGTTTCGGCCAAGGCGCAGATCGCCGGCGCGGCAGCTGGGGCGATGACGCTGAGCCTCTCGCTTTTTGCTGCTGCACAGATCGCCGTCGGCACGCCGGCGATGGCTGGTGCCATCACCTCGGCGCTTTCGTCCGACGCCTCCGTCGTGCGCATGACTGCCAAGGTTGCGGCAATGGAAGCTGAAATGGCAGCCATTCGGGTAGCGGCTGCCGAACATGCCAAGCATCTCGAAGCGCGTCAGGCGATGCTTGACGCCGTCGTGTTGGGTAAGGGCGTCATGCCCGCTTCCGTCCCCGCAACCAACGCGCTGACATCACCGCTGGTCGGTAAAATACTGGCGCCGCTTGCCTCGGCTGAGGGTCGTCAGGATTTACTGGCGCAGCGTATAGCCGCTCAGACAAACGCTAAATATCAGGCAACTGTCGTAGCGGTCGGCCGACTTGGCATCGACACGCGTCGGTTTCATCGCGTATCCGGCGCGATGGGTGGCCCCTACGAGCCAATGCCGAGCGCCAGCGCGACGTCGACAGGCAAGGCGCAGCCCGACCTGCAGTTCCGCGCCCTGTTCCAGTCGTGGAAGCGGCTCGAGCAGCTTCAGCAGGGCATGGTTGCCATTCCATCGCAGCGCCCGGTTGACGCGGTTACCTTCACGAGCAGCTTTGGCGTGCGAAGCGATCCGTTTCGAGGCGGTGCAGCCATGCATGCCGGTGTCGATATTCCGGGCCGCCTTGGCACATCGATCTACGCGACCGCCGACGGTATTGTTGCACGCGCGCAGTGGGCCAACGGTTACGGCAACTTGGTAGAGCTTGATCACGGCAGGGGTATCCAGACCCGCTATGGTCATCTCTCCGCGATCCTTGTTCAGCCTGGCATGCACGTGACCCGGGGGCAGTTGATCGCGAGAATGGGGTCGACCGGACGTTCCACTGGATCGCATCTTCACTATGAAGTACGCCTCGACGGCCATGCGGTGAATCCCATGCCGTTCCTGCAATCGGCTAGTTATCTCGTGGCGATGCAGACGCGAGGTAATATTGCCATGGGCGGTCCCAAGGGCGAATAACTTGCCGCTGGTCCCCTGTGGGCCTATCTACCAGTCTATGAGCCTTACCGTTAATCTTACTGAAGCTGCGGCCAAACGCGTCGCGTCAATTGCCGAGCGTCAAGGCAAGGCCCCCGTTCTGCGCCTTGCAGTAGAGGGTGGGGGGTGTTCGGGGTTTCAGTACAAATTCGCCCTCGCTGACGCACCCGAAGCCAACGACAGCGTCGCCACGCGCAACGGCGTATCGTTGATTGTCGACCCGACCAGCCTTGATCTGATCGCTGGTGCTGAGGTCGACTATGTGGAATCGCTTGGTGGTGCGGCGTTTCGCGTGACAAATCCAAAGGCAGCATCAGGATGCGGCTGCGGATCGAGTTTTTCGATCTAATGCGCATTGCTACCTTTAATGTGAATGGGATCAAGGCGCGCTTACCACGCCTCATTGAATGGCTTGACGAGAAGAAACCCGACGTTGTTCTCCTTCAGGAAATCAAGTCCAGCGACGATACGTTTCCCCAAAGCGCTGTCCGCGACGCGGGCTATGGCGCGATCTGGCATGGGCAAAAAGGGTTTAACGGGGTGGCGGTGCTGGCGCGGGGTGCAGACCCGGTCGAGCGGTTGCGCGGGTTGCCGAACGATCCCGACGACGCTCATAGCCGATATCTGGAAGCCGAGGTCGACGGTTTGATCGTTGCAGCCATCTACCTGCCAAACGGTAATCCGCAGCCGGGGCCGAAGTTCGATTACAAGCTCTCCTGGTTCGAGCGCCTCAATACGCGTGCGGCACTGCTGCTGGCACAAGAAAGGCCCGTCGTTCTCGCTGGCGACTATAACGTCGTGCCGACCGATGCCGATATCTGGTCACCAAGCGGCCTTGCGGGCGATGCGCTCGTTCAGCCCGAAAGCCGCGCTGCGTTTCGACGGCTGGCGGCACAGGGCTGGACCGACGCGCTCAAATCGTGTCACCCGACTGCAAGGATGTGGACATTCTGGGATTACCAGATGAACGCCTGGCCGCGCGATGCGGGGTTTCGCATTGACCATTTGATGCTGTCACCCGAGACCGCCGACCGCTTGGTCGATGCCGGTGTTGACCGCGACTATCGCGGCCGCGAGAAGGCCAGTGATCACGCGCCTACCTGGATCGCGCTCCGCTAGAGCATCCCACATGAAATAAGAATCGGCCGAGGGATTCCCTTTATTTGGGAAGTGTGATTCACCGTGATTGGAGGTGGATCATGGGAAAATCCTATTCGGCCGATCTTCGGGATCGAATTTCGGGACATGTATCGGCAGGTCATTCGCGGCGTGATGCGGCGCGTCGGTTTGGGGTGAGTGTGAGCTGCGCGATCAAGCTGGTGCAGCGGGTTGCCAAGACGGTGTCGGCAGCGCCTGCGCGTCAGGGTCGCCCACCC
>JANXSN010000014.1 GCA_025352685.1 Sphingomonadales bacterium
GGACGTTTGCTTCCCACCAGCTATCGCCGTTGCTGCCTCAATCGCGAGCGCACGTCACCCAAAAGGGACCGGCAGCGATTGGGCGGAAAAGCGGACAGGCGGAAATCGCCCAGAAGCGGTCATTTGGTAGCGGGGAGCCGTCGCGGGCCTCGTGGAAGAGCGGCGCAGACGGATCAAAGGTGCGTGGAATAAAAAAATTTGGCGGCTTGATCGAGTTTATTGCGCACTCAATGCCGTATCGTTTTTATACCGCTGCCACATCAATTTAGGAGGACCGACATGGCGCAACGTGACGACTCGACCTATTTTGAAAAGCGCATTGCGCAGGAACATCGGCGGGCTGAAAGCTCGAGCAATCCAGCCGTAGCGCGTGTTCATCGCAACATGGTCGCAGAATACGAAAACCGTATACGCGGAATGAGTACCGGCAGAAACGACCGCGGCTGACGGAGGATGCATGTACGGCATGGCAATTAAGGTTGGCGAGGATTGAGATGCGCAATCCTACCGCCTATCCTGTAGTGAAACTGACAACTGGGTAAAATATAAATATACAAAAGTTAGGTTGATTGGTTGTCATCGATCACACGGTTGATCAATGAGTCGGCGCCTGCATCACTTAATAACCTTCCCATTGCTATCGCGAGTTCCGGCACCATGGATATTACTCTTCCATCGTGACCCTCAACAAAGACGTGGCCGTCTTCCACCCATACGCGTCGTGGGCGGCCATACTCCTCTGCTTTAGATAAGTTATTACTTACTACAATCCGTTCGGACGGAGTCATCATGTGTGTCGGCTTATCAAGGGCCATCTTTTGTCCAACAGATTATAAAATCGAGAATTGCGCATAGCACGTTTTTCGAATGGCCGCTTCCGACCAAAGCCAGTCGTTCACTTCATCTCCGGCGAATGTCCGGTCTGCACGGAAGCTGCCGGTCGCGGCGGTCAAAGCTGCCCTTCCGCAGTCGCCCAAAACTGGACGTTCCCAGGCTTTGCAAAGATTATCCCAAAAACGGACAAACTAGTAATTCTCGATCTTGAAAAGTTCTTCTACGCTTAACCCCAAAGCCCGAGATAGCTTCATGGCAAGGGTAGTAGACGGGATAAAAACGCCGTTTTCGACTGTATTAACTGTCTTTCGACTGACACCGACCCGTTCAGCCAGCTCGGCTTGAGTCAGAGAAAGCCGTGCGCGTTCTTGCTTCAAGGAGTTCGCCAAACGTTCAGGCACGAGCCGCACGACGCTCAAGGGTAGCAAACGAAATTAATGCGGCGGCCAGTCCTGCGCTGGTAATGATTTGTGCCGTTACCATCGAAGCGAGGGGCACGAAAGTGGTTATGACCGCGACCATCACCGAGGATAGGATTGTCGCCCAGAAACCGGCGGCGAAGCTCATCAATCGGTGCTGCCGCACGCTCTCGTCGTTCAGCAGCGATTTAACCACGCGGCTACGATTAAACACAGTGCCGGCGGGTGTAAGATGTATCGCGACCACTGTACAAGCGAGAACCCAAAACGCTGAACGGCTGCCGCTCACGTGAGCAGGAACGCCGAGTGCGGCGCTAAAAATCAACGCGGCAGCGAGAAGATAGAAGAGGAGCGCCCGTCTTCCAGATATCCACTCTGCCCTTGAAGTTTCGCTTTGCATACCTGGTCCTCCTGTAACCTTCGGGTGACAGGTAACCTAGGGGTTACAAGAATGCAATAGGGCTAAATTTGATTGTTTCACCCAAAAGCGGTCGGACCGCTCAACACCACCTTGCGCCATTCGGATCGCTTCCGCCGCGTCGTCTCGCCTGAAAGCCGACCGGCAGCTATCGGGCGGAAAAGCGGCCCGGCAGGAATCGTCCACTTGCAGACGTTCAGCGGTCAAGTATCCTGCTCTGCGGAGAAGTTTATATGAGACGTCTTTTGCTCGTCATGGCCGCAGCGCTGACCGCGCTGCCACCATCGCAGGTCGCGGCACATCCCAACCCGAGCCGTTTTGATATTTTCAGCATATTGGCGACGACTGGGGGTTATTATGTCCGCACGGTCTCTCCCAAAGGTGACCGAATCACCGCCACTTGTTCGTTGATCCGGAAAGGTCGGTGGGACTTCAGTGTAGAGGTATATCCCACGGGCCATGTAACCGTGAGTGCGGGCGAAACCCCTGTTCTCACATTATCAAAAAAGTGGGCATATCCGCTTCGGCCTCAGGGTGACAGCACCTTCGTCTGGACTGCGCCCAACTCGGCGGCGTTTGCACTCTTCCTAAATAGGGTGAGTAGCATGGGGTGGGGCGAAAGGTTCGTGTCTCGTGAGCTTAACATCGATCATCAGAGCCACGGGTCGGACGATGCCGGAACCATCGCCGCCTTTGAGCACCTCTGCCGCTTACCCGGGGTTTTGCCTAACGCGTACTAAGTCAAGCTCAGCCTGGGACGTTTGCTTCCCACCAGCTATCGCCGTTGCTGCCTCAATCGCGAGCGCACGTCACCCAAAAGGGACCGGCAGCGATTGGGCGGAAAAGCGGACAGGCGGAAATCGCCCAATAACCGTCATTCGCTGCCCTCGCCCGAGGCAAAAAGTCGTCCGGCTCTGGACGCGCCGGTTTCGGCTACCCATGTTCCTCCAAGAAAGGGGAAGAACATGGTCACCACATCAAACGATGGCATTATGTCCGAGTATCTCATCAAATATGGGATAGTTAAAGCAAGCGAGCGTGAGCGTCCCACCAACTTGCTTGAGACGCTTTATATGGCCGAGCGCTACCAAGCCGGTGATGATCTCAAATCCGCTCGCGCTAACTATGACCATTCTGTCTGGAACGATGTGTCGACTTCGGAGGTCGACCGCCGATTATCCGCGTTGGATATTTTTATGAATGAGCTTGCCCGCAACCGTGCCGCAATGTGGGGTCTCAACTGACAGCGAAGTCGTGTCCGCTCCGGGACACTGCCCTTTTAGCGAACCGACCGCTTTCCACCAGACCTGGGCGTAGAAGGCGGAAATGGCTCTAGCCGCTGAACGTCCGCTTCCGTTCAGATCTGCCGTACGGCGCCCGTTGCGGCTACGGCCGCTTCGTCCCAAAAGCACGGTGAAGGGCCCCTCGCCGGAGGCGAGGAGCCAACGGGTCAGATTTCGGTGTTCTCCGCAAGGGCAAGCGCATCTTCCACGTCGATGCCGAGATAGCGTACTGTGTTCTCGATCTTGCTATGACCGAGGAAGATCTGGACGGCACGAAGGTTGCCGGTCGCCCTGTATATGATCGAAGCCTTCGTTCGGCGAAGCGAGTGCGTGCCATACTCGCTTCGCATCAGACCGACGCCGGTCACCCATTCATCGACAAGCCGTGCATACTGGCGGGTGCTGAGATGCCCATTATGATCAATCCTGCTGGGAAAGACATAATCGCCCACTGCGCCGCCACGCCGTTCAAGCCACGCTAGCAGGCTGGTCCGAGCGTCTGGAAGCAATTCGAACTGGACCGGCCGACCGGTTTTCTGTTGCATCACGATCGCACGCGTTCGGATCTGCCCGCCGCTGACAAGGTCGCGGATCTTCATCTGCACCAGATCGCAGCCCCGGAGTTTGCTATCGATCGCCAGGTCGAACAGCGCCCGATCTCGCAAGCGGCGGCGCTGATTGAGGTAAAATCGGATCTCCCATATTTGCTTCGGTTTCAGCGCGCGCTTCGCGCCGACCGTCCGTCCGGCATTCCAAACTTGGCGCTTGGCGGCGGTTGGTTCGGTTTCAGGCATCTCCATGATCATTCTCCGATGGCCAGAGTGGCCGTGCGAAGAACGCTTTGGCGCATGATAAGCAGGAATGCCCTGAGGCACCTGCCGACCAGATTGCACCATTCGATGCTAAAGCTCCGTAGTGCAGCGCTTACCACAGGCTAACACCAGAAGTGAAAAAACCCGCAGATGCTCTTGGCTTTATACCGCACTCCAAAAGCCGCTTTTGCGTCCGTGACGCAGCCTGAGGTGGTGCACATAGGCGTCGTGGGCAAGGTGCTCGCCGAAGTCCTCGATGCGCCTGGCGAGATACTCGCACGTC
>JANXSN010000027.1 GCA_025352685.1 Sphingomonadales bacterium
TTGCGCAGCAACAAGGGAAACCGGACGTACATCAGCACTACCAAGCGGATTACCTCCGGTGACGAGTTGAAACATCGAAACGGATTGGCCGGCTTGGCCCTCGATTTGCGGCTCATCCTTGCTCGCTAACATCGCCCTGCGCCATCTACCACTTTGGTCCGACAAAGCCCATCTCGTAAATGACAGGCGCATGCCCCACATATGCGGTAGTCTGATGCCGAAGGACGTTTTTTCATGTTTGATGTTCGTTCCAAATTTGCCCACGCGCTGATTGCCGTGATTGGTGTCTCATGCCTAATCGCGAGCCCAGCCGACGCGCGTCGCGGGGGAAGCTTTGGTAGTCGCGGTTCGAGGACTTATGCAGCGCCGCGTGAAACCACGATAACGCCCCGACCAATTGCGCCCGTGCAGAGATCGATGACCCAGCCGTCCGCCAATGGGGCGATGCCGGCGGGCAGTCCGGGGCAGTTGCAAGGGTACGGTACCCCCAATTATGCACAGCCACGGCCGGGCGGTCGCTTCGGAGGCCTGGGCGGTGGCTTGGTCGGAGGGCTGATCGCCGGTGGCCTTATCGGCAGTATGATGGGGCATGGCGGCGGCTGGGGTGGCGGCTACGGTGGAATGGGCGGTGGCTTGATCATCAGCCTCATTCAGCTTTTGGCGTTGGGCGGTCTGATCTGGTTTGTCGTTGGCCTGTTCAGGCGCAAATCCAGTCCCACTGAGCGAAGCTCGTTTGGTCAGAACATCTCGCAATTCGGGAGCAGTCAACCGGTCAGCGGGCCGCCGGCCGGAAGCTTTGCCGTCCAGGAGCCTGCGGTTGTCGAGATGGTCATTAGCGACAGTGACAAGGCTACGTTCGAACGTTTGCTCAACGATGTTCAAGACGCGTTCGGTCATGAGGATTATGGACGCTTACGCGAACTTACCACGCCCGAAATCATGTCTTACCTTTCAGAGGAGCTGAGCCAGAACGCGACGAGCGGTCGACGCAACGATGTGAGTGCGACACGTCTCATTGACGCGGACGTCTCCGAGGCCTGGCAAGAGGGTGACGTCGCCTACGCAACAATCGCGATGCGGTATGAAAGCATCGACGTGATGCGCGATCGCACGTCAAACGCAGTCGTGTCGGGCGATCCCCATAATCCGACGGAAACCACTGAGCTTTGGACTTTTGTCCGGCCGGCAGCGGGGCCCTGGAAGCTTTCGGCGATTCAGGAATGACGTAAGAGGCCTGGAGGCCGCAAGGACGCGGGTTGTTTGCCGACAACGCGGATGAGCGATGGGGCGAATGGTGCGCCGCGGCTCTGATCGCGGGCGGACACCGACGATCCTGAGGCGACAGGCCGGCGTCGCGCCCCATTGAACGGCGGTAAGCTATCAAAATTGTAGCTCCCCACCGGTAGCCATCCCGATCGAAATCCACCGTGCGCTCAGGCCGCCATCCCGAGCCTGTCTCGTCCTGAAAGCTTGGCATTGTAGAGTGCGGCGTCCGCGTCCGCCATGACGGTACGGGAAGCTGAGGTTGCGTCGTATTGCGAGACCCCGCCGCTCACCGTCACCCTGATTTCGCGACCGTCCATTTCGGTGACGGCATCCGAGACCGCCGCGCGGAGGCGGTCACATACAATCCGCGCCTGCTCGAGCGACGCGCCGGGCAGGATGACCGCAAATTCCTCCCCACCGTAACGAGCAAGGAGGTCATGTTCACGCAACCGGCCGCGGGCGATATCTCCAAACTGCTTCAAAACCGCATCGCCGGCAGCGTGGCCGTACAGGTCGTTGACGCGCTTGAAATGGTCGAGATCAAACAGGGCAACACAACCGCCGCCCTCTTCGTCCGCATGATCTATCGTGAGATCGAGTTGCTCGTCAAACGCACGCCTGTTGGCGATCCCCGTCAGCTTGTCGGTCAGCGCGGCGTGCTCGAGCCGTTGCTCAAGCTCCTTGCGGTGAGCGACGTCTCGCACGGCGCTTACGACACCCGTCACCGCGCCGTCATCGTCAGTTACTGCACGAGTTTGGGTCTCGAACCACCGAAGCTCTCCCAGTGCTGTGCGTGCGCGAAATTCGACCGTTATCGTTTTCGTGGGATTTCGCAGCGCTTCGAGGTGGGCGGCAGCGACGCGTGCGAAGTCGGCGCTGTCGGCAAGCGCGGCCGCGCTCCGGCCGAGCACCTCTTCTGGAGCATAGCCTCCGATCTGGCGGATGGCTGGCGACGCGAAGCGGATCTGCCCGTTGACGTCGAGGTTAAGGACGATGTCGGTCGAGTTTTCTGTAAGCAGGCGGTACCGCGCCTCGCTGTCGTACAGGCGCCGGAACAGTGACGACCTGCGGGAGAGTTCTGCGGCGGCCGGCAGGACCATCAGTACCGTACAGGCGAGGTAAAATTGAACGAACTGGATGCGCATCCCGTTCGACGCATCGATAAGGCTGATGGGACCATAACCGGCTAGGGTAAAGGCACCGCCGATGGCGGCGAGGATGACGACCGCTACGGCAGCAGCGAGCCTTCCGATGCGGAAGGTAGCGAGCATGATGGGCAACATGGGCAGGAAGAGCAACGGTCGCGCGCTCTGGGCAAATACGACCACACAAACCCCGACGATGATGGCCAGATGGGCGACAGCCTCTGCCCGCAGCCAAGCGCCCGACGCTTTGAACCACTTCAAGGCATCGCCTCGCAGCGTGTAAATGGCTACCGACGTAAAAGTGAGCGCGCCGAGCGCGTGTCCTGCAAACCAGTTCAGCCAGTTGCTTCCAAAGCTGTCTGATCCTAAAATGGTTGCGAGCGCAGCACCGCCAAATGCCGATAGAGCCGGCGCGAGCAGTCCGGCGCTTAACAGGAACCACCCGAGGGGTGCCTGCGAGCCGAGTCCGCCGCGGCGCGCGGCCACGCGATCGAGCAGCAGTGCACTGATCGCCGCTTCGCCAACGTTTACAGCCGCCATCGGCACAGCAGCGGCCAGCCCGAGCCCAAGCAGCGACGTCGCGATCGTACCAGCGATGGCGCAGGCGATCATTGAGGGCCCCCAATGATCATTTCGCAGGGTCAGAAGTCGCGCAAGGAGGACCGAATTAGCGACCGAGATAAAGGCTACGCCGCCGTGGAATCGGGTCAGTCCAATCGCAGCGCTGGAGAGCGCGAGATAGGTCAGGCCGAGCCAGACGGCGTGGGTTATCGTCTGGCGAAACGCGTGGGACATCGTGCGTCACTAGGGCTCGGCAGTAAAAACTGCGTTTACAATCTCAATCTGCTTACCGGGGGAAGGGACGGGTCGGCCTTGCGACGCTGTCGGCGCCTGCGCCCGGGGCTTGAAGCGAGACGAGGAAGGCAACGATCAATGCCAATCAGGCGAAATAAGAGATCAGCGCAGCCTCGTCGCGCGGCGCGTTTCAATGATGAGCCGTTCTGCTCGACGCGTCGGTGGCGAGCGGTCGGGCGACCGGCGCTCGGGAATGATCCATTCGCTTGGACGAATTGCGATCCGTAAAAGCCGCCGGAGGCCATGCTATGCTAAGCATAGATGACCGCCACGCCCAAGGGGTTCGAGATGTCTGACGATTATGCGCACGGCCGACGAGACGGACTACGACTTGCGCTGGCTATTCTGGCAGCTGAAGAGGCTAAGTGGCTGGCTTTGCTTGGCGAGAGCAGGTCGTGGCGAACCAATGCGACGCGCGAAGTGCGATACAAGGCGCTGCAGGTTGCCCAGACGCGCGTGCAAACTGCGTTGAATCGACTGACACCCCAGAACGAGACCTCGATGAACAACGAGCTCGCTTCGGCTTTGAAGAAGCTGGGGCTCTAGGCGCGTCGTGGCATTGCGTTCGCAGCGCTTCTGGTCGGGCACTGGGCGACTTCGTGCCGAACGCGCGACATACAGCACGTTGTCAAAAGCGTTTGCAGGCGGCCGGGTAACCTGGGTCGAATAATCGTCAGCGATACGACCACCGCCCGAGCTGAGCCCGCCAACGAGGCCTCGTCCAGCCCGCTGGTTTCCCAGGCCCGGTTTTCCCGGGGCGCACCCGATAGGTCGGTTCCTTGACGGCGCCAAAGCGGGTCTGGCATGGCTTGGGCGCCTGTCGAGAACCAACGGTCTGGGCCAGCCCCAAGCAAAAATGCGAGACAGCGACCAAATCTGTGCATACCGTGGCGTACCATGTTCACGACTGTCTCACGCCCCGCGCGTTGGCGCGGGCTACTCGATCACCCCCGTGGGCTCTTTGTGCTTGCGGGGACCGAACTGTGGGATCGGATCTCCTATCACGGCATGCAGGCGCTGCTCGTCCTCTACATGGTCCAGCAGTTGCTGCTCCCCGGCCATATCGAACGGATCGTCGGTTTTGCCCGCTTTCGCGCAATCATCGAAGCTGCGACGGGGCCGCTGTCGACACAGGCGCTCGCCGCCCAGACCTTTGGTCTATACACCGGTCTGATCTATTTCACGCCGGTGATTGGCGGGGCCATCGGAGACCGGATCATCGGTCGTCGGGTGGCGGTCATAGCGGGCGCGCTACTCATGGCCGCGGGCCATTTCTCGCTCGCCTTCGATCGGTCATTCCTTCTTGCTCTGCTGCTGCTTATCCTTGGCGCTGGGTTGCTCCGCGGGAACCTCTCGGCCCAAATCAAGTCGCTCTACGCCGATGGCGACCGACGCGAAGCGGACGCGTTCCAGATTTATTACGTCGGAATCAATCTCGGTGCATTCATCGCACCGATCCTGACAGGCGCTCTGGCGGTCGTATACGGCTGGCATGCGGGCTTCGCGTTCGCGGGGCTGGGGATGCTCGTGGGGCTCGTGATCTATTGGGCCGGCCGTCGCCATCTGCCGACCGATTTGCGCGAGCGGACCGTGGCGACGAGGATCCCGCTGACTGCCGACGAGCGCTTGCGGGTCAGGTGGCTCATCGCGCTCTTGCCGTTTTGCGTCGGCTTCTGGATCGCGCAATCTCAGGTTTGGAATGTCTATAATCTCTGGGTACGCGACCACGTTGATTTACGAGTAGGCGCATTCACGATCCCGGTGCCGTGGCTACAAGCGCTTGACGGCCTTGCGCCGATCATCGTCATGCCTGTGTTCCTTGCTTTGTGGCGATGGCAGGCAGCGCGCGGCCGCGAACCCGACGACATCGCCAAGATGGCGATCGGGTGTGTCATTTTCGCCGGCGGGACGGTGTGGCTCTCTCTCGCGCCGTTCGTTTCGGGGCTTGATGGTCGGGCGCCGCTGATGTGGGCAGTGGCGTTCCACTTGATGTCGAACATCGGCTGGCTCTACTTCACGCCAATATCGGTCGCGCTCTACGCGACACGGTCTCCGGCAAGCTTGCGCGGCACGATGATCGGGGTGAGTACGCTCGCTGTGTTTGCGGGCAGCGTCATAAGCGGCCGCCTGGGGGGACTGTACGAATCCCTGTCGCCCACCCAATTCTGGTTGTTGCACTCAAGCATTGTTGCCGGCGCGGGTGTGAGCCTGTTCGCGATCGGCAGTGCTGCAAGAAACGGTCTCGTCGTAATCGATAGGGACGCGCTTTGTTAGCGAGGGGAGGCGCACCAGTTTCGCGACGTCACGAAGGCGCCCGTGTTTCAGTCGTCAGCCATGGTTTAAAGGTCCCCAACTCATCGGACAGCGGGCGTGAAGTCGGTCATGATCTCCCCGAACCGGTCGCCGCAGCGAGGCGTTTAACCGACAAGGGGCTTGCACTCGGACGCTCACGGCGCAAATGGGGTTGTCAACCGACAGGAAAACCCAATGGCTGAATTCCTTCTTCCCAAGAACTCCAAGATCAGCGGCAAGGGCCGCGTTCACAAAGCCAAATCGGGCGCCGCGCGGACCAAAGCGTTCAAAATCTACCGCTACGATCCCGACACGGGCGAGAATCCGCGTTACGACCGCTTCGAAGTCGATCTCGATGGCTGTGGTCCCATGGTGCTCGACGCTCTGATCAAGATTAAAGGCGAACAGGATTCAACGCTCACTTTTCGCCGCTCGTGCAGAGAGGGTATTTGCGGGTCGTGTTCGATGAATATCGACGGTACCAACACGCTGGCCTGCACGAAGGCCATCGAGGATGTGAAAGGCGAAGTGCGGATCACGCCGCTGCCACACATGGAAGTGATCAAGGACCTCGTGCCTGACTTCACCCATTTCTACGCTCAATATGCGTCGATCGAGCCTTGGCTCAAGACGAAGACGCCGACGCCGTCAGGCAAGGAACGCCTGCAGAGCCCTGAGGATCGCGCCAAAATCGACGGGCTATACGAGTGCATTCTATGCGCATGCTGCTCGACCTCGTGCCCCAGCTACTGGTGGAATTCGGACAAATTCCTGGGTCCGGCCGTCCTGTTGCAGGCTTATCGATGGCTCGCTGACAGCCGCGACGAGATGACCGGCGAGCGGCTCGACGAACTCGAAGATCCGTTCCGCCTCTATCGCTGCCACACGATCATGAACTGCGCGAACGTGTGTCCCAAGGGATTGAACCCGGCAAAGGCGATTGCCGAAGTGAAGAAGATGGTGGTCGAGCGGGTCATCTAGCCGGTGTCCGACGAACCTGCTTTTAGTTTTGGAGAAGACCCCGACCATCCCGGCTGGCATGGCTGGCGGTTAAAGGACGCGACCCGCTACAACGGATTTTTGGGAAAGATCTTGGTGCGACGCGAGGGCACCGTCGCCCGCGTCCGCATGTTTCCCGAACGTGTGCACACCAATTTGCAGGATGCGATCCATGGTGGCACGACGCTTGGCTTCATCGACGTGGCCCTGTTCGCCGCCTCGCGCATGTTCGGCCTGATCGAGGCGGGGACGGCGGTTACACTCGATCTGTCGACCCAGTTCATCGGCGGCGGCCGAATAGGTGAACCGCTGGATGCCGAGGTGGAACTCCTGCGCGAGACCCGCCGACTGATCTTCATGCGCGGATTAGTCATTCAAGGCGAGAACAAGGTTGCCGCATTCGCCGGTACAATCCGCAAGTCGGTCGGCAAGGGGCTGGCGGACGGGTGAAGGTCATCGACCGCTATCGATTGCTTGTCACCGCAAGCGAACTTCGGCCCGACACGATGCAGGCCGACGCCGCCGCCCGTCTCGACAAATTGCAGACCGACCTCGAAGCAATCCCCCCGCGTGGATCGGTCCTGTGGCGGCTTGGCAAGGCAAAAGTCCTACCGCCGCGCGGCCTTTACCTGTGGGGCGGCGTCGGACGGGGTAAGTCGATGCTGATGGATCTGTTCTACGACTGCCTCGACATCCGCCGCAAACGGCGCGTCCATTTCCACGAGTTCATGCTCGAGGTGCACGACCGACTGCGCGACGAGCGGCGCAAGGAAGCCGGGGACCCGATTACCCCGATCGTCGCCGCACTTGCGGACGAAGCACGCTGCCTCGCGTTCGACGAAATGGTCGTCAACAACAGTGCCGACGCCATGATCATGTCAAGGCTGTTCACCGGTTTGATCGCTGCAGGCACAACCGTGGTCACGACCTCAAATCGCGCGCCGTACGACCTCTACAAGGACGGCTTGAACCGCGAGCATTTCCTGCCGTTCATCGACCTGATCAGTCAGAGGCTCGATGTCGTCGCCCTCAATGGGCCTACCGATTACCGTCTGGAGCGACTGGCAGGCGTGAAGTCCTGGCATGTGTCCAACCGCGTTGAGGCCACTGCTGCCGTACGACAGGCATTTTTCCAACTGACAGACTATCCACCCGAGGACGCGGTGCACGTGCCCACCGCCGAGATCGAGCTGGGCGGTGGGCGTACGTTGCACGTTCCCAAAAGCTTGAAGGGCGTAGCGGTTTTCTCGTTCAAGCGGCTGTGCGGTGAGGCTCGCGGGGCAAGCGACTATCTGGCGATCGCGCGCCGCTATCACAGCGTTATCGTCGTCGGCATCCCAAAGCTGGGTCCGGAGAACCGCAACGAAGCCGCGCGCTTTGTGACGCTGATCGACGCGCTCTATGAGCATAATGTCAAGCTAATCGCCACCGCCGATGCCGACCCGGCTTCTCTCTACGAAAGCGGTGATGGTCGTTTCGAATTCAGCCGTACGGTCTCCCGACTGATGGAAATGCAATCCGACATCTACATGGCCAGTGGCCATGGATCGGAGACTGGATGACGGCGCATGACTGTGTTGGCACCCAGTAACCTCCTCGCCGTCACGACGGGGCTGTCGATACCCGGCGGTCTTGCAAGCAGATTTCGGGCGGCGACCGGTAGCGCGCGCACACTTGGTATTGATCCTGCACCGGCTGCCTAGCGCGCGATCTGGCCGTGGTGTACAATTGCGTGCGCCCAGGAGCAAAGCCCGATGATCGTCACCACCACGGAAAATGTCGCCGGCCACAAGACGGTCGAAAGCTTCGGCCAGGCTTTTGGCGTTGTCGTCCGAAGTCGGGGGCTCGGCGGCAATATCATCGCAGGATTGCGAACGATCATTGGTGGTGAGATCCATGAATATACAGCCTTGGTCGAGGAAACCCGCCGTCAAGCGGTCGACCGGCTCGTGCGCAATGCCAGTGCGATGGGCGCCAATGCCGTCGTCATGATGCGATTCGATTCGGGCGCACTCGGGCAGACGATGAACGAAGTTGTCGCTTACGGTACCGCTATCAGGATCGAGACGCTCTGACATGTTGCGCTCGGCCGCGCTGGCAGTCGCGATCTGCGTTCTGGGGATCGCCGCGGTTGCGGCAATCGTCGATCACATTGCTTGGCCGGTGGTCTTCTGGGTTGCCGTCATTGCCATTGCGCTTGCGGTCCAGCGGCAGCGCTACGGTGCCGCTCAACTCGGGCGTCCCGGTCCTGGCTGGGAATCGACGGGCGAGCGTTTCTTCGATGACGCCAGCGGGCACCAGGTCGAGGTCTGGTTCAATCCCGCTTCGGGCGAACGGCGTTACGTTCAGCAAGACTGACGTCGGGCAAATTGTCTAAATGGGTCAAAGCCGCGGCGACTGGCTTGCTCCTTTGGTTTGCCCTGCTAGCGTGCACCGACACAGGGAGACTGAAATGAAATTGATCTTGCTCACCGCGACCGCGCTTGCCGCGCCGGCCTTTGCCGCGGCACCCGTCATGTCGCCTGCCGACAGCACCGCGACGCACTCGATGTTCGAAACGATCATCAACACCCCGACGGTGCTGGGACGCGGCAAGGTCCCCGAGATGGCGACCTATCTGGCGAGCGAGTACAAGAAGGCCGGATTTGCCGACGCCGATGTCATGGTAATTCCTTATGCAACGACCAACCCGGCGAACACGCAGCAAGACAAGACCGCAGCACTGGTAGTGGTCTGGCGCGCAGTCGGCAAGCCGGTCGGCAAGCCTATCATGCTGATGGGCCATATGGATGTCGTCGAGGCCAAACGAGAAGATTCAACGACTGATCCCTTCGTGCTGACGGAAAAGGACGGGTATTATTACGGCCGCGGCTCGACGGACATGAAGGAAGGCCTGGTCGGTATCAGCCGCGCGCTGATTCAGCTCAAGGCCGCCGGGTTCAAACCAAGGCGCGACGTCGTAGTCTTTTTTACGGGTGACGAAGAGACAAACGGGATCGGCGCCGAAAAGGGCGCCAAGGAATGGCTTGCCAAGATGGGCAACCCCGAGTTCGGTCTCAATGCCGACGGCGGCGGGGTCGGATTCACGCTCGACGACAAGCCGCTCGGGGCAAGCCTTCAAACGGCCGAGAAGACGTTCGCTGGCTATACATTTACCGTGCGCAATCGGGGGGGGCATTCGTCGAAGCCGCGCAAGGACAATGCGATCTACCAGCTTGCCCATGCAATCGGACGCCTCGAAGCTTACCGGTTCGAGCCGATGCAGAACGAGACAACGCGCGCCTATTTTGCTGGTGCAGCCAAGGTCGATCCAAGGCCGGCTATTGTCGATCAAATCAAACGCTGGCTGGCTAATCCCAAGGACGGTGCCGCGGCCGATGCGATCGAAGCCGACGAGACCTATGTCGGACTTACCCGGACACGGTGCGTTCCAACACGGCTGTTCGGCGGCCATGCCGACAACGCCCTGCCGCAGCTTGCGACCGCGATGGTCAATTGCCGCATTTTCCCGGGCGTCGACCCCAATGCGATCAGGGAGGAGCTGACGAAAATTGCCGGCGACTCCAATGTCGTGGTGACGCGCAATGATGACTATGTCGCATCGATCGCGTCACCGCTGCGCCCAGACGTCACGGCGGCCTACACAAAGGCGGTTACGACGCTCCATCCTGGCATGCCGATCACCCCGGAAATGTCGACGGGGGCGTCCGATGCGCGGCCATTCCGCGTGGCGGGCATCCCGGTTTACGGCGTCGGCGGCGAGTGGGTCCGTGTCCCCGTTGATCTGCGGGCCCATGGCAAGGACGAGCGTCTCCCGGTCAAGGCGCTTGATGACGGCGTCAAACACTGGATGATCATGGTTCAGGAAATGGCCGGGAAATAGTCATTCAAGCTATTGAGAACCATTAGCAAAGATAATGGCTTCCTGATGGTTGCGGCGCTGCACCAACACGCCTAAGCGCAGCGCCAATTCCGCAACGTCAAGGAAGGACTGCGCCGTTATGGCACGCAAGAAGATCGCGCTCATCGGCGCTGGAAATATCGGCGGCACGCTCGCCCACCTCGCCGCTCTCAAGGGCCTGGGCGACATTGTCCTCTTCGACGTCGTCGAGGGCGTTCCGCAAGGAAAGGCGCTTGATCTGTCGCAGTGCAGCCCCGTCGAAGGCTTCGACGCGACAATCATCGGCTCGAACGATTATGCCGACATTGCCGGCGCCGATGTCATCATCGTGACCGCCGGGATCGCCCGCAAGCCCGGCATGAGCCGGGACGACCTTCTCGGCATCAATCTCAAGGTCATGAAGGCCGTCGGCGACGGCATCGCCGCCAACGCGCCCGACGCATTTGTGATCTGCATTACCAATCCGCTCGACGCTATGGTCTGGGCACTGCGCGAATTCTCGGGCCTTGCACACCACAAAGTCGTCGGCATGGCCGGCGTCCTTGACTCAGCCCGCTTCAGCCATTTCCTTGCCGACGAATTCAAGGTCTCGGTCAAAGACGTGACCAGCTTCGTGCTTGGCGGCCACGGCGACACCATGGTCCCGGTGATTGAATATTCCACCGTCTCCGGCATCCCCGTACCCGACCTGATCGAGATGGGCTTTTCCACCAAGGCGCGCATCGATGCCATCGTCGCGCGCACCCGGGCCGGGGGTGGCGAAATCGTCGCGCTGCTCAAGACTGGCTCTGCCTTCTACGCGCCCGCGACCAGCGGTATCGCGATGGCTGAAGCCTATCTCTACGACCAAAAGCGCGTCCTGCCTGCCGCGGCGCACCTCACCGGTCAGTACGGCATCGACAATCTTTATGTGGGTGTGCCCGTCGTCATCGGGGCGGGCGGGATCGAAAAAATCGTCGAGATCAAGTTGAATGACGAGGCCAAGGCCAATCTCGCGGTCTCGGTTGATGCGGTCAAGGAGTTGCTTGTGGCGTGCAAGGCCATCGACGGATCGCTCGCCTGAACCACGCAATCTTCCCCGGAAGGAATTAGATGAGCATCCTCGTCGACAAGAATACCAAGGTCATCACGCAAGGGATGACTGGAAATACAGGTACATTTCACACTGAGCAGGCGCTTGCCTACGGCACGCAGATGGTTGGCGGCGTCACACCCGGCAAGGGCGGGACAGTCCATATCGGACTTCCCAACTTCAATACCGTCCACGAGGCCGTCGCCGCAACCGGCGCGACCGCAAGCGTCGTTTATGTGCCACCGCCCTTTGCTGCAGATTCAATCCTTGAGGCAATCGATGCCGAAGTGCCGCTGATCGTGTGCATTACCGAAGGCATTCCGGTTCAGGACATGGTCAAAGTCAAACGATCGCTTTCGGGAAGCAAGTCACGGCTGATCGGCCCGAACTGCCCTGGTGTCCTGACACCGGGCGAGTGCAAGATCGGGATCATGCCCGGCAGCATCTTTTCCAAGGGCAGCGTCGGCGTTGTCTCGCGCTCGGGTACGCTGACGTACGAGGCGGTCTTCCAGACATCGGCCGAAGGCCTCGGTCAGACGACGGCCGTCGGTATCGGTGGCGACCCGGTGAATGGCACCAACTTCATTGACGTGCTCGCGCTCTTCCTCGCCGACGACGCGACCAAGTCAATCATCATGATCGGCGAAATCGGCGGCGACGCCGAGGAGCAGGCGGCCCAGTTCCTGATCGACGAAGCCAAGCGCGGCCGGAAAAAGCCAATGGTCGGCTTCATCGCGGGACTGACGGCGCCGCCGGGGCGTCGCATGGGCCACGCGGGTGCCATTGTCTCGGGTGGCAAGGGCGACGCAGGCAGCAAGATAGCCGCAATGGAGGCAGCGGGCATCCGCGTGTCGCCGAGCCCAAGTGAACTGGGCGTGACGTTGAAGGCGTTGCTGAACGCATAACCGCGAGGGAGCGGTCGTTATGGGTATCGAGAACCAGGACTTTACGGCTAACAACGAGGCCGAAATCGGCCCGTCGTGGGCGCGGAGCAATTGGCCGCCGCTCGACAGCGACGACCTGACGGCCGCGCTCGATCCCACGCAGATGGCGGTGGCGGTCAAAAAGGCGGCCGCCAAAGCTGGCGACACGCTGACTGAAGCCGAGGTCCAGCGCGCCGCGTCGGATTCGATCAAGGCAATGCGCATGATCCGCACGTTCCGCGTGCGCGGGCATCTGGCCGCTAATCTCGACCCGCTTGGCCTGGCGCCGCGACCAGTGCGCGAGGATCTGCAGCCCCAGTATCACGGGTTCACAGTCGCTGATCTCGACCGCCCGATCTACCTCGGCGGCACGCTCGGCTTCGAGCGCGCAACGCCAAATGAAATCCTCAAGGTCCTTCGCGCCAATTACTGCGGCAACGTCGGCCTCGAATATATGCATATCACCGATGCGGAAGAGCGGATCTTCCTTCAGGACCGCATGGAGGGAAAAGACAAGGTCATCACCTTCAGTCCCGAAGGCAAGAAGGCGATCCTGGCCAAGGTAATCGAAGCCGAACAATGGGAACGCTTCCTGGGCAAGAAATACGTCGGCACGAAGCGGTTCGGGCTCGACGGCGGCGAAGCGATGATCCCTGCCATGGAAGCCGTGATCAAATACGGCGGGCAATTCGGTGTCCGCGAAATCGTCTATGGCATGGCCCACCGCGGTCGCCTCAACATGCTCGCCAACGTCATGGCTAAGCCCTATCGGGTCATTTTCCACGAGTTCTCGGGCGGGAGCGCGAACCCTGACGATGTCGGGGGGTCGGGCGACGTCAAATACCATCTGGGCACCAGTACGGACCGCGAGTTCGACGGCATCAAGGTGCATATGTCGCTGGTCCCCAACCCCAGCCATCTGGAAGCAGCCGATCCCGTCGTCCTCGGCAAGGTTCGCGCGATCCAGACCGACCGCAACGACCTGGCAGACCATATTCAAGTGCTGCCGGTGCTGCTCCACGGCGATGCGGCTTTTGCAGGCCAGGGCGTGATCTGGGAGTGCCTCGGCTTTTCAGGCGTGCGCGGCTATAATACCGGCGGCTGCATCCATTTCGTCATTAACAACCAGATCGGCTTTACGACGAGCCCGCAATTTGCACGGTCGTCGCCCTACCCGTCAGACGTCGCCAAGGGCGTGCAAGCGCCGATTTTTCACGTCAATGGCGATGATCCCGAGGCTGTGACCTTTGCGTGCAAGATGGCGATCGAGTTCCGCCAGCGGTTTCACCGCGACATCGTGATCGACATGTGGTGCTATCGCCGCTTCGGCCACAATGAAGGCGACGAACCAAGCTTCACGCAGCCTCTGATGTACAAGGTGATCAGGACCCACCCCGGCGTCAGCGACGTCTATGCCACGCGGCTGGTGGACGAAGGCGTCATCGACAAGGATTGGGCCGCCGAGCACGCTATGCGGTTCACGACGATGCTCGAGGGCGAATTCGCGTCGGCGCCATCCTATAAGGCGAATCAAGCCGACTGGTTTGGCGGCCGCTGGGCCGGGCTGCACAAGCCCGTCGATGGCGAAGGTGCGCGGCGCAATGTCGAAACTGGCATCGAAAAGAAGCTGTTCGACGGTCTTGCCCGGACCTTGACGACAGTCCCTGAGAATCTGACGATCCATCCCACGCTCAACCGCGTTCTCGATGCCAAGCGCGCGATGTTTGCCGGCGGCGAGACCTTAGACTGGGCAACCGGCGAAGCGCTCGGGTTCGGCTCGCTCCTGTCGGAAGGCTATGGCGTGCGCCTGTCCGGCCAAGATTCAGGACGCGGTACGTTCAGCCAGCGACACTCGGTGTGGGTCGACCAGACCGACGAGCATAAATATGTGCCGCTGTGGAATGTGCCCCACGGCCGTTTCGAAGTGCTCGATTCCACGCTCAGTGAATTTGGCGTGCTGGGTTTCGAATATGGCTATGCGGGTGCCGACCCCAAGACGCTTGTGCTTTGGGAAGCGCAGTTCGGCGATTTCGCCAACGGCGCACAAGTGATGATCGATCAGTTCATCGCCAGCGGTGAAGCCAAGTGGCTTCGCGCCAACGGTCTCGTCATGCTGTTGCCGCACGGCTTCGAAGGACAAGGTCCAGAACATTCGTCAGCGCGTCTCGAACGCTATCTGCAGTTGTGCGCCGAGGACAACATGCAGGTGGCGAACATCACGACACCTGCAAATTATTTTCACGCGCTGCGACGCCAGATGCACCGGTCATTCCGCAAGCCGCTGATTATCATGACTCCCAAGTCGCTGCTGCGACACAAGCGCGCGGTGTCCAAGGCAGGCGACTTTATGGGTGTCTCGCACTTCATGCGCATTCTGTCGGACCCCAATGCGCCGGAGGACAGGGTTATCAAACGGCTCGTGCTGTGCAGTGGCAAGGTCGCCTATGACCTTATGGATGCGCGCGATGCGGCCGAGCAGACCGACACGGCTATTGTGCGCATCGAGCAGCTCTACCCCTTCCCCGGCGATCCGCTGCTCGCGCGCCTGAAGCGCATGTCCAGTCTCGAAGAAGTCGTCTGGGCACAAGAGGAGCCCAAGAACAACGGTGCTTGGTTCTTCGTTGAACCGTTGATCGAGGAATGCCTCGAGAAGGCAAGGATGGCGCCGAGCCGACCCCGCTATGCGGGACGCAAGGCCGCCGCATCGCCCGCCACAGGTCTGGCCAAGCGCCACCTGGCGGAACAGGCAGCGCTGGTGGCCGACGCACTGGGACAAAGCGTGCGCGGCGAAATCCGTCGTCAGCGGAAAGGTTGAGACAATGAGTATCGAAGTTACCGTTCCTATGCTTGGCGAATCAATTACCGAGGCAACGCTTGGCGAATGGCTCAAGAAGCCCGGCGACGCCGTCAAGGCCGATGAGCCGATTGCTAGCCTCGAGACTGACAAGGTCTCGATCGACGTGCCCGCGCCAATCGCGGGCGTGATGGGTCAGCAGTTCGTCAAGGTGGGCGACACCGTCAATGTCGGCGCCGTTATCGCGTCGATCGAAGCAGGGTCAGCGAACGCGGCGGTCGCCGCCCCTCAAGCCCCGCCTGCCGCCCCTGGCGTCGACGCGGTCGGGCCTACGCTATCGCCGTCAGTCCGCCGTCTCGTCCTCGAAAAGGGTGTCGATCCCTCGTCGATCAAGGGCACGGGCAAGGACGGCCGATTGACGAAGGAAGACGTGATGTCGGCCCCGGCACCGACGCCCGCTGTCGCGGTGCCTCCGGTGGTAAGCGCTGTACCCGCCGCAGCGACTGTCTCGACCAGTGACCGCCGCGAGGAACGCGTGCGCATGACGCGCCTGCGCCAGACCGTCGCCAAGCGGCTGAAGGATGCTCAGAACACTGCTGCAATGCTCACGACGTTCAACGACGTCGACATGAGCGACGTTATGGGCGCGCGGGCGCGCTACAGGGACAGTTTTGAAAAGAAGCACGGCGTCCGTCTGGGCCTGATGAGCTTTTTCACCAAGGCTGTTGTGCTTGCCGCCAAAGACATTCCGGCGGTCAACGCACGGATCGACGGCGATGAGATCGTCTATTTCGATTATCTTGATGTCTCGGTCGCAGTGAGCGCGCCAAGCGGCCTCGTCGTCCCCGTCGTTCGCGATGCCGATAAAATGTCGTTTGCCGAAATCGAGCGGACGATCGGTGAACTGGGAGCGAAGGCAAAAGCGGGTACGCTGACAATGGCCGACATGCAGGGCGGCACCTTCACGATCAGCAATGGCGGCGTTTTCGGCGGCCTGATGTCGACGCCCATCATCAACCCGCCACAATCAGCGGTGCTCGGCCTCCACCGTATCGAGGACCGTCCGGTCGTTCGCGACGGCCAGATCGTGATCCGGCCGATGATGTACTTGGCGCTCAGCTACGACCACCGTCTGATCGACGGGCGCGAGGCCGTCACCTTCCTGAAAACCGTCAAGGAAGCGATCGAAGACCCTACCCGATTGCTAATCGACCTGTAAGGAATCTCACACGTGGCAGATTACGACTACGACGTCCTTGTTATCGGCAGCGGCCCCGGCGGCTATGTCGCGGCGATCCGAAGCAGCCAGCTGGGCCTGCGCACGGCGTGCGTCGAAAGCCGGGAAACGCTGGGGGGCACGTGCCTCAACGTCGGGTGCATCCCGTCGAAGGCGATGCTACACGCGAGCGAATATTTCGACGCCGCTCGAAACGGGACTTTCGCAAAGCTCGGCATCAAGGTGACGCCTGAACTCGACCTGCCCCAGATGCATGCCCAGCGGCTCGACGCAGTCAAGCAACTGACTGGCGGCATCGCTTTCTTGTTCAAGAAGAACAAAGTCGAATGGCTCAAGGGTCGGGCGGGCTTCGTCGACGCCCACACCGTGTCAGTGGACGGCAAGACCTACACGGCCAAGAACATCGTGATCGCGACCGGCTCGAGCGTTACCCCGCTTCCAGGCGTCGAGGTTAACAACGCCCAGCAGATCGTTGTCGACAGCACAGGGGCGCTCGAATTGGCAAAGGTGCCGGCGCGCATGGTCGTTATCGGCGGCGGCGTGATCGGTCTTGAGCTCGGCAGCATATGGCGCCGGCTGGGCGCCAACGTGACGTGCGTCGAATTCCTCGACCAGATTCTTCCCGGCTTCGATGGTGAAATCCGCAAGGAAGCAAACAGGATCTTCAAGAAGCAAGGAATCGAGTTCAAGCTGTCGACCAAGGTTACCGGCGTCACGGTGAAAGGCAAAATTGCGACTTTGACCGTCGAACCCGCCGCCGGCGGCGCGGCCGAAACAATCGATGCCGATTGCGTGTTGGTCTCGATCGGCCGCCGTCCCAACACGGATGGCCTTGCACTGGACAAGGCGGGCCTGTCGACGAATGTGCGCGGGCAGATTGAGATCGACCATCGCTTCAAGACCGTCGTGCCCGGAATCTGGGCGATCGGCGACGTCGTCCCCGGGCCGATGCTGGCGCACAAGGCCGAAGACGAGGGGATCGCGGTCGCGGAGAACATTGCCGGCCTGACCGGCATTGTGAACCATGACGTCATCCCCGTTGTCGTCTACACTTGGCCGGAGATTGCCGGCGTTGGCCTGACCGAGGAAGCGGCCAAGGCAAAGGGCGAGGTCAAGGTTGGCAAGTTCCCGATGGCGGGCAACAGCCGCGCCAAGACCAACCACGAGCCCGACGGCTTCGTGAAGATCATTGCCGATGCCAAGACCGATCGCGTGCTGGGTGTGTGGATTGTCGCGGTCCCCGCCGGTGCGATGATTGCCCAAGCTGCACAGGCGATGGAATTCGGCGCGACGAGCGAAGATATCGCCTACACTTGCCACGCGCACCCGACGCATAATGAGGCCATCAAGGAAGCGGCGATGGCAGTCACCGGCAAGCCGATCCACATCTGAAATATCGCTTGACGATGTCCAGCCACGCACGTGGTGTCGAAGGCCTACCGAAATCGGGGGAATGGCGCAGGTACGTCAGGTTCGTGTGTTGCCCTGATGCTCACGGCAGGATGCGCAGCCAACCCCAAGGGTAGTCATGCCGAGGCAACAAGCCCGGCGGTGGCCGCCGCGGTTGTCCCAAATCTGATCAATAATTTCTATCGGCACCGTCATGAGGTGCAAATTTCTATTGCAGACGCCAACGACCAGACGCCGGCGCAGGGTCTGCTCGTGACCAACCCGCGCGCCGAGCACAGGTGTTACAGATTGATGCTGCAAGGCTGACAGGGCTTAGCCGCGCACCACCGTCAACCTGGCCAAGCGTCTGAACAGTGACCGGCTCGATACAGTGGGTGTCGAAGGGCAAGACCGGCGTATCGAGCAGATCCAGGCGGTTGGCCGCCTCTTGAAAGCGTGATGACATCCAGTGGCTTCGGTGCCACGGACTGGATTGCATTCGCCGCATTCCCGCGCAAGGAGAGCATTACGCTGAATTCGCAGTGCGGCGTCTTTATGCCCTCTAGAAGGCCCCGACCCAACCCCTCGACGTCGCTTGTCCGCGGGATCGCGCTGCAGGTCGAAAATGCTCGGTCGGAGCCTGCCATGGCATCCGCGCCAAAACCCTCCATATGCACTCGATGACGCCAACCGTACTTCCCGCACCCAGTAAAGCGCTATGGGCGGCCGAATTTCCGCGCGCGCTTTGGGCGCTTGCTTCGCTTGTTCCAGCGCGAGCGAGCCTCAACGCGGCGCCGCGCGGCGACGGGCGGCCGGTCATGGTCCTTCCCGGCCTGTTCAACACCGACCGGTCGAACTTCATCATGCGACGCTTTCTTAACGGGCTCGGCTACCACGCAACCGGTTGGGGATTGGGACGCAACCTGGGCAACCGCGCGATCGGTCCAGACGGTGAGAGATTGTTCGATGCCATCGACGCGATGCGCCGCGATACCGGCGAACCGGTAACGCTGATCGGGATCAGCCTCGGGGGAATCATGGCGCGCTTTGCGGCACATCGACACCTTGAGGCCGTACGCGAGGTCATCACCGTCGCCTCGCCCTATGCGGGCGACCCGCACGCGACAAACGTGTGGCGCGCGTTCGAGATACTGACCGGTGAGAAGGTCGATCGCGACCCCGTTATCGCACGTCGACTGGAAATCGCCCAACCGTTGCCGGTCGCCGCAACGGCAATCTGGAGCCGCAGCGACGGCCTCGTCAATGGCCTGATCTGCCGTTGTCCCGACGAGCCGGGATGTCGCGCCATCGAAGTCGAAAGCAGTCATGTCGGTGTGCAGTGGCGACCGCAGGTCCTGCGTATCATCGCCGATGTGCTGGGCAAAAGCGTTGCGAGCACGCGCTGACATGGCGTCCCCAATTGCAGCGACGGCGCCTGCAATTGTCGAGGCCCTCGACCTTTTGGCATCGCCGTTTTCGCCGCATAAGGCGCACTCTGGGCGGCGCGGGCCCGGCAAACGCTCGTGACGTTTACCTTTTTTCCCTTGTAACCGGTGTAGGCTGGGGAACGGTGCGTGATTTGCTGATCGGGGCGCCCGTGTTCTGGGTCCACGACTGGCGCGTACTCGCCGTGTGCCTCGGCAGTACGTTGTCGATCTGGGTACTCCCGCGCAAACTGTGGTCAGGGCGCGCGATTGACTGGCTCGACGCAGTCGGGCTTGCGGTCTATGCCGTTTTTGGCGCGGCGAAGTTACTGGGGCTGGGCGTGCCGCCGCTCCCCGCAGTTATGATGGGCGTAACACGGCGTGTGTCGGGGCCATCATCCGTGACGTGCTGGCAGGCGTACCGTCAATTCTGTAGCGCCCCGAAATCTATGTGACAGCAGCAGCGCTGGCCGCGGCACTCTTTATCGTCCTTGTGCTGACTGGTGTGCCGCCACTTATTGCCTCGACCGTCGGAGCAACGACCGGTTTCGGCCTGCCTGCCCTGGCAATTACGCGGGGACTGTCAATTCCAGCCTATACGAGCGAGCCGCACCCGCAGGTGCTGCGTGTCACCGCTTGGTCCTGCGCCGTCGCGGCTCGGGGTCCGCAAACCGCGATGCCAGTAATCCGGCGCCAGTAATCCGATACCAGTAATCCGATGCCAGTCATTGCGAGCCCCGCTGCGCCGGGGTGGTTCCTAACAACCGCGGCCGGCAGGACAATCCCGAGGAAGGCCGGACAGATGGGTTCGCGGCGAGGCAGCGGGGACCATCAAGGGGCGTGCGACGCCCGCATCGGGCGACAGAAGTCCGGAACGCAGCCGACCCGTGTAATCGTCGCCGCAGGAGTTGACGAGATCATCAAGCATACGTCTCATCGCCCCAGGTTGGACGCTTTGGGTCGGGTTCCATCGGCCCTCGACCAAACATGGATTCGCAAGGAGCGCAGAGCGCTAGCGCAGGCCGACCTGACCGCGGTGCATGAGTTTGGCATCAGCAAGGACGAGCGCCATCATCGCCGCGACCACCGGCGCGCCGCGAATGCCGACGCACGGATCGTGGCGCCCCTTGGTCACGATGTCGGTAGACCTGCCATCACGCGTAATCGTTTCGATTGGCGTCAGGATCGAGCTGGTCGGCTTAAATGCGACACGCACAACGACGGGCTGCCCCGTCGAAATGCCGCCGGCAACGCCGCCGGCATGATTGGCGAGGAATTGAGGAGCTGGCTGGCCCGGCCGCATCCGGTCGGCATTGTCCTCGCCGCGTAGGCGCGCCGCTGCAAAGCCATCGCCAATCTCGACGCCCTTGACCGCGTTGATGCTCATGCAGGCGTTGGCGAGTTGGGCGTCGAGCTTCATATAGAGCGGCGCGCCCCAGCCAGCGGGCACATCCGTTGCAACGCATTCGACGACTGCCCCCAGCGACGATCCGGCCTTGCGCGCATCGTCGATGAGTGTTGCCCAGCGCGCAGCCGCCTGCGCATCGGCACAAAAGAACGGGTTTCGGGCGATCTCGGTCGCGTCGAAGCTTGCTGCGCGGTCGCCGCCGACCTCGATCACGTGCGCGACGATCGTTACCTCGGGAATAACCAGCCGTGCAACGCCGCCTGCCGCGACGCGCGCCGCGGTCTCGCGCGCCGAGCTGCGCCCGCCGCCGCGATAGTCGCGCAAACCATATTTAGCGTCATAGGCATAATCGGCATGGCCGGGACGATAGGACGCAGCGACCTCGCTGTAATCCTTCGAGCGTTGGTCAACGTTTTCGATCATCAGGCTGATTGGTGTGCCGGTTGTCTGTCCCTCGAACACACCCGACAGGATCCGGACTTCGTCGGGCTCCTGACGCTGAGTCGTGAACTTCGACGTGCCGGGTCGGCGCTTGTCGAGCAACGGCTGGAGATCGGCTTCGCTCAGCTGCAGCCCCGGTGGACATCCATCCACAACGGCGCCGAGCGCCTTTCCGTGCGATTCACCCCATGTGGTGAAGCGGAAGAGATGGCCAAAGCTGTTGTGGCTCATCAGGCGAGCGCGATATCCGGCGCGTCTTCGGCTTTCATGCCGACCACTTGATAGCCGGCGTCGACATAGTGCGTTTCGCCTGTCACGCCCGACGACAGGTCGCTGCACAGGTACAGCCCCGCGCCGCCGACGTCCTCAATCGTCACGTTGCGCTTGAGCGGCGAATTCAGCTCGTTCCATTTCAAGATGTAGCGAAAATCGCCAATGCCCGATGCTGCGAGCGTCTTGATCGGGCCCGCCGAAATCGCGTTGACGCGAATATTGTCGCGGCCGAGATCAACAGCCAGATATTTCACGCTCGCCTCAAGCGCCGCTTTTGCCACGCCCATGACATTGTAATGCGGTATCACTTTTTCGGCGCCATAATAGCTGAGCGTCAGCAACGACCCGCCATTTGGCATCATTGCCTGGGCACGCTTGGCAACAGCGATGAACGAATAGACGCTGACGTTCATCGTCATGAGAAAATTGTCGAGACTGGTATCGTAGAACCGGCCGCGTAGCTCGTTCTTATCGGAAAAGCCGATCGCGTGCACAACGAAATCGAGTGTGGGCCAGCGTGCCGCCAGCGTATCAAACGTCGTATCAAGCGCGCCCGTGTCGGCAACATCGCAATCGATCAGAAAATCGCTGCCAAGTTCAGCGGCGAGCGGGCGTACTCGCTTTTCCAGCGCCTCACCCTGATAGCTGAACGCGACTTCGGCACCTGCCTCGCGCAGCTTCTTGGCGATCCCCCAGGCCAGCGACCGGTCATTGGCGAGCCCCATGATCAGACCGCGCTTGCCCTGCATCAATTTCATAGATTCACTCCTTGGACGACGTGTCTAGCGCAGGTTCGGGCGGTTCCGAAAGAGCGGCATTGAGATGGGCGCCAATCACGAAGCCAAGGCCTACGAACCAAAAGAAAATCAACGTGATGATGATCCCCGCAAGGCTGCCGTAGGTCAGATTGTAATTGGAAACGCGCGCGATGATGATCGGAAGCAGTGCCAGCGCTCCGTGCCACCACAGCGCCACGAGCACGGCCCCTGGCCACTTGGGGTTTTTGGACAGCCGGTAATGGCTCGGCGTCAATGTCCACATGATCAAGTAGATCGCGCCCCAAGCCACGATTAACGGGACAAGCCGGGACAGCTGGATCCAGCCCATGACGTCGTGCGCAAAGGGAAACAGGCGGAAGACGACCTGTTCTGCAGCTGTCAGCAATACCTGAAACGAAAAGGCGGTCATCATCAGGATCACCGCGCCGATGATGATGCCGATAGACCCAAGCCGATAGCGCCAGAAGGGAAGCGACGACCGCACGCCATACGCCCGGCGTAAAATGTCACGGATCGTCTCGATGAAACTTCCGACAGTCCAAAGCCCGAGTAGCGCGCCAATCCACAGCAGGACCCCCGTGCGTTCGGTCAGGACGTCGTGAATGGGCTGACGCAGCACCGTCTGGACCGTTGGCGGCAGGGTCACGAAAAGCGAATTGACTGCATGCACCGTATCGTCGTTGCGCCCAAGCAAGCTTGCGAGCGCCGCAGTGACGATGAAAAATGGAAAAAGTGTCAGCAAGCTCAGATAGGCAAGATTTCCGGCGTGGATGAAGCCGTCATTGAACACGCCGACGACAACCCGCTTCGAAACCTCAAAAGCACGAGCAATCAGGGGCAGATGATCGAGCCGGTGTGCGATCGTCGTCCCGTCTCCTTTCGCCAGCTGCTTGTCGCGCTCGGCGGGCGACTGGGGAGAAGGGCCGGTTTGCATAAGGGGCTAAACGCCCAACTTTGCCCGGGGGTTGCCGGGCGTTGCCGCCGACGCCCACTCCTTGAGCGTCGCATCGTTTTCCGGCACGTCAATCATCAGCGTTACAAGTTGATCGCCGCGGACCCCCGACTTGCCGGTGAAGCCTTTGCCTCGCAGGCGCAACACTTTGCCCGACGAACTGCCTGGCGGGACGTTGAGCATCACCGGACCATCGACGGTCGGCACCTTGACCGGACCGCCGAGGATCGCCTCGGCGAGCGCCACGGGCAGATCGAGCCGAACAGCATCGCCTTCGCGCCGGTAAAACGGATGACTGCCAATTTCGATTGTCACGATGGCGTCGCCGGCGCCGCCTGCCCCTGGCTCGCCCTTACCCGACAACCGCATCTGGGTGCCCGCTTCGACGCCGTTTGGCAGTTTTACGTCGATCGTTTTGCCGTCGCCGAGCGTAATCCGCTGCGGGCGCAAGGCTGCCGCGTCCTCGAAGCCAACGGCCAGACGATAGGCAATGTTGGCACCTTTGGCGGGTGCGCCGCGCCCGAACGGACTTCCCCCGCGCGCGCCGGCCCGTCCACTGAACAAGCCTTCGAAGATATCGCCGAAGTCGGCGCCGCCGTTCTGAAATCCACCACCGGCAAAGCCTCCCCCCTGTCCTCGCCCGCCACCGGCGAACCCGAAAGGAGCCGCAGGATTACCGTCACCGTCGATCTCGCCCCGATCGAAGCGCGCGCGTTTGTCGGCATCGGACAGCAGGTCATAGGCCGACGTTACTTTTGAAAACCGATCTGATGCCGCGGGATCGTTCGGATGCTTGTCGGGATGCAGCTCCTTGGCGAGCTTGCGATATGCCTTCTTGATGTCGGATTCGCTCGCGCCACGCGCGATGCCCAAAGTGGAATAAGGATCAGCCATGCGAGGTCAGTTAAGGGCGGGGAGCGCGACCGACAACCGTTCATCTTCAGGCGCGACATCAACGGACACGGTCATCGTCTGTGCGCCGGTCCCCAGAAACACCCCGTCGATCGGTGCAATTTCCGAGTAATCACGGCCAATGGCGATAACGATGTGGTCGCCCGCCATCCAGATACCGTTGGTCGGATCGACCCCTTCCCAACCCCGCATCGGCCCGCACCATACGAGGACCCAGGCGTGGGTTGCGTCCGCCCCGACGAGCCGCGCCCCGCCCGGTGGCGGCAGGGTCCGCAGATAACCCGACGCATAAGCCGCCGGAATGCCATGTGCCCGCAGGCCCGCAATCATCACCTGCGCGAAATCCTGGCACACGCCGTGGCGGTGCGCAAAGGCCTCGGCGGGCCGCGTCGCAGTGTGCGTGGCATCAGGGTCGTATTCGAATTCGCGCTGAATGCGCAGCGCGAGCGCAATGGCGGCATCCATGATCGAACGATCGGGCGCCAGATCTTCGGCGCACCAGTCGGCGATTTCGGGTGACAGCTCGACCATGGGCGAAGCGAATAGATAGTTGGTCGGACCACTCGCGGAGACATCGCGGCTTTCGCGGGCAAAGTGTGCGACCTCGGCAATCGTCATGTCGTCAGGTGCCGACATCGGAATGGGTCGCGCCACATCGACCGTGGCCGTGCTGACTATGTTCAACCGGGTAACCGCATCGGGGATCACAAGTCGCGTCACATTTGCCAGCGAAGCGTCGGCGCGCGCCAAGGTCAACTCGCCATTGGGTTCGACCGACAGTTCGTGGTCGATGAGGGTTTGCCCAGACCACAAGATCGGTTTGAGCCGTAGGTTGCAGCGCGCGAAGCGAACAGGTGTTGCATAGGTAAAACGCGTTTCGTGGCGGATGTGATACCTCACGCGAGCGTCAATCCTGCCGCCCGCAATGGCTCGCCACCGCGCAGGAAGAAGCGACGGCCGATCGCATCAGAAAGGCCCATCAGTCGGTTTTCGATTCCTTGCACCGCATGCGCGTCGAGGGCAGCGGCCGCAAACGTCGCGAGGTTGGATGAGAGCGCCATCGACTCGATCTGTTGCAGCTCAGCCATGCCATCATCGGCAAGACGCGGGAGCGCCGCCAGGTGCGCGCCGATCGCCTCGACCTGAAAGGCAAGACTGCGCGGGTTCGAACCGTCGAGCGCCACGAGATCGCGAACCGGCGTTGCAGCGAGACCCCCTGGGTAACGCTGGCGGTAGGAAATCGCACTGCTCGACAGGTCGAGCAGCAGGAACAGATCATCGGCGCTCGGTTCGCCGACGCCGAAAGTCTTGACCAGCCGACACACGCCGACGGCACGTTCGAGCCGTCTCCCCAGATCAAGAAACCGCCAGCTTGCGGTGCGGCCCATGTTTTCCGCCGAAAGACCGGCAAGCGCCGACAGCCGTTCGGATAGGGCCGCGGCGCGAACGGAGAGGGCGCCGGACTCGGGAAACGGTTTGTCGAGGAGGCGCCAAACATCGGCCGACAGTCGCTCGCGAGAACCCGCGCCGATGCCTCGGGCCGCATGTAAGAGGCTCGCTACACTGGATGGCTGCGCACAATCGCCGAACGCTGCATTGAGCGTCGCACTGCCCTGAGGCGCAGCGCCGCTGGCCACGATCATGCCGTCGAGCCGGGCGGCTGTCTGGGCCCCGAGCGCTGCGCCGCCATCCACGTCTGCCGAACCCCCGAGCCTGCCGCGCACCAGCGCAAGGACATTTTCGGCTCGCTCGAGGTACCGCCCCAGCCAGAACAGATTGTCGGCAACGCGCGACGGCAACGTGCCGGGATTGCGCCGGATCGCGACGTTGTCAGCAAGCGGCATCAACGTCATGGGTTCCACGGGACGTTCTGCGACAATCACAACGTCGGTTGAGAAGGCGCCCTCGCCGATGACGATGGCGCGGGCATCGCTGCCCTCCCCGATGCGCGCAAAGCCACCCGGCATGACGCTCCACGCGCCGTCGGCATCGCGCGCTGCAAAGACCCGAAGCGTGAACGGGCGTGGTTCAAGGCCGCTGAGGCCAACCGTCGGCAACGTCGAAAGCTTCACGACCTCCTGCCCGACATAGTCCACGCCACGCATCGACATGTCGGCCAGCAGCGCGACCCGTTCGGTGTCCTCAAACGTGCTTCCCAGTCGCGCGCCCTTGGCGCAAAGTCCGCGCGGTTGCGTGGTAAAGGCGGGCGCGATCACCATCGTCTCGAGCGAATTTTCAACGAGAGCGCGCTCGGTATCCTGTCCGCACCACCACGTGGCGATATTGGGCAGGCTTAGATCCTCGCCGGTCATCCGTACCGCCAAGCGCGGCAGGAACGCCGCAAATGCCGCTGACTCGAGGACCCCCGCTCCCGGCGCATTGGCGACGACGACATTTCCCGCAGCAATCGCATCAATCAGACCGGCAACGCCGATCCGCGAATGCGAATCGAATGCCAGCGGATCGAGCAACCGGGCGTCGATCCGTCGCCACAGCGCATCGACCCGCTTGAACCCCTCGATGGTGCGCAAGTACACCCGGTCACCGTGGGTCGCGAGATCTTCGCCTTCGACCAGCAACATGCCGAGATAACGCGCGAGGTGCGCCTGTTCGGCATAGCTGGCGTTAAGGCGCCCGGGCGACAGCAAGGCCATCCGCGGTTCGCTGCGTCTGCACGACGCCGCAATTCCTGCGCGCAGATCAGCAAAGAACGGCGCCAGTCGCTCGACATGCAGGCGCGTCTGCAACCCGGGCAGCACGCGCGACACTGCGAGCCGGTTTTCGAGCGCATAGCCTGCACCGATGGGATTGCGCGTGTGGTCGGCCAGAACGCGCCATTCACCACTCGGACTGCGCCCAAGATCGGCGGCGTAGACTTGCAGATGATGGCCGCCAGGGGGCGCCAGCCCGACCATCGGGCGAAGAAAATTGGGGCTGCCGTTGAGCAGCGCCGCCGGGACGAGGCCATTGCCGACAAGCCGCTGCGCGCCGTAAATGTCGGCGAGCAGCAACTCCATCATCGACGCTCGCTGGACGATGCCCTCGGAGATCCCCCGCCACTCGCGCTCGCCGATCATCAATGGCAGCGGCGAGAGCGGCCAGCGCCGTTCCTCGTCTTCCCCCGCCATGCGAAAACTGGTGCCAATGTCATCGGCCTGGCGCTCGGCCCGCGCGCGCAATCCAGCGAAATCTCCATCGCACGACGCCGACGCCTCAGCGAGCATGGGCGCCCATATCTCGTCGTCCGCCAGCGCCGCGTCGCCGCGCGGCACGCGGGCGCGATAAGTCCTCAAGAGATCATGCGCCGTCATCATCGGATCGACAGGATGGGACTTTGTACTAGCCAAGGCTATATCCCATCGTTGCGCCGCGCCCTGTTTTTGATTTGTACTCGATACAGACCATAGCGATTGCCGCAATGCAACACGAACTCGACTTGCGCGGTCCACATACCTAAAGGCAAAATCATGCAAACTGACCCCCATGCCCTGTTCGATCGCTGGCTGAGCGAAGCCGAAGCCAGCGAACCGAATGATCCCAACGCAATGGCGCTGGCGACAGTCAACGCGTCCGGACAACCGTCGGTGCGCATGGTGTTGCTCAAGGGACACGATGACGGCTTTGTCTTCTACACCAACCAGACGAGCCGTAAGGCCGATGACCTAGCCGCAACCATGCGCGCAGGGCTCCTGTTTCATTGGAAAACCTTGCGGCGGCAAGTGCGTGTCGAGGGCCCCGTAACGCCGGTAACAGACGCCGAGGCCGATGCCTATTTCGCCACGAGGGGTCGCCTCTCGCGTTTGGGCGCCTGGGCGTCCGACCAGTCGTCATTGCTGCCCGACCGCGCCACGCTCGAAGCGCGGCTCGCCGAAGTGACCGCGCGGTTCGAGGGGAGCGACGTTGTGCGCCCCGCGCATTGGTCGGGCTACCGCGTGACGCCCGGGACGATCGAATTCTGGGAGGACGGTGATTATCGCCTCCACAACCGGCGGCTGTTCACTCGCAATGGCGACGGCTGGACCGAGGGGCTCCTCTACCCTTGAGTAGCGACCATCATCATGGATCTGGAGGTCAAACCCGTGCCGCGCTGACCAGCAGCGCGGCGATCGCCAGCATCGTCATGGCGGCGTTCCTTCTTGTGCTCAAACTATGGGCCTCGGCGCAAACGGGCTCCGTCGCCATGCTCGGATCGCTTGCGGATACCGGGCTCGATCTGCTCGCCGCCCTGGTTACGCTTTATGGCGTGCGGATGGCCGCCCAGCCCGCCGATCGCGACCACCGCTTCGGTCATGGCAAGGCCGAGGCGCTCTCGGCGCTGTTCCAGGTCGTCGTGATCATGCTGTCGGCGCTTTACATTTTCTATCGCGCGATCATGAGATTGATGGAAGGCGAGACGACGGCGCATGCCGAATTCGGGATCGGCGTATCGGCTATCGCCATCTTGGCGACGCTCGGGCTGCTTGCCTATCAGCGTTATGTGATCGGCAAGACCGGATCGGTCGCGATCCGCGCCGATCATGTCCATTACCAATCCGACGTTCTGCTCAACATGGCGGTGATCGGCGCTCTGGTGCTTGACCAGTATCTCAAGATAAAATGGGCAGATCCCGTGTTTGGCATCGGCATTGCCGCTGCGCTGCTGTTGGGTGCGTGGAAGGCTTCGACCCACGCGATCGACCAACTGATGGACAAGGAATGGCCCGAAGAAAAGCGCCAGCATTTTCTTCAGATCGCGGCACGCCACCCCGAGCTCGCCGGCATCCACGACCTGCGCACGCGATCATCAGGGACGCAGGATTTCGTCCAGTTCCACGTGTGGGTCGAACCCTCGATGACGGTTGCCGAAGCGCATCACGTAATGGAAGAAGTCGAAAATGTGCTGGAGCGTGAATTCCCCGGTACCGAAATTCTGATCCATCTCGATCCCGATGGACAAATCGACAAAGAGGGCGTGTTGCCCCGCCACTTGGCCGAGGAAGCAACGCGTTGAAAATCCCATTCTCCCAGATTGATGCGTTTTCCGACCGCCCGTTCGCTGGTAATCCGGCTGCCGTGATGCCTCTCGAGGCTTGGCTGGACGACGACGTGCTGCAGGCGATTGCACGCGAGAACAATCTTTCGGAGACCGCATTCATCGTGCCCGATGTAAGCGGCGCCAGCGACTATGAGTTGCGCTGGCACACGCCCGCCGCCGAGGTAGAACTGTGCGGCCACGCGACGTTGGCGAGCGGACATTATGTGCTGGGCCACAATCGCGGTGTCGACCGCGTGACATTCCGGACGCGCAAATCCGGAATTCTCAGCGTCATGCGAGCGGGTGGTGGTTACGAGCTGACGCTGCCGGCATGGGTTGCGACACCTACGCCGCTCCCCGAGATCGCGGCCGCCCTGGGGATCGCCCAACCGCTGGCGACGTTGTGGCACGAGAGCGGCTATGCGCTCGTCATCGTCGACGACGAGGCGACAGTGAGGGGGCTGCGCCCAGATCTCTACGAGCTGCGCAAACTGGGACCAATCGTCGCGATCGTCAGCGCGCCGGGCACGACGACTGATTTCGTATCCCGCGTTTTTACCCCCTATTTCGACATTCCCGAAGACCCGGTGACGGGCTCCGCACACGCCGTCGCCGTACCTTACTGGGCGCAACGGTTCGGACGAGACCGTCTCACCGCTTTCCAGGCGAGCGTGCGCGGTGGCTTGGTCGGGTGCCGCCTTGCGGGAAATCAGGTTGTGCTGTCGGGAACGTGCGTGACTGTCATCGAGGGCGTGTTCACCCTTCAGGCAGCGACCAGTGCGGGCTCGGTTTCTTCGATCCAGCCTCCACCGATCACCCGGTCACCGGCATAAAGCACTGCTGCCTGGCCCGGCGCCACGCCGTATTCGGGCGCCTCGAAGCGTAGCCAGTCATTCTCGAAACGTGCCGGGACGGGCTTAGCGAGCGAGCGCACCTTGGCGGTGATGGCCACCTCGGGCGTAGGACCGATCAGGTTCATTTCCGACAATCGTGCCTGGGCCACGCCAAGCGCCGCCTTGGGACCAACGATCACCCGATTGGCCGACACATCCAGTCGCACGACATATACAGGCTCCGCCAGTCCGCCGATCTCGAGTCCCCGGCGCTGGCCGATCGTGAAGCCGAGGATGCCGCGATGCCTACCCACGACATTTCCCGATAGGTCGACGATGTCTCCAGCAATCGCTGCGTCGGGTCGCAGCTTGCGAACGAGGCTCGCATAATCGCCGTCGGGTACGAAGCAGATGTCCTGGCTGTCGGGCTTTCCCGCCACGCCGAGACCCAGCTCGGCGGCAATCGCGCGCACTGCAGGCTTTTCCATGCCCCCCAGCGGAAACCTTAGATAGTCGAGCTGTGCATCGGTCGTCGCGAACAGGAAATAACTCTGGTCGCGGGCGGCGTCGATTGCACGGTGGAGCTCGGGGCCAGCCGGCCCGATGACACGACGGACATAGTGCCCGGTTGCCAGGCAATCTGCGCCGAGTTCCTTGGCCAATGCAAAAAGGTCAGTGAACTTCACGCCCATGTTGCAACGAACACACGGGATGGGAGTGCGCCCGGCAACATAATCGTCGGCGAACCTGTCGATCACCGAATCGCGAAAGCGGCTTTCATGGTCGAAGACATAGTGGGCGATTCCCAGTTTGTCGGCGACGGCTCGGGCATCGCGGATGTCCTGCCCGGCACAGCAGGCACCGGGGCGCTTGGTTGCTTCGCCGTGATCGTAGAGCTGAAGCGTCACCCCGATGACTTCGGCACCGGTGCGCGCTGCGAGCGCCGCCACAACTGACGAATCGACACCGCCCGACATCGCCACGACGATCCGAGCTCCAGCGGCAGGCCGGTCGAGTTGGAAGAGCATTTCCATGCATGTCACCTAGTGCGTCGGTCCTCAGATCGCCATGGTTTACGCGAACTTCATTGGTTGCGGTGCATCAGAACGCGATGGATTTGTCGTTTTCCCGCCGAAATGCGCTCAAGCCGGCTTCGCTCGATTTGGCGACCTTGCTCGCCCGCATCAGCGCAACACAAGCGGCAACGCCGACGGCACGGTCACAGATGCAGATCGACCGAAGCCCGACTGCCACCAGCCATGCCGACGCCCGTGTCGATGTCTTTGGCCGGCCAAAGTTGCTTGCGGGGCAGCTTCAGGAAGCCAGTTTCGCCAAGATGTTCAGTCTGCGTCAACCAATGTGAAGCCCGCGTTTACCTTGGCATTTTAGCGTTCTTTCAATGCCCGGCACGTAAGACTGCCAAATAAGTTGACGTTCGGACCTTTGGTTCGCTGTTGAGGTACTAATGATCGAGAATCAGAAAATACGTCCCGCACAAGTTATCGGACCGCTCGGTGAGCCTTTGACGCTTGAGTCGCTTCCGCCACCGTCGACGACCCGCTGGGTCGTTCGACGCAAGGCCGAGGTCGTCGCTGCGGTGAGCGGCGGGCTGTTATCGGTTGACGATGTCTGCGACCGGTACAGCCTGACGCTCGAAGAATTTGCAGGATGGCAACGCGCGGTCGATCGGTCCGGCATGCCGGGCCTGCGCGTGACCCGCATCCAGCACTACAAGTCGCTTTACGAGCGCCAGCAGAAATACTGACGCTCAACGGCGCCTGTGGCTGTTGCGTTGCCGTTACAATCGAAGGGCCCGTGCGGAACCACGCGGGCCCTTCGTGCGTCTGGTGCCTGTAGGCCGGCCGAGAAGTTCGGCGGAAACAGGAGGAAAATCATGAATTTAATTATCTGGCTGATCATCGGCGGTGTTATCGGATGGCTGGCGAGCATCGTCATGCGCACTGACGGACAGCAGGGCATCTTCCTCAACATCGTGGTCGGCATCGTCGGATCGTACATCGGCGGCTTCTTGTTCGGGCCGATGCTCGGAACCGCCGGCGGTGCGGGGCCCTACATCAGCGCGTTCCTCGGCGCGGTTATCCTGCTGGCGATCGTCAATCTCATCCGCCGCGGTAGCGTTCGGTAACTGCAATGGGGGTCGCAGCAATGCGACCCCGTCAGCTTCTCCGCGTCATGACCAATCGGTAGACGCCCAGCAGAAGCACCGCACCCATCACGGCCGCTACCCATCCCGTGGCTTGGCCGGGCTGATACAGATGCAGCGCCTGACCGAGATAACCAGCGAGCAGCGCGCCGGCCACGCCGATCAGCACCGTGGCCACCAGCCCGCCGGGGTCGCGTCCGGGTATCAGGAGCTTGGCCAGCAACCCCACAACAAGCCCGACCATGATCCAGCCCATGATCGCCGCCATACCCGGTTCCTTCCGTCGCTTTACCAGACCCGGCACTCACGCCAAAAGCGCTGGGAAAACCTAGTTTGCCGCATGTGTCACGACTTGCACAGCCTTGTTTGCCGGTTCATGGCATGACAACACTTGAGCGCAGTGACTTATTGGTATAATACACCTGTGCGAAACGCGTGTAAACGGCTGGAATGCTTGGCATGAACTACGAGACAGGATTCGCCCGCGATCAGGGCACGATCGACATGATTGACGACGAGGGTAAGGCTGCAAAGCGGCGTCGCATACTGGTCATTGGCGGGGCAGTCGCAGCTGTCGTGTTGATTCTTGCCGTTGTGTCGTGGGCAATGAAGCCGGCGACACCTGCCGGGGGCGACGCAGGCAAGGGCAAACAGGCCGCGACCGTGTCGGTCATGGTACCCGGTCGTCAGACCGTCGATCGCATCGTCTCGGCAACCGGCAATCTGGGTGCGCGCCGCGAGATGCCGATCGGCGTCGCAGGCGAGGGTGGCATGGTCACGCAGGTGCTTGTCGAAGCGGGGACATGGGTCGCCGCAGGGCAAGTGCTGGCGACCGTCGATCGTCAGGTGCAGACACAACAGGGAGCGTCGCTGGCCGCACAGATCGGTGTCGCAGATGCGGATCTGCGCGTGGCGCAATCCGAACTCGACCGCGCACAGCTCCTTGTATCCCGTGGCTTTATTTCAAAGGCTGACATCGACCGCAAGGTCGCAACGCGTGACGCCGCGCGCGCGCGAATCGGAGTTGCGCGTGCCCAGCTTGCGCAGCAACGCGCGACAACTTCACGCCTCGACATCCGGGCGCCCGCGGCAGGCCTCGTCCTTGAGCGCAAGGTCGAACCCGGACAGGTGGTCTCCCCTGGATCTGGCATGTTGTTCCGGATGGCGAAGGGCGGCGAACTCGAACTGCTTGCCCGTTTGGGCGAGGTCGACCTCGCGCGCATGAGCGTGGGTCAGCGTGCGTCAGTCACGCCGGTTGGCAGCGCGCAGAGCTTTGCCGGCCAAATCTGGCAGATTTCGCCGGTGATCGATCCGCAGACGCGGCAAGGCGTCGCGCGTGTTGCCTTGAGCTATGACAAGGCGCTGCGTCCCGGCGGATTTGCTTCGACCAAGATCGTCAGCGGTGCAGCCGACCTCCCTCTGCTGCCCGAATCGGCAATACAGAGCGACCCCAAGGGTAGCTTTGTGTACATCGTGGATTCGCATAATAAAGTCGTGCGGCGCGACGTCACGGTCGGCGATGTCACCGATGCCGGTGTTACCGTGCTTTCGGGGCTCACGGGGCAGGAAGCCGTAGTCGTCAGCGCAGGGGCCTTTCTCAATCCTGGTGAATCGATTATCCCTCAACGGGTGAAATCGATCGGGTAGCGCCGCGGGCATCAAGCCCGCCGGCTGATCCGGGCCAAGTTAGGATTGCCGCGTTATGAGTTTCCGGAATATGTCGGCATGGGCAATTCGCAACCCGGTTGCGCCCATCGTTCTATTCATTGCTCTGCTCCTCGCCGGTGTCCTGTCGTTCTCGCGCATGGGCGTGAACAATAATCCGGATATCGACTTCCCGGCGGCCACCGTCGTCATTTCGCAGCCGGGCGCTGCGCCGACCGAACTCGAGACGCAGATAACGCAAAAAGTCGAAGCCGCTGTCCGCAACGTCGTCGGGGTCGACGAAATAAACTCGACCGTGCGCGAGGGCAGTTCGGCCACATTCGTCCAGTTCGCCATCGGCACACCGGTTGATCGGGCCGTCAACGATGTCCGCGATGCCGTCGCCAATATTCGCAGCGACTTGCCTGAGGGAATTCTCGAACCGCAAGTCTCGCGCATTAATATCTCGGGCGACCCAATCGGCTTCTTCTCTGCCGAATCGCGCGACATGTCGCTTGAGGAGTTGAGCTGGTACGTCGACAATACAGTGTCGAAACGTCTGCTGGGCGTCGAGGGCATGGCCGCCGTCACCCGTACCGGGGGGGTAAGTCGCGAAATCCGTGTGACGCTCGATCCGGCCAAACTCCAGGCCCAGGGCGTGACCGCATCCCAGGTCAATACCCAGTTGCGTTCAGTCAACCTCAACGCGGCGGGCGGACGGGCAGAAATCGCGGGTTCTGAACAATCGGTTCGCGTGCTGGGCAACGCGCTCGACGCCTATCAGCTATCCCAGACCAATATTTCAGCGGGGACGGGCCGGACGATCAAACTCGCCGATCTCGGCACCGTGCGCGATGGCTATGCCGAGCAGCGCTCGATCGGCATGATGGACGGACGGCAGGTGCTCGCCTTCTCGCTCGAAAAAGCCAAAGGCTCGTCGGACGTTACGATCTACGAAGGTGCGCTGGCGCAAATGAAGGCGCTGGAAAAGGAAAATCCCAAGGTCAAATTCACCTTGTTGTCGACCTCAGTGCCCTACACGATCAGTCAATACCACTCGGCGATCGAGGCGATGATCGAGGGTGCGATACTTGCCGTTCTCGTGGTGCTGCTGTTCCTGCGCGACTGGCGCGCGACGATCATTTCGGCAATTGCGATCCCGCTTTCGGCCATTCCCGCTTTCTGGTTCATGGACCTATTGGGCTTTTCGCTCAATAGTCTGTCGCTCCTCGCGCTCAGTCTGGTTGCAGGCGTCCTCGTCGACGATGCAATCGTCGAAATTGAAAACATCGTCCGTCACATGCGCATGGGCAAGACCGCCTATCAGGCGTCGATCGACGCGGCCGACGAGATCGGCCTCGCGGTGCTCGCAACGACCATGGCAATCGTTGCCGTCTTTCTGCCCGTCGGTTTGATGCCAGGAATCTCGGGGCAGTTTTTCAAGAATTTCGGCTTGACTATTGTCGTGTCGGTCCTGCTCAGCCTTGCGGTTGCTCGGCTGATCACACCAATGATCGCTGCCTATTTCTTGAAATCGCACGGCCGTGCCGAACACGGCGCCGGGCCGGTGATGGATCGCTACATGACGCTTCTGCACTGGACGTTAGAGCACCGCTTGAAAACCATCATGATGGGTGGTCTCAGTCTGGTCCTGACCGTGATCATGTTTACCGGGTTGCCGTTTGGACTGATGAAGCCCCTGCCTCTGACGTTCCAGCCGACCATCAACACCGACTATAGTCAGGTTCGGATCGAACTGACGCCCGGCTCTACGCTGGCCCAGACCAAGGAAGTTACCGATCGCGTTCGCAACATGCTCGGCAACGCGCCTGAAGTCGAACACGCGTTCTCGCGCATCTCGGTCGGAAGCGCCAACATCAATTTGACACTCCGCAAAGATCGCAAGATGACAAGCGTCGAATTCGAGCGCGGCTGGGCCGCCCAGCTCAACGCGGTGCCCGATGCGCGCGTGACCTTTCAATCGCAGCAGAATGGAGGACCCGGTAACACCGGTCGTGACATCACGATTACGCTGGGCGGCGACAATCCCGTCCTGCTCAATGCAGCCGCCAACAAGATTGTCGAGCAGATGCGCGACTTGCCTGAACTGCGCGCGCCCCGGTTCAACGGTGACCTGCTGCGCCCCGAGATCATCATCAAGCCACGTCTCGACCTCGCGGCATCGCTCGGCGTGACGACACAAGCGCTGAGCCAATCGATCCGGATCGCGACGCTGGGCGACATCGACCAGAACAGCGCGAAGTTCTCCCTGTCCGACCGGCAAATTCCCATCCGCGTTGCACTCAGCGAGGATTCACGCCGCAATCTCTCGACGATTGAAAACCTGCCGGTCCCGACGGCAACGGGAAGCTCGGTTCCATTGAAACTGGTGGCCGAAATCGGTTTTGGTGCGGGACCGGTACAAATTCAACGGACCAACCAGATCCGCCGTACTTCCATCGGCGTTGATCTCGCGCCCGGACTCGTCACCGGCGATGCCATGCCCAAAATAAACCAGCTGTCGGCGCTTAAGAACCTGCCCCAGGGGGTCAAGCAACTGACGCTCGGTCAGGCAAAGTGGCAGTATGAGTTGTTCTTGAACTTCATCGTCGCAGTGATCGCCGGCGTCTTGCTTGTCTTTGCAGTTCTGGTGCTGCTCTACAAACGGGTGATGCCACCGTTTGTAAATATGGGATCGCTGTTGCTGGCCCCGTTGGGCGGCGCCATTGCCTTGCGGCTTACTGGCAACGCGGTCTCGATGCCTGTCCTGATCGGTTTCCTGATGCTATTCGGCATCGTTGCCAAGAACTCGATCCTGCTAGTCGATTTTGCCCTCGATGAAATGAACAAGGGCGTCGACAAGATGGTGGCGATCGCTGACGCAGGCCACAAGCGTGCACAGCCGATCGTCATGACCACTGTCGCCATGGTCGCAGGTATGGTTCCCGTATCGCTGTCATTGTCAGGAGACGGCGCGTGGCGTGCGCCGATGGGCATCACCGTGATGGGCGGGCTGGCTTTATCGACGGTGCTGACCCTGCTGATCGTACCAGCAAGTTTCAGTCTGGCAGTCGGTATCGAGCAAAAGGTCGGGCCCTGGCTGTCGCGCAAGCTGACCAATGGCGGCGAGGGAGCGAAGGCCTCCGCGCCGCAACCCGCCGAGTGACCCGATACCGAGTGCAACTGGCACGATGGCTGCGCGTTCTTAGCTAATGGCGATCCGATCCCGCTTTGCCCTTGCCGTGCCAGTGCAGGGTGGCGCCACCAAGATGCGCATCGTTGCGACCGGGCTGCTGCTCGCGATGGCTGTAACTTATTTTGTGGCGCGCCTTTACCAGCCACTCCATCCCGCGCTCGGTGTCGTTAAGGCGTTTGCCGAAGCCGCGATGGTCGGCGGCATGGCCGACTGGTTCGCCGTCACGGCGCTGTTTCGCCATCCGCTCGGCGTGCCAATCCCGCACACGGCCATCATCCCGCGAAACAAGGACCGGATCGGCGACACGCTTGCGCTCTTTCTCCGCGACAACTTCCTGACCCCTGCGGTCGTGGCGCGACGGATGGGACGCATCGATCTCGCGGCGGCGGCGGGGCGTTTCCTGACCGATGCTCCCGACAGCGGTGGACGATTGAAGGAAGGGGCGTCGCGTCTGGCAGCTGACATGCTTGGTGCGCTTGATCCAGAACGTCTGGGCGGGATGGTCAAGGGCGCGATCTCGGCCCGCATCGCAGACCTCGATTTGGCCCCGCTGCTGGGACAGGCGCTCGCTGCCGCCATCAGTGAAGGACGACATCGCCCGCTGCTCGATGGGATTGTGCGTTGGGCAGCCAAAACGCTCGACAGTAATGATGACCTGATCCGCGACATTGTCCGCGCGCAGGCGGGGTCGGTCATGCGCTGGACGGGGCTCGACGAGACTCTGGCCAACAAGATTATCGACGGCTTGAACAAGATGCTGTCGGAGATGGCGAGTGACCCTGAGCATCGGCTGCGCGCGAAGGCGGAAGAAGGGCTCGCTCACCTCGCGATTGACTTGCAGGATGATCCGAAAATGCGCCAGCGAGTCGCCGATCTTCGTGACGAGATTATGCGCAATCCCGCGATGCGACGATGGCTCGATGGCCTTTGGGAAGCGGCACGCGCCGCGATGCTGCGCGCCGCCCGTGACCCCGACGCGGTGCTGGCAGGCAAGCTGGGCGACACACTGCTCCAGATCGGCCAGACACTGCAGGAGGACCTGGAGCTTCGCGCCACTGTCAACCGCTTCGCGCGGCGAACTGCGGTCGGAATCGCGGCGAGCTATGGCGATCAGATCGTCAAACTCGTTTCCGAGACCGTACGCGGCTGGGACGCGCAGACGATTACCGACCGTGTCGAAAATGCGGTCGGGCGCGATCTGCAATATATTCGCATCAACGGGACGGTCGTCGGGGGGCTGGTCGGCGTGGGCCTCCACATTCTCGACAAATGGATCTAGCTGCTGCCCCACACAACCGCCTGCGCAACGACAACATGCTCGCCGTTGAACGTCGCTGCAGGCGAACCGTATAGCTGGTAGCCTTGTTCGAGCGCCTCCGAGACGCGCGCGCAAAACGCATTGTCGTCCTTTCCTGTCAGCAGGCGGTAGACGAGTTTGCCGTCGGGTGGTGGCGACGTGGTCATAGCGAGCGCTCCGCAAGAGTTCGTTCCCATGCCAGCGCGTCTTTGACGATTCCGTCAAGGTCTGCGCGCTGGGGCGTCCAATCAAGCGTCGCCAATATGCGGCTATTATCGGCAATCAACGCATCGGGATCGCCTGCGCGGCGTCCCTCGTAGTTCCGCTCAAGCTTCAGGTTTGTCACGCGGTCGACGGCGTCGAGGACCTGATTAACGCTGAATCCACTCCCGTAACCTGCATTTGCCGTCAGACATTCCTGGGGATGGGCAATCAACCAGTCGAGTGCAGCGACATGGGCGTCAGCCAGGTCGCTGACATGGATGTAGTCGCGTACACCGGTTCCGTCGGGCGTATCGTAATCGGTGCCGAACACACTCACTGATGCACGTTTCCCGGTGGCGGCCTCAGCCGCAATTTTGATGAGATGCGTTGCGCCCGCAGTCGATTGGCCGGTTCGGCCTTGTGAATCAGCTCCGGCGACGTTGAAATAGCGCAGGGCACAATAGTTGAGGGGGTGAGCAGCCGCAGTATCGCGCAACATGGCCTCGGTCATCAATTTCGACATACCGTAGGGATTGATCGGAACCGTTGGCATCTCCTCATGGACGGGGATGTGCTCCGGAATCCCGTAGGTCGCCGCCGTCGACGAAAAAATGAAGTGGCGAACGCCGCCGTTCACCGCGCTTTCGATCAGCGAGCGGCTTCGCACAGTGTTGTTCAGGTAATATTTGAGCGGGTCGCTGACAGATTCGGGCACCACCACCGACCCCGCGAAATGGACGATGGCACCGATCTCGTGGTCGCGGATTGTTTCACCCACAGCCTCTATATCGTCGATGCTCGCCTCGATGAAAGGCACGTCACCGGGCACCGCCCAACGAAACCCCGTGACCAGATTGTCGATGACCACGACGCGGTAGCCTGCATCGCGCAAGGCGAGGACCGCGTGGCTGCCGATATATCCGGCACCGCCAGTGACAAGGACAGGCGTCTTGTCGGTCATGATTTCGGTAAACTCCCGAGACAAAGCAACGGCGCTGGCCTATGGCTCGCCCCACGGAACTTGTCGAGAAGCCGCGACTTGAAGCCGTAACGAAGCGCCCGGAGACGCGCGGCCCTCAAAATCGAAAGTCGACCCCTGCGATGCGCCTCGCCATCGACGTCCTGCTTGACTATTCCCTCCCTGCCGAATCCGACGTCCTCTTGCAGATCGAGGCTGCGGCGATGGCCGACCAGCGCATTGTCACTGAGCGTCTGACAGCGACGTCGCCCGAGAGACTGCGTGCGGTCGCTGGAGAGGAGTCCGTCGGACAACGAACCTGGGCTGCGGGCGTCGATCGTTTTACAGTCCGGTATGCCGCGAAGATCGAGATCGACCGCATCGTGCAGCCGATCGATCACTTCGGTGCCACGCTTGCCCGCGACCTGCCTGGCCTCGTGCTTCCCTATCTCTTGCCCAGTCGCTATGTAGAAAGTCATCTGTTCGACACGTTTGTCGCCCGCCAGTTCGGTCATCTGGAAGGTGGTGCCAAGGTGCTGGCGATGCGCGACTGGATCACCCGCGAGCTAGCCTATGTATCGGGCGTTTCCGACGGCCACACCACGGCCTCCGATACCTTCGTTCGCCGCGAAGGCGTGTGCCGTGACTTTGCCCACCTGATGGCCGCCTTTACGCGTGCCGCGGCCATCCCGGCGCGATTGGTATCCGTCTATGCGCCATCGGTTACGCCGCCCGATTTCCATGCCGTTGTCGAAGTCTGGCTCGATAACGCCTGGCACTTGATCGATGCGACGGCGATGGCGCGGCCCGGGGAAATGGCCCGCATCGCGGTTGGACGCGATGCCACCGATATTGCATTCATGACGGTGTTCGGCACCGCAGCGCTGATCGAGCAGCGCGTCGCGGTCACTGTGGAACCCCGGGGTCTCGCGGAGAGTTGACGGCCAAACACAAATGGAAACGCCACATGACAGATGCCATCGTAAAGCTCGTCTCGACAGACCAGAACCCTGCGCATGCTGAGGGACAGACGGCGATGCAGGATGAAACCATTGTCCGGCGCCTTGCTGAAAACCCCCAGGATGCCGACGCGCAGCTCGATGCAGCGCTCGACGCATCGATGGACGGCTCTGACCCGATTTCGATCGCACAGCCTGCGCGCATTGCAGAACCAGCCCCGACGCAAGGGCAACACGGCGCCAAGCTCGATACCGACTAGACTCGTTGATAGGGTCATTTCGTCGCAAGACCTGTTGCACTGCAACAAAGACTATGATTCACTCTGTTCAAAGCCGTTTCGCGTGCTGATCGTCGGTTAAGCTTCTGCTAACCATGTCGGCGCATGATTAGGCCGTCCGCAACGCGGGGTTGCGGCACGATGAGGCGGGGTGAATTATGGGCGCGAGTTCAAAATTAGCCGAAGGTGCAAGCACGCTGAACGAGCTAAAAGAGTTTGCTAGCTTCGACAAAGGCACGCAGCGCTATATTCGCCGCTCGCTCGATGTCGGGTTTCAACGTGCCGATGCCATCGGCATCTGGTCGCGCGATTCCGTCGAAGCCGCGAGTATCAAGGCTCAGACCCGCGTGTACCAGCGTCTCGACCATGTCCGGTCTCAGGTGCCGGACGACAGCGGCCTCGACCACGTCGAACCCTTCATGGCGCCTCTCGTCACGATGTCAGCCTTTGACTTGGGTCAAGACCGGCTGTCGAGCTTTCCGGCCTATCGTTTTCTTTATGAGCGCCTGATCGGTGCGGCAGCGCGGCCGTGGCTACCCGGCGCGTTCTGCGCAGCTGCTGCTTTGCCGCATCTCCATCCGGAGAAGCGACGCTTGTTGCTCCAGTCCATCAGCGAGGCAGCAGCGACGGCGCCTGGTTGGTCAAACCGTGAGCCCGCCTTCTATCCGGAATGGGTCGACAAGGTCGATGTCGAGGGGCTCGCCCACTAGAACCCGAACCAGCGACAAGCCCGCACGGCGGTGCGCGACCTTCGGGTCGGCGCACCGCCGGGGGTGTAGCGGCGGTTAAGCCTTGGTCAGGTGCGCCGAGACGAACTTGGTCATCTCGAACATGCTGCATTCGGCCTTGCCGAAAATCTTCTTCAGCTTTTCGTCGGCGACGATCGTGCGCTTGTCGCCTTCCTTCTGAAGCTTGTGGCTTTTCACATAGTCCCAGATTTTGCTGGTGACTTCACTCCGTGGCATCGGACCTTTACCGATGATTGCTTCGAGATCGGCCGAAACTTTGACGGGTGCGTGAATTCCCCCGGTCTTGGCTACCATGATATTTTCCTCCCGCTTTCAGGCGCGAACCACGCCCTAGACCGGCGCTTGATGCGCAACAGGGAGGGGGGACGCAAGCGCATTCCGCAACAAAGTCGTCATACGCCGTGAAAATCGGGTAAAAAGAGGCATCAGCGGCACGAAAAAGACGTCAGTTCGATTTGCCGACGACGCTCTCGGGCAAGTCCTTGCCAAACACACGCTGGTAATATTCAGCCACAAGTGAGCGTTCCGCTTCGTCGCACTTGTTCAAGAACGACAATCGGAAGGCAAAACCCACGTCCTTGAAGATCAGGGCGTTCTGCGCCCACGTGATGACGGTCCTTGGGCTCATGACCGTCGAAATATCGCCGTTGATGAATCCCTGCCGCGTCAGTTCGGCAACCTTGACCATGTTGCCAACTTCGACCTTGCCGCCCGCATGGTCGTACTCGCCGCTCTTGGCGAGGACGATCTGCGCTTCGACTGCGGCGGGCAGATAGTTCAGCGTGACGACGATGTTCCAGCGGTCCATCTGCCCCTGGTTGATCTGTTGCGTCCCGTGATAGAGCCCGCTGGTGTCGCCAAGACCGACTGTATTGGCCGTGGCGAAAAGGCGGAACCATGGATTCGGTCGGATGACGCGGTTTTGATCAAGCAGCGTGAGTTTGCCTTCCGCCTCCAGGACGCGCTGGATCACGAACATGACGTCGGGACGACCCGCATCATATTCGTCGAACACCAGTGCGGTCGGCGTCTGTAGCGCCCAAGGCAGCAGGCCCTCGCGGAACTCGGTAATCTGCTGTCCATCCTTGAGCACGATAGCATCGCGCCCAACGAGATCGATTCGGCTGATATGTGCGTCGAGGTTGATGCGGATGCATGGCCATTTCAGGCGGGCTGCAACCTGTTCGATATGCGTGGATTTGCCGGTGCCGTGATAACCCTGCACCATCACGCGGCGGTTGAACGCGAATCCGGCAAGGATCGCCAACGTGGTGTCGCCGTCGAAAACGTAGCTGGGATCGAGATCGGGAACGCGCTCGTCGGCCTCGCTGAACGCCGGAACGAGCATATCGGTATCAACGCCGAACATGTCGCGCACGCTGACCTTGAGGTCGGGCGCGGCCATTACCGTGTCGGTGCGGCTGTCAGGCTGAACATTGGGGATGTCGGTCATGATCGATCTTCCGGTAAAACGGATTCGTCCTAACCACCTGAAGCCGTCGAGGGCAACGGAAACAGTTTCAGAAATCGTCGGGCAAGCCCATGATCCCCTTCGATTTCGAGCGCGCCCTGTGCTTGGAGATCGGCAAGCGGCGCGCCGTTGTAGGCGGCAGCAGCCACCACCCGCGCGCTCGAGGCAGGACTTTGCGCCTATGCGGCCAAACATGTTGGCGTGTTCGTTCGTACCGCTGTCGAGATCGCGAAAAATTCTAGCCGACAGCCCGTTTGTAAATCACTCGTCAACCGGATGACCGTCGTCTTTCTTGATGATCCACCTGCACCCAATGCGCTGGCAAAAGCTCGGCATGTGGCGGATGAGGAAATGGCAATCGGCACGCGTGAGATTCCTATCAGCTGTGGCGGCGATATGCGGAATTCGACCCTCCGGATCCCGGCAGCAAAGGACGGGATCGTACGCAGTATGAACACTGTCGCCAGGCTCGCAGCGATGGCGAAGGCTCGACCGCCTCGCACTGGCCGCACGCTCGCCACCAGTTGTCGACAAGCCGATCGCCGAAAAGCGCGGTCCACCTGTTGCCCCCGCACATTTTTGTCGGCGTGCCGCTCGCCTTGACGACACGGCATCGGCCACTCAGCTGAAAGCAAGAGCCCCTTTCAGGCGCTGATAGGCAGCGATCACCTCGCCAAGCAGCTTTTCGTGCGTTCGGTCTCCGCCGTTGCGATCGGGATGATAGCGGCGGACGAGTTCTGAATAGCGGGTGCGTAGTGCACGGCGGTCAGCGTCGATTTCGAGGCCGAGGGTCTTCAGGTCGCGCCGCTCTTCACCCGAAAGCTGTCGCCCGTCCCGGCGATACTGTGGGACGGCTCGGTTAAAGCGGCCCGAAACGGCCTCGAGCGGATCGCTGAAATCGGCCCAACGCGGCGGGCCGTCGGCGCCGGCGGTTGCGAACGCGCGCGTTTCGCGCTCCCACCCTGCCGTTGGTCGCTGTTGCTCCTGGATCTCGTCGGGCGACATGCCGGTAAAGTAGTTATAGCGCATGTTGAATTCGCGGACATGGTCGAGGCAAAGCCATCGCCATGCGCCCGGCCCATCGAAATTGCCGGGTTCGAGCGGAGCGCGGAACTCGCCCGATTCGCTGCACCCGGGCTCTGCGCAGGGGGCATCGCGTTCGACCCGGCCATGGAAACGGCTGCGCGGGCGAGGGATCGGCTCGGGGTCGGAGGGGTCGGCGCTCAAGGATGCTCTCGCAGTCTGGTAATCCGCGTATATAGGGAGGATGGACACAACGACAAAAGGGCCAATGGCCACGGAGATCGAACGCCGGCTACGCAACGCGCTCGTGCCGACCCGGCTGGTCGTCTCCAATGACAGTGCGCAGCATAGCGGCCACAGCGGCGACGACGGCACGGGAGAATCGCATTTCAGCGTGACCATCGAAAGCCCGACATTTGCCGGCGTGGGGCGACTCGAACGGCAACGCATGGTCAATCGCGCACTCGGCGACCTGCCCGGGCAACGTGTCCACGCGATGGCAATCAAGGCGATTGCGCCGGGAGAATGACACTGGAAACGATTATCCCCGTCACTCACGATCTGGGTGATTTCAAGGTGAGACGCACGCTGCCCGCGAAAACACGCACGATGGTCGGGCCGTTCATCTTCGTCGACCAGTTTGGGCCGGCGCGCCTGCCCGCAGGGCATGGCATGGATGTCCGTCCGCACCCTCACATCAACCTGTCGACGGTCAGCTATTTGTTCGAAGGCGCCATCGAACACCGCGACTCGATTGGGAGCCATGCTGTCATTGAACCGGGTGCGATCAACCTGATGACGGCGGGGCACGGGATCGTGCATTCCGAACGGTCGCCTGCTGCGACCCGCCTCGACGGGCCGGCATTCTACGGGATGCAGACGTGGCTCGCTTTGCCCGACGACAAGGAAGAAATTGACCCCGCGTTCGAGCATGTCGACGCAGCCACGCTGCCCGTGGTCGAGACACCGGGCGTAACAGCGCGCGTGCTGATGGGAACCCTGTGGGGCACGACTGCCTCAACGACATGCCATGCGCCGACGATTTACGCCGATATCCTGCTCAATGCCGGGAGCAGTGTGCCAATCGATGCCGAAGCCGACGAGCGGGCAGTCCTCGTCACAGAAGGCGTGGCTCGCCTCGATGGCGTGCCGCTCGATCCGTTCACGCTTTACATCATCGCCCCGGGCCACGCGGCGACGCTGACGGCGTCGACGCGGTCGCGGGCAATGTTGCTTGGCGGCGGAGGGTTCAGCACGCCGCGCCATGTGTTCTGGAATTTCGTCTCGTCGTCACGCGACCGGATCAACCAGGCCAAGCAAGACTGGAAAGCAGGCTATTTTCCAGTCGTGCCAGGCGATGAGACAGACTATATTCCAGTCCCCGAAGTTCCGCTGACGGTGAGTTATCTATGACCGATCTGACCCGCACACGCGTTGTCCTCCCGACGGGTGTCGAACTCGACGTTACGCACGGCGGCCCCGACGGCGCCCCGGCAATCTTTTTCCTGCATGGTTTTCCAGAGTCGGCGCGGACATGGCGCTACCAGCTCGCCGACCTGTCGCGCGACTACCGCGTGTTTGCGCCAGACCAGCGTGGCTTTGCCCGGTCGTCCAAGCCCTCCGGCGTTGACAATTACACGCACGAAAAGCCGATTGGCGACCTGATCGCGCTGGCCGATCGATTTGGCGTCGAACGCTTCACCCTCGTCGGCCACGACTGGGGCGGCGCGATTGCGTGGGCGGCGGCGCTCGGCCATGCCGATCGGATCGAGCGGCTGGCGATCGTCAACGCGCCGCATCCGCTGGTCTTCCAGCGCTCGACTTTCGACGATATGGACCAGCGCAAGGCGTCCCAGTACATCCGCGCTTTCCGGGTGCCGGGGATGGAAACCTATATCGCAAACGACCTCGACAATTTCTTTGAAAAGACCTTCAGTGGGCATTTCGAGCTCATCTTGTCAGATGCAGAAAAAGCTGCCTACATCGACGAATGGTCGCAACCCGGCGCGATCGAGGCGATGCTCAACTGGTACCGCGCAGCCCCCATCATTGTCCCGGCAATGGACGAAACCCCCGAGCGGCCTGCCTATCTCGATGCGCCCTTCCCGGTCCTCAAAATGCCTGTTCTAGTCGTCTGGGGGATGAACGACAGGGCGTTGACGCCGTCGCAACTCAGCGGGCTCGACCATCTTGTTTCGGATTTGCGCCTTGTGCGCGTGCCCGATGCGGGCCATTTCATTACTTGGGAAAAGCCCGAGGCAGTGACCTCGGCATTACGGGAGTTTCTCGATGGCTGACCACGATCTGCCCGACTACGGGCGCCGCTTGGCAGCGCTGCGTGCGCGTCTGGCAGCCGACGGACTTGATGGGTTCGTCGTACCTTTGACCGATGAGCATATGAGCGAATATGTCGGTGATTACGCCAAACGGCTCGAATGGCTGACGGGATTCAAGGGTTCGGCCGGTGCTGCGTCGGTGTTGGCCGAGCGGGCAGCAATATTCGTTGATGGGCGCTACACGCTTCAAGTCCGCGCGCAGGTCGATGGCGACGATTGGGATTATGTCGGCGTACCGCAGTCGAGCATTGCCGAATGGCTGGGAGCGCATGCTCCGGAAGGCGCAAAAGTCGGATACGATCCGTGGCTGCATACCAAGGGGTGGGTTGATGTGACAGCGGCAGCTCTGGCCGCCAAGGGCGCAACTTTGGTTCCCATCACGCGTAACCCGGTCGATGTGGTCTGGGCTGACAGGCCGGCACTGTCGCTTGCCAAGGTCGAGATCTACGACGCCGAGCTTGCCGGACGCAGCGCCGCCGACAAGCGGGGCGAGATCGCCGACTGGCTGACGAAGCAAGGTCTCGACGCTACAGTAATGACAGCGCTCGATTCGATCGCCTGGACTTTCAACCTGCGCGGCGACGATGTGACGCACACGCCCGTGGGTCTTGCCTTTGCCATCCTGCATGCCGATGCCACGGCCGATTTGTTTGTCGCTCCCGAAAAGATCGACGATTCGGTGCGCGCAGCGCTGGGCAATGGCGTACGTTTGCACAGTCGCGAGAGTTTTGCGCCGATGCTTGCAGGCCTTTCAGGCAAGCGCATCGCCAGCGACCCCGAACGGGCAGTCGTGGCCGTGTTCGACGCCTTGACCAAGGGCGGGGCCAAGATCGTCGAGGCACGCGACCCGGCAGTGTTTGCCAAGGCGATCAAGAACCACGCCGAGCAAGCCGGACAACGCGCGGCGCAGGCGCGCGACGGCGCAGCCCTCACGCGCTACCTCCATTGGCTGTCAATCGAGGCTCCCAAAGGCGGCCTTACCGAAATATCGGCGTCCGATAAGTTGCGCGCATTCCGCGAGGCGACAGGCAAATTGCTCGACCTGAGCTTCGACACGATCTCGGGCGCCGGGCCTCACGGTGCGATCATGCATTACAAGGCGAGCGCAGAGACCGATCGCCGCATCGAGCCGTCGTCGGTCTATCTGTGCGATAGCGGCGGCCAATACGTCGACGGCACCACCGACGTGACACGCACGATCTGGGTGGGCCCTGGCGACCCGCCCGTCGAGGTCTGCGATCGCTTCACCCGCGTCCTCAAAGGGCACATCGCTATTGCCGCAGCCGTTTTCCCCGACGGCACGACCGGCGGCCAGCTCGACGGTTTTGCGCGCCAGTACCTGTGGGCAGCAGGATGCGACTATGCGCACGGTACCGGCCACGGTGTCGGCGCATTTTTGGCCGTGCACGAGGGGCCGCAACGGATTGCCAAGCCTGCCGGCGGGCAGCCTGGGACGATGGAACCGCTCCGCGCGGGCATGTTCCTGTCTAACGAGCCTGGCTATTACAAGGCCGATCACTTCGGCATCCGGATCGAGAATCTGGTACTGGTCGAGGTCCGCGAGATCGAGGGTGGCGACATGCCGATGCTGGGGTTCGAAACGCTGACTTTTGCCCCGATAGACAAGGCCCTGATCGAGGCGCCACTTCTGACCGCGGACGAGCGGCAATGGCTCGACGGTTATCATGCGCAGGTGCTTGGCATCATCGGTCCGCAAGTCGATGGAGCGACGAAGGAATGGCTAGAAGGAGCCTGTGCGCCGCTTTAGGTCTTTTTCGAACCGATGTTGACCCACGCGCCCTCGCGCGAGCCGCCCTCCGGCAGAAGCACGTCGCCTTCTTCGTCGCTGCCGAAGCTTTCAACCCCCTGCCCGCTATCGCGCGCGGCGCGCATGCGTTCTTTGCGCTTCTTCAGGTTTTCGCGGAGCGCCGCGGCGAGCGCGGCTGGATCGGACTTGGCCATGACCAACCAATACGCCCCCGTGCCTTGACGCGTCTACACGGTTTCTGCATAGGCCCGCGCCTACCCGCAGTCGTCTGTCGGTTTGCTGCCGTAGCTCAGTGGTAGAGCGCATCCTTGGTAAGGCTGAGGTCGTGAGTTCAATCCTCACCGGCAGCACCATTTTTCGGTAACTTAACCGAAATGATGATTTCCCCTCGGGGGCCGTGCACCACCGGGCCATCACCACGTCTCTAATATATGGTCGTTAACGGCGTGAAAAAGGTGATAGGCCTGCGAAGCAGTCGGCGATTGACGATTTCGTCTCGCTTAATAGCTTGATAGCGTTTGCGCAGCCCCGATATCGGCGAGCTGCTGCTGCGCGAGGGGTCCGAAGGTCCTTACGATGCCGTCCGGCGCTATGCGGGGCGCGGGTCGGAAGCCCGACGCAAGTATCCGGGCACCAGTTTGGCGGCGTTCAAAACGCTGCTGTTCAAGCTGAGCGAGGTTTACCAGTTCGACTGGAGCCAGGAGGGTCTTGTCAGACTAAAACTGCCGTCGGGGCAGGGCGCTGGTAAAACGGAAAAATGACCAGGTCCGCCAATCCGTTCCGCTGTTTCAACTCATCGCCCGAGGTGATCCGCATGGCGGTGATGCTGTATGTCTGGTACCCGCTGTCGCTGCGGAAAGGTTGAAGATCTGTTATCTGAACGCGGCGTCGACATTTGCCATGA
>JANXSN010000039.1 GCA_025352685.1 Sphingomonadales bacterium
GTTTTCGTCATCGTCGGTGCAGCGCCCCAGATATTTCGGAATCCTCACAAACGACATCATCTATAAACGGCTGGCGCCAGGGGTGCTCGCCGAGCTTCAGCGTGTCACACCCCGGAATGACGAAGGTCGACCAACGGCCAAGTTCTTCCAAAGCCTGACATCCAACGTCGGCTATCCCAAGCTCAAGGAGCATCTTGGGGCAACCGTTGCGCTTATGAAGGTGAGCAAGAGCTGGGGCGGGTTTATGAACTTGCTCAATGAGCATTATCCGAGGCTTGGCGACACGCTGATGCTGCCAATGGACTATGATCAGAAGGCCGATGGCGGGACAGGGCTTTAGCGACCGGCGGGCGGGACGCGCGCGCCGAGATCTCGTGCAACCAAATTTCAATCCGTTTCGTTTATTTCGGTTGTTGCACTTATTGCGATTAGCGCATATATGCACGTCAGAGATAGAAGGAGTAGAACCATGGCTTCGCTAGCTGTAAATTTTGAAGAGCTGCACGAACCCAGTACCGAAGACATCGCAGCGGCGAGCACGGCCGCGCGTGCGATGTCGCGGCTGGATCGGGGCAGTCCCTCGGTGAGCTTTATGCCGCAGGCGGTCGAAGGTGAAACGACGAACGTCGAACCGATCAGCCTGCCCATGAGCATTTTCCGGCTGATCGTGAACATGCTGGTCGAGATGGGCAACGGCAACGCCATCGCCATCGTGCCGGTCAATGCTGAACTGACAACGCAACAGGCCGCCGACCTGCTCAATGTGTCGCGTCCGCATCTGGTCAAGCTGCTGGAACAGAAAGCGCTCGACTACAGAATGGTCGGCACGCACCGGAAACTCAAAGCCCGAGAGGTTCTGAACTATCGCATGAAGACCGCATTTGCTCGCGGCGAGAGCCTCAAGAAAATGGTCGCACTGGACGAAGAGCTTGGCCTTTACGACGACGAGCCCGTGGGCTCGAAGGATTGATCGATGCTCGTCGGACGATACTCTGCGCTGCTTGACGCCAACGTCCTGCACCCCGCGTTTCTGCGGGGTGCAATGCTATGGTTCGCGTCGGAGCGCCTGTATCGACCGGTGTGGTCTGCGGATATTTTGACGGAGTGGCGACGCAGCGTGCAGCGTCGCCACCCGGATATGGTGGACGAAAAGCTCGACCAGCTTGAAGCGATCATGCGCGAACAGTTTCCCGATGCGATGGTCGAGGGATACGAGCCCATCGCATCGATCCTGGATTTGCCCGACCCAGACGACCGTCATGTGCTGGCGGCGGCAATCGTCGGCAAATGCCAGGGCATCATCACTGCCAATTTGAAACATTTTCCCGCTGACAAGGTCGCTCCCTACCAGATGGAAGTCGTCCATCCCGATGATTTCATCGTCAACATCATCGACATCGACCGGACCAAGGCACTGACCGCGTGCCGACATCACCGCGCCGCGATGACTGTTTCAAACCCTACTCAGGATCAATATCTCGAACGCTTCAAGGCGGCAGGTTTGGTCCAAGCCCACGCCCGGCTCAGCGAAAAGAAGGAGTTGCTATAGAAAAATGGGGCACGGCAATGCCGCGCCCCAAAGTTTCCCTGTGCATCTCGCGGCCCGTGTACGGGAAAGCGATCCACCAGAGACTAGCACCGTGCCCATAGCACGGCTTTGTATGGACGCAAGATTAAGGGCCGCTTCCTTGGGGCATCAGATCGCCCCGCAATGACGAAGTGGAATACAATAATGGCGACGGAAAAAGTGCCGACGCAAGTGTCGCATCGCAGCTCAAAGGATGGCCAGTTCGTAACCGAGCGTTACGCAAAGACCCATCCGGCTACGACCGAACGCGAGCGCATCAAGCACCCGAAATAACACTTCCGGTCGGCGGCCTTTATGGTCGCCGACCGTTTTTATGATTCATAGCAAGTGGGCAAAATCGACCACCACAGCAGCAAAAACCGGACTTTTGCAGCCACCGAATTCCGATACATCCGATACTATACTGCATACCGCCCATCTGCCAACCGCCGCGCCTGACCGATGGCGCTGAGCGCGTCCAGCACAGGTGTCACGCTGGCGGCGCGTTTGCCGTCGAAAGCGCGGGCGATGTCGCGGGGGTGTTGAGGAGCGGGGGAAGCGGCGAGCACGACGGCAACGGCGCTGACTTGTTCGGCCAGCGTCTTGGGCCAGGGGATGATGGCTGCGGGCGCAGCGGCGGGGGCGTCACCGAGGTCGAGCGTGGCGTTGACTTGTGGCGCGGTGGGTCCGGGGGCCTGAAATTCGGGGCGGAGCCAGCGGATGATGCCCTTTGCCTCTTCGGCGGCGCGTTCCTTATTGAGCGCCACCAAGCGCGTGAGGATGTCTTCGTCGCTCAGGTCTGCTGGCCAGCCGTAAGCTTCGGCAACGGCGGCGTCGATGGCATCGTGATGCTGGCGGATCAGCGTCACCAGCCCGCGATCATGCATGTCGCGTTCCTTGTCGGAGAAGGCGCGGCCTTCTTTCAGCGCCTCCAGCACATTGTAAAGCCCGGTCAGGGTGAGGTCGGCATGGTCGGCCAGCACCTTTTTGCGTAAGCGGTCAAGCGCCTCGGCCTCGGTGCGGATGCGGGTTTTGAGGGCGTCGGGGACGTCTACCGGGAAGGGGTAAGGATCGAAACATCTTTGCTTATTGTATCTTGGCCGCGTCTCAAGAGCGCCTTTTGCCCGCTGCATCCAAACCAAATGGATTTTGCTCGATAACGTCCCAAGCAAAAAGCCATCAGAGCTTCCCACGACCACCAAGCCGCCTTCTGGAAACTGTGGCGGCTCAAGAAAGACAAAAAAGCGGTGCTTAGCCGTTTCGGTAGTGGCAATGAAACGCTCACAGCCAGCAAGCGCTCCCCGTAATTCTGTGTTGCGTCGGCCAAATTTCCACCATTGGAGACGTCGGCTGTCTTCGTTGTTCTCATCCCTTTCTGGCTTAACGTGATTGAAAATGTGACTGTAAAACGTTGGGAAGTCACGGCGAAAGACATCTTCCTCCAAATGATCCACATCGATTACAAATTTCCCTTTCCAGCGATCTGTCACGTCCTTGCCGCCGAAATAGGGTTTAAGGACGGCCAGTTCCCGCTGATCAAGCTGGGCAATCCATCGACGGGCGAGCAGGCCATCAACTATGAAGCCCGCTCCGAATGTCTTGATTCCGGGAGAACAAATACCGTCGTTAGCTTTGAGGGGCTTTGCCGATTTGACATCGTTGCTGATAGTAAGGGTGGCGCTGATCGGCCCTGACTTCTCTGAAAACTGAATGCTGCCCGGCGCATCGCTTTCATCTACAATTTGCAGCAAGCGGCCATCGGATTTTCCAGCAGTCCCGACAGTCATGGCTATCCTGACGGCGGCAGAGCCCTTTTCATCAACCCACGGATGATCGGCTATCGCGTAGCTTATCGACAAGCCACCTTTGGCCGCTTCTACATGCGGGCGGACGACCTTCGTGTTGAACTGCTGTGTGATCGTTGCCGAAGTAATGAAACCAAAACGCCTTATGTGCTTGGAGCGAGCCAAATGTGCCGCTCGATCCCACCAGTGCATCACATAGTCGGCTGAGAGCTTCACTTTTGAAGCTGATTTGAGCGCCGTTAGGTATGGACGCCCAAGATAATCGACTGCGCGCTTTCCCTTGCCGATAAACGGTGGATTACCGACGATGAAATCAGCCTTGGGCCATTTTGCTGGTCGGGGCTTCACATATCGATAGACCTCGACACGGGCATCTTGATCGGGAACCTCCTTGCCCGTGACGGGATGTTTCTTCTTGGTCTCGCCATCCCAGCGGGTGAGCGGCTTGCCATGTTCGTCCCGCTCCAGCACCTTCTTCTCGCAGTCGATCAGGGCATCTCGGTTTTCAATGGTCTTCACATCGCGCAGCACAGGTTCGGGCGGCATACGCCCCTCACCCGACACGCGAAAATGCCATTGGAGATAGCCGATCCACAACACGAGCTGCGCAATCGCCGCCGCGCGCGGGTTGATCTCGATACCCAAGAAATTCTCGGGCGTGATCGTGTGGCCGCTGAGGTTCAGCACATAATCCATGTCGCCAAGTTCGGTCAGCAGCGAAACGACCTCGCCCTCAAGTTCTTTCATCCGGGCCAGCGCGACGTACAGGAAATTGCCAGTGCCACAGGCGGGGTCCAGCACCTTGGTCTGCGCCAATTGGCCGTGGAACCTCTCCACCACGGCGCGTGCTTCATCGGCCTTGCCGGCCTCGATCAGACTTGCCGCCGCAGCCTGAACGCCTGCCCAATCGGCGCGCAGCGGCTCGATTACCGTTGGCATCACCAACCGCTCGACATAGGCGCGCGGGGTGTAATGCGCGCCAAGCTTGGCGCGCTCCTTCCCGTCCAGCGCGCGTTCGAGCAAGGTGCCGAAGATCGCGGGTTCGACGTGGTTCCACTCGTGTTTCGCCGCCTCGATCAGCAAGCCGATCTCGTCCGGCTCCAGCGCGATGACACTGGTATCCTTGAACAGATAGCCGTTGAAGCGGCGCACTGTTTCCCCCGCCTCGCCCAGCGCGCCGACGAAACCGCCCTTGTCCATCGCCTGCCACAGCGCCGCAATCTGCGGTACGAAATTTTCCGGCCGGGCTTTGAGCTTTTCCAGCAACTTCTTGAAGCTGCGATCGGGGATGAGCTTCACATCCTCGGCAAACATCGTGAACAGGCAGCGCATCAGGAAATCGGCAACGCGGGTGGGGTTCTGTTCGCGCTTTTCGAGGCGCTTGGACAGTTCGGCCAGATGGCCTGCGATTTCGCGGGTGACGCGCGCGGCTTCCTTCGATGGATCGAGGCTGAGCGGGTTGGTCCAGATGGTGGCGAGGCGGGTGCGGACATCGTCGTCGCGCAAATCGTCCAACGCGATGCGGAAGCGGGCGGCGTCGGGGAACTGGGTGTATTGCTTCCCCGTGCCGCTGAAATCGGCATAGACATCGATGCAGTGGCCGACATCGGTGACGAGAAGGAACGGCGGCCAGCCATGATCGATGGGCAGCGCTTTGGCGTAGCGTTCGGCCTGCCCGCGCGCCTCGACCATCGCCTTCGACCAGGCGGGGGTGCCGCGTTTGGCCGTGCCGCGCTTGAAGCGGGTGGCGGCGGTCTGGCCGAAAATGTCGAGGTCGGCCTCACCCTGTTCTGCGGCCTTGCGGTCGGCATCGCTGCCCTGCTTGGCTTCGAGGACGTAGCAGTGGCGCTTGTAGGCATCGATCCGACCGAAGCTTTCAGTGCCGTCGGCTTCCTTCTGGAAGACGCGGCGCTCGAACACATAGTCGTTGTGTGTGTCATCGGTGCGGCTGCCCTTGGGCGGATCGACGCCGATCAGCGCGCAAAGGCCGTTGACGAAACTTTGCGTGTTCGCCAGCTCGGAGCCGCCGGTTGGTGCCCATTCGGCAATGAAGGATTCGATTTGAGCGTTATCTGACACGGTTTGTCTTTAGCCGTCCAAGAGCATTACTCGCAATCAACAAACGCGGTGGCACTTTCATTTGAAATC
>JANXSN010000098.1 GCA_025352685.1 Sphingomonadales bacterium
ACAGCAAATTCGTCGAGCAAGATCTGCCTCACACGCGCCAGCTCGGCTTGTTGCTTCAGCGGCAGATGATCAACGTCGTTTCGCACCCGTGGATTCTCGCTGTCTCAGAACAGACTGGCAAGCCTTCATTACGCTGACAGCTTGCAACGATGCCCAGGCGATCGTTGTCCGCATCCTGGCAAGCCGAGCGACCTTGCCGATTTCGACACGATCCCCAGCTTAGTATTTTCGCGCACGATGGAGATTATTGCTGGGCTAAGCCAATGGCGAAATGACGGGCGTGAGGCACTGACCGCGTATCTCGGCCTTGGCTGCCCCAAAGCTCGTCAATTTCAGCCTGCCGTCGGCGAAGATAGAATTCTCGCGATGATGCATAGGGATCAGCGGTTAATCGGAGCGTCTCCAGCTGGTCATCCTGTCGGGAACGATGGTCCATGACGCTGACCACACCTGTCGCACGTGTGTACCAGACTCGATAAAAGGGCTCGCCTACGGCGAGCGGCAGCAACAGCCGATCCAGCAGGTTATCGATAAAGGTCTCGAGCTGTTGTCGGGCCGACAAGCGGCAATAACTTCAAAAGCCCAAGTTTGACCCCATATTAATCAAGCGTGTCAGCAAACCGTTCGAACGCCACTGCAGCTTGAACGATCGCCGCTTGGCCATATCAAAAAGGCCCGCGCCGCCGATCGTCGAGTAGATCGGAAAACGCCCGAATGTCTCGACTGCCTTCCCGATCTTGAACTGCACCAGGAAGTTCAAAAAACCGCGCTGTTTTGGAAATTTGCCACAAAGTTTGTAAAGCCGATAAGCCTGAGCTCGGGAATATCCCGCTTACAGGCAAGTGACACGGGGCCGACCAATGCTCTGTCGACTTGTTACTTTCAGGGAAACGACTTGGCGTTAATTTCCTCGAACGGATCGCCGGGCACAATTCGCCGAGACGTTACGACAATGTCATGCTGATCCTCCTCGGCCACCCACGCGTTTTAGGAACCGATCAGCGGTCAGCAGACTATGCCGAGCGCTTGCTGATCTTCCTTTGTTACAAAAGTCACTACCAGGCTGTCGTTGGCAGACTGCCCGCGGCTGCAGGGCTGACGATCGGTGTGGCAGGTAAGCCGCGCGTGACCCAAATCATCGGCGCACAAGGCAAAAGTAGCGCTACAACAATGACGGGTGAGTTCATTTGGCCGAGAGCATGATCGGACCATCGGCAATAAACGCGGCATCGGGCGCGCCTCGCAGGGAAAGGTCTCGTCGCGCCCTTGACCAAGCATGGAGCGCGAGCGCTGCGGCGACGACCGCATTTAAGATCAGGGTGAGCACGGCGACCAATGTAATGACCGCCGCGATTTGATGATGGCTTCCCAGAGCGATCGTAGCCACTGCCGCAAGGATAACATCCTTGTCGGGAACCAGCGGCAAACGCGAGATCACCATGCGTCCCGCCGCAAGCATCAACCATGACGATACCGAGGCTTGAGGCATCGCAAAGTGCCAAGTCGCTGCAATCAGAACGAGGCACGAGATCGTCCGCACGACGTAAACCGCCGCCGAGAACTGCATGTTGTGCATTGAGGTCCGAACCAGCACGCGCCGCATGACCAGGGCGATCAAAGGAACGCTCGTCAGACCGAGGATCGCGAACAGAAAAATCGACGACGGCAAGCCCAGCGGCGTCGAACCGAGCATCGGCCACGCAATCGTCACGAGCGCCAATGTTACGATATTATTGACAATCGCCGACGCAATCGCGGCGTCTCCGATTCCGGAGAAGACCGCCGTTTCGACGGGCGTATTTCGCTTTGCCCAAGCGGCGAAATAACCGTCTCCTGCATAGCTAAAAAAAAGCGCGTTGAATATTTGTTTTCGAATCAGTGCGGGAAACGCTGCGGCACCAGGGCCCCAAAGACGCCTGAAAACGAACCAGTCAGCGACCGGTACAGCAAGATAGCTGGCGCCAAAAGCGAGCCAGAAAAGCGGCGAATGTGGGACACTCCGGACAACAGCGCCCCAATCCTGCCGTCGCAAGGCGCAAACGACGATTGCCATGACGACTGCCGAGACGACCCATCCGATCGAGGATTGGACACGCGGCCGTGCAGCAATCGTCACAACACGATCGCAAATGTCCGCCAGTGCTCCCCGACCACCGTTAACCGTCCATGCATTCGAAACCACGCAGCACCCCGGTCTATTTTTTGCTCTCGGGGACTAGACGAAGCCGGTCACACCGATCCGCAGTGCCGACAGGAAAAAAAGATAATAAAAGATGAAACGGCGAGATCGAGGTCATCGAGACACAATCGGCATGAAACGCTTGCATATCTGCCACGGTCGCCTCCAGTTGCCGCCGCACTCCAAATTGGAACTCAGTTTGTTAAATTCGAACGGGCCTGCATTCCGCTTCGCATTTTTGTCGGTAGCAGTAGCTTGCGCGCGGACGTGAGATGAAGGGCAACGATACGACAACCGGAGGCGGATTGCGCGCCGTGTTTCTCGAACGGCGGACAGTGATTATACGACTGCTCACCGCTCGTCTGGGAAGCGCAGATGAGGCTGAAGAGGTCGCGCAGGACCTTTGGATCAAGCTCGAACGCAATCCGGCAGGACCAGTTGCCGAGCCGGCCGCGTACCTCTTTAAAATGGCTAACAACCTCGCCACCGACCGGCGGGTCGCCGGCCGACGAGGGCAAGCACGCGACAGCCATTGGGTCGACCTGCAACCAACCGACGCCGAGATACCATCGATTGAACGCGAAGTGCTGGGGCGCGATGCGCTCGCCCGCATTGGCGTCGCGATCGCTGCCATGCCCGAACGCATGCGCACCGCGTTGATTCAATTCAGGCTTGAAGGACTGGCACAACGGGAAATCGCGGCGAATCTGGGAATCACGGTAAGCGGAGTCGAAAAGTTGCTGGCGCGTGCGTACCATCTGCTGGCGGCAGAAAACGAGCTTGGTGCGGATTTGGCGCCCCAGCACAGTCTAAGGATTGAAAGGGAGCCCGAACAGTGAGCCGTGAACGACGTAGTCCGGTCGAGGAGGCAGCCAGTTGGCATGTGCGCGCCACGACGATGGGTTCCCAAGATTGGCTCGGCTTTGTGGACTGGCTCGAGGCCACACCAGAGAATGCGGCCGCTTATGCCGCCGTCGCCGAGCTCGATGTCGCACTCGCTGAACCTCTGTTGCGTGCCGCGCCGAAGCCGGCTCACGTTTTGCCGCGCATGGTCGGGAGATGGCGGCGCAGCTGGCTTTCGATGGTCGGTCTATCGGTTGCGGCAGCTGTTGTCGCATGGGTCGTCGTCGGGCAACAAACCCCAATCGCTCTCGATCGGATCGAAACACCGCTCGGTAAAACAAAGATAGTCAGTTTGTCCGACGGCACTCGGATCGCGATGAATGGCGGAACCAGCTTAATTTTTGAGCGGTCGCAGCCGCGTTCACTGCGCCTCGAACGCGGCGAAGCTTTCTTCACCGTTCACCATGACGCGGTCCACCCTTTTTCAGTGACGGCCGGAAATTACACGGTTGTCGATATCGGAACCGAATTCAACATGATTGCCAACAAGGGGGCGCTCCGCGTTCAAGTAAAGTCAGGCACAGTTCGGCTAGACCATCAACAGCAGTCGTTCCTGTTGGCTCAGGGTCGCGCCGTCGCGGTCGATGAATCTGCCGGCACGTTGACCGTCGGCGCGATGAAAGACGTGGGGAGTTGGCAGCGCGGCGAGCTATTTTTCTCGAACGAAACATTGCCGGCCATTATCGCAGCTGTGGAGCGCCAAACTGGAACCCGGATCTCTTATGCGAAGGACTTGTCGGGTCTCGTGTTTACGGGCAACCTGAAGCTCTCCGGCAATGCGGCACGCGACGTTACGCATCTTGCCGCGCTGATAGGGATCAATGCACAGCGTGAGGGCGAGAATTGGGTGCTTGCGACGCGCCGCTGAATTCGGCGTTGCACTCTGCAGCTTGTCGTCGCCACTTCTCGCTCGCGATCCGCGCGTGCCCCTCGACGAAGCCATGCGGACACTGTCGCAGCGTTCGCACACCGAAATCGTGAGTTTTGAAACCGGACTGCGTCGCACGCGCGTCCTTCTTCCGCTTTCGACTTCACTCCCCCAGGCTCTCGACCAAATGTTGGTTGGGACTGACTATCGGGCGATCAGGATCGGGCCAACCAGCTTCAGGATCGAGCACACCCCACGTCCCAAGAAGCGAGCGACGCGAAGAGACCACGCGAATCGGGATGCTGACAGCGATATCGTCGTCACTGGCAGCAAATCAGGGATCGAACTGAAAAAATATCCAGGCAGCGTCACGATCTTATCGCCTAAACTGCGGGTCGGCTCCAACTCGGGACCTGTCGGACTGGACGATCTCGGGTCTATCCTGCCCGTCCTTCAAACTACCGACTTTGGTGCGGGAAGGAACAAGGTCTTCATCCGCGGCATTGCCGACAGCAGCTTCAACGGCGCGACAAAGTCGACGGCGGGTATCTACTTTGGCGACGCGTCGCTGGGGTTCGGCAACCCAAGTCCCAGCCTGAAACTCATCGATGTCGGACGGATCGAGGTGCTCGAGGGACCACAGGGCACGCTCTACGGGGCGGGTTCGATCGGAGGGATTATCCGGATCGTTCCTAATCCCGTCAACCTGACCACCGTAGCCGCGATGGCCTCAGGCGGTACGAGCCTGACCGCCGGCGGAGCCCCCGGATTTGACGCGGCGGCTGCGGTTAATCTTCCGATTGTGCATGACTATGTTGGCATTCGTCTGGTTGGCTATGGCCAGCGCGAGGGCGGTTACATCGATGATATTCGGCTGGGCGCGAACCGAAACCAAGTCGATACGATCGGTGGAAGGGCCAATGTCGAAGCTGACATCGACGAATTTCATGTCGAGTTCGGCGGTTTGGTGCAGGATACGCATGCGCGCGACGCCCAATACAGTGAGGTTCTTAGCGGTGATTTGCGGCGTTCGTCGCGCGTCGCGCAACCCTATTTCAACCGGGTGCTTCTGGGGCGAATTGTCGTCACCAAAAGCTGGGACAGCGGCCTCACGTTCACCAGCGCGACGAGCTTGGGTGACCGCAGTGCGCGCGACCAATTCGATGCATCATCGAGAAACATGCAGATCGTTGGGTACCAAGTTCGGCGTACGTCGACGTCGTTTGCGCAGGAAGTCCGACTCGCAAAGAACAGCTCACGAGGGCGCTTCGCCTGGGTCGTCGGGGCCAGCGTTCTGCGAGACCGCGATGCGCAGGCCCGCGCGCTCGGTTCTCCCGACATGCCGGCCGAGTTGGATGAAGTCACCAATGTCACGAACAGCGCGTCAGTGTTTGGTCAAGCCACGTTACCAATCGCCCGAAAGCTGGACTTGACCCTTGGTGCCCGCGCAACGTCCGCGCGCACCGACAGCAAACCTGGCACGGGGGTTGGCGAGGCGCTGATCCGGGGCCGCTCGACATTGCGCGTCGACCCGACTGCCGCTCTTTTGTTGCACCTGTCCGATCGATTTTCTGCGTTCGCCCGGGTCCAGACGGGATATCGCACGGGCGGATTGGCCGTCGCACGCGGCGTCGGGCGTGTTGCCGATTTTGCGCCCGATTCGATTGTCATGGGCGAGGTAGGCCTGCGCCGGTCGCGCAGCGGCGCAGAGGGCCTGGCGTTTTCAACCGCCCTTTCCTTCGCACATTGGACCGACATTCAGGCCGATCTGATTACCAGGCGAGGTCTTCCCTACACGACCAACCTGGGCGATGCCGATATAGCCTCGCTGGAGGCAACGGCGGATTACGCCAGTGCATCGGGACTTTCGATTGAACTGTCCGCGCTATTGACGCGCAATCGGTTGCACGGCCAACTCGCAAGTCAGTCGCTTACGCGGGATCAGCGGCTGCCGGAAACGCCACCCTTTGCCGCAATAGCCAGGATCACATGGCATCCGGTCGGGTCGCCTCAACTCATTCTTGGGGGCTCTTTGAGATACGTCGGGCGCTCAGTGCTTGGGCCCGGCGCATTTCTCGATGTCAGTCAGGGCGATTATACCGTGGCTAGCCTCTCGGGATCGCTTCAACGGGGACGTGTTCAATTTTCGCTCGGGATCGACAACGTGACGAACACTGTCGCTAACCGATTTGCGTTCGGCAATCCGCTTACCCTCTCCCGGCATGATCAAAGCACTCCGCTGCAACCTCGAACGTTGCGCTTTGGCGCGACGTGGACATTATAGCTCAGCGCCCCACGTCAAACTTCACGCCGATCCACAGCGTGCGCGGTGCGCCCAAGTCTTCTGACAATATCGGGCTGGTAATGCGTCGAGTATAAATCGGAGTGTCGAAAATATTCTCGACCCGGCCGGTCAACCCGACGCCGTGCGCCAAGGCGATTCGCACAAAACCATCCGCCGTCAGCGCGTCGGGGAGACGATCAATATTGAGATCGTCCTCATATTGTCGCCCGACGTAGCGCAGTGTGACGGCGACTAGGGGGCCTCGTCTTGACGACCAAGACAACGTCGCCGAACCAGCATGACGAGTGGTTTGCGCCGGGTCGAGCCCATCGAGCACGGTACCGGGCGAACGTACCTTGGAAAAACTGTAGGTGTAGGAGCCCGAAACCACAAAGCGTTCAACCCGGGCCGATAGGCTGAACTCAAGCCCTTGCGCCTCGATCGCGCTCACGTTGCGACGCTCGCGAACGATATTACTGATGGAGACGTTGGCAATAGCATTGTTCAGTCGATTGTCGAAGGCAGTGAGACCCATTTCGAAGCCCGGCTCCGGCCTGAAATCGATCCCAATCTCGGCACCGCGCAATCGCTCCGGTACAAGATTTGGATTGGCATTGGTCGTGATGGGAAAGACGGTAAAGCTTCGGTACAATTCGTTCAGTGTCGGGATACGAAAGCCGGTATACGCAGCCGCCCGAAGCGAGAATGTATCAGTCGTTTTCCAAAGCGCGCCAACGCGGCCGCCTGCTTCCCAGCTCGCGCGAACGGGGTAATCGGTGAGCGACTGCAACAACACGCCGGACACATTTTGGCGCTCGAACGACGCATCGCTGATAGTCCAATGATCGAGACGTGCGCCCCCCGTGAGCAAAAGACGGCTGATCGTCCAGTCATCCTCAATGAACCCGCCCACTGTTAACTGCTTGCCCTGTGAATGCCGCCGCTCTGTCAGTGGATTGGTGGCAAGACTGGCGTTGTAGGCATCCTCCGACACGTCTCCGCTTGCCCTGCGGGCGTCGAAGCCGAAGCGGAGCAGATGGTCGTCACCCACAGGCGGGCGCAATTCCAACTTGCCCCCCAGACCAAGTGCCGGAGTGTTTCGTTGGTCAAGCGTCTTGCGGTACGTGCCACTGCTGATCGTGATGTTGGCAAAATTACGCGCCTGTACGTAGGCGATCGCATCGACCTCCCATGGGCCGCGCTGGATGAGGCGAACACTGACATCTTGTCCCTCTGCATGACTGTCGGCACCCTGGAAACGCAATGTGCGGTCGTCGCGATAAACTAGAATACGCGCCTGTATCTCGCCTTGACCACTGGTCGGGACTACAGCGCGCAACGACGTGCTCCACCCTGCGTAACGGGCAGGCGAAGTCGCAGCAACGCGCTGACCGATCGGCGTTGTGTCGAACCCGTCACCTCGTTCGTAGCGGCCAGACACCGAGACGAAGCCGGTACCGACATCGGGCGAAATCGTAGCCGACAGCTCGGTTGCGCTCCGACTTCCGGAAAGGGCTTCGGCGGAGACAAGGTTCAGATCATCGTGCGTAGCACTTGCCATCGCAATTGTGCCGGCAACGGCACCTGCGCCGAACGCTCCACCGCCGCCTCCCCTCGCTACCTGGATTGCAGAGAGTCGGCTCGGCACGATCGCGCTGTAGGGAATGGAACCGAAAAAGGGATCGGCCATGGGCACGCCGTCGAGCAGGACCAACGTCCGGCTCGCAGCATTTCCGCCCAAGGCCCGCAAATTCGCAACCTGAGCCGAGGGATTTGCAGACCGACTGTCGGAGCGACGGAAAGCCGAAAAGCCCGCGACGTCGCGCAAGATGTCCTCCACTCGACCCGAGGCTTCGGTGCGTAGGCGCTCCGCATCGATGACGGTTTCCCCGTATACCGGCGTTCCCGGCGGCAGGGCCAGTGCGCGGCCCAACACGATAATGGGCGGCGACGGACTTGTTGATTGGGCGACTGCGGTCGAAGCGGCAAGTAACATCGCGCAACTGAGGGCGCTCTTGACCACCAATCGCCTGAAATTGATCATTTTCAGGCTAATATCGTAGCGCAATACAAGATCATAGCGTGAACCCTGCTGGTTCCGCCCGAGTCGACGTGCCGTCATCACCCAATGACGCGGACGGGCGGTTGGCGCGACGAAAAATGACGAAATGCGCCAGCGGTTGTTTGACCTACTCAGACGCAGTGCGGCTGGCAAATTCACCCTTGTTCAGTCATTCGCAGACCTTCGCGTTATTCTTGGGAATACGTGCCTAGTCCGGGACCTTGGCCAAGCGCGGACGCCTTGGGCGTAGGGCCATCAATATACTCGCGCCAAAGCATGATGAGGACCGCCATCGTAGCCGGACCGATGAACAGCCCGAGCAGACCAAATGATTCTACACCACCCAGAATACCGATCAGAACCCAAACAAACGGAAGTCGCGTAGCGCCCCCGATCAGGATCGGCCGAATGAAGTGATCGGCGATCCCCACGACGATGAAGCCAATCACACCCACTGCGATTGCGGCTCCGACGGCGCCTTGGGCAAGCAGAAGCGCAGCCGCGATAGACAATATGAGTGCCGCTCCAAAAGGGATCATTGCGGCAACAGCAGTCAAACCGCCCAAAAGCAACGGATTGGGAACACCGAGGACGACGTAAGCAACCGCCATTACCGCTCCCTCGCCAATCCCGACCAGAACAAGGCCGTCGATCGTGCCGCGTATCGACAAAACAGCCTGATATCCGACGCGTTCGCCCGAAGCGCCGAACAGACGATCCCCCGCCCGACGCAATTGTTCAAGGATAGCGTCACGGTCTCGGAGAAGAAAAAACATCGCGATCAGTGTGAACGAGAACGTGACCAGCCGACGCAACAGGTTGCTACCTATAAATCGGGTATTCACGCCAAACGCGCTGCTGCGCAGATGCTGGATCTGAAGCGTGGCGCTTGCGGGCGTCAACAGATTTTCTTCCCACCAGTGAGTGACCGCCTGGCGTGCGACCGGCAGTTGGTGCACCCAACCAGGCACCGGCAGCCCGGTTGACTGTGCCTGGGCAACCCAGGCGGCGACATCGCGAACTTCGCGCGCAGCCTGCGCAACACCGATCGCCAGAGGTATAAGGATGGCCGCAGCGACAAGGGCTGTAATCGCCCCGGCAATCGCAACGCGCGCTTTGGGCCCAGGCCACCTGCCCCGCATCCGCATATAAAGCGGATCGATCGCTACGCATATAACGACGGCCCAAACGAGAGCCGGCAGGAAGGTGAACGAGATCCAAAGCCCGAGGGCGACCAGCAGAAGCGCCACGACCAGCCGCGCGATATGGGTTTCGCGTCTTGGTTTGCGATCGATCGCGCTCATTTTTGAATCCAGGCCATCTCGTGTCTATGCCACGGCTCGTGCGGGGCTTCACCCCCTCGGGGTCAAACATAATTAAAACGCTTTCGTCGACATTAAACTTCCAGATGGATACCGGCATCGCTGGCTCAAGTATCAACACGATTTCGGTACGCGCTGTGACAGCCAATGAAGCTGTTCTCCTCGTTTTCAAAAAAGAAGTTACGTCCTCCGTCGACGTCACTCTGCATGTGCCAAGATACAGCGCTGGTAGCCGTAAACGCTGTGGTCGTATCACCGCAAATTGATACCGAGATCGTTGATCGGGCGATTGTGCCATTCTCCCGACGATTGGCGGCGCAGGCACAAGGTCGCTGCCTAAATTACTTTTTGGTCGTGGAAAGTGCCGCCGAACATATCCGTGTGGTAGGTGCTGAAGTATTGCCATACGAAGCGGTGTCGCGCTGCCATCGAGCCCCTTGCCCTGATGCGCCCGCGATTGAAGCCCGCTTCGATATACCATCCACCAGACAGCCAAATCGCACAATACCTGGCATAACTGCACCGATTCAGACCACATTACAGGCAGTGATTCGCTTGACGGTTTGAGTTGGCAGCAATTGGTTGAGAGCGCGCGGAACCTCACAGCGATACTCGAATTCAAGCTGCAACAAGAGCGCAAATTAATCGCTTATACAATTTTCTGCAAGGCGTTTGGCGTCAACAGCAATCATCGGTGCGGTACGCGCCCAGAAGGGCGACATGCTAGTAGGAAACCGCAAACCAGCTATGCTTTTCAGTATGTTAGCCTATTTTTCTATCGTCTTGGATACGAACAGGACACACAAATTTACGTCAGAATCAAAAAAGGCCCCGACAATGTCGGGGCCTCTTAAGAATTCGTTTGCAATTAGCGGCTGCCAGCGTGACCGTCTCCAAAGAGCCAGTCCCAGAAACCACGGTTTGGACGCTTGTCCTTGCGCATAATGGTCACCCTATTTCAACCGCGCAAAAGCTGCGCGACCTCATTTTGATACCAAAGGTTTAATTGGTTAGCAACCAGTTAACCATCGTTAAGCCGCGCGTCGTCCGATGTGCTCCCGTAACGTCTGGCAGAATGAGTCGAACGCCACCGGACGTCCGACGAAATAACCTTGCGCTTCGTCACAACCCAGCTCGCGAAGCATGGCAAGGCATTCGCCGTCTTCAACGCCTTCTGCCACGACCTTGCGGTTGAGCTGATGTGCCATCTGAACAATCGACTCGACGATGACCTTGTCGGCCGGACTCGTGGTGATTTTTCTCACAAAGCTTTGATCGACCTTCATTTCATGCGCCGGGATGCGCCGGACATACTCCAGGGTCGAGAAGCCGGTGCCGAAGTCGTCGATCGACAATCCGAATCCATCGCGACGCAGCTGGGCAAGATTGATTTCGGTAAACGCGTCATTAGCCGTCATGATGACTGACTCGGTGATTTCAACCGTGATCAACCGCGGCGGCACCCCGTGGCGGCGAACAAGATCGAGTAACTGATCGGCAAAGCCGGGCTGAGAAAGGACCGGCACTGAGATGTTGACCGCCAATCGGCAATCCGCGATCTCTTGCAGCCTGATAGCGGAAATTACCGCCTGTTCGATGATGTGTTTCGTCAGACGGTGGATACGCTGGCTCCGCTCGGCGGCCGGTATGAAATCAGCCGGACTTATCGCTCCGCGTTCCGGATGTGCCCAGCGGGCCAGCACTTCAGCGCCGGTGATCCTACCTGTGACGATATCGAGCTTGGGTTGGAACGCTAGCCAGAATTGCCCTTCGTCGAGACCCCGGTCGATCTCACTTGCAACGGACAGATTCCATACGGCATCGATCGAGCGCTTGTCATCATAGATCTTCCATCGATGATTTGTTTTCAGCGCTTCTTCGGCGCACATCAACGCACTGCCGACGCGGCTTGCCATTGATCGAGTCGAATCGATATCGATGCCGAAGGTTAGCGAGACGTCGATTGGACGTCCGTTCACGTAAATCGCCGATCGGAACAAAGCGCCCAGCCCTTCCAAATGCGCGCCAATGTCGTCGGGATTGTGAAGTGGTGACGTCCAGTAGAAAACGCCGTCGTCTGCATGGTAGACCTGGATCGAATCACTGCGTAGCCGGAGGCGACCGATAATCTCGGCAATGATGATGCTCTCGATGTCACGCGGGAAACTGGCGATAATCGCGGCAAAGTTTTCCACTTTGGCGGCGATAAGCGACGTGCCAGCATCGACGGTCAGCTCGCGCAGCGCAACCACGTTTGAAAGACCCGACGATTGGTTGACGCGACCCTTTTCCCAGCCGAGACGAAGCCGCGCGTGCTGAACCAAAACGATCGTAATCAGGACAAAGGCTGGAGCGACTTCGACAGAAATGTTGTTGGCATCGAGCAACACGGGTCCGAATGCAAGGGCCGCGGGCGTGCCGAGTGCGACGAGTGTCCGCAGGCGTTTGCGCTTGCAGGCGAGGACAACAAAACCTGCTGCTGTCGCCAGCAAGGCTGCACCGGCCCATCCCCAATCGGCGGGCATACCGCGTTTGAGTGTTTGTCCGGCGATCGCATGAACGAATACACCCGCAGCATTGCCCTGGGCCGGTAAAAATTTGGTATCGTTTAAAAGGTCGGCGACAGGACCAATCAAGACGTCGCGACCGGCAACAAGCCGCGCCGAAGCGGGGCTTAAAACTAGGTCGCTCGCCGACACGTACGGAAACGAGTGGAATGGGATCGAATAGTCCGGACGAATGAATGCGCCCTTCACGACCTTTCTGTACGCAAGCACGGTTGCAATCGCGGGAAAACGAGAAGGCCCGGTGCGCGTTTCCATCGAGACAAGCGCAGGCTGTCCGATCGGGTTGTACCAAACGCTGTAGTCGGCAATTTTGACGTGCGGCCGGAGAATGGTGGCCGGCATCAATTGTCCGTACCCCACACCATTTCGAACACCCGTAAAGGTCGTTCCCAAATAGATGTCACCGGGATACCGACGAAGCGTGTTGATCAGGACCTGCTCGCTCCTGGGATCATCCGCATCGGCCATCGCGCCGTCGTAAATGACGCGGCGCGCGCCTGCTCTTTTTGCCGCATCGATCACCCGCGCATAAGTACTGCGCGGCCACGGCCAACGACCGCCGAGAGCCTGGAGGCTCTTCTCGTCAATACCGACGATGGCAATTGTGCCATCTGCCGGCACAACACGCGCCAGGAAACGGACGTTGCGGATAAAATCGTCGATCGGCTGTAGAAATCCGGTCACACCACACATAATCGATGCAACAAGGGCATAGGCCATGATCCGAAGGCACACTGCCTTTCGGAATTTTTCTCGGGCGCGGCCCAGGCTTGCGACAATGTTCATGCCCAACCTGACCTGCACACACGTGATGCGGGCAGTAAATAGCTCTTCTTACCGTCGAGGGAGGTCATTGTCACCGATCCGACCGCGCATCATACACGCCGACACGATCTTTAAGAGTTAGTTTGCCAATAAATCGTTAGCAAAACCGCCAAATTTTGGGTTTCTTGCGGTTTATCGCATTTCACGCGCTACACTCTTCCTCGTTACGGCACCGTAGGGCGGCTTCAGGCCTGCCAGCTTGGCCACATCAATCTTCGGCTGCCGATAGATGCTCTTGGCATGACTGAAGGTCTTGAACCCGTCCTTTCCGTGGTAAGACCCCATGCCCGAGGGGCCGATCCCACCAAAGGGCAGATCTTCCATGCTGACGTGGAAGATAACGTCGTTGACGGTTACACCACCCGAGATCGTCCGTTCGAGAACGCGCGTCTCCTCGGCTGAGTCTCGGCCAAAATAATAGAGCCCCAGCGGCCGGTCATGGGCATTGATGTAGTCAATTGCTTCCTCTGTATTTGCTACCCCCTTGATCGGCAGCACTGGCCCGAAGATTTCGTCCTGCATAACCTTCATGTCGTCAGTCGGATTGCGGATAATGTACAAAGGCATCTTGTTGCCGTTCGACGCCGCGAAGTCTTCGTTTCCCGGATTTACCTCGACCACCTCACCGCCCTTGGCGCGCGCATCGCCGAGGTAGCCGCGCAATCGGTCACGATGGCGCGAATTCACGACCGACGTGTAATCGTCGTTCGTGAGCAACGTCGGATACATCACGGACACTGCCCTCGTGATCTCTCTGACCATCTCCTCCTCGCAGTCCTTGGCGACAAGCACATAGTCGGGTGCGAGGCAGACCTGCCCTGCGTTGAGCATTTTACCCAATGCAATCCGCTCCGCCGCCTGCTTGATATCTGCCGATTTTCCAACGATGACCGGTGACTTGCCCCCCAGTTCAAGCGTAACCGGTGTCAGGTTGTCGGCAGCGGCATGCAGGATATGACGGCCCACCCCCGCCGCCCCGGTGAATATCAAATGATCAAACTTGAGTTTTGCAAACGCCTGCCCGACCTCTGGTCCTCCACTGAAGAAAGCGAGTTCGTCTTCGGTAAAGAATTGCGGGACAACGTGTTCGAACACGGCGGCGGTCGCTGGCGTGAATTCCGAAGTTTTGACCATTGCGCGATTACCTGCTGCAAAGATACCGATCAGCGGACCCATCGTCAGTTGAACGGGGAAGTTCCACGGCGAGATCACCCCGACTACTCCCTTGGGCTGATAGTCCACGCGCGCACTTGCTCCAAGCAGACCAAGCGGGAATTGTACGCGGCGCCGTTCGGGTCGCATCCATTTGCCGAGATTCTTGAGAGCGTTTCTGGCCGGTGAAATCGATGCTGCAATGTCGGTAAGCATCGATTGGTCTTGACTGCGGTGACCGAAATCCTCTGACATCGCTCGTGCAAAGGCACTGCCGTGTTCCACCAACATCGCGATGCAGCGTTTCAAGCGATCGCGACGCGCATCGGCGCCTACCGGCAACTCGCGGTTAAACGCCGCCCGTTGGCGCGCGCATACGGTTGACAGTCTTTGAAGAGTCCCGGCGTCGCCCGTCAGTCCTGCATCGGTGTCAGCCACGTAGTTCTCCTGCGTTTTCCAGTTGTCACGGATGGTCTTGTTCGTCGCAAATCGCAACCTTTTCCCTGCCTTGCGCAAAGGGCTCGTGTCGCTATGGCGACGAGCGCAGGAAGCGGGAGTTCGAGTTCGGTGCAGTCGTTTGCAACAATCGTCATTTTCGGTGCAACCGGTGACCTTGCACAACGGATGCTCTTTCCTTCGCTCTACAATTTGGACGCCGACGGTTTGCTGTCGGACGACGTCCGGATCCATGGCGCCGCCCGCTCGAAGCTCGACGACGCGGCGTTCCGCGCGCAAGTATCGAATTCGCTCGACGGGCACGTGTCTGAGGGCGGGTCCATCGACCCTACCGTCAGGGCGCGTTTCCTCGAGCGGCTCAGTTATTGTCCGGTCGACGTCGACAACCATGCAGATTTCGGCTGTCTGGCGTCGCGGATCGGGAGTGCCAAGGACCGCGGCGTCGCGTTCTACCTTTCCACGCCCCCCTCGCTGTTTGCTCCGGTCGTTTCTGGTCTAAAGGCTGCAGGGCTGACTGGCCCCGCGACACGCGTCGCCATGGAAAAGCCGATCGGGCACGACCTGCCCTCCAGCCGCGCGGTCAACGCCGCCGTCGCAGACGGCTTCAACGAGGACCAAGTGTTCCGCGTCGATCATTATCTCGGCAAGGAAACCGTGCAGAACCTGCTGGTATTGCGGTTCGGCAACATGCTGTTCGAGCCGCTGTGGAATTCGCAAGGCATCGAACATGTCCAGATTACGGTTGCTGAAACGGTCGGGCTTGAGGGACGCGTGTCCTATTACGACGGCGTAGGCGCGCTGAGCGACATGGTGCAAAACCATATGCTTCAACTGCTTGCTCTCGTCGCCATGGAGCCACCTGCGAGCTATACCGCGACCGCGGTACGCGACGAGAAAGTCAAAGTCTTGCGCTCGCTGCGTCCGCTCGACGCGACCACGGCGACCAGTCACAGCGTCAAGGGCCAATACCGGGCTGGAGCCATCAACGGTAAACCCGTCGTCGGCTATGCCGACGAGCTTGGCAAGGCATCCGATACCGAAACGTTTGTCGCCGTGAAAGCTCATCTCGACAACTGGCGCTGGAAGGGCGTTCCTTTCTACCTGCGCACCGGCAAGCGCCTGCCGATGCGGCATTCCGAAATTCTAATCCAGTTCAGGCCGGTGCCACATTCGATCTTCAGCGGACGCGGTCCCGGACTGGAGCCGAATTGTCTGCTCATACGTCTGCAGCCCGACGAAGGGATGTCGCTATCGATCATGACCAAGGAACCGGGCCTCGACCGCGGTGGCGTCGCATTGCGCGAAGTCAAACTCGATGTGTCACTGACGGCCGCGTTTGCCGGGCAACGCCGCCGGGTTGCGTACGAGCGCCTGCTGCTCGACCTGCTTGAAGGTGACACCACGTTGTTCGTTCGCGCCGACGAAATCGAGGCAGCTTGGACGTGGGTCGATTCAATTCACAATGCGTGGCAGGCGGCAGGCGTGACTGTAAAGCCGTACACTGCCGGGACCTGGGGGCCGTCGGCCTCGATGGGCATGATCGAACGCGACGGCGCCAGTTGGCACGATGGACAACAATGAGATGAATCCCGTCGTCGAAGCCGTGACCGAGCGGATTCTCAAACGGTCAAAGACGAGGCGCACCGGTTATCTCGACTTGATCGCGCGTCAGCGCGACGGCGGGACCAATCGGCATAACCTTGCCTGCGGCAACCTTGCCCACGGCTTCGCGGCGTCGGGTGCGGACAAGGATGCCATCAAGCGCGGCAAGGCAATGAACATCGGCATCGTAACAGCGTTCAACGACATGTTGTCGGCGCATCAGCCGTACGGACGCTATCCCGAGGCAATCAAACTCTATGCCCGCGAAGTCGGCGCGACCGCGCAGGTCGCGGGGGGCGTCCCCGCAATGTGCGACGGCGTGACTCAGGGCCAGGCGGGGATGGACCTCTCGCTGTTCAGTCGTGACGTGATCGCGCTTTCAACCGCCATCGCGCTCAGCCACTCGATGTTTGAAGGCGCATTGCTGCTCGGTATTTGCGACAAGATCGTACCAGGCTTGCTGATTGGTGCGCTACGCTTCGGCCATTTGCCGACTATTTTCGTTCCGGGCGGACCAATGCCGTCAGGAATGGCGAACACGGAAAAAGTTCGCATCCGCCAACTGTTTGCCGAAGGAAAGGTCGGCCAAACCGAGCTGCTCGAGGCTGAAAGCGCAAGTTATCACGATGCCGGCACCTGCACCTTTTACGGCACCGCAAATTCCAACCAGATAATGATGGAAGTCATGGGCCTGCACATGCCGGCATCTGCCTTTGTCAATCCGGGGACCAGGTTGAGGTCAGAGCTCACGCGTGCTGCCACCCACCGTGTCGCCGATATTGGATGGGACAGCGACGACTATCGCCCGCTCGGACGGTGTGTGGACGAGAAAGCCATCGTCAACGCATGCGTCGGTCTGCTCGCGACCGGCGGATCGACCAATCACGCGATCCATTTACCCGCGATTGCCCGCGCCGCGGGTATCATCATCGACTGGCAGGACTTCGATGAATTGTCGGCCGCCGTGCCGCTGGTCGCCCGCATCTATCCCAATGGTTCGGGCGATGTGAACGACTTTCACCGCGCGGGCGGGATCGGCTTTGTCATCCGCGAGCTCTGTGCGGCGGGGCTGTTGCACAGCGACGTCTTGACAGTCGCACGCCGGTCCCTTGCCGATTACGGGGTCGAGCCGACATTGGTCGATGACGCGCTGGTCTGGCAGCCAGCACCACAGCTGCCGCGCGACGATACGATACTTCGCCCAGTAGCAACGGCATTCTCGCCCGACGGTGGGATGCGGTTGCTGAAGGGCAACCTGGGCCGTTGCATCATCAAAACGAGCGCAGTCCAGCCCGATCGCTGGACGATCGACGCACCATGTGCCGTGTTTTCAACACAGGATGACGTATTGCGCGCATTCAAGGCGGGCGAGCTCGACCGCGATGTCGTCGTCATCGTTCGGTTTCAGGGGCCGAATGCCAACGGCATGCCCGAGTTGCACAAGCTGACGCCTGCGCTCGGTGTGCTGCAGGACAAGGGCTTTCGCGTGGCGCTCGTTACCGACGGGCGCATGTCGGGCGCTAGCGGTAAGGTACCCGCAGCGATTCACGTTACGCCCGAGGCTGCGCTCGGCGGCGGGATCGGCAAGTTGAAAACGGGCGACCGTGTACGCGTGTGTGCGGTAACGGGCACGCTTTCCTCCCAAGCCGATCTGTCGGCGCGCGAACCAGCCCCGTCGCCGCCCGCAGCCGATGGTACGGGGCGCGAACTCTTTTCGTTCATGCGCAGCGGCGCTGATGAGGCCGAACGCGGCGCCTCTGCCATGCTGGCCGGTGCAGAGCTCTGATGCGGGTTGTCGCGGTCGATATCGGCGGCACCCACGCCCGTTTTGCGGTTGCCGACGTCGTGGGTGGGTCCGTCCAGTCACTCGACCCGTCGGTAACCCTGAACACTGCAGAATACGCCAGTTTCCAGACGGCTTGGGAAGCTTTTGCGGCACGGCAGGCCGGCGCGTTGCCGCGCGCTGCGGCGATCGCCATTGCGGGTCCAATTCACGGCGAAGTCCTGCAATTGACCAACAACCCGTGGATCATCCGTCCCGCGCTGATTTCCGAAAAATTGGGTGTCGACACCTACACGCTTGTCAATGATTTCGAAGCGGTCGGCCATGCCGTGGCGCAAGTTTCGCCCAACGACCTCCACCACGTTTGCGGGCCCGACGTTGCTCTCCCCGGCGAAGGCTCGATCACAATCGTTGGCCCGGGGACGGGGCTGGGCGTCGCGCAATTATTTCGCAAAGATGGCCGGTATCACGTCATCGCGACCGAAGGCGGGCATGTCGATTTTGCGCCGCTCGACAGCATTGAGGATGCCGTGCTTGCCGCCCTGCGCGAGCGGTATCGCCGTGTCTCGGTGGAACGCATTGTATCGGGGCCTGGCCTGTCCGCGATTCATGAAGTGTTGGCTCGGCTCGAAGGCCGTGACGCGCCGCAGCGCGACGACAAGGCGCTTTGGCAAGCAGCCCTCGCCGGTACCGACAGCCTTGCCGCCGCAGCTTTGGATCGATTCTGTCTCAGTCTTGGCGCCATTGCAGGCGACTTCGCGCTTGCGCATGGCCCGAAGGCGGTCGTGATCGCGGGCGGCGTTGGGCTCCGCCTTGCTGACCATCTGCCTCGCTCCGGATTTGCTGAACGATTTGCCGCCAAAGGTCGCTTCGAAGCGCTGATGCGCTCGGTTCCCGTAAGGCTTATTACTCATCCACAACCCGGCCTGTTCGGCGCGGCGGCGGCCTTTGCCCGGGAGCATAGCCAATGACGATAGACGCCATCATGCGGACCGCGCCGGTGATTCCAGTGCTGGTGATTGACGAGATTGCGCACGCCGCACCGATTGCCGAAGCCCTTGTTGCAGGTGGTCTTTGTGTTCTCGAAGTGACTTTGCGTACGCCGGTCGCGCTCGACGTCATCGCGGCGATGTCAAAGGTCGCGGGTGCGATTGTAGGTGCGGGCACCATACTCAATACCGCCGACCTCGATGCAGCGATGAATGCCGGCGCACAGTTCATCGTCAGCCCCGGTCTCACCGAACCGCTCGGGCGCGCCGCTATCGCCAGTGGAATCCCTTTTTTGCCAGGCATTGCGAACGCGGGCGACCTGATGCGCGGGTTCGACATGGGGCTCGATCGGTTCAAATTTTTCCCGGCGGCAGCGGCGGGCGGCCTGCCTGCGCTCAAAGCGCTTGCCGCCCCGTTTGGCAAAGCCCGCTTTTGCCCGACAGGCGGAATCTCCGAAGCGACCGCGCTGGAATGGTTGGCCGAGGAGAGCGTCCTCTGCGTCGGGGGCAGCTGGGTGGTCCAAAAAGGCGCACCCGATCTCGCGTTGATCCGTCAACGTGCAGCAACGGCCGCTGCGCTCAGCGGCTGACCAGCCAGACAGCAAAAGCGGCAACAGCGAGCAGGGTCCCGAACGGCAGGCGCGTTGTTGCAACCACAGCGTGGCCGCGCAGCGTCATCGCCGCCACAGCGAGCAACCCAAGGACGCTGGCACCGAAGAGGACGAACGGGAGTTCTTGCCACCCGAGCCACATTCCAATTGCGCCAAACAGCTTGGGATCCCCTCGACCCAGCCCCTCACGGCGGCGAATACGCGCGTAGGACCAAGCGACTGAAGCCAGAGCAACATACCCGGTAGTCCCGCCAATCAACCGATCCGATAATGACGGCAAAATGCCGAGCGCGCCGCTACACAGGCCAACAAGAGCCACGGCAACGGTCAACCGGTCGGGAAGCCAGAAATAGCGCAAATCGAGCGCTGCCAGCGCCACGAGCATCCAGCAAATCAAAGCAGCGCTGGCCCCTGCAAGATCGGGCGAGGCATAGAGCGCCGTTGCGCCGACAGCGCCGCACAGCAGCTCGATGAGGGGATGCGTTCGATCGATGCGCACGCCGCAGGACGTGCAAGTCCCGCGGTTCGCAAGATAGCTGACGACCGGGACAAGATTGGTCCACCGCAAGGTCACGCCGCAGCGATCGCACGCTGAACGGCCAGTCACAGCACGACCCTGGGGCCAGCGTAGCACAAGCGTTGCGAGGAAACTGCCGATGACGAGACCAATCCCGAGTCCCGCCAATCCAGTCATAATTTTAAGAGGGATCACAACAGGATCAGGGAAGTTTCTCATCCGTCGTCACGCCGAACAAATGACTGACTTCGATGAATCCGGCCCGTCCGCCGACATTGAGATCGCACCATCCGCCTGTGCACTTGCCGATCTTGCCAACGACGCCCGGTTCGGCCTTCCATACGACCGGGGCCGCAGCATCGGGCTTATCCCGCAACGGGCGCACATCGCCGACGACAAGCCCCATTCGCTGGTCGCTCAGTAAATTGGCTTGCACCCAGCCCTCGGTCCCGTCCGGATCCTGGATGCGCCGCCACTGGCTGTGGGCGATGGCGTAGGTTTTGACGACCTTCACCGGCAGGCCTTTGCGCTTGTAGAGCCAGTCGGCAGGAAAGTTACGACCTGGCCCTGTGCGCATCATGACCTGGCTAGCATTGAGTGACGCCCAATAGGGAGTTTTACGCGCCGCCGAAGCGGAGGTCGTACCTACGGCCATTACCAATGCTGCAGCGAGCAGATAGCGCATGTCGGCTGGTCCTTTCCCATTTTTGTTGGCGCTGACCTGCCAAATGGCACGTCATCCGACAAGGCTTGATCGCTCGGTTTGTTGAAGCCTTAACCCGAACGGCTTAGCAGATATTGCGGGAATTTTGCGGAGGGGTTGATGCGGATGTTCCGATCGATGATTGCAAGTGCCGCGTTGCTGGCAGCAACGTCTGCGCGCGCACAGCCGGTTGTTGTCGCCGACAGCGGCGACACCGCCTGGGTCCTGGCAGCCGCCGTACTGAGCCTGATCGCAATTCTGCCGGGCCTGGCGATGTTCTACGGGCGTGGGAACATCGCGCGTACCGGCTTTGCCCTGTTCGGGAGCGTCGCGGTGACGTCGCTGCTGTTCGCTGCGATCGGCTATAGCTTGGCTTTCGGTGCCGGAAGCAGCCTGCTGGGCGGATCAAGCAACGCGATGCTCGCCAATTTGTCAGACCTGCTCGATGGTTCGACCATCTCCGAGGCGGTTTATGCGCTTTTTGAAACAGTGGCGGCGCTGCTCGCGGTCGGGATCCTGTGCGCATCAGTCGCCGAAAGGGCGCGACCGGGCTGGTTGGTGCCGTTCTCAGGCGTCTGGCTGCTGATCGTCTACGTCCCAGTGGCACGTGGCGTGTGGCCTGGCTGGCTCGGCGAACTCGGCACGCTCGACTATGCAGGGGGGATCGTGATCCAGCTGACTGCGGGCATCGCTGCCTTGGTGATCGGCTTTCTGCTGAGGTCGCCCACTGCAATAGACGAACCGCAAGACTCGCCGCTGGCCGTTGCCGGCGGGGCACTCTTGTGGGTCGGATTCCTCGCTTTTTTCGGTGCGGCTGCGCTCGGCGGGAGCGCCGATGCCGCGACGGCGATCATCAATGGTCACCTTGCTGCGAGTGCCGCGATCGTAGTCGGGATGGCAATTGAGCGGTGGCGGATGGGGAGGACATCGGTTGGCGTCTTGGCAAACAATGCAGTTGCAGGCCTCGCTGCTGTCGCAGCGGCCGGCGCACTTGTCAGTACGAGCGGCGCAATCGCGCTTGGAGCCCTAGGGGCACTTGCGGCTTGGATGGCGGCCAGCGTTGTCCAACGTGCCAGACTCGGTAGTGCCGCCTCTGCGTTTGCCATTCACGGGGCAGCCGCGATGGCTGGGGCCATCCTCTTTCCGCTGTTCATGCTCCCTGCGTTTGGCGGGTCAGGCTTCAGCGACGTCAACGGACTGATGACTCAACTTGCCGCACAGGGCGTTGCAGTTCTCGCCGTCACGCTCTGGACCGCTGTCGCCACGGTGATCGTCGCCCTCATGATATCGGTGGTCGTCCCCATGCGCGACGTGCGCGGCTAATCGCCTGTCCTGATCCGGTCGACCAATTCCTTGACGGTTGGCACAAATCCGTTCGAATAGAACGGGTCGCGCTTGAAATTGTAGGCATTGTGTCCAGCAAAAACGAGGTTGTCGTCGAGCGGCCCCCCGTGCACAACGTCTTGAAGCGTTTTTTGAATGCAAAAACTACGCGGATCGGCGAGATAGCCTGTGGACCAGTCGTCATGGTCCTTCCACGCCGAAAAACCGCAGTGCGATAGGCACCCCATGCAGTCGGCTTGATCCTTGCGGATCGTGTTTTTCTCAGTCGGGGTAACAAACACAAGCGTGTTGTCGGGCGTCTTGAGTGCCTCGGTATAGCCCAGGCCATACCATTCGCGTGCGCGAAGCAGGTCACCCAGCGTTACCCAGAAATTCTTGCCCTTGACGCCGACGTCGAGCTGGTGAGCGTGATCGCCTGCCATTTCGAGTGAGAAGGCGATCTGCCGTTCGCTGCGCGCCTCGAGATTACGCAAAAAGGGATTGCGCACTGCCGACGAATAAAAGCCGGTTGGCGAGAATTTGTGGAGGAGGATATCACCCTCCTCGATCGTCATCAGCGCATCTTTCCATGCCCGTGGGATGGGACTTTCCTGCGTCAGCAACGGACGCGTGCCGAACTGAAAGGCGATGCCGCCAAGTTCGGGATTGTCGATCCAGTCGTTCCAATCGCGCAAATACCAGACGCCGCCAGCCATGATGATCGGCGTTGAATCGGGAATCCCACCTTCCCGCATGGTTTCGCGCAGCGCCCTGACGCGCGGATAAGGCGATTCAGGTTTGCGTGGGTCCTCGGCGTTCGAAAGGCCATTGTGCCCGCCAGCAAGCCAGGGATCTTCGTAGACGACCGCAGATAAATAGTCCGCTGCCTTCGAATAGGCTCGCTTCCACAGGGCCCGGAACGCCCGCGCCGAGCTGATGATCGGCAGATAGCTAACACCGTAGGACGCGGTAATTTCGCTCAGCTTGTAGGGCATGCCCGCACCGCACGTGACGCCGGAGACCAGCCCCTTGGTGCGCTCGAGCACACCGTGCAAAATCGTCTGCGCGCCGCCCATCTCCCAGAGCACGTTGATGTTGATGGCGCCCCTTCCCGAGGCTAAATCATAGGCGCGCTTCACCTGCTCGACGGCACCGTCGATCGCGTAGGCAATCAGTTCCTGATGACGCTGTGCGCGCGTACGGGCTTCGTACACTTGGGGTACAATCTTGCCGGTCGGGTCATAGCTGTCCGCATTGACCGCGCTGACGGTACCGATACCGCCTGCTGCTGCCCAAGCTCCCGCGCTCGCGTGATTGGTCGCTGCGACCCCCTTGCCGCCTTCGATCAACGGCCAGACTTCGCGGCCTCGATAGCTGATCGGCGATAGACCTTTAAACAACCGTCTCGTCTCCATGTTTCGATTACAAACGCTATAGCGACCCGGACGCAAAATGCACGCCATTACCCAGCGCCTCATCGTAAAGCCGGGCATAGGCCGCGATCATCGCGCCGTCGTCATAAGCAGAGATTGCAAGCGCATGGTTACTTGCGCCCAACCGGGCACGCAGAACGCGATCAGCAACCAGCTGTCGCAGAGCGCCGGCAAGAGCATAATCGTCGCGCGCCGTCACGAACGGTCGCTGATCGGGCGGCAGGATAACTGAAACGTCTCCGACCTGAGTGCTTGCAACGGGCAGCCCCGCCGCCATTGCCTCGACCAATGCAATCGGGAATTGTTCGCTGTCCGAGGACAGGGCAAAAATGTCGAACAAGCCAATATATCTGCGCGGGTCCGGCAGGAACCCTGGCATCACCAGACGATCCGCCGCTCCCATGGCTGCAGCTGTAGCCATGATCTTCGCTCGATCGGGGCCTTCGCCTACAACCACGAGGCGCGTCAACGGTATCGAGAGCGCGGCACGAACAAGACGGGGAATATTTTTTACCGGACGCAATCCAGCAACCGTGCCAATCACAACCTCCCTAGCCTTGCGCCGCAGTCCTGGAATGGCATTGAGTTTTGGCGTCGCAGCATAAGCGCTGACGGGAATACCGTTGGATATACGCCTTAGCCGAGATGCCGGCTGCTTCCATGTCTCGAGTGCAATTCGCTCGAGCGTTTGGGATGGAACCGCGACTGCATAAGCGGCAGGCAGAACCAGCCGCCGCATCATCGTGCGTTCGATTTTGAGGCCGCCGCTTTCGTCGGCATTGAAGCCGTCTTCATGATGAACGAGGGGCGGCAGACTCTTTGCAAAAATGCGCCGCGCCGTCACAGCGTCCATCGCGCCCCAGTTATAGGTCAGGATCAGGTCGAACATTCGCATATATTGGGCAATGTCGCGGTAGCGCGCGACCGATGGCTTACCCGTCAACGAGGGCGCATTTTCCGGAAAATCGACGTCGATCCCGTTATAGATAGCCGCCCGCGCACCGAGTGCGTTCGGCACCGAGCTCAGCACCGTGTGGCGTGCGGCAACACCGAACGCATTCATCAACTGAACCGCACGGGCTTCCTTGCCCCCCAGCGAAAAAGTGGAGTGGCAATGAAGAACGTTGAGCCGCATCAGACAACGCACGCCAGCAGCGCATCGATCGCAGCGGATGCCACAGGCTCGTCGAGAACCGGGGCGTGACCGACACGCGGCACGGTCACACTCGTGCCCGCGAACAGCCGTCCGAGCATCAGTTCGACCGTTGCCGTTGCAAGCAGGTCAGACAGCTTGCCCCGTACGACAAGTGTCGGGACACTCGCCAGCGTGTCGAGCGCGGGCCAGAGATCGCTCCCAGCCTCACCGGCCGGCAATCGAAACGGTTCGGCGATTTTCTGGTCGTAATCGGGTACGATCCGACCGTTAGGGGGCAAGCGATAAAGCCGCTTCGCCATGGCCAGCCAATCGGTCAGATCATAGTCGGGAAAGACTTCAGCATTGCTTTGCGCAATCCGCCGAGCGGCATGCAGCCACGTCGAATAAGCCCTCTGACGACCGACATAACCCCGGATCCGATCCTGCCCCCTGGTCTCGATGTTCGGCCCGACGTCGTTGAGGAGCGCACCGGCAAGCCGCGCACGGCCGGTCGCGGCAAACAAAATCGTAACAATCCCACCGAGCGACGTCCCAAACGCGACGAATCGGTCGATGCCGAGATCCTCCAGCAGCCGCTCGATGTCCTGAACATAAATGAGGGGAACGTAAGTGATCGCATCGCTGGTATAGGCGCTTTCGCCGCGCCCACGCAGGTCTACGACGAGAACCCGCCGCTCCGGGGCAAGTCGCGCCGCGACCGTTTCGAAATCGCGGGCGTTTCGTGTGAGAGCGGGCAGGCACAGGATCGGAGGACGTTCCGACGACCCCGCATCGTCACGGTAATGCAGCCGTAAACCGTCATTCGACCACCAATAACCGTCGGTCCATGTCGAAAGGGCAGTCGCCAAGGCTTGTTGCTCCCGTTGTAGGGCGCCATATCACGTCATGGCCGCTGTCGCGCAACACTTCCGCCCCGAACATGCAATCGACGAGATCGCAGACTTCATCTCGGATCCTGTAGAAGCCGTTTGCTTCCCCGAACATCGACTGCGCTTCCGAAATGACAAAGCGGCGGCACAGGTCGGCCTCGACACGCTATCGGATGAGGCATGGATTGGTCATTTCGGTCGGTTCATACCCTTCACCGGATCACTCCCGCAGCCGTTGGCGCTCCGCTATCACGGTCACCAGTTTCGCGTTTACAACCCCGACATCGGCGACGGGCGGGGGTTCTTGTTCGCGCAATGTCGCGATGAGCGGGACCGCCTGATGGACTTGGGCACAAAGGGCTCGGGCACCACACCCTATAGCCGCTTCGGCGATGGCCGTCTGACATTGAAGGGCGGCGTGCGCGAGGTGCTCGCCACCGAAATGCTCGAAGCGCTCGGGGTCGCGACTTCGCGCACCTTCTCGGTCGTCGAAACTGGTGAGACCCTTGTGCGAGGCGACGAACCTTCTCCAACCCGCTCGGCAGTATTGGTACGGCTTAACTACGGCCATATCCGTATCGGCAGTTTCCAGCGGCTGGCGGCATTGGGGCAGACAGATGAACTTGAACGTCTCGTCGCTTATTCCCTGAAGCACTACTACGGCGAGACCATGGACGAAAACGGCGCGGCACGCCTGCTCGGCCACGTTGCGGCGTCGACCGCACGCCTTGCTGCAAGCTTCATGGCCGCAGGGTTCGTGCACGGCGTGCTTAATTCTGACAACATCAACATTTCAGGCGAGAGTTTCGACTACGGGCCCTGGCGGTTCGCACCGACTTTCGATCCCGGATTTACCGCCGCCTATTTCGACCAGGGAGGCCTCTACAGCTTTGGGCGGCAAGCCGAGGCGGTTCATTGGAACGTCGTCCAGCTTGCCGTGGCGTTGCAAACACTCGCCAAACCCGACGGCTTGTCCGCCGCACTCGACTCATTCGCCGATAGTTATCGTGCAGCGCTGGTCGAGCGGATGCTGTGGCGTCTGGGCATCGCGACGCGCGGAACCCACGAGGATGTCGCGCTGGTTCAGGCCATGGAGCAAGCGCTGGCCGCGTCCAAACAACCGATCGACCGCTTTTTCTTTGATTGGCGTGGTGGCGATCTGCGGACCAATGTGGCGACCTATGCGACAACGGCGTTCGATGCGTTCCGGGACGCCGTTGCCCCCTATGCCCCAACTCAGCCGCTCGATCATCGCTATTGGTCTGGACCGGGCCCCTGCAGCATGTTGATCGATGAGGTCGAATCCATCTGGGCACCCATTGCCGAGCGGGACGACTGGACTGGGTTTTATGCAAAACTGTCGAGGGTAAATGAAATGAGCGACGCGCTACGGGTTGCCAATTCCTCGCGATAAATCCACATACCGACCACGAGAGCAGGGTGCCAATGACCACCGAACTTATTTCCTACGAACCGGCAACTGGCGCTGAATTCTGGCGCGGACCGGTTAGCAACGTCGACGAAGAAGTCGCGCGAGCACGCGCAGCATGGCCCGAGTGGGCCGCACGCCCGATTACAGTGCGGATCGAAATGTTGCACCGGTTTGTCAACGTCGTCCGGGGACGCGCCGAGATGCTGGCAGATACGATCTCGCGCGAAACGGGCAAACCTTTGTGGGAAGCGCAAACGGAAATTGAATCGGTGATCGCCAAAGTCGAGATTTCGGTCAATGCCTACAATGAACGGACAGCCCAGCGACGGTTTGATGGCGCAATCGGCGGACGCACGGCGTTGCGCCATAAACCGCATGGCGTCCTTGCCGTACTGGGCCCCTATAATTTTCCGATGCATCTACCCAATGGGCACATCATTCCCGCCCTGATCGCGGGGAATGCCATTGTTTTTAAGCCCAGCGAAAAAACACCGGCCAGCGGTATCAGACTGATCGAATGCCTTCATGCTGCGGGCATCCCGGAGGCGCTGGTGCGCGTCGTCGTCGGTGGCCCTGAACATGGAAAGGCGCTTGCCGCCCACCCCAATATCGACGGATTGCTGTTCACCGGTTCCGCCCGTACCGGCATCGCACTCAACCGGCAATTTGCCGACATGCCCGACAAAATCCTGGCGCTCGAAATGGGCGGCAACAATCCGATAATTGTTTGGGATGCACCCGACGCCTACACAGCCGCCGTCATCGTCGCACAGTCCGCCTTTATTTCTGCCGGGCAGCGCTGCACCGCGGCACGGCGCCTTATTGTCAAGGACGGCGCCCACGACGAACTGGTCTCGCAGCTCAAAAAGCTGATTGCCCGTTTGATTGTCGGCGAGCCGCACGCGTCGCCGGCGCCCTTTATGGGACCCGTGATCGACAACGAGGCCGCCGACGCCCTCCAGGAGAGCTTTCTCGCGTTGCTGATGAAGGGCGGACGCCCAATCGTGCAACTGGAGCGCCCTTTCGAGAACCGGCCGTTCCTTTCTCCTGCCCTGATCGACGTTACCGAGGTCAAGGAACGCCCCGACATGGAGCTGTTCGGCCCCCTGCTCCAGATGGTACGGGTGCCCGATTTCGATGCAGCGTTGGTCGAGGCAAACAACACGCGCTATGGTCTCTCGGCTTCTTTAATCGGCGGCAGCCCCCAGCTTTATGACCGTTTCTGGGCGAACAGCCGCGCGGGTATCGTCAACTGGAACAAGCCGACCAACGGCGCATCCTCGTCTGCACCGTTCGGTGGGATCGGCCTGTCGGGCAACCACCGCCCTTCGGCCTATTATGCCGCAGACTATTGCGCCTACCCGGTTGTTTCATCGGAAGAGGAAAATCCCCGAGGATCGATCGGTATCGGTTTGCGTCAGGATTGATAGCGGCACTGGTCGCGTCACAAGTATCACTATGTTGATGCTTCTGGCGCTGCAGCGCAAAAGAAAATCATGGCAAGTCTCTTCGATCCCGAAGCACGCGGTCGCGTGATCCTCGTTGGCGCAGGACCGGGCGATCCCGAGCTGTTGACCTTGAAAGCAGTCGCGGCGCTACGATCCGCCGATGTTGTCGTGCACGATGGTCTCGTCGACGACCGCGTATTCGCGTACGTGACGCCCGAGGCCCAGCGCATTTCGGTCGCTAAGAAGCGTGACCGCCACACTCTCTCGCAAGATGCGATCAACGCCTTGATCGTCGCACATGCAAAAACCGGAGCCATCGTCGTCCGGCTCAAGGGCGGTGACCCGTTTGTTTTTGGTCGTGGAGGTGAGGAGGTCGAAGCCGTGCGTGCAGCGGGCTTGCGCGTTGACATAATCCCCGGCGTGTCGGCGGCGCTGGGGTGTGCGGCAGAGGCCATGCTGCCGCTGACCCATCGCGATTGGTCGTCGGCAGTGAGTTTTGTCGCGGGCACATGCAAGGGGCTGGCGGCGCAGAATTGGTCCGGGCTGGCCGGACACGGGCGCACCTTGGTCGTTTATATGGGCGTCACTGCCGCACGTGCGATTGCAGACAAGCTCATGGCCGATGGCGTTGATCCCGGCATTGCTGTGGCCGTGCTCGAACGCGGTACCCTGCCTGGCAGTCGCGCGATGCGGACATTGCTGGCCGATCTTGGGGATCTGGTCGAGCGCGAAAAGGTGCTGAGCCCTGCGATACTCGTCATCGGTGACGTTGTGCTTCTGTCTGATGCCGAGAACCATCTCAAGACATTGACCAAGCACGCAGCACACCTTGGAGCTTTCGGGGAATGAAAGTGCTTACGGGCAACGACCTGAAATCGGGCGACGTCATCTGGTGGGCGGGTAGTGGCTGGTCGCGCCATGTCGAGGACGCTCGCGATGTGGGCGAGCACGGTGAAGCGGTGCTTTCTGCCGAGGAAGGCGCGCGCCGCGTCAACGCCGCCTATCTGATCGAAGCAGTCGCGACGCCAGCAGGGCCCCGACCGGCGCACATCAAGGACCGTATTCGCGCGCTCGGTCCGACGGTCCGCCCCGATTTGACGCTGAAACTAGCCGATCCGGCTGCGGGCGAGTGGATAATCTGATGTATAAATACGACACCTACGACCAGTCGATCGTCGACACGCGTGTGGCCGAATTCCGCGATCAGGTCACACGGCGGATTACAGGCGACCTGACGGAGGACCAGTTCAAGCCGCTCCGGCTGATGAACGGGCTGTATCTGCAGCTGCACGCCTACATGCTGCGTGTAGCTGTGCCCTACGGCACGATGGATAGCCGCCAGATGCGGATGCTCGGCACGATCGCGCGTAAATACGACCGTGGTTATGGCCATTTCACCACGCGCCAGAACATTCAGTATAACTGGATCAAGCTGGACGACGCACCGGACATTCTCGCCGATCTTGCGACTGTTGAGATGCATGCCATTCAGACCAGCGGCAACTGCATCCGCAACATTAGTTCAGACCAATATGCCGGCGCTGCCGCCGACGAGGTTACCGACCCCCGCGTCTGGGCTGAATTATTGCGCCAATGGAGTAGCTTCCATCCCGAGTTCAGCTATTTGCCGCGCAAGTTCAAGATTGCCGTAACCGCCAGTCCGCAGGACCGCGCGGCAATGCGCCTGCACGACATAGGCATTGAACTGGTCGTGCGCGACGGCGTTCTGGGCGGCCGCATTTTCGTCGGCGGCGGCATGGGTCGCACACCGATGATCGCGCCGGAAATCCGCGAATTTGTTACCGCAGACAATTTGATAAGCTATGTTGAGGCGGCCTTGCGGGTCTACAACCGTTACGGTCGTCGCGACAACATCTACAAGGCACGGATCAAGATCCTGATTCATGAAATCGGCGCTGACGAATACCGTCGTCAGGTCGAGGAAGAGTTTCTCCATGTCAAAACGCTCCACCTCGACCCCCCGAAGGCCGAGTTCGATCGAATCAGTGCGTTTTTCAGAGCGCCTGCGTTCGAGACGCTGAGCCATAACCCTGATCGCAGCGACCCCGATTTCGCTGCCTGGCTCGATCAAAATGTCAAGCCGCACAAACAGCCGGGTTACGCGATCGTGAATGTCAGCTTGAAGCCTATCGGCGGCATTCCAGGGGACGCCAGTGCCGACCAGATCGACGTGATGGCTGATCTTGCTGACCGCTACAGCTTTGACGAACTCCGCGTCACGCACAGCCAGAACATCGTACTGCCGCACGTCGCCAAGCGCGACCTCTTTGCGGTATGGCAAACGCTTGTCGCCGCAGACCTTGCCGACGCAAATCTCGACCTAATCAGCGACATTATCGCCTGCCCCGGCCTCGACTACTGCAGCCTTGCCAATGCGCGCTCGATACCGGTCGCACAGAAGATCGCCACTCGGTTTGCCGACCTTGGCCGGCAACGTGAACTGGGCGAACTCAAACTCAAAATTAGCGGTTGCATCAACGCTTGCGGTCATCACCACGCTGGACATATCGGGATACTCGGCGTCGATCGCAAAGGTGTCGAGAACTACCAGCTTTCGCTCGGCGGCTCGGGCGCGGAGGATGTCAGCATAGGCAAGATCACCGGACCCGGCTTTAGCGAGGACGGGATCGTCGATGCGGTCGAGCGCGTGACGGACAAATATCTTGCGCTCCGCCAAAGCAACGAGCGCTTTCTGGATACGTACCGCCGCGTCGGATTCGAGCAGTTCAAAGAGGCAATCTATGGGTGACCCCTTGCGGTTTCGCGCTGACGATGCGCACGACGAGCCCGCCGTCACACTTGACGCCTTTCTTGCAGGGCAGTCGAATGCCACTGCCGTTCGCATCGAAACAGGCGACGATGCGCGCAAGTTGATCCCATTTCTTGACCGGCTTGCGCTGGTCGAAGTTGCCTTTCCTTCGTTTCGTGACGGGCGCGGGTATTCGACCGCCCGAATCCTGCGCGAAGCAGGCTATGTCGGCGAACTACGCGCCGAAGGAGATGTCCTGCTCGATCAAGTCTCATTCATGCGGCGCTGTGGCTTCGACAGCTTCGCACCGATGAAGGCCATCGACCGTGCCGCGGCCGAAGCGGCCATCGCGCGCTACGACTATGTCTACCAGCGTGCGGCTGACGCGGCGTTGCCAGTTTGGAAGCTGCGTCATGGGTAGCCCGCTGCGCAACCTCGATCTGATCGACATTTCTCCCAGGTTCACGCCCGACTCTGCCGCGGCGATCAATGCCCGTTATGCCGGTGTCGAAACAACCGAAGTGCTCCGTCGCCTGTTCGGCGACCCGCCCTATGACGAAATTGCTCTGGTCTCGTCGTTCGGGGCCGAAAGCGCGGTTTTGCTCCACATGGTGTCGCAGATCGACAAAACGGTACCGCTGATCTTCGTCAATACGCAAAAGATTTTCGGCGAGACCCTAGCATATCGCGACGAGCTCGCTGAGCGGCTTGGTTTCACCGATATGCGCGTCTACCGCCCCGATCCCTATTTACTTGCGAAACGGGACGCTACATCGCTTCGCTGGTCGTACGACCCCGATGGCTGCTGCGAGCTACGGAAAGTCGAGCCGCTTCGCCGTGCGCTCGCTCCATTTGACGCATGGATCTCAGGCCGCAAGGGTTTTCAAGGCAAGACACGCAGCGCTCTTCCCCGCTTCGAAGAGGATGAAGGTCGGTTGAAAATCAACCCACTCGCTGACTGGGACAAAGCAAGGCTCGGCACCTATTTCCACGAGCACAAATTGCCCCGACACCCTCTGGAGGCACAAGGTTATCCTTCGATTGGCTGCGCGCCGTGCACGTCGCAAGTACAAATCGGCGAAGATCCACGTGCCGGTCGCTGGCGCGGTTGGGACAAGACCGAGTGCGGGATCCACGACCCGGTATTCTGAGTATATCCCTTTTCGACAGGGAGCAGGCTCGGCTCAATGATTGTCGGCGTAATAGCCTTCTTGGGCGAGGTCGCTAAACTTGGTAATGTTGGCCTCGAACTTCAGCCTTACCTTACCGGTGGCACCGTGGCGCTGTTTGGCAATGACGACTTCAGCAAGCCCGAACACCTTCTCCATGTGGGCGCGCCATTCGTCCATTTTGGGATCATCGGGGTCGCGCGGCTCTTGTGCCGCGACATAGTATTCCTCGCGGTAGACGAACAGGACGATGTCGGCGTCCTGTTCGATCGACCCCGATTCGCGCAAATCGCTGAGCTGCGGCTTCTTGTCCTCGCGCTGTTCGACCGCGCGGCTGAGCTGCGAGAGGGCGATCACGGGCAGATCCAGCTCCTTCGCCAGTGTTTTCAGCCCACGCGAAATCTCCGAAATTTCCTGCACGCGGTTGCCGTCGCGGCTATTCCCGGATCCCTGTAGGAGCTGGAGGTAATCGACCACGATAAAACTGATTTTATGCTGACGCTTCATGCGCCGTGCGCGCGTGCGGAGCGCCGCAATGGTCAATGCGGGCGTATCATCGATAAAAAGCGGCAAAGTCTGCAAATCAGATGCCGCACGCGCAAGATTACGGAACTCGCTGGTTGTGATTTTACCCATGCGCAGCGATTCCGAGCTGATTCCCGATTGCTCCGCCAAAATACGCGTTGCGAGCTGATCGGCGGACATTTCGAGACTGAAGAACGCGACACGCGCACCCACTCTCTTTTTTTCCTCGACGCCTTCCTCTTCTTCCCGAACCCAGCGCCGCGCCGTGTTGAAGGCAATGTTGGTCGCCAAGGCAGTCTTGCCCATGCCGGGACGTCCGGCGAGGATGATGAGATCGCTTTTGTGCAGGCCGCCCGTACGCGCATTGAGCGATTCGAGGCCCGTCGTAATCCCAGACAGCGCGCCGCCCGAGTTCTGCGCCTTTTCTGCCATTTCCATCGCAAGCTGGGTAGCCTGCTTGAAGGTTTTGGTACCGCCGGTCTCCCCACCCGACTCGGCTACCTTGTAAAGCGACATTTCGGCCGCCTCGATCTGCCCCTTGGGATCGATTGCCTCAGACGTGTCGAGCGCGCCTTCAACCATCGTGCGCCCGACGCTGACCAGTTCGCGGAGCAACGCGAGATCATAAATCTGACGAGCAAAATCCTTCGCCCCGATCAGCGCCGCGCCGCTGCCGGTCAGCTTGGCGAGATATCCCGCACCGCCGAGCTCCTTCATCGCCTCGTCGTTGTCGAACATTGGGCGCAAGGTGACGGGATTAGCAACCATATTCCTGTCGGCCATGTTCATGATGGCGGTAAAAATACGCCCGTGGATTTCCTCAAAGAAATGATCCGAGCGCAGCATCATCTGCACATCTCCGACGAGTCGGTTGTCGATCATCAGCGCGCCGAGCAGCGCGGCCTCGGCCTCGATATTATGGGGGAGTTCGCGCGCTGCGTCCGAGGCGGCGGGAATCAATCTCAGCAGTTCAACCATCGCGGTATCATCGGCGCGAATGACACGGCACACAACGTCCATTTGATCGTTGATGCGCAATCATCTGGGGACGCTGCTGGGGATAGTTCTTGAGTAGCGCGTCATGATGACACAAAGCCTTAGTTCAGGACGACATGCCATGAACCAAATCAGCCGTATCGCCGCCGAGGACGCGGACATTGTGCCAGAACCTCCCGTGGCACGGCGCCGGCATTTGTTGCTGATGGTCTCAGTCCCGCTGCTGATCGCAGCCATCGGCCTTTATTTCTGGCTGACGTCAGGCAAGACCGTTTCAACTGACAACGCGCTCATCGACGCGCCGGTTGTCAGCGTGGCACCCGAAGTGTCGGGCCGGATCATTGAAGTCGCGGTCCGCGAGAATCAGATCGTGAAACCGGGTGACCTTTTATTCAAAATCGATCCTGCGCCGTTCCGAATCGCCTTGCTTCAGGCTGACGCGGCGCTTGCCAACGCCAAGGTTCAGGTCGCGCAGCTGCAGGGGACCGCTGCCTCCAAAAATGCTGATGTTGGCAGCAGGTCGGCAGATATAGCCGCTACCGCAGCTGCGGTCAGCCTCGCGCAAGAAACGCTGCATCGGCAGGACTCGCTGATGAAGCAGGGGTTCACAACGCGTGCCAGTCTCGATGGAGCCCGCGCTGCGGTCCAGTCTGCGCAGGCCTCTCGCGCCGCGGCCGTTGCCGCAGAGCGATCAGCCGCGTCGACGGCTGCTGCCGCCCGTTCCGCACTCGGGACTGGTGACGACGGCCTGGCGCCGGCGGTTGAGGCAGCGCTGGCACAACGCGAACGGGCGCAGCTCGATCTGGCCCGGACTGAAGTGCACGCCCCCATCGCCGGCCGCATCACAGGCACTGACCGGTTGCAAGTTGGTAACATGGCGTTGCAACAACTTGCCCAGCTTAGTGTCGTAGGGGCCAGCAATTACTGGATTGAAGCAAATTTCAAGGAAACGCAGCTTGCCAAGATCCGGATCGGGCAACGGGCCAACGTGGCCATTGATGCGATTCCGGGGCGGGAGTTTGCAGCGCAGGTAACCGGCATTGGTGCAGGAACCGGTTCTCAATTCTCGTTACTGCCTGCTCAAAACGCGACAGGAAACTGGGTCAAGGTCACGCAGCGCGTCCCCGTGCGCCTGACCTTCAAAGAGAGAATTGAGCGGCCGCTCGTCGCCGGATGGAGTGCTACCGTTACTGTACGGGTCGCTGACTGAGCCCGTATGCACGATTACTCCGACGAGCGCCGCATCTCGCACATCACTCTCGATGAAACGACCATCATCTGGCGCAGTGCAGACATCGAGCAAGAGCGTCGGATTGCGATCTTTGATCTGCTCGAAGGTAATTTCTTCGCGCCGATGCGGATGCAGCCTGATGGATATGGTGGACCATACCGCGTGGGGTTAAGCGTCCAAGAGGGGCGGCTGGCCATCGAAATTGCGCGCGACGACGGAACCGCGCTCGAAACTCATATCCTCGGTATGGGCCGGTTTCGCCGCCCGATCCGAGATTATTTCGCGATCTGTGACAGCTATTTCCAGGCGGTGAAGAACTCGACCCCCCAGCAGATCGAAACAATCGATATGGCGCGACGCGCGGTCCATAATGAAGCCGCCGAGCTGCTGAAGACAGCACTCGAAAGCAAGGTTGATCTCGACTTCGATACGGCGAGACGTCTGTTCACCCTGATCTGTGTGCTGCATATCAGGTGATGATGGACGCGACTTCAATTCTCATCGAGGCTGCCCGAGACGCAGCAACCCGGGCCTATGCCCCCTATTCAAACTTCAAGGTCGGCGCCGCGATCCGCTTGACCGACGGGCGGATCGTTACGGGAGCGAACGTCGAAAACGCCAGCTACGGTTTGTCGCTGTGTGCGGAAACCGTCGCCATCGCAAAGGTCGCCACCGATGGGCTGTTAGCCGAAGTTGTCGAGGTTGCCGTGCTTGGAGGAACAGGACCAATGCCCGTCCGACCCTGCGGCCGTTGCCGTCAGATCCTCAATGAAGCTGCCCAGTTGGGCAAGCGTGACCTGACCATTCATTGTGCCTCGGGCGACGGTATGACAGTCGAAAGCCATAAGCTGTCTATCCTGCTGCCGAATGCCTTCGGCCCCGCCGACCTGATTTGAAGGGGTAAGAATGTCTGTCCAATCCGACCGCTGGATCCGTGAGCAAGCCCAGACCAACAGCATGATCGAGCCGTTTGTCGAAGCGCAACGGCGCGACGGATGCATCAGCTACGGGCTTTCGTCTTACGGCTACGATGCGCGCGTGGCTGACGAGTTCAAAATCTTCACGAACGTCGATTCCGCGATCGTTGATCCAAAGAACTTCGCTTCGAACAGCTTCGTAGATCGCAAAACCGACTGCTGTATTATCCCGCCGAACAGCTTCGCTTTGGCGCGGACAGTCGAGTATTTTCGCGTACCCCGTGACGTGCTGGTGATCTGTCTCGGCAAGTCGACGTATGCCCGATGTGGGATCATTGTAAATGTGACGCCACTCGAGCCCGGTTGGGAGGGGCATGTCACGCTTGAATTTTCCAACACCACACCGCTGCCTGCGCGAATCTACGCGAACGAGGGTGCGTGCCAGTTTCTATTCTTGAAAGGAAACGAACCCTGCGAGGTCAGCTATGCCGACCGCGCAGGGAAATATATGGGGCAGCGCGGCGTCACGCTCCCCAAGCTCTAGTTGCGCAGTCGGTACGGTGCAGATGCTGTTCAGTACCAGGAGCGGCCCCGACAATGTGATTGTTATGAATCGTGCCACCAGCGACCATCCTCGGTTACATCCAACGCCAAAGGACGAGCGGTAATGCCCGGCATTGGGGTCCGCTCAACGGGGCGGTTGTCGATCCCGAAGCAAACTTGAAACCGGGAATGCCGACCGTCGGCGCAGTCACGCGAGCAGCCGCCTGAGCCTTCGGGTGCGCGTGGCACCATCATTGTCCAAGCCTCGAAAAATTGCCGGCGTCGAAAACACCGAGGCTGTCTCGTGTCATTCAATAAGGCATTGATGATCTCTTGCCCTCTCGGTCTTGTTTGATGCCAGATCGGCGACACGCAAATGTCGCTTTAGTGAAGTGAAAAACGTGCACGCGTGCATCGGCCTGATGTTCGGTCCTTGCCGTAGTCCAAAGCGCACGGCATCGGGGCAACACAAAGCAACAAGGGAATGCCGGCATGACCAAGGAATTTGACGTCATCGTCTACGGCGCGACAGGCTTCACGGGGCGATTGGTCGCCGAATATCTCATCGACAACGCGCGTGGCGCGAAATGGGCGATGGCGGGACGCAGCGCAGAAAAGCTCGCCGAAGTGCGCGACCTGATTGGCGCGCCGATCGATCTACCGCTGGTGATCGCTGACGCTTTAGACGAAGCGTCGCTGCTGACGATGTGCGCGCGGACCAAGGTCGTGCTGACAACCGTTGGCCCCTACCAACTTTATGGAAACGCGCTCGTGGCTGCGTGCGCGACATCGGGAACCGACTATGTCGATTTGTGCGGCGAACCCGCGTGGATGCGCCACAAGATCGATGCCCACGCCGTGGCCGCCAAGGCAAGCGGCGCGCGGATCGTGTTCAGCTGCGGCTTCGACTCAATTCCATTCGATCTGGGCGTGTTATTCCTGCAGGACCTCGTGAAGGAACAAACAGGCGCTGCCGCCCCACGGATTAAGGGGCGCGTTCGAAAGATGCAGGGGACTTTTTCAGGAGGCACCGCCGCCAGCATGAAAGCAACGATGGCGGCTGCCGCGCGAGATTTCTCGGTCGTTGGACTGTTGAAGAATCCGTTCGCGCTCACGCCGGGATTCGAAGGGCCGGCGCAACCGATGGGCCTGATTCCCGAATATGACAAAGCAACAGGCATGTGGGCTGCGCCGTTTATCATGGCACCGATCAACACCAAAATCGTCCATCGCACCAACGCTTTGCTCGGTCACGCCTATGGCGAGGATTTCAAGTACGACGAAATGATGTTCACGACGATCGGCGACGTCGGCAAAGCGATGGCCAAAGCGATCGCCAAAATAAATCCGATGGCTGAGTCCAAGGCACTTAAACCCGGCGAAGGGCCCTCGAGAGAGGAGCGCGATAACGGATTCTACGAGATCGTGTTCATCGCTGAGGGTTCGGATGGCAAAACGCGCAAGGCCGTTGTCACCGGCGATAGGGATCCGGGATATGGTTCGACAAGCAAAATGATCTCGGAGGCTGCAATGTTGCTGGCTCAAACAAAAACAGAGGGCGGATTTTGGACCCCCGCAGCAATCATGGGCCGCCCGTTGATCGAGCAACTCACAGCACATGCCGGGCTCACGTTTACGCCTGAAAGCTAACGCCGGCGGCCCTGATGCCGGATGTTCCCCGGGCGCCCTCGCTTTCCCATGACGGGTTTATGGAGCTTTCGCTGTGTCGCGCCACCATTTGATCCGCCGTCGGGCAACTCAAAGCGCAATGCGCCGCTTATGGGACTTGCCTCGGCAAGGCGAAGTTGCATCGTCTGGCCTGCCGCGTAGACGGTGCCCGTTGTATCACCCGTCAGCGTACGCGCCGCTTCGTCAAAGCGGTAGTAGTCGTCGCCCAAAGTCGAAACCGGCACGAGGCCGTCGCCACCGATCCCTTCGACCGTCGCAAAGAATCCAAAACTGGCAACCCCAGTGATCCGCGCGTCAAGAATTTCGCCGACGCGGGTCGAAAGAAAAGCTGCAACATATCGGTCAACAGTTTCACGCTCGGCCTCCATCGCACGCCGTTCCGCTTGACTGATCGCCTCACCGAGCGCTGGCATCCGCGCCGCCTCGTCATCGTTCAACCCGCCCTCCCCCAAGCTAAACGAGCGCACCAGCGCGCGGTGAACGATGAGGTCAGCGTAGCGGCGGATCGGTGAAGTAAAATGGGCGTAACTGCCTAAGGAAAGTCCAAAATGCCCAGCATTTACGGGCCCGTAATAGGCTTGTGTCTGCGTGCGGAGAATTTGCTCCATCACTTGCGCCTTGTGTTCGGCATCGGCTGTGAGCGCGATCAGCCGATTGAACGTCGCGGGCGTGATAACCTGTCCCATCGCAAATTCGACGCCAAAGGTTTTCAAATAGTCCTTGAGCGCAACCAGCTTCTCGCGTCCCGGCACTTCATGGACGCGGTACATGATCGGCGACTTTTTCGCTTCGAGTGCCTTTGCAGCAGCGACGTTTGCGGCGATCATGAAGTCCTCGATCAGTCGATGCGCGTCGAGGCGCTCGCGGACCGCCACACTCACGATGCGACCCTTCTCGTCGAGAATGATACGCCGCTCGGGCAAGTCGAGAGCCAGCGGCTCCCGGGCATCGCGCGATTTTGCGAGGAGCCGCCAAGCCGACCAGAGATGGTTCAGATGGTCGGGTGCCGTGCCCCCGTCGATGGCTGCCTGCGCATCCTCATAAGCGATATTCGTCGCAACCCGGATGACCGCGCGCGTGAACCGCCAGTCCGAGACGCGACCGGTTGCATCAATTTTCATGTGACAAGCAAGCGCCGCGCGGTCCTGCCCTTCCTTCAGCGAGCAGATGTTGGCGGACAACTCCTCGGGTAACATCGGTACGACACGGTCGGGGAAATAGACGCTGTTGCCGCGCTTCTTCGCCTCGCCGTCGAGACATGAACCGGGGCGGACGTAGAACGACACGTCGGCGATCGCGACAATGGCATCATAACCGCCATCGTCATTGGGAGCGGCCCATACCGCATCGTCATGATCGCGCGCATCGGCAGGGTCGATCGCGACGATCGGTAAATGGCGCAAGTCGTCACGATCTCCGAGCGGCGTCTTGGCAGCCTTGTGTGCCTCGGCAACCGTCTCTTCCTTAAAGCGGTCGGGAATGCCGTGTTTGTGGATCGCGATCAGGCTGAAAGCGCGCGGCGCAAATGGGTCACCCAGTACCTGCGTCACGCTTGCGACAATGCGTGGCGGACGGCCCGATTTTTCGGCGAGGACGAGATCGCCGTCCTGCGCGTCGCCGAGGTCGGCAATCAACGTGTCGTACCGTTCGCGTTTGTCGACCGGTTTGAGGAAATGGCGGTCGCCTTCCCTCCGCACGACACCAAGCAGCATCTCCTCACCGCGCGCGAGTTTTTTCATCGGGTGGACGACATGTCCGGCACCCCGTTCCTCTGTGCGCCCAAGAAAGCGATCGCCAACGCCCATCGCACTGCGTTTCCCGCGCTCGATGACGCGCAGACGCGGCGGGGCAACACCCTCGGCCTGCCAATTCTCGAGGGTCGCAATCACACTGTCGCCGTCGATATCGACGACGCGCATAACGCTAACCTTGGGAACGCCGCCCATCTTGTGAAAGGCCCGGCCGGGGGCGCTGTCAATCAGGCCCTCATCAGCCATGTCCTTGAGCAGCATCTTCAGCGTGACCTTATCGGCGCCGTGTAGACCAAATGCCTTGGCAATTTCACGTTTGCCTGCCGGCACGTCTGTTGTCGTGATGAAATCGAGGATCGCTTCGCGTGTGGGAAGACCATGAGGGAGACGTTTGGGCATAACCCGCGATAGGCACTTGGCGCCGCAGGGCCAAACGCTAAAGCGCATGACAGCGATGACATATGACATGCTCATTATCGGCGGCGGTATAAACGGGACCGCGATTGCGCGCGAAGCCGCGCTGAACAGCCTGTCGGTGCTTCTGGTAGAGAAAGACGACCTCGCAGCGCATACGTCGTCTGCCTCGACTAAGCTGATCCACGGTGGTCTGCGCTATCTCGAATATTACGAGTTCAAGTTGGTGCGCGAGGCGCTCAAAGAGCGCGAACGACTCCTCCGTGCGGCGCCGCATCTCATCTATCCGATGTGTTTCGTCCTGCCGCATGAACACAGCGTGCGGCCATGGTGGCTCGTTCGGCTGGGACTGTTGCTCTACGACACCATCGGCGGGCACAATACGCTGCCCCGTTCGAGGTCGCTGCGCCAGCGCGACACCAGTTATCGCAGTCCCCTGAAGCGCCCAGGCAAGGGATTCGTTTATTCCGATGCTTGGGTAGACGATGCGCGGCTGGTAGTGCTGAACGCGCTCGATACGCAGCGGCACGGCGGGGAGATATCGACGCACACCGCGTTGATTTCAGCCCGTCGGGAGGGCGACGTATGGAACGCCACCTTGTCCGACGGGCGCCACGTCAAGGCCAAGGCATTGGTCAATGCGGCAGGGCCGTGGGTTGCCGAGGCCCTTGCGCTCACAGGCACCGATGCCCGGAGCGGCGTACGCCTGATCAAGGGCAGTCACATCGTCGTTTCCAAAATCTTCGACGGCGACCACGCCTATATGCTGCAACAGCCAGACAAGCGCATCGTGTTCGCTATCGCCTACACCAATGAAACGACGCTAATCGGCACGACCGACGTGCCGGTGGACCGACCGGAGGACGCGACGATTTCAACCGAAGAGATCGATTATCTCTGCACGGCCGTAAACCGTTATTTCAAGCGACAGATTGGCCCTGGCGATGTTGTTCGCACCTATTGCGGAGTACGCCCGCTCTATGATGACGGCGCGAGCGAAGCCAAAGCGGTAACCCGCGATTACGTACTCGAGCTCGACGAAGCTGTAGATATCGGGGGCCCTCCCTTGCTTAGCGTGTTCGGTGGGAAAATCACGACCGCCCGGCATCTCGCAGAGGAAGCGCTCGGCAAGCTTGGTCATAACTCCACCGCCAGCCGCGATGCCCGCTTCCCAGGTGGAGATATCGACGATTTTGACAAATTCCTGTCGGAGGTGCGGCGGGCCTATCCGTTCCTGAGCGACGCCCAATCCTGCCGCATGAGCCGTGCCTATGGCACGATGGTGTTCGACATGATTGGGACGGCGGAAGAAATGGGCGAGGACTTCGGCGGTGGCCTGACCGCGCGTGAAGTTCAGTGGATGGTCAACCACGAGTGGGCGACAACCGTCGACGATGTGATCTGGCGGCGGAGCAAAACCGGGCTGGCGATGGATGAGGAGCAGATCGCGCGCGTTACGAGGTATCTGGAGGAAAAGTGACCAAAAGCTTGTTAGCGATCGATCAAGAAACAACGTCCAGCCGAGCGATTCGCTTTTCGCTGGACGGGGCTCTGTTACAGGTCGCTCAACAGGAGTTTCCCCAGATTTATCCATAGCCTGGCTGGGTTGAACACAACGCCGAGGCGGTCTGAGCGTCCACCATGTCAGTGTTGCGCCAAATAATCGGTAGCGACCCACCGGCTGCCATCAGCATCACGAATCAGCGCGAGACGATCGTCATCTGGGACCGGGCGACGGGCGCACCGATCCACAATGCAATCGTGTGGCGAGATCGGCGCACGGCGAACATTTTTGTATCGCTGAGGGCGAGCGGGGTCGAGCCGATGGTGCAGGCCAGAGCTGGTCCGCTGCTCGATCGCTATTTCTCGGCAACGAAGTTGAAATGGCTGCTCGATACCATTCCTGGCGCGCGCGCGCAGCAAAGGGCGTGCTGGCTGCAGGCACGGTCGACAGCTTTCTCTTGTGGAAGCTGACCGGCGGGGAGGTTCACGCGACCGACTGGACCAATGCGGGTCGTACGATGCGCTACGACATCCACCGGCGACACTGGGACGCAGATCTGCTGAAGCTGTTCGATATTCCCGAAGGATTGCTGCCGGAGGTCTATTTTAACGTGCACCATTTTGGCGATACCGAGCCAGCACTGTTCGGGAAATCCATGCCGATTTTCGGGATGGCCGGGATCCGTAGGCGGGACTGATTGACCTGGCCTGTTTCAGTCCCGGCATGACGAAATCGACCTATGGGACCCGGTGCTCTATGCTGATGAATACGGGCAGCGACGCGCGAGCCTCAACCCACCCGCTTTTGACAACGCCGGGTTACGAAATCGGCGACGATCGAGCTTATGCGCTCGAGGGATCGATCTTTGTTGCAGGAGCGGCGATTCGATGGCTGCGCGACAAAATGTGCTTTGTCGATAGCGCCGCCGAGACCGAGACGCTTGCCCGTGCCGCACGCGACGATCACGGCGTAACCGTCATTCCGGCTTTCGTGGGCCTTGGCGCGCCCCATTAGCGACCCAATTTACGCGGCAGCATCCATGGTCGGACGCTCGAGGCGACCGCTGCTGATCTTGTGCGGGCAACACTGGAAAGTATTACATTCCAGACGTATTACCTCACCGAGGCCATGTTTGAAGATCGGGGGATTGCCGCCGGCGCGACAAAGACCGCTGCACTGCGAGTTGATGGCGGCATGGCGCAAAACGTGCGGTTCGTACAATTCCTGGCTGATGCACTCGATACGCCGGTTGAAGTCCCGCCGAGCCACGAGACGACTGCCCTCGGTGCTGCTGCCCTCGCCGGCATCGGGTGCGGCCTGTTCACCGATGCAGCCGATTTTGGCGCGCGGTGGCGATCGGCCCAACGCCGGACGCCTACACGCCGTACGGCTTTGCTCACCAACTGGCATGCGGTGATCGAACGCGCGTTGGTTTAACCGGCGCGCACAACGACGACGGGGCGCCTTGGCTCGACCCAGTCAGCCGCTTCGTGAAGCCTCCCTTCCAGCCCATCAACCAACGCGACCTTCTCTACGTTGAGCAACGGCGGACCAGGACAACGGCCGTCGATGCCGTCATTAATTTTTCCGCCGCAATTGAGCACAGCTTTGCCGCGTTGTGCCGACAGCATAGAAGCTCCAGATCTCCGCAGGCCGCAACCTGGCGCCGTTTCATCAATGTCGAGGCACGGCGCTGAACTCCAACGACGTGCACCTGCGCCCATGTCGGCGAGTCTCAGCCAATTAATATGTCCGCCCGATCAGAATTTTCTCGACCGCAGCGTTGCCGGTGAAGAGACAGGGTCCAGAGAGCGATTGGGCGTCGGTCGGGGTGTTGCGAGCGGTAAGTTTGAGTTTTTTCAGACGCGCAACGACCGCCTCGAGATCTGCGCCGGTTGGACGCGACCAGTCGGCAATCACCCAACCTTTCACGTCGTCCTCGCTCCCGGTAAAGTGCGTTTCAAGCTCATCCCACGATGCGACCGGTTTGATTGCGGCATCACGACGAGCGGTCGCCTCGGCATGCAGTTTGACCTGGATTTCTTCGAGGAGTGCCGCAGCGGCGCTCGCGAAGCTCTCGCGAGAAAGGATAGCGTTCGCGAGCTTGCCGCCTTCCGAGTACAGCACATCGCGGCGTATCATCGAGACGTTACCAGCCGCCATGTCACGCCCGCCGACCTCCACGATAATCGGCGCGCCCTTCTTAACCCAATTCCAGCGTTTCGTGCTCGCCTTCAAGGCTTTGGTATCCACCAGCACGCGGATCGGCTCACCGAGCGCATTTGCACTTTTCAAGCTGGCGGCAATCTCGCGACAATAGGCAAGCAGCGCCTCATCCTCGGGCGCTTCGCGCAGCATCGGCACGATCACGATCTGTTGGGGTGCAATGGCGGGCGGTAGGCGCAAACCATCATCGTCGCCATGAACCATGATGACCCCGCCGATCATTCGCGTGCTGACGCCCCAACTCGTCGTCCAGGCGTGGGAGAACTGTCCCGCACTATTTTGGAACTTAATGTCCTGTGCTTTTGAGAACGTCTGGCCAAGGAAGTGCGAAGTGCCCGCCTGCAGAGCTTTGCCGTCCTGCATCATCGCCTCGATGCTGTAAGTAGCATCAGCACCAGGGAATCGTTCGTGCTCGGGTTTTTCGCCTGCTATGACCGGCATCGCCAGACAGGTTTCTGCGAACTCGCGGTAGACATCGAGCATCTTGAGCGTCTCATCGATCGCCTCCTCGCGGGTAGCGTGCGCGGTATGACCCTCTTGCCAGAGGAATTCGCTGGTGCGTAAAAACATCCTCGTGCGCATTTCCCATCGCACGACGTTCGCCCATTGGTTGATCAGCACAGGAAGGTCGCGCCACGACTGCACCCAGCGCGCCATCGCGACGCCGATAACGGTTTCAGACGTTGGCCTGACGATCAGTGGTTCTTCGAGCTTGGCTGAGGGGTCGGGGACGAGCCCCCCCTTCCCGTCACCGATCAGCCGGTGGTGTGTGACGACTGCCATTTCTTTCGCAAAACCGTCAACATGTGCGGCTTCCTTTTCGAAATAGCTCAACGGGATGAAAATCGGGAAATAGCAATTCTCGTGCCCCGTCGCTTTGATGCGATCGTCGAGGAGGCGCTGGATACGTTCCCAGATCCCGTATCCCCACGGGCGAATGACCATGCATCCCCGGACGCCGGAATCCTCAGCGAGGTCCGCTTCCTTGATGACATCCTGATACCAGCCGGCGAAATCAGCTGCGCGCGTGACGGAAAGAGCATGTTTCATGAGCTGCGTCTTTGCGTTGCCGTCCGGGGATGTCCACCCCTAAGGAAGGCGCTATGGATTCGCCGATCGACCACGGCTTGGCCGACCGACCGCTTCACGCGATTGCAATGCGGCTTGGGGCCACGCTTTTTCTGTCGGTGATGTTTGCGTTCGGCAAACTTGCCCAACAGCGCGGTGTCAATCTCATCGAGATTTTGTTCTTTCGGCAGTCAATCATGATCGTGCCGGTGGTTGCCATCGCGGCTCTCGGCCCCGGCATCGCTTCATTAAAAACGAAGCGACCGTTTGCTCATGCCCGCCGCGCCACGACGGGATTGACCGGCATGGCGCTGAACTTCGGTACCGTCTCATTGCTGCCGCTCGCGGAGGCGCAAACGATTTGGTTCACAACGCCCATGTTTGCAACGATCCTGGCCACTTTTTGGCTTGGCGAGCGGGTAGGCCCGCATCGGTGGTGTGCAGTATTATGTGGCTTTATCGGAGTATTGATCGTTTTTCAGCCGCAGTCGGGGCACCTGCCGCTACTCGGCGGGAGTATCGGCCTTTGCGCATCGCTGATGGTGGCGATTACGTCGATTCTCGTACGCCAAATCGGCCGCACCGAGGGGTCGCTGACAACGGTCTTCTGGTTTGGCGTCACTTCTTCACTGGCAATGCTCGTTCCGCTGCCGTGGGCGCTCGGAAGCCATGACGGCACGACGTGGCTGCTCATCGTCGCCACAGGAATTTTCGGCGCGCTCGGACAGATCACACTGACGTCTTCGCTCCGATTTGCGCCCGTATCAGTCGTGACACCGATCGATTATGCGAGCCTCGTCTGGTCGACAGCGCTCGGCACAGCGCTGTTTTCAAGTTGGCCGACCCGGTGGACCTGGGTCGGCGCACCAGTGATCATTTTCAGCGGCCTCTACATCGTCTGGCGCGAGCACCGTTTTGGCCGCGCAAATGCGCTTGCGACGGCGGCGACACCGGCATAGCGTCCAGCCGAACATTTTGGGCGAGAGAGCTAGCATGACAAACACGACCGTTGCCTTTTCCCGCCGCGCGCTGCTTTCCACAGGGGCCGCGGCAGCCAGTCTTGCGACCGCGCCCACCTTCGCCAAGGTCGCAGCCCGTGCTGCCCGCCCTGCATCATTCAAGGCAACGATCGACGAATTTGCGGACGAAGTGTTGCGGGCGTCGCCCGAAACCGCGACGAGCCTCGGCGTTGATACGGGCGCGCGTGCCGAGCTACGGGCAAAGCTGTCGGACGGGTCCGAGGCTGGGAACGCAAGGTTCGCCGCCGCGGTCGGCAACATGATGATACGGCTCCACAAGATCGACCGCACGACGTTGTCGCTCGCTGATCGGCTGCGTTGGGATACTGTGCATTATGCGCTGGAAAGCGGGGTCATGGCAGCACCGTTTTTCTACGCCAGCGCCAGCCAAGGTTTTGGCGGCGGTACGTCGCCTTACGCGGTCACCCAACAAGGCGGGGCGATTACCAGCACCCCCGAATTCCTCGATTCGCAGCACCCGATCAACAATTCCTCTGACGCAGAGGCGTATCTGGCGCGCGTTGCCGGGATGGCAAAGCAACTCGACGACGAAACCGCCGCGCTCAAGCGCAACGGCGCGCGCGGCGTAATGCCGCCCGATTTCATTGCCAGGACGGTCCTTGGCCAGCTCGGCGGCTATCGTGCAACGAAGATCATCGACCAGAAGCTGGTCACGTCGATTGCGACCCGCACAATGGCCAAGGGGCTCAAGGGCGACTGGGGAAGCCGCGCCACGACACTCGTCGAAACAATGGTCTATCCTGCCCTCGACCGTCAGATCGCGGCGTTCGCCCAGGTGACGCGCAACGCCCCGCACGATGCGGGCGTCCAGCGCTTGCCAATGGGCGACGCATATTACGCTTGGGCTTTACGCCTCGGCACCACGACGACGCAAACGCCTGCCGAAATTCACAAAATCGGTATCGCCCAGAACGAGGAACTAAAGGCGCGGATGGACAGCCTCCTGCGCAAGCAAGGTATGACCAGCGGCACTGTCGGCGAGCGTGTGCAGGCGCTCAACAAGGATCCCAAGCAACTCTTCAGCGATGACGATGCGGGACGCGCACAGCTCATCGCCTATTGCAATGGCAAGATCGCTGCGATCCGCCCGTTGCTGCCTAGAATTTCGCATCTAGGACTCAAGGCCGATGTCGTGGTCAAGCGTGTGCCTGCCGATATTCAGGACGGCGCGGCACTCGGTTATATGAACTTCGCGTCGCTCGATGGATCACGCCCGGCCATTTATTACATAAATCTAAAGTCGACGACGCTCTGGCCGAAATACCAGATCGCAACGTTGACCGCACACGAGGGCATTCCGGGACATACCTACCAGGGCGCGTATCTGGCCGAACACCACGCGGAGATCCCGCTGATTGCGTCACTGATCGGGTTTAATGCGTTCGTCGAGGGTTGGGCGCTTTATGCCGAGCAGATGGTTGACGAACTTGGGCTCTATGCCGACGACCCGTTCTCTCAGATTGGCTATCTGCAAGCTCAACAGTTCCGGGCATGCCGCCTTGTCGCCGACACGGGTTTGCACGCGATGCATTGGACACGCGAACAAACCGTCGCCTTCCTGACTGAACAGACTGGCAAGGGCACAGGCGCGATGACAAGCGAGACCGACCGCTATTGCGTAGCACCGGGTCAAGCGTGCGGGTACAAAACCGGTCACAACGAGATCTTGCGCCTGCGTGCTCGGGCGCGAGACGCGCTGGGGCCAAAGTTTGATCTCGCAGCGTTCAACGATAGCTTGATCAAGACGGGCGGCGTGCCGCTCTCAGTGCTTCCCGCAGCCGTCGACGCCTATGTTAATGGCGCTCGAGGATAGAACCCGGGCTCGGCCACGCAACCTCTGACGATCGATCAGCCGTACGTTTCGAGCACCGCTTACAAACACGTCACAGGTCGACCGATTGGCCTGCCTCGACCCAGTCTTGCCAATCCGGGAAACCAGTCTCCGAGCAATATAAAGCTTGCCCCCTGCGCCGCGCCAGATTGCGGTGAGTCGGCGAGGTTCGCGCAGCGCTCGAACCGTGCAACCGGCAATAAGGGCGGTCTCAATACCCGGCGGCACTTCCCACCGGAAGGCGGGGATCAATCGCCCCATACAAATGATCTTGCCCATGCGGAGGTTTCCCGATTCCCGGACCGCCGATCAAGATCGCGGCGATCTGGTTTTCGAAACCCATTGGTTCGAGCCTGTGCCCGCGCGCAGTCAACGACGCCGTTGTATCGGCACTCAAGGCATTGGGCTCGTAATAGATGACGTCCGGCAGCCATTGCGCATGGATGCGCGGCGCATCGACGGCCTCAGTCAGCGTCATGCCGTGATCAATCAGATTGACAAGAACCTGAAGTACGCCAGTCGGTATATGACTGCCGCCTGGCGTCCCGATAACTATGGCCAGCTGGCCATCCTTGGTCACGATGCTCGGTGTCATTGACGACAGCGGACGCTTGCCGGGTGCAATGGCGTTGTTCACCCCTTCGACGAGCCCGAACATATTGGGCACACCTGGCTTGGACGAAAAGTCATCCATCTCGTCGTTAAGCAAGACACCCGTTCCGTCGGCGACGACGCGCGCGCCGAACCAGTCGTTGAGAGTAAAGGTTAGCGAGACGGCGTTACCGTCAGCGTCGACGATTGAAAAATGCGTGGTGTTGTGTCCTTCGTGGTCGGTACCCGGGATACCCAGCGCGCGCGACGGCGTCGCCTTGTCCGCAGCAATCCCGGCTCGGAGCTGAGCCGCGTAACCGGGCGAGACGAAGTGGGCCACGTCGGCTTTTACGAAATCGGGATCTCCGAGCTCGACGTTTCGGTCGTGGAAAGCACGGCGAAGTGCCTCGACGGTATAATGCACGCCTTGTGCTGAGTGAAACCCCAACGCTGCGAGCGGATAACCGGCCAGCACATTCAACGTCTCGCACAGCACAACGCCGCCTGAGCTCGGCGGGGGCGCCGAAATAATATGGTATCCGCGATAGTCGCATTCGACGGGCACGCGTTCGACCGCGTGATAGGACGCAAAATCGGCCATGGTCATGATCCCGCCATGCGCGCTGCTGGCCGTGACAATCCGCCGGGCAGCAGCGCCCTTGTAAAAGGAGGCAGGACCATCTGAGGCGATGCCTTGCAAGATCCGCGCGAGATCGATCTGGATCAGCCGATCACCCCTTTGCCAGGTTTTACCCGACGAGAGAAAGATCGCGGCGCTGGGGCCGTCCTTTGAAAAATCGTCGCGACCTGTCGCAAGAAATTCAGCATCACCCGCGTCAAGGACGAACCCATCTCGGGCGAGCCGGATTGCCGTTGCCATCAATGCTGGGCGCGGCTTTGTACCGTACCTGGTCCGCGCCAGTTCGAGGCCTGCGACCGTGCCCGGAATGCCGACAGCCTTATATCCGCGCGTCGACAGTCCGGGTATGACAGCACCAGCCGCATCCTGGAAAAGCGTTGATCCTGCCTTTTGCGGCGCTTTCTCGCGAAAGTCGATAAAGGTGGTGCGACCGTTCTTCAGACGGATGGTCATGAATCCGCCGCCGCCAATATTGCCGGCCTCGGGAAAGGTGACTGCCAGAACATAGGCGACCGCGACAGCTGCGTCGATAGCATTGCCGCCTTGTCGCAAAACTTCAACGCCCGCATCACTCGCAAGGTGATGTGCTGAGACAACCATGGCGTGTTCAGCGCCTACCGGCTCGGGGGATGCCGCCTCGGCCGACTGGAGCGGAATCGCGAGAGCGAGAATGCCCAGCAGCCACGCGCTTGTCGTTTTCAGGTCTCGTTGTCTCCGCTTGTACATTTGTAATCGAACCATTTAAAAAATGAACGGGAAAGCCAAAACCCTCCCGCCCCCGTGTTCACCGTCTTATCGATCAGTATTTTACGCGAAGCCGTGCATACCAAAAACCGCCATTAATCCCGAAGGGACCACCGCTGCGCGGATAGATTTGCCCGTCCGCCGTGCTGTTGGTCAGCGCATAGATCGGATTGGAGGTCGTCGGGGCGATCCGGTCCGGATAGGAATTGAACAAGTTGTTCGCGCCAATTGTCAGCGTGTAATGGTCCATGAACGTGTAGCTCACATCAAGGTCTGACGTGAACTTGGCGCCGAACTGCTGACCGGCTGTCACGTTGCCATTTGCATCAAAAGCCGTCGGATAGTCCGTGGAATCAACCCATGAACCATAGTAATTTTCACGCGCGTTGACCGTGAAATTGCCAACCTGCCAGTTGGCCGAAACACTGGCCCGGTGACGGGGAGCCAGATTGCCGATGTCGATGATCTGGTTCGAGCTGATGACGTTCGGATCGAATCTGGTTACCTTGCTCTTGTTGTAATTGTAGGCGACCGTCAGGTTCAGGTTTCCCGTTGCGAAGTGCCCGCGCCAGGTGCCGACGACATCAACACCGTCAGTCGACGTGTCAAAAGCGTTGGTGAAGTAGTTGACGGCACCGCCGGGACCAACTGCCGCCAGGGCGGGCTGAGCGGCGATATTGGCAGCACTCACGTTAAAATTCTGCGAGATGCCGATGCGGTTCGTTACCTTGATGCTGTAGCCATCTACGGTCAGCGTGATCGCGTGCGTTGGCTTCAGGATGAAGCCAAGACCGTAGTTGGTTGAACGTTCGGGCCGAAGCGACGTCGCACCATAATATTGCGCGATGGCGCTGGTAACGGGGTAGGTTCCTGTCTGAACCTGATTGCCGGCGACAAAATTGGTTGTCAGGATCTCATCGTTGTTTTGGCCGGGCGACGGTGCGTGGAACCCGGTTCCGATTGTGCCGCGGATCGAGAGCGCATCGGATATGTGATAGATCGCGTTGAACTTGCCGACCACGGCGTCGCCGAAGCTGCTATAATGCTCATAACGACCCGCCAGTCCAACACTGAGAGCCTTGGTGATGTCGGTTTCGATGTCACCGTAGACGCCGTAGCTCGTTTGGCTGAACTTGCCTGCAGCAGCTGGACTCGTGCCTCCATAGCCGCTGGCGCCCGGCGACTGGCTTGCCACGACCTGCTTGTTGTCGGCGCCCAGGACCGGTGTGTAGACGCCAGGCGAAACCTGTGAATAAAGCGGCTGAGTGGCATACGGCCCAACACCGTAGGATTGAGCGTCGCCCTGAGTTTGTTCATAGGTTTCACGCCGGTATTCAGCGCCTGCTGACAGCGTAATCGGACTGGCGAGGCCAGCCTCGATGGGGTAGCTGAGGTCGAGATTGCCATCGAGTTCACGCTGGATCAGCTTGCCGAACCTGAAGCTGGTCTGGCTCTGCGGTCCGTACGACGCGTTGAGCGACTTGGTCATCGACAAGTCGAGGGAATTGCGGCTGAGAGACCCCGAAAGATCATAGCGCAACCCCCCGTCAGTCGTGCCCTTGTAGCCAAGTGTCCCGAACGCTTCATCGGTCACGCCGTTAAAGCGCGGCGTGAAGCCCGCTGGGTAAATCGAGCTAAACAGGAAGGTGTTGGCGTCCTGCACAAACCCGCCAGTTGGACAGGTCGCATTAGCGGCGGGGCAAGCGGTCAGATAAATCGGTGAGAATGCGCCATTGGCGCTTCGGTTCTTAGTTGCAGGCACCCCCGAACCGTCATTCACGGCAAGCGGCGTTGTTGTCGAGATCGGCGAGCGAAAGTTGAAGCTCTCGTTTGCTTCGCTGTGGGCAAGGTTGGCGAAAAAGTAGATTTTGCTGTGCGCCGTTACATCGAGCGCAGAATTCAGCAACAGCTTGTACCCGTGGCTGGGCGATGATCCCCAGATCTGTGCCGGCCCCGGATAGTTGGGCAGGCTGGTCGCCAATGCTGGGTTATTCTGAGCGAAGACCACTGCGATCGGGCGGGTGGCCCCGCGGCTCGTCTGGCCGTCGTCGGTGTATTCCCCCGACAGGTTTACGAAGCCCATATCGCCAAGTTTGAACCCGACGTTTGCAGCAAATTCTTTGCTCTCACCGTCGCCATGATCATAATACTGGCCGTAGCGTGCTTGCGCTTCGAACCCGGCATCATCGCGCAACCCGTAATTCAGCACGCCGCCGATGGCGTCTGATCCGTATTGTGCCGTCGCGCCGTCGCGCAAGATCTGAAGGCTCTTGATCGCGATCGCCGGAATTGCGGAAATGTCAGACCCCTGCGACCCGAACGAGAGCGCGGTATCACCGCCCGTGTACACCTGAACGAGGGCGGACCGGTTGTAGCGCTTGCCATCGAGCATCACGAGGATTTCATCGCCGGGAAGGCCGCGCAGCGACGGCGCACGGACGAAGGACGATGCGTCCGAGATCGTGTTTTGTCCGACGAAGAACGACGGCACGAGGTTCTTGATCGCATCCAGCATGTTCGCCGCCGGCTGCGCCGACAATTCCGCCGCGCCGATTACATCAACCGGGGACGCCGAGTTGGTGACCGACCGATCGAGACGACGCGTCCCGATTACAACGATTTCCGTCGCCGCATCCTTGGCCGCGGCGTCGGCCGTGACTGGTGCTGACTGAGCCAAAGCCGGGTTGGCCGCGATGAGCGCCAAGCCCGTAACCGAACTGGCGAGAAAGGATTTGGCGAGCGCCTGGCGCTTTGATTGAATCATTTGGTAACCCCCCCGGTTGAATTGCACCACTTGCCGACTGTCTGATCGACCTTAGCCGACTTACGTCAGCTAGAGACATGCGGTGTGTCAAACTGTGAACACCATCGAGGCCGGTCGCATTCCTCGAATTATTTACCGAAGTGGCAAATATGGCGCACTCGACGGTCGCGGGACGCAACAATCGTTCGCGGCAACCCCTTTCGACTATTCGGCAGCCACTGCGAGCACGGGCTGCGTCCACACCAGCACGGGCTTTCGGGCTGCCAGAGTTTCGTCCAGCCGCCTCCGCGGCGCAAAGTGCGGAGCCGATTTAAGGCTTGCGTCCCCTGCCTTGGCCCGCTCCGCTACCTGGCGCAGTGCCACGATAAACTGGTCGATCCCCGCCTTGCTTTCTGTCTCGGTCGGCTCGACGAGCATTGCGCCGTGGACCACGAGCGGGAAATAGACTGTCATGGGGTGAAAGCCCTCGTCGATCAGCCCTTTGGCGATATCGAGAGTACTGAAGCCCTCGGCCATTCCATCGTCGCTGAACAGCGCTTCGTGCATGCACGGTCCGCTGTGCGCGAACGGCGCGTCGAGCGTCGCTTCGAGGCTGCGCAGGATGTAATTGGCATTGAGCACGGCATCGCCAGACACCTGCCGCAGGCCATCCGCGCCGTGACTCATGATATAGCTGAGCGCTCGGGTAAACATCCCCATCTGACCGTGGAAAGCAACCATACGGCCGAACGAAGCGGCGTGGTGGTCTCCGGCGGTTTCCTCCTCGATCAGCTCAAAGTAATCCCCCCGCTTCTCGACAAACGGCAACGGTGCGAACGGGCTCAGCGCCGCGGAAAAGACCACCGGTCCCGACCCCGGCCCCCCGCCGCCGTGCGGGGTACTGAACGTCTTGTGTAGATTGATGTGCATCGCGTCGACACCAAGGTCGCCCGGGCGGACACGGCCGACAATCGCGTTGAAGTTTGCCCCGTCGCAATAGACGAAAGCGCCCGCCGCGTGAACGGCATCGGCGATGATCCTCAGGTCACGCTCGAACAGACCACAGGTATTGGGGTTGGTAATCATCACCCCGGCAACATTGGGACCAAGCTTGGCAATCAGCGCCTCAGTATCGACCCGCCCGTCATCGCGCGCGGGAATGCCTTCGACGCGGTATCCCGCGAACGCGGCGGTTGCCGGGTTGGTGCCGTGGGCGCTGTCCGGCACCAGAATAACTTCGCGCGCGTCACCGCGCGCCTGCAATGCCGCACGGATCGCCAGAATACCGCAGAGTTCTCCATGCGCGCCTGCCTTGGGCGACATCGCAACTGATGCCATACCAGTCAGCTTGACCAGCCAGTCGGCGAGCTGGTGAATGACCGCAAGCGCGCCCTGCACCGTCGAAACCGGGGCTAGCGGATGAATGTCGGCAAACCCTTTCATGCGCGCGATTTTTTCGTTGAGGCGGGGGTTGTGCTTCATCGTGCAGCTTCCAAGCGGAAAGAAGCCAAGGTCGATCCCGTAATTCTGCCGCGATAAGCGCGTGTAGTGGCGCACCGTTTCCGGTTCGGAAAGGCCGGGGAGCCCAATGGCTTGAGTACGGGCCAAACCGCCGAGACGCGACGCGTGAGACGGGATCGGCGGCAAATCGACGCCGCACGTACTGCTGCTCCCGATTTCAAAGATCAGCGCTTCCTCAAGCATCAGCGCGCGATTACCCGTTGTTGTCGGGACACCAACGTCGGCGTTGCCCGTGCCCATCTCGGGCTTCCAGCCACTTGCGTTGATCGTGCTCATGCCAGGGCCTCCGCGAGCGTCGTGGCGAATGTTTCGATATCGGCCTCGCTCACCGTTTCGGTCACCGCAACAACCAGCCCACGTTCGATGTCGCCGTCGTCGGGGTAAAGCCGTCCGAGCGAGACACCACCAAGGACGCCTCTGTCGGCCATTGCGCGTACGACGGGGCGAGCCTCTTTGGGCAGTCTGAGGGTAAACTCGTTGAAGAATCTCGTATTAACCAGCTCGACGCCCGGTATTTGCGTGAGCCGGGCGGCGGCCGCGCATGCACGGGCGTGGTTGAGTGCGGCAAGCTCACGCAACCCCTTTTCGCCCAGCAACGTCAGGTGGATGCTGAACGCCAGAGCGCAAAGACCTGAATTGGTGCAGATGTTTGACGTGGCCTTCTCGCGCCGGATGTGCTGCTCTCGGGTCGACAGCGTTAGCACAAAGCCACGCTTGCCGTCTGCATCGACAGTTTGGCCGCACAGTCGCCCGGGCATCTGTCGAACAAACTTCTCCTTGCACGCAAAAAGCCCGACATAGGGGCCGCCAAACTGGAGGCCGACGCCAAGCGATTGGCCCTCACCGACGACAATATCGGCACCCATTTCGCCCGGTGCCCTGATCGCGCCCAGCGCAACGGGTTCGGTGACCACCGCGATGAGGAGCGCCCCGTGCTCATGCGCCTTGGCAGCAAGCGAATTTAACTCCGCGATGCGACCCAGAATATCGGGATACTGCACAACTACGCACGACGTTTCGCCATCGATAGCCGCAAGCAGCCGATCCGCATCTGTTTCGGCGACGAGGCTCGGTTTCGCGACATCGAGCCGGTCGCCGGTAAACCGCGCCATCGTCTGCGCAACCGCGACATAGTGCGGATGCAAGCCCGACGACAGCAAGGCTTTTTTCCGCTTCGTCACCCGCGCAGCCATGCCGATTGCCTCCCAGCATGCAGTTGACCCGTCGTACATGCTGGCGTTCGCAACGTCGCAGCCAAGCAATCGCGCAACCTGCGTCTGGAACTCGAACAGCATTTGGAGCGTGCCCTGTGCAATTTCAGGCTGATAGGGCGTGTACGCCGTCAGGAACTCGCCGCGTTGAATCAAGTGGTCGACGCTCGCAGGGACGTGGTGACGATAGGCACCGCATCCCAGGAAAAAGGGATGATACGCGGCTGCGCGGTTGCGCCGAGCAAGTTCCGAAAAGTGCCTCTCGACAAGCATTTCGGGCATGTGGTTCGGCAGGCCGCGGATCGGTCCCGTAAGCTGGGCCTCTGCAGGCACATCAACGAACAAGGCGTCGACACTGGAGGCTCCGATGATGCCGAGCATTGCGCTACGATCGGGATCGGTTAGTGGAAGGTAACGCATTACAAGCCGTCCACGAACGCCTTGTAGGCGAACCCGTTCATCAACCCTTCGAGCTCGCTCTTGTCATCGAGCACCAATGTGAAGAACCACCCGTCCTTTTCTGGCGACGTGTTCACGAGAGCAGGGTTCGCCTCGAGCGATGGGTTGCCCTCGCTGACGGTTCCAGAGACGGGCGCATAAATGTCCGACGCCGCCTTGACCGATTCGACGACGGCCGCGTCTTCGCCTTTGGCAACGCGAGTTCCGCTTGCCGGCAGTTCGACAAAAACAATGTCGCCGAGCTGGCCCTGGGCGTAATCCGTGATTCCCACCGTCGCAGTCTCGCCACTCGCGGCAACTTCAATCCATTCATGGTCCTGCGTGAAGTAGCGCATCAGGCGGCTCCTTTCCGGTGGTAGCGATGCGGAACGAACGGCATCTTCGTGACGATTGCCTTGAGACGTTTACCGCGCACGTCGATCTCGAGCGGGGTGCCGACTACGCTGTAGGGCGTCTCGACATAACCCATCGCAATCGGCGCCTGCAGGGTAGGTGAGAAGCCGCCCGACGTGATCTTGCCGACCAGCAAATCGCCTGCGTAGATTTCGGCGCCTTCTCGTGCAGGCAGGCGCCCTTCGAGCGAGAGGCCAACGCGCCTCGTCGTTGCGCCCTTTTCGCGCTCGTTCAAAATCCGTCGGGCGCCGGGAAAATTCGCTTCTTCGCGGCGGCGCCTACTCCCAACAGTAAAATTGAGCGCTGCCATAATGGGCGTCGTATCGGGGTCGAGATCGTGACCATAGAGCGGTAAATCTGCTTCCAGCCTCAGCGAGTCGCGAGCGCCCAGACCAATGGGTTTGACCGCCGGCTCGGCACACAGCACATCGGCTATGTGCTCGGCAGCATCGGAAGCCATCGAGATCTCGAAGCCATCCTCGCCGGTGTATCCGGAACGGCTGATCCAGGCATCAACGCCGGCAATCTGGAAGTGCCCGCCGATCATGAATACCAGCGCCTCGAGCGGCCATTCGCCCGTCGCATGGCGCCTCAGTACGTCGAACGCCTTTGGCCCCTGCAAAGCAAGCAGAGCCCGGTCTTCGAGGTGGTTCAGTGTGATCTCGTCAGCCAAATGCTCGCGAAGATGCGCGATGTCGTCGTACTTCACCGCGCCGTTTACCACCATGTAGATGCCGCCAGGCCAACGCGAAAGCATGAGATCGTCGAGAATGCCGCCACCGTCCGCGAGCAGCAGCGAATATTTTTGTTGCCCCAACGTCAGGCCTTTGACGTCCGCTGGAATCAACTTTTCGAGCGCTTCGTCGACGCCGTCGCCTGAAATCAGGAGTTGGCCCATGTGACTAACGTCAAACAGTCCGGCGCTCTCACGCGTCCAGAGATGCTCAGCAACGATCCCTTCGTACTGGATTGGCATAGCATAGCCCGCAAACGACACCATGCGGGCTCCCCGGGCACGGTGCCAGCGATCGAGCGGTAGTTTTTCGGTCGAATCTTCTTTCATGGCGGATTCCGTCGCGAGTGCAGCCGTGCCGAACCGAAGTCCGGCCTTTGAAGCTGCCCCCTCTGTCACGGAAACCTGAGAGCTTTGATTCCTCGCTTACGCTTGGAACTTACCCCTTCGGTGGCCGCTGCCGAAGCAACTGCGCTTTCCAGAGTAGCCTTGTCGTCCGCGCGGTCCTTTGAGCCTGAGAGTTTCCGGGGCGGTTGCTCCTTCGGCGCTGCCGGGGCTTTCCCCATCCAGCTCTCCCGCGCGGCCGTCCGGGTTTCCCCGACCGGCTCACATCAGGCGATGATCGAGTGGCCGATTCGAGTCAACAAGTCGTTCGCGCCATGAAGATCAGCGCGTGGCGTTGTACTGCAGCTGGTCCGACGTCAGCTGGAAACCGATCAACAGCTCGAAACTCGCTCGCGCAACCGCTGCCTTGATCTCGGGCCTTGCCAGCGGATCGGTCGCCGCTTCGGCCTCGCCCGCCTTGCGCTTGCGCGTCAGAGTCTTTTGAATGTCAAGCGGCAGTGTCGCCTGAGCGCGTTCGATCACGGCGCCGCCCTGCCCCTGTGCACTGGCACGGATCTGACCATCGGCAAAGACAATGCGCACTGTCGAGATGCGTTTGGCAACAACGGTCGTTCCGCCGCGCATCACGGTCGCAAAATAGGGCAAAACAACCTCGCGACTGCCCCGCGGATCAGCTCGGCGTGCCAACACGTCGAAAGTCGCGTTGGATACGACATCACTGCCTTGGTCGGCGCAGCTAACGCGCATGTTCGTAATCGACGCGGTTACATCGATCGCATTCGCCGCTCGGCTGTTTGCAGGATTGAAAAAGGTGATATCGCCCGTCTGCGCCGGAATGGCGACCGCCGGGCACGCGCTGCGCGTAATGGCAATACCACCGGTTTCGTCGAAGTCGCCGTCTTTGGCGCATCCAGCCAGCAGACTCAGAACGATCGCGGTAGCAGCAATGCGGACAGTCACTCGAACAGTCACTCAGTTTTCCTTCATACGGAATGCCGCGTCATAGGAACCGGCTTTGCGCCATGCAAGCAATCGCGTAAGGCCGGGTTTATGAGCCTTGCCGATCCCAAGCCGCCCCTGCGCCTCCTGATTGCTGCACCCCGCGGCTTTTGCGCGGGCGTTGATCGTGCGATTCACATTGTTGAACTCGCGATAAAAAAGCACGGCGCTCCGGTCTACGTCCGACATGAAATCGTACACAACCGCTATGTCGTTGACACGCTGCGCGACAAGGGAGCGGTGTTCGTCGAGGATCTCGACGATGTGCCTAACGGTGCTCCGGTGGTATTCTCCGCACATGGCGTGCCAAAAAGCGTCCCTGCGGCTGCCGAGGCGCGCGGCCTGGCCTATCTCGATGCCACCTGCCCGCTTGTCTCAAAAGTCCATCGCCAGGCCGAACGGCTGGTCGAAAGCGGTAGACACATTATTTTCGTTGGTCACCGTGGGCATCCGGAGGTGATTGGTACCTTTGGACAGGTCCCCGACGGAGAGATGACGCTTGTCGAAACCGTCAAAGACGTGGCGACCCTAGACCCTCCCAAACCTGAAAGCCTGGGATTCCTCACGCAGACGACATTGTCGGTCGACGACACCAAGGAAATTGTCGCGGCACTGAAGATCCGGTTTCCCTCGATTGAAGGACCACGCGGCGAGGACATTTGCTATGCAACCTCGAACCGGCAGCAATCGGTGAAAGCGGTCGTGCCACAATGCGACAAGATGATTGTCATCGGCTCGCCGAATTCATCCAACTCGCAAAGGCTGGCCGAGGTCGCCCGTCGTTCTGGTGTCCCCGCAGAACTCGTCGAACGTGCAGACAAAGTCGATTTCGAATGGCTTAAAGGCGTGCGCACGCTTGGAATAACGGCAGGCGCGTCAGCCCCCGAAATACTCGTGCGCGAGTTAGTCGAGCATCTGGCAACGCGGTTTGACGTGACCGAGCAACAGGTCGAAACGACCGTCGAGACGATGTCATTCAAATTGCCGCGCGGGCTCGCGGCATAGGTGGCCGTCTACACTGTTGTCACGGCAGAAGCGCTTGCAGATCTGTTGCGACGGTACGATGTCGGCACGCTTGTTTCGACCAAAGGAATTGCCGAAGGGGTCGAGAACACCAACTACCTCGTCGATACGACCAAAGGCAGGTTCATACTGACGCTCTATGAAAAGCGCGTCGACGAAACCGAGCTTCCGTTCTTTCTTTCGTTGCTCGACCACCTCGCAGATCGTGGCTTACCCGTCCCCCGCGCTATCCACGACCGCGGCGGCGCTCAATTGCAAACCGTCGCCGGACGTCCAGCCTGCCTGATCGAATTCTTGCCCGGCGTTTCCGTAAGCACGCCAAATGCTGCACAAGCTCATGCCACGGGTCGCGCGCTCGGCACGATGCATCAAGCGATCGCAGACTTCCCTTTGTCGCGTGTCAACGTCCTCGGGCTGAGGCAATGGCATCAACTTGCCGACCGTTGTGGCAACCATCTCGATCGGATCGCTCCAGGATTGCGCGGGCGCGTTGCGGTCGAACTTGCCTGGCTCGACGTTCACTGGCCGCGCGATCTTCCGAACTCGGTCATTCACGCTGACCTTTTTCCGGACAACGTCTTGATGCGCGGCGACGCGGTCGGCGGCATCATCGATTTCTACTTCGCTTGTACCGAAGTTCGAGCATGGGATCTTGCGGTTACCCATTCGGCATGGAGCTTCGATCCTGGAGGTCGGAACTTCGATGCCGTGGTCGGCGATGCTCTGATTGCCGGCTATGATGAGACGTTGAACCTGTCAGATTCCGAGAGAGCTGCCTTTCCGGCGCTTGCCAGGGGCAGCTGCCTGCGCTTTCTGCTGACCCGCGCTTGGGATTGGCTGAATACACCAGCCGATGCCTTGGTTACGCGCAAAGATCCACTCGCTTTCCTTCGGCGGCTGGATCACTACGCCGGGCAATGAGCGAAACGTCGTATGTAGAGATCGCGACTGATGGGGCGTGCAAGGGCAACCCGGGACCGGGCGGCTGGGGCGTCTTGCTGCGCGCAGGCAAGACCGAAAAGGAACTCTCGGGCGGCGAGCCGATGACCACCAATAATCGGATGGAATTAATGGCGGCGATCCGGGGACTGGAAGCCCTCAAGCGCCCGGCGCACGTCAAGCTGTCGACCGACAGCCGCTATGTCATGGATGGCCTGACCAAGTGGATCAAAAGCTGGCAGCGCAACGGCTGGAAGACGGCCGACCGCAAGCCAGTGAAAAACGCCGACCTCTGGCAACAACTTCTCGCAGCCTCTGCGCCACACCGCATCGACTGGGTGTGGGTAAAGGGGCATGCCGGACATCCCGATAACGAACGTGCCGACGGGCTCGCAAGCAACGCGGCGCTCGCCAGTCGCAATCCGGGTTAGAACTCGCGGCAATTGTTGCCACCAGCGCACCATTCTCATGCAAATCGTTCAGGCCCAAACGAATGGGGACGAACCGCGTCCGGTATCGAGACGGCATCGCCGACGATCAGGTGCGCGCACATGCGCGCAGCGGCGGGTGCCGTCTGGATGCCAAATCCTCCCTGCCCAGCGCACCAGAAAAAGCCAGGGGTCTCGGGTGCAAATCCGTATACGGGGAGCCGGTCGGGCGCGAAGCTGCGCAAGCCGGCCCATTTGCGTTCGACGGCGAGAACCTTCCAGTCGGTGACGGTTTCGAATCGATCAATCGCCATGGCGACATCAAGTTCTTCAGGCGCGGCGTCATGCGCGTCCACGGGAGTCTCATCGTGCGGACAGACCCACATGCGGTTCGGACCCTCCGGTCGAAAGTAATAAGTACCGGCAATGTCCATGACGAGCGGCAAATCAGCGGGTACATCGTCGCCATCCACGCGCACCTGAGCGATCGTTCGACGCATCGGCTGGATACCCAGCGGCCGCGCGCCTGCGCAAGCCGCGACAATATCAGCCCATGCGCCCGCTGCGTTGACGATAATGCCGGCCTTGATTGTGGTCGACCCTGCCTCGATCCGCCATGCACCGCCGTCGCGGACCATATTCGAGACCCGAGCATCGGTGATAACCGTACCGCCGTAGCGGCGGAACATGCCGAGGCAAGCGCCGTGCAGACCGCCAACGTCGATGTCGGCACAATCCTCCTCCACCAGTCCGGCAACCAGGCACGGCTTTGCGCGCGGAACCCGGGCGCGGACGCCATCATGGTCGGTGCGTGTCAACCGCACGCCACTTCGCGAAAACTGCGCTTCGAGTTTGTCAAGCAACACAACGGTGTCAGCTTCAGCCACCTCGAGCGATACGCGTGGGCGCAAAAACCCGCCGGCATCAAGTGCACCGAATGAGGCTTTGGTCAGGGGTTGAACGAGCGGCCCACCAAGCGTTTCATGCCAAAACGCTGCCGACCGCCCCGTGCTGTGATAGCCCGGCATATCCTCGGCCTCGAGCAAGACCACGCTGCAGTGCGGCGCCAGCTCGGCAGCAAGACTCGCGCCAGCGATACCCGCGCCGATAATCGCAACATCGACATTCATGCACGCTCGACCTTTTCTCGGAGGAAGCCAGCGACGCGGGCCATGCCGATATCGCGCACGCCGTCGACTTCGCGGAGCACTTCATGAGCGACCGAGTTGTCAAACATCAGCAGATCCCCGTAACGCATACGCGCCGAGGCGCTCCGAATCGCGCGAGCACTTACAAGCTGATCGCCATCGGTCGCTAAGGTGAGGATCGGCGTCGTGAGGGCCTCGATCGCCTTTGAATCGCCGGTCACGGCAAACGACTTTGACGCTGCTGCCATCCAGCCCCAACTCGGCGGTCCCAGTCTGAGTTCGGGCTTTTGTTCTTTCCACCAGATCTCATCAGCGTACCGATCATTGTCGTGGGTGAGGAAAGCCTGCCGCGAGGACTCGGGTGGAGCTGGGCGTTCATTGTGTTTCCACGCACGGCGATGCGGGGCAAGCTTCCCCAACACGCGCGCAACGCCCCCAGAAAGCCAGCCCGGTATCTTCCCCGCAAAAGCCAACATTGGTGCCACCAAGATTGCTGCATCCGGGGTTACCCTTCGCTCGATCAGCGCACGCAGGACAAGGTGACCCCCCATTGAATGTCCCATCAGAACGTGTGGCTTGGGCGTGCGCGCGGTCCAGTCAGACCAAAATGTTGCAAGATCGGCGATCCAGACACCGAAGTCGTCGATATGTCCCACGGCGGGATCGGAAAGGATCCGGCCCGAACCGCCTTGTCCCCGCCAGTCGAAGCTACTGACGTGCCAACCTGCCGCATGCCAATCGGCAAGGCATTCGAGATATTTTTCTATGATGTCGCCGCGTCCTCCAAGCCACAGGATGCTGCCCTTGGCCTCGGCTCGAGGCCGATCGAAAGTCCGCAATTGCCATCCGTCTTCCAGGCAATAGAGGCCAACGGAGGCGTTGGCCGGATAGCTACGACGGATTTCAATCGGACTGGTCATGAATGACGGTTACGTTTTGGAAAGCGCCCTCGTCTAGTAGGGGTGCATGGTTAATGCAGAATATGTCGTCGTCGGCGTCGCCGCGGCCTTGTTGGTAGTGGCTGCAGTCTTCGACGGCTACAGCCGAATCATCCCCAATCGGCTCAATCTGACCATCGCTGTCTTCGCGCTCCCCTATTGGTGGTGTACCGCACTGCCGCTCTGGCCCGATGTCCTGTTGCAGATTGGCGTGGCCGCGATCACCTTCGCCGTTCTTTTGGGCGTTTTCCATATCGGTCAAATGGGTGGCGGGGACGTCAAGCTCCTCATCGCGCTCGCGTTGTTCATGCCGCCAATGGACTTTTTATGGATGACGTTCGGCATGGCGATGATCGGGGGGATTCTTACGTCCGGGATGCTGGTCTACCATCGCCTTTTGACCCCGGATGAAAGATTTGAGAATCCTTATGGAATTGCAATCGCAGCCAGCGCGCTGCTGGTATTTGGCGGCCACTATCGTCTGATCGACGTAGAACCGATTTTCGCGGTTGTCTTCGACATCGCGCTCGTTAGCTGCGTCGTCACGCTTGCAGTCCTCGTCGGGTTGCGCCGCCGTGCGTCCTGATAAGCGCGATATCCGAACGATATTTTAACCATTTTGACTGAAAGGTCTGTTTGGTCGCGGTTGTCGCGATATGCAGGAGGCTTGGGGGCTATGGAGCCTAAGAAGATCGCTTTGTTGGTTGGGGCTGTTGTGGTTGCGCTTGTGACCGCCGTGCTTGCTCGACAGATGTTTGTGAAATCGGCAGCGCCACTTGCGCTCGCGTCACCGATACAGTTCTCCCAATTCAAAGGACCCAAGGTGCTCGTCGCAACGCGCGCCCTGCCTCTCGGGACGATCCTGGATGAAACAAGCCTGAGATACCAGCCTTGGCCCAAGGATCTGATACAAGGCGCCTATTACGTCGAGGGCAAGCTCGACATGAAAGCTTTGCGCGGTTCGGTCGTCCGGACGGCCATTTCGGCCGGGCAGCCCGTAACGACCGGCTCTATCGTCCAACCCGGCGACCGCGGCTTTCTGGCAGCGGCGCTCGGAGCAGGGATGCGAGCGATCACGGTTGCCGTGCGTGCTGAAACCAGCGTCGCAGGCTTTGTCTTTCCCGGCGACCATGTCGACGTGATGTTGACGCAAACAATCGATGGGAGCGGGACCGGCGGTGGACCGGCGCTCAAGACGACAGAAACGATTATGCGCAACCTGCGCGTGCTCGCCACCGACCAGCGCACTTCATCCGACGATGAAAAGGGCAATAAGGAGGTCAAGAGCTTCAACACCGTCACGCTTGAGGTTACACCGCGCATCGCCGAGAAGATCGCCGTCGCGCAGACCATCGGTGTGCTGTCGCTCAGCCTGCGTCCGATTGCCGAAGACGCTGCCGGGCTAGAGCGCGCGATTGCGGCGGGAGAAGTCAACGTGCCTGCCGACGGCGACGCCAAGGGTGATCGCCGGATCGCAATGCTGGTTGCATCGCGTCCGGTCGATACTGGTGCAACGTTCGTCACCGGTGCCGACGTATCGCGGTTCCAGCGCCGTAGTGCGCCCATGACCGGTCCGGCCGCCCTGCGTCCCGTTGAACGCGTTGCGGCAGGCGTCGCATTAGACAAACCAAAAGGCCCAGTCGTGCGCGTCGCGCGTGGCAACGCGGTCACCGAAGTTCCGATTGGGAGCCATTAACATGCGCAGCAGCTCGTTTACCCATCGGTCGCTCGCGGCGACGATGACGGCGATCCTCATCGCCGGAACCCCCGCGGCAGCCGTGGCAGCCCCCAAGAGCACACGCTCGGCAAAATCGGCACGGGCGGCACGTCCGATGGCGCGTGTTGCGCCGCTTCCCAGCGGCACACAACGACCAACGACCGAAGTCGTCCTCTCGGTTGGTCGCGGCCAGCTTGTGACCTTGCCCGCCAACGTCGTCGACGTCTGGACGTCGAACGCCACTGTCGCCGACGTGTATGTCGCCACGCCGCGCCAGATCCACCTCTTCGGTAAAGCCAACGGTGAGGCAACCGTGTTCGCCACGACCGCCTCGGGCCAGGTTGTTTATGCGACCAACGTGCGCGTCGCTGAAAACATAAATTCTCTCGATCAAATGCTGAGGCTCGCGATGCCCGAAGCCGCGATCACGGCGACAACGATGAACGGCCTTGTGCTGCTCACGGGTACGGTAGCCGCCCCGGCGGACAGCGAAGAAGCTGAACGCCTCGTCAAGGCATTCCTTGGCGACACGACGACGGTGGTCTCTCGTTTGCGCACCGCAACGCCGCTTCAAGTCAATTTGCAGGTAAAGATCGCTGAAGTGAGCCGGTCGCTTTCCAAGCAGATTGGCGTCAATCTTACCTCGCGCGACCAGACCAGCGGGATGAACGTCGGCGTCATTCAAGGTCGCGACATCGGCACAATCGGAACACAGGATCTCTCGGCACTGCCAAAGCTGGACGCCTCGTCAGTCTATGGTCTCCCTGCTGGTTCGATTTCGTTGCCGTTCGATCCAACCACCGGACGCTTTATCACCAAGGGAGCCTCGGCGCTCAACTTCAAGGGGCTTGGCTCAGGCGTAACGACTCTCGGCTTCCTCGGCCGTCTGTTTGGTCTCGACCTCGGCGCAGCACTCGATCTCGCCGAAAACGATGGACTCGTGAGCATACTGGCAGAACCAAACCTAACGGCCTTGTCGGGCGAAACGGCAAGCTTCCTGGCCGGTGGCGAATTCCCGATCCCGGTGTCTCAGTCGCTCGGCGCTGTTTCGATTGAATACAAGCAATACGGTGTCAGCCTGTCATTCACGCCGACGGTCCTCGCCGACGGTCGCATCTCGATGCGTGTCCGGCCAGAAGTGTCGCAGCTGTCGAGCCAAGGCGCAGTGACGCTGAACGGCTACTCGGTTCCCTCCGTCACGACCCGTCGCACTGAAACAACTGTGGAACTGGGCTCCGGCCAGAGTTTCATGATCGGCGGTCTGATGCAGAACAACAACGCTAACTCGATCGACAAGGCCCCGGGCCTTGGGGATGTGCCGGTACTCGGCGCGCTCTTTAGGTCCAACGGCTACAAGCGCAATCAGACAGAGCTGATGATTATCGTCACGCCGTATCTTGTAAAGCCAGTGTCTGCCGGCGAAATCGCGCTGCCAACCGACGGTCTGCGGACGCCGACGGACCTGCAGAATTTCCTGCTGGGTCGAGACTTCGCCGGCAAGAGCGCCGAAAAGAGGCCCGTGCCCAAATTGGCACCGCCAGTCACAGTTCCAGCAGCACCATCAGTTGGAGCAGCGCTGACGCCGGCACCTGCTGTTCGTTCAACGTCACGCCGCGCGGCCGCAGTTGCCGCACCCGGCTTCAGCAATTGACCGCAAGGGGAGTTCAGATGACGCGCAGCCTTACCGTCCTTGCCCTCTTAGGGTGCTCTATCCTTAGCGCCTGTGGAACGGAAAACCGTGGCCTTGAATCGGTGCATCAGCCGATCGTGGCTCGAACAGACTATGTCTATGACATGACTGTCCCCAACGACCACCTCTCCGACGAGAGCGCCCGCGGCTTGTCCGGATGGTTCGACTCACTTAACCTGCGCTATGGCGACCGTATCTCGGTCGACACGCAAGGGTATGGGGCCGGCTCACGTGAAGCTGTCGGCGCCGTCGCCGCCCGCTACGGACTTCTTGTCGATGAAACCGCGCCGGTAACGCACGGCGAAATTGCGCCGGGTTCGATCCGCGTCATCGTCAGTCGGATGACAGCATCAGTTCCAAATTGTCCCGACTGGAGCCGCCCTTCCACCGCGAATTTTAACGGTCACACCATGTCGAACTACGGCTGCGCCACAAACAGTAACCTCGCCGCAATGGTCGCCGATCCGCGCGATCTCATCTCAGGCCGCGCCGGTGCGTCGTCGGTCGATGCGGCAACGTCAAGCAAAGCCATTCGAACCTATCGCAAGGCCCCTCCGACGGGCGCGGCCGGGCTGAAGACCGAAACCACAAAGGGGAACTGACGATGAATGCGCCCTGGTCTCCTTCGCGTAGCGCCGTAGCTCGCGATCCGTTTACAGCTTTCGTCTGTGATGATCTCACAGCCGATTCACTGCGGCCGATCGCTGTCGAGCTTGGGTGGGCTACAGACAAGATCAACAAAGGGGGGCTGCGCAACGCGGTTCAGACCCTTTCGGTTTCGGCGAGTCCGCAGATCCTGTTCGTTGATTTGTCGGAAAGCGGAGACCCGCTGAACGACATTAACGCCTTGGCCGAAGTGTGCGAACCGGGCACCGTCGTGATTGCGGCAGGTCAGGTCAACGATGTGCGGTTATTCCGCGACCTCGTAGCAAGCGGTATCCAGGACTATCTTCTGAAACCGTTCAGCCCTGATCAGCTGCGCGATGCATTTGCGAACGCGCAGGCCGTTTTCAACGCTCCGCGCCATTCGGAGACTGTCGACGAGCGCCCCCATATGATGGCTGCCGTCATTGGTGCGCGCGGTGGCTGCGGCGCCTCGACGATCGCAACATCGATTGCGTGGATGACAGGTGACCGCGTGGGTCGTTCGACCGCGCTGCTTGATCTCGACATTCATTTCGGAACGGGGGCACTCGCGCTTGATCTCGAACCAGGGCGTGGCTTGACCGACGCCATCGAAAACCCGAGTCGCATCGACGGACTGTTCATCGAGCGTGCGATGGTCAAAGCGAACGACAAGCTTGCGATCCTAAGCGCCGAAGCTCCTATCAATCAGCCGATGTTGACTGACGGGGCCGCCTTCTACCAGCTGCAGGAAGAAATGCGGATGGCGTTCGAAACAACGATTATCGATCTGCCGCGTGGGATGCTTGTTCAGCATCCGCACCTCATGCAGGACGTTCAGGTCACAGTTATCGTCACCGAATTAACGCTGGCATCAGCACGCGACGTGATCCGTATTCTGTCGTGGATCAAATCCAACGCGCCGCAAACTGGCGTCATTGTGGTGGCGAACCGCGTCATGACGACTGGCCCGACGGAAATGAGTCGCAAAGACTTCGAAAGCTCGATCGAACGCAAGGTGGATTACATCATTCCGTTCGATGCCAAAGTCGTGACGCAGGCCGCAAAGCTCGGTAAAACTGCAGCCGAAGCCGGCAAGGGCAGCAAGGTCGGGGCGGCGATTACCGAACTCGTCGACCGGTTGTGCGCCGTCGGCGAAGACGGCACCCCCGTGGCCGCCGGCGACGCGGCCAAGAAGACCAAAGCATCGCTCCTTGGTAAACTGGGCAGTTTTTCGTCGATGATACCCAAAAAATCCAAGCCCAAGGCTAACTGATTTATGGAAATGATGCCTATCGCTGTGCTGGCAGGCGGTGCCTTAGGGGTCCTCCTCCTGACACTTTTTGCGTTTTCCGGTCCGTCGGCCGAAAAGGCGAAGGCACGGCGGTTGACCGCACTGCGCGACAGGCACTCGAATTCGACCGGCGCGGTCGTCGAAGCGCAGATGCGGCGCATTCAGGCGAACCGTGCGACGCGCATAGACGGCGTTGTTGCCCGCATCCTGCCAAACCCCGCACAGTTGCAAAAGCGCATCGCAATGACCGGCAAAGCGTGGACACCGGCGAACTATATGATGACCAGCGTCGGCATTCTCTTTGCCGTGGCGCTGCTGATATATATCAAGTCGCGTAGCCCGATGATGGCGCTTGCCATTGGCGGTGCCGTCGGTTTTGGACTGCCGCATTTTGCGATCAATTATTTGATCAAGAAGCGCGTCGCCAATTTTACGAAGCGTTTTCCCGATGCGATTGAATTGCTTGTGCGTGGTCTGCGCTCGGGTCTGCCGATTTCCGAAACGATCGGGGTTGTTGCTGCCGAAGTGCCTGGCCCCGTCGGCGTCGAGTTCCGCAACGTCAGCGACAAGATCAAGATCGGGCGGACGATGGACGCCGCGCTGCAGGAAACGGCGGATCGTCTGGGCACGCCAGAATTCCAGTTCTTTTGCATCACCCTGCAAATTCAGCGCGAAACCGGCGGCAACCTGGCCGAAACGCTCTCCAACCTTTCGGGGGTGTTGCGCATGCGCGCGCAGATGAAGCTGAAGATCAAAGCGATGTCCTCCGAATCGAAGGCTTCCGCCCTCATCATCGGCTCGCTCCCATTTATCGTCTTCGGTCTCATCTACTCGATCAATGACCACTACATGCAACAGTTCTTTACCAACCCGAAGCTGATCACGGCGGGCCTCGGCGCAATGTGCTGGATGGGCCTGGGCGCGTTTGTGATGTCACGCATGATCTCGTTCGAAATTTAGAGGATCGGTCCAGATGCAACCCGTTTCGGCCGGCCCGACCCTCCTCGGAGTCGATATTTTCTTCGTCGCGACACTGCTCGCAGCGACCGCGACGTTCGCCGTACTCGTTGCTATCTATGCGGCGACGACGGTGCGCGACCCGATGACCAAGCGGGTCAAGGCCCTGAACGACCGTCGTGAGCAGCTGAAAGCCGGTATCGTTGCGTCCACATCCAAGCGTCGTGCCAAGCTGCAGACCAAGAACGAGACCGCCGACTGGATGCGGACGTTCCTCAACTCACTCAAAGTCCTGCAGGATGAACAGCTCAAGGCTGCGCAGCTCAAGTTGATGCAGGCCGGCTTTAGGTCGAAAGATCTGGCGGTCATCATCATCTTTGCGCGCATGATTCTGCCCATCGTGCTCGGTGGCGGCGTCGTGCTGTGGGTCTACGCATTCGGCGGCCTCGGCAACTGGACGCCGTGGAAGCGAACTGCTGTGGTTTTGGGCTCGCTCATCTTCAGCTACAAAGCGGCCGACATCTGGCTCAGTAACCGGGTTACCAAGCGGACCGCCGCGATCCGAAAGGGGCTGCCCGATGCGCTCGACCTGCTGGTAATCTGCGCCGAAGCGGGGTTGACCGTCGATGCCGCGTTTGGCCGTGTCGCAAAGGAACTGGGCCGCGCCTATCCTGAAGCGGGTGACGAGTTTGCTCTGACGGCGATCGAACTGAGCTTCCTGACTGACCGGCGCCAGGCATTCGACAATCTTGCCCAGCGCGTGCCGCTCGACTCGGTAAAGGGCGTCGTCACAACGATGATTCAGACGGAAAAATACGGCACCCCGCTGGCCTCGGCCCTCCGTGTTCTTTCAGCCGAATTCCGTCACGAACGCATGATGCGTGCCGAAGAAAAGGCTGCGCGTCTGCCCGCGATCATGACCGTGCCGCTGATCCTTTTCATCCTGCCCGTCTTGTTCATCGTCATTCTCGGGCCAGCCGCTTGCGCAATTTCGCAGGTCTTCAAAAGTTAGGCGGGAACACACACCCGTCCTCGATCGTTTCCCTTGAGTAACAAGGGAGTAACGCAATGGAGAGTTATACAGGGAATGGGTGGGTCATCCTCGGCCTCGTTCTCGTCGTCGGTTGGCTGCTCGGTTTAATGAGCCGGTCAGGCGGTGCGAAATGGAAGGCAGCGTTCGAGCGCGAACGTGACGCGCATCAGGTTTTGCGCAAGGACCACGAAGCTCTGCTCAAACATCGTGTCGTTGTCCCCGTGACCGAAGTCAATCCGGTAGAGACGGGAGCCTTCTAGGCTGCGGACCCCGCGACCCCTAGCAGCCAGTGTCGATTGCAGTGTCCCGGGCCTCGTCAATTAGACGACAGTCGATGGGCGCCCTGCCGGTGTTGTGAGATTTGCCAACGGCACGCAGCGTTCGCGGGGTTCACCCCTTGCTCGCCAATGCGGCTTGCGCGGCGGCCAGACGGGCAATCGGTACTCGATACGGCGAGGCGCTGACGTAATCCAGCCGGATGCTTTCGCAAAATGCGATGCTCGCCGGGTCGCCGCCGTGTTCGCCGCAGATCCCAAGCTTGAGGTCTGGGCGCGTCGCCCGGCCGCGCTCTGCCGCCAGTTTCACAAGTTCGCCGACACCTTCGATATCCAAACTGACAAACGGGTCGCGTTCGTAGATGCCGAGATCGACATAGATGCCAAGAAAACGCGCAGCATCGTCGCGCGATACGCCCAAGGTTGTCTGGGTCAGGTCGTTGGTGCCGAAGCTGAAGAACGCAGCGACTTCGGCGATCTCCCCAGCCTTGAGCGCGGCCCGAGGCAGCTCGATCATCGTCCCAACGAGATAGTCAATGCGCTTGCCACGTTGCGCAAAGACCGCTTCGGCCGTGCGGTCGATCACCGCTTTCATCAGCTCGAGCTCGCGCCGCGTCGCGACCAGCGGCACCATCACTTCAGGGATCGGCGAGACCGCCAGATCGCACGCTGCTTCAAAGATTGCGCGCGCCTGCATTTCGTAAATTTCGGGATAGGTCACGCCTAGTCGACACCCGCGATGGCCAAGCATCGGGTTGAATTCGTGCAACTCGCTCGCGCGACGCTTGAGCGCATCGACGGTACGCCCAGTCGCGGCAGCGACATCGGCGAAGTCAGCCTCAGCTTGCGGCATGAATTCGTGGAGTGGAGGGTCGAGCAGGCGGATTGTTACCGGCAGCCCCGCCATTACCTCGAACAAGCCGACAAAATCAGCGCGCTGTTCCGGGAGCAGCTTGGCGAGGGCCACACGCCGCCCTTTTTCATCCTCAGCCAGGATCATTTCGCGCACCGCAGTAATACGCGCCGCATCGAAAAACATATGTTCTGTTCGACAAAGACCGATGCCCTCCGCGCCAAAATCGCGGGCAACCCTCGCGTCTGCAGGGGTTTCGGCATTGGCGCGAACCTTCATCCGGCGCGAGCTATCGGCCCATTCCATCAGCGTACCGAAATCGCCCGACATTTCAGGTTGCACGGTCGCGACTTCGCCCGCCATGACTTCGCCCGTAGACCCGTCGATTGTGAGCGTGTCTCCCTCGCGAATTTCACGCAGGGACGTGCCCTGCCCCACACGCGCAATTCTGGTAACGGCGTCGATGCTGAGCGAGCCAGCACCCGACACACACGGACGCCCCATGCCGCGCGCCACGACGGCGGCATGGCTTGTCATGCCACCGCGCGCGGTCAAGATCCCCTTGGCCGCGTGCATGCCATGGATGTCTTCTGGCGACGTTTCGGTCCGGACAAGAATGACCGACTGGCCCTGTTCGGCACGCTTTTCGGCGCTGTCGCTGTCGAAGACTGCAATGCCTGACGCCGCACCTGGCGATGCGGGTAGGCCTTTTACAATCACGTCGCGCTTGGCATCAGGGTCGAGTGTCGGGTGAAGCAGCTGATCGAGGGCTGATGGATCGACGCGCATTACTGCCTCATCCTTTGAGATCAGCCCCTCGGCCGCCATATCAACTGCGATTTTGAGCGCTGCCTTTGCGGTGCGCTTTCCGCTGCGAGTCTGTAACATCCACAATTTGCCGCGTTCGACTGTGAATTCGATATCCTGCATGTCGCGATAGTGCGCCTCGAGCAGGTCGAACACGTTCGCCAGCTCGCCATACACATCCGGCATCGATTCTTGCATCGAAAGCGGCCTCGCGTTGGCCCGCTCGCGCGCCACAGTCGTCAGATATTGCGGGGTGCGGATCCCGGCGACAACGTCCTCGCCCTGCGCGTTAATCAAATATTCGCCGTAATAGGCGCGCTCACCTGTGGCCGGATCGCGCGTGAACGCGACGCCCGTTGCAGACGTGTTACCCATGTTGCCGAATACCATCGCTTGCACGTTGACGGCAGTGCCCCAGTCACCGGGGATCGAATTGATCCGGCGGTAAACTTTCGCTCGTTCCGACTGCCACGAACCGAACACCGCACCGACTGCGCCCCAAAGTTGGTCATTCACGTCCTGCGGGAAGGGCTTGCCCCACAACGCCTCGACGAGACCCAAATACTTGGCAACGAGCCCCTGCCAGTCTTCAGCTTCCATGTCAGTATCAAGGAAATAGCCCTTGTCTTCCTTGGCGATTTCCAGTGCTTCCTCAAACGCGCCGTGATCGAGCCCGAGCACGACATCGGCGTACATCTGAATGAAGCGCCGATAGCTGTCCCATGCGAACCGGGCATCACCGCTAACCGCGGCCAGCCCTTGGACAGTCGCGTCATTGATCCCAAGATTGAGGACGGTGTCCATCATGCCGGGCATCGACACGCGAGCGCCCGACCGGACCGATACCAGCAGCGGATCGGTGGCATCGCCAAACCGCTTTTCGGTTACGCTTTCGATGTGTGCGATCCCGGCGGCAACTTCGGCGGTGAGCTCGGGCGGAAACCTCTCGTCCTCGTCATAATAGCGCGCGCACATGGGCGTGCTGATTGTGAACCCAGGAGGCACCGGCAGCCCGATCGAGGCCATCCCGTCGAGATTGGCTCCCTTGCCGCCCAACAATTCCTTCGACAGGCCTTTGCCGTCTGAAACGCCGCCGCCAAACCGATATACGTACTGCGTCATTCAGCCCTCAATTCTCGAAAAGTCGGCAACACGGTGAACTGCGTCGCGGAAGCGTGTGAGCAGACCCAATCGGAATGCGCGCTTTACAGGATCCGGGTCGTTGACCATGACAGCCTCGAAGAAGGTATCGATGGGTGCACGCAGCGAGGCAAGCGCAGTCATGGCGCCCTCGAAGTCCTCGGACTGCACGCAGCTCGAGGCGTACCGTTCCGCCTGATCGACCGCCGCCAGAAGTGCCGACTCGCTTGGCTCCATTGCTCCCGGTGCGTCGGCGTGCAGATCAGTCGCGTCGGCATGCTTCAAGATATTTGCGACGCGCTTGTACCCGGCAAGGAGATTGGCACCGTCGGCTGTCGCCATGAGCGCCTGCAACGCGTTGACCCGCGCGAGGAGGCGGAGGAGATCATCTTCACGCCCGAGAGCAAATACCGCATCGATCAGATCATGGCGGACACCGGCTTCGCGCTGTTGAACTTTGAGGCGATCGGCGAGGAACGACAATATTTGGTTTGCCAACGCCGAGCTGCCAACCGCTTGTGCGTCTAGGTCAATCGCTTCGGCAATCATCTTCGATAGAGACAGGCGAAGATTGTTCCCGACGATGAGCGCAATCAAACCAAGCGCCGCGCGCCGAAGCGCAAACGGGTCCCTTGATCCCGTTGGTCCTTCGTCGATTTTGAAGAATTGGGCCAGACTATCGAGCTTATCGGCGAGCGACACTGCCACCGTCACCGGCGCAGTGGGAATGTCGTCGCCTTGCCCGATCGGCTTGTAATGGTCGCGAATCGCATCGGCGACGGCATCGTCTAATCCCTGCGCACGGGCCAGATGGCCACCGATGATGCCTTGAAGCTCGGGGAACTCCCCGACCATTCCGGTGACCAAGTCGGCTTTGCACAGCTGCGCGGCCTCTGCCACAAAATCGACATTGCCGCTGACCACGCCTTTTTCGCACAACCACCGTGCGAGCTTGGCAACGCGTTCGACTTTATCGGCCACCGTCCCCAGCCTTTCGTGGAAGACGATCTGCGACAGTTTCTCGGCTTGCATCGCGAGCGGCACTTTGAGGTCATGTTCCCAAAAAAACTTCGCATCGCTCAGCCGCGCAGCCAGCACCTTACGGTTACCCGCGACAATCGCGGCGCCATCGTCACTTGCGGTGATGTTGGCCGTGCAGACAAACGCATTAGCCAGCTCACCCGATTCCTCGGTACATGCAAAATATTTCTGATTGGTCCGCATCGTGAGCTGGATGACTTCGCGCGGCACGTCGAGAAAGGTCGGATCAAAGCGACCAAGGAGTGGCACCGGCCATTCCGTAAGACCGGCATTTTCGACCACCAGCCCTTCGTCCTCGACAAGCAATAGTCCTGCGGCAGCCGCGGCTACCCGTGCGCCGTCGCGGATCAGCCCGGCCCGCTCGGACAGGTGGACGATGACATGGCAGGCGCGCAGCTTCTCGACATAATCGCCGGCACTACCGATGGTGATCGGACCGCTGTGATGAAAGCGATGCCCCATGGTCGCTGCCCCACTCACGATACCGTCAACTGCGAACGGGACGACATCGTCACCAAACAGTGCAACGATCCCCTGCAACGGGCGTACCCAGCGCAAGCTCTCGGTTGAGTGCGATCGCATACCCCAGCGCATCGATTTGGGCCACGGGAAGGCGCGTACGACGGCAGGAACTGCCTCCGCCAGCACGCTTGAAGTCAAGCGACCGGGCTTGTCGATTACCGCGAAGAACAAACCGTCTCGCTCGACAAGCTGTGTACGGGTCAGGCCAGTCGAGCGGAGAAATCCGGCAACCGCCTGTTCTGGTGCATTGCTGCGCGGCCCTTTTCGTTCTTCGCTCACGGGCGAGGTCTGTTCGGGCAAGCCGCGCGCGACAAGCGCCAAGCGGCGCGGCGACGCAAATGTCTCGACCGCGCTGGCGGCTAAACCCGCCTTGGCGATTTCTTGGGCAAACAGGCGGGCAAGGTCTTCCTTGGCCTTGACCTGCATACGCGCCGGGATTTCCTCAGAGCGCAGCTCAAGAAGGAAGTCGGTCACGCTTCCCATCCGTTCCTCGTCATCCAGGCCGTGCAGGCACCCTTCGCCAAGTCACGGACCCGGCCGATATAGGCTTGCCGTTCGGCGACTGACATCACGCCTCGCGCTTGCAGTGTATTGAAGATGTGACTCGCCTTGATCGCTTGTTCATAGGCAGGGATCGGAAGGAGCGCAGCAAGGCTGTTTTCGCATTCGGCAGCGGCTTTGCGAAACCCATCGAACAGCGCTGCCGTGTCGGCGATCTCGAAATTCCATTTCGACATCTGGCGCTCGTTTTCGAGGAACACGTCACCGTAGGTTACGCCATGATCATTAAAAGCCAGATCATAGACGGTGTCTACCCCTTGCACATACATGGCGAGGCGTTCGAGACCGTACGTGAGCTCACCGGCAACGGGTTTGCAGTCATACCCGCCCATCTGCTGAAAATACGTGTATTGAGTGACTTCCATTCCGTCACACCACACTTCCCAGCCGAGCCCCCAGGCACCCAACGTCGGCGATTCCCAATCGTCTTCGACAAAGCGAATGTCGTGCAATCGCGGGTCGATCCCGATGGCATCAAGACTGCCGAGATACGCCTCTTGCATATCCGGTGGGCTCGGCTTCAGTATGACCTGATACTGGTAATAATATCCCAGACGGTTAGGGTTTTCGCCATAACGTCCATCGGTGGGGCGGCGACAAGGCTGCACGAAGGCAGCGTTCCAGGGGTCTGGTCCGAGTGCGCGCAAGGTCGTTGCCGGATGGAACGTGGCCGCTCCCATTTCCATGTCATAAGGTTGCAGGATGACGCAGCCGCGCGCACTCCAGTAATCATGGAGCGTCAGGATCAGCCTTTGAAAGCTGAGGGGATTTGACACAGGATTCGAGCGTCCTTTGCGGGTGCAACAATGCCGCGCGCTTTGGCGCGGGGGTGGCGGCGGGTCAAGCTAACGGATATGCGCGCCTCATGAACCGTTTCCTATCCGCCGCTCTTGTTGCTCTCGCCCTTACGGCCTGTGGCGGCACGCAGGCAAAAGCTCCGGCCCCCTCACCTGCCCCGGCGCACCCCGCGCTCTGGAAGGTGGTCGATCACGACACGACCATCTATCTTTTCGGAACGATCCACCTCCTGCCCAAGGGGTTGCACTGGACAACACCCGCGATGGCAAGGGCGATGGCATCGTCGCAGTTGTTATACCTCGAGGTGGCGCTCGACAAAGATCCCGCAAAGTTGGGCGCGGTGATGGCAAAGCTCAACAATACGCCCGGTCTGCCGCCGTTGCTTGATCGCGTGCCGCCTGCGAAGCGGGCGGCACTCAAGAAGGTTATCGACGCGTCGAAAATACCCTTGGCCTATCTCGACGCGCAGGAAACCTGGGCGGCCGCGCTTGCGATCTCTTCGGCATCGATGTCAAAGCTCAACCTGAGCTACGAAGATGGCGCTGAAACACAGCTGACAGAAATATTTGCCAAGGCGGGCAAGACGGTCAAGGGGTTGGAAACCGCTGAGCAGCAGCTCGGCTATTTCCATACGCTTCCTGAAGCCGCGCAACGCACGTTCCTCGCAAGCGTTGCCGATGACGACGATGCCAAGTCAACCAAGGAATTCGCCAGAATGATAGCTGCCTGGAAGGCAGGAGATGTTCGCAGAATCGCGCTGACCTTCGATGACGAAATGAAGCTATCGCCCGTGCTCGCCGACGTGTTGCTGCACAAGCGCAACGCCAACTGGGCAGCATGGGTAGGCGAGCGCATGAAAATGCCCGGGACAGTCTTTGTCGCGGTGGGCGCGGGCCATTTGGCGGGCAAGGGATCGGTCGAGGAGCTAGTCGCCAACCGCGGGTTCAAGGTGATCAGGGTTCAGTAGTCTGCGCCAGTTGCAAATCCCCCCTACCACCGCTATGCGCGCGGCTCCCTGCTGCTTTGACATCCCTGGAGGCGCGGCGGGCGCAACACTTGGAGATACATAATGAGCGATCAGCTGACCTTGTCGGCCGAAGCGCGCGAGACGGCGGGTAAGGGAGCCAGCCGGGCATTGCGTCGTGAGGCCCGCGTCCCTGCCGTCGTCTATGGCGCAGGCGAAGCCCCATTGGGCATCCATGTCGAGGAAAAAGCGCTGATGAAGGCGCTGCACACCGGACATTTCATGAACTCGGTCGTCATGCTGACGGTTGATGGCAAGGAGGTGCGCACGCTTCCCAAGGATGTTTCGTTTCATCCGGTCAGCGACCGACCTCTTCACGTCGATTTCCTGCGGATCAGCAAGCACAGCAAGGTGACGGTCAACGTACCTGTCCATTTCATCAACGAAGATGCCTCGCCGGGTATCAAGCGCGGTGCTGTTCTCAACGTCGTGCGTCACGAGCTGGAATTGGTCTGCGATGCAGCGGAAATTCCCGACGAGATCAAAGTCGACCTGACAGGCACCGATGTCGGTGACTCAATTCACATTTCGTCGGTAATTTTGCCCAAGGGTGCCGTTTCGTCGATTACCGACCGCGACTTTACCATCGCGACACTTGTTGCCCCGTCGGCGCTCAAGTCGAGCGAAGGAGACACTGCGACCGAAGGCGAAGAAACCGAAGCGGAGTGATACTTCCCCTCCGAGCGGGCTCGGAGGAAATGGCGGTCATAGACTGGTGGAGGATACTGGCGTCGGAGCACTGCCGGCTTTGCGGCGAATCGCTCCGCGCTTTGCAGTCCCCTCCCCCATCTCCCTGCAAGAGGAATGGAACTGTCCGTGCAACTCTGGGTCGGTCTCGGCAATCCGGGCGCGGAATATGCCCTTCACCGGCACAATGTCGGTTTCATGGCGACCGACGTCATTGCACAGGAATTCCGCTTCGCGCCGTGGAAAGCCAAATTTCAGGGAAATCTGGCCGAGGGCCGCATCGGCGTCGACAAGATCCTGTTGCTCAAGCCCGCCACGTTCATGAATGAGAGCGGCCGCAGCGTTGGCGAAGCGATCCGCTTTTACAAACTGACTCCTGCCGATCTGACAGTGTTCTATGACGAACTTGATCTTGCGCCCTTCAAAGTCAAGGTTCGCACAGGTGGCGGGGCCGCGGGACATAACGGCATCCGCTCGATCATGTCTCATGTCGGCGAGGAATTCCGCCGCGTGCGCATCGGCATCGGCCACCCTGGCCACAAGGACCGTGTAACCGGTCACGTGCTGGGCAATTATGCGAAGGCTGAAATGGAAGACCTCGCTCATCTGCTCGGGTCAATTGCTGTCGAAGCGAAATGGCTAGCCGAAAACGATGACGTGCGGTTTATGAGTGACCTAGCCGGGCGAATGGGACAGGACTGATATGGGTTTCAAATGCGGGATTGTCGGACTGCCGAACGTCGGTAAGTCCACGTTGTTCAATGCACTGACGCAAACAGCCGCAGCGCAGGCAGCAAATTATCCGTTCTGCACCATCGAACCAAATATCGGGAATGTCGCCGTTCCCGATCCGCGCCTCGACAAGCTGGTCGAGATTGGCAAGTCGGCCAAGAAGATCGAAACGCAGCTCGCGTTCGTCGACATCGCAGGTCTGGTGCGCGGCGCATCGACCGGCGAGGGTCTGGGCAATCAGTTCCTCGGCAACATCCGCGAAGTGGACGCCATCGTCCACGTCTTGCGCTGTTTCGAGGATGGCGACATCACTCATGTCGAGGGCAAGATTGATCCGATTGCCGATGCGGAGACGGTCGAGACCGAACTGATGCTGTCTGACCTCGAGTCACTCGAAAAGCGGGTGCCGAACCTGATTAAAAAGGGTCAGCAAGGCGACAAGGACGCGAAAGCAGCAGCGGCGGTATTGAGCAAAGCCCTTGAGCTCCTGCGCGCAGGTAAACCCGCCCGGCTCGTCGTTCCGGCAGATATCGAGGAAGCGCGCCACTTGGCACAGGCGCAGCTGCTCACCGCCAAACCGGTTCTTTACGTCTGCAATGTCGAGGAACCGTCGGCAGCAGCCGGAAACGCTTTATCGGCGCGCGTTTTTGAAATGGCCAAAGCCGAGGGTGCCCAGGCCGTCGTCGTTTCAGCGGCCATCGAAGCAGAAATCGCGACGATGCCAGCCGACGAACGTGCCGAATTCCTGTCGGACCTAGGCCTTGATGAAACCGGTCTGACCCGTGTGATCCGCGCCGGATACGAGCTGCTCCACCTGATCACCTTCTTCACCTGCGGACCGAAGGAATCACGGGCTTGGACAATCCCCAAAGGTGCAACCGCGCCAAATGCCGCCGGTGCAATCCACAGCGATTTCGAGCGTGGGTTCATCCGCGCCGAAACTATCGCTTTTGCCGACTATGTCACGTACGGCGGCGAAAGCGGGGCGCGCGAGGCCGGGAAACTGCGGTCGGAGGGTAAGGAGTACATCGTCCTTGACGGCGACGTGCTGTTGTTTCGTTTCAACGTCTAGGGGACCGACCATGCTCTATTTCGAGGATCTCGAACCCGGCACCAAATCCGCGTTTGGGCGCCACGAAGTAACCCGCGAGGCCGTGCTAGAATTTGCGCAGAAATATGATCCGCAACCGTTCCATCTGTCAGATGAGGAAGCGGCAAGAACCCATTTCGGCCGGTTGGCGGCGAGTGGCTGGCACACATGCGCGATCATGATGCGCATGCTGGTCGACAATATGTCCGCGATCCAACAGGCAGGACTCGGTTCGCCGGGGCTCGACGAGCTGCGCTGGCTGAAGCCGGTTTACCCGGGCGATGTTCTGCGCTGTGAGACAGAACTACTCGACAAGACGCCGTCCCGCAGCAGGCCGAACCTCGGATCGTTCCGGTCGCGCACCACTATTTTCAATCAAGACGACGTGATTGTCATGACCGTCGTATCGATCGGCCTGATCCAGCGGCGGCCTGCCTAGTCGTTCATGAGCTGAGAAGGAATCGGCACCACTTAATGGCCGCCAAAGAACATCAGACTTTCTACTGTCACGCCGGCTGCGCGCAATCGGTCCGCGCCGCCCAAATCGGGCAGGTCGATGGCAAAGACTGCGCCGACGACCTCGGCGCCGGCGTCGCGCAGCAGCTTCACGCAGGCCATCGCGGTTCCTCCCGTCGCAATCAGATCGTCGACAATGAGAGCCCGGTGCCCCGGGAGCACTGCTCCAACATGGAGCTCGAGCCGATCTGTGCCATATTCAAGGTCATAATCCACGCCTAGCGTGGCGCCGGGTAATTTACCTTTTTTTCGCGCCGGAATGACACCTGCGCTCAACGCCACGGCGACCGGGGCGCCGAACAAAAACCCACGAGCATCGATGGCAATGATCCGGTCGGGTTGCAGCGGACGGGCGATGTCCGCCATTGCCTTTACCGAGGCCGCAAAGCCCAAACCGTCGGCGAGCAATGTCGAGATATCGCGAAACTGAACACCCGGCTGCGGAAAGTCCGGAATTGTCCGAACCAACGCTTGCAGCTGGTCTCGCGTCACTTCTTCTTTGGCTTCTTGTCCGCCCAGATGTTGCGATAGGCAAGATAGGTCAGTCCCGAAAAGACAAGCAGGTAAATAACGGCTGCCCATCCGACGGAATGACGTGCCGGCAGGTTGGGCTCGGCTGCCCATGTCAGAAATGCAGTCACATCCTTGGCTTCGTGCTTGAGATCGTTTGGCGAGCCGTCGGCAAAAGTTACCTGTCCATCGGCGAGCGGCGGTGCCATCGCGAGATTGAGATTTGCAAAGTACGGATTGTAGTGCAACCCGCTAGGCGTTTTCACGTCTGGAAACTTCGCGACGAGCGTCGCTGGCTGCTCCTCATATCCGGTCAAAAGCGAGTAGATATAATGCGGCCCTTCATGCCGAGCCTTTGCGATCAAAGACTGATCCGGCGGTAGCGCGTTGTTGTTCGCCGCACGCGCTGCCGTTTCATTCGCATAAGGCGACGGAAACTTGTCCGCAGGCGTTGCTTTGCGCGTGGCCGGCTCACCAGTTTCGGAATTAACCGTCGGAACCTCGACGACCCAATTCTTTGCGATCGCCTTCACCTCAGCCGTATTAAAGCCGATTTCAGCAAGATCGCGGAAGGCGACCTGCTTCATCGAGTGGCAAGCCGAGCACACCTCCTTGTAGATCTGGAAGCCGCGTTGAAGCTGCCGATTATCATATTTTCCCGTCGCCCCCTCGAACGACCAGGAAACATTCTCCTGGGGGTGAAGAGGCAGATTAAACGTGTTGAGCACCGTCGGTTTCCCGATTTCGGGAACATAGGCAATGACGCCCCACACGAACGACCAGAGCAGGACGACGACGAAGCCAGCACCGGCCAGCATTCCAATCGGACGAACACCAAACATCGTAAACCCCTATTCGGCCGGTTGGAGCTTCGGCGCCGAGCCAAAGCTGTTGGTCTCGTTGCCCTTGCTGAGCACGGCTTCGGTAATCGAATTCGGCAGAGGAAGTGGCCGTTCGATCATCGATATGATCGGCAGAATTATGAGAAAGTGCGAAAAATAATAAGCCGCGGCGAACTGCGAGATAATCACATAAGGCTCTTGTGCCGGGGCACCGCCGCAATAGCCGAGTACAAAGACCGCTGGAAGCAGACCGAAAATCGTAAACTTCTTGAACAGCGGGCGGTAATTCCCCGAGCGCACGGGCGACGGATCCAGCCATGGCAGGAAGAACAGCAGCAGGATTGATCCAAACATTGCCAACACGCCCCACAGCTTGGCTGGCAGGATGAAATCGACGGTGAAAGAGCGAAGGATCGCGTAGAACGGCCAGAAATACCATTCGGGTACGATGTGCGCAGGCGTCGAAAGTGGGTTCGCTGCAATGTAATTATCAGGATGACCCAGCAAGTTGGGAGAGAAGAATATCAGGACTGCGAACACCAACAGGAAGATACCGAGCCCGAACCCATCCTTTGCAGTGTAATATGGGTGGAAAGGCACTGTGTCGACTTCGGACTTCACGTCCACGCCAGTCGGGTTTGACGACCCCGGAATGTGCAGCGCCCAGACGTGAAGGATGATGACACCGGCAATCACGAACGGCAGAAGATAGTGCAGCGAGAAGAACCGGTTCAACGTATTATAATCAGGTGCTGGACCACCGAGCAGCCAGGTCTGGATCGTGGGCCCCACCAGCGGAATGGCAGAGAACAGACCCGTGATGACCTTGGCACCCCAAAAGCTCATCTGTCCCCAAGGGAGGACATAGCCCATGAATGCAGTTGCCATCATCAGCAGGAAGATAACGACGCCAAGCAACCAGATTACTTCGCGTGGCGGCTTATAGGATCCAAAATAAAGACCCCGCGCGATGTGGATATAAATCACGACGAAGAACATCGAGGCGCCATTCATGTGCGCATACCGGAAGAACCAACCGCCATTCACATCACGCATGATGTGTTCGACCGAGTCGAATGCACCGCCGATATCGGCGTGATAATGCATCGCGAGGATGATGCCGGTAACAATCTGGATTGCCAGAGCCGCACCGGCGAGCACGCCAAAGTTCCAGAAATAGTTCAGGTTACGCGGGACGGGGTAACCTGCACCGACCGCGTTGTACACAAAGCGTGGCAGCGGCAGTTTTTCATCGACGTAGCGCATGAAGGAATTCTTCGGCGCGTACTGCTGGGCCCAGGGAAAACTCATGCCTTTGCTCCGACTTCGACAAGGGAATCTGACCTGAAGACGTAGTCAGGCACCATCAAATTCTTTGGTGCCGGACCTTTGCGGATGCGGGCAGCAGTATCGTAGACCGATCCGTGGCAAGGGCAGAAATAACCGCCGAATTCTCCCTTGATCTCACCCGCCGACGCGCCCAGCGGGACACAACCCAAGTGCGTGCAAACACCCATCGTGATCAGCCACTGCTCCTTGCCCGGTTTGGTGCGTTGAGCCAGTGTCTGCGGGTCGCGGAGCGAGCTGACGGGCACCTTGTCTGCCTCGGCAATCTCAGCCGGCGTCAGGTGACGCACGAACAGCGGTTGTTTCTGAAAAATCGTCTTGATCGCCTGACCGACCTCGATCTTCGAGATGTCGACCTCGGTCGTGAGCGCCGCCAGAACGTCGGTCGACGGGTTCATCTGGTTGATTGCAACGCCAAGGATCGGCACGACGCCGACTCCCGCAAAGGCAACGGCTGCAATACTGATTATATCGCGACGCCGCAGGTCAGGTTCGGCGACAAGTGCGACTTCCAATTCTGGAACAGCCGGTCCGGCCATAAAGATGTATCCCCAAGTCGTCCGACGCGAAAGCAGGATGGCCCGCGTGACGGTACTTGTCGGCGCGCTGATAGCGTTTCGACCGCGGCATGCAAATGCGAAAATGTCGAGCTTGTGACAGTTTCGTCCTGCCCTTACGGCATGCAGCATGCGCTTGGCTTGTTACCAGCCCGAAATTGCGGGAAATATGGGAGCGCTTCTGCGTCTCGCCGCCTGCTACAGAGTCGCGGTCGACGTGATCGAGCCGTGCGGGTTCGTGTTCTCTGATTCGAAAATGCGCCGTGCGGGAATGGATTATGCAGCCCGTGTCGCCGTCGTACGTCATGTCGATTGGCACAGTTTTCGCGCTGTAGCCCCTGCCCGCCTGGTTCTGCTGACGACCAAAGCGGACCAGCGACTCCATGATTTCTGCTTCGATGCGTCGGACACGCTGTTGCTCGGGAGCGAGAGTTCGGGTGTGCCTGCCGATGTTGCGGCGGCTTGCGACGCGAAGGTTCGTATCGCCATCTCGCGTGAAGTTCGGTCACTGAACCTTGCGGTCGCCGCAGCAATCGCCTTAACCGAAGCCCTGAGACAAACGGAGGGATTGCCCGCATGATCGAACTCGATGCCGAACAACAGCGCGCGCGAACCTGGTTCGAATCATTGCGAGACCGGATCTGCTCGGCTTTCGAAAGCATCGAACGCGAAGCCGGCAACGAGGCAACATTTGACTTCACCCCATGGCACCGAGACGACGATCCGGGTGGCGCCGGCGGCGGTGGCGTGCGCGGGGTAATGAAAGGCAAAGTCTTCGAAAAGGTCGGCGTCAACGTCTCAACGGTTGGCGGCGCATTCAATCCCGAATTTGCCCAATCGATCCACGGCGCAGCCGAGCGTCCTGAATTCTTTGCCACCGGCATCAGCCTTGTCGCCCACATGGCAAACCCGCACGTGCCTGCAGTTCATATGAACTGCCGTTTTCTTGTCACGACGAAACGCTGGTTCGGCGGCGGCGCAGATTTGAACCCTGCGCTACCCAAGGATGAAGATTCAGTCGACTTTCACGCCGCGATGGAACGAGCGTGTTCAGCGAGCAGCTCCGGGGATTACCTACGCTTCAAACAATGGGCCGATGATTACTTTTGGTTGCCGCATCGCAAAGTCCATCGCGGCATAGGCGGGATTTTTTATGATCACATGGAGACCGATTTCGAAGCTGATTTCGCGCTGACCCGGGCGCTCGGCGAAGAATTTCTCGAAGTCTACCCGATGATCGTACGAAGGCGCATGGCCACGCCCTTTACCGCGCATGAGGAACAGGCGCTGCTCGAGTGGCGCGGTCGCTACGCAGAGTTCAACCTCGTTTACGACCGCGGCACTTTATTCGGGCTCAAGACAGGCGGCAATATCGACGCCATCCTGATGAGCCTGCCGCCGCGCGCGGTCTGGAGCTGAGCGTTTGGGACTGACGCAAGTTCTGGCCGGTCAATGTGCGGCAATCGTCACTCACCTGGAAATGCTTGAGCGGCCACGCCCACAACCAGTGCGCGCGGGCGGACTGCGTCTTGTTCGGTGGCCACAACCTGACGTAGCCAAATACCGACTGCTGTTCACCCGCGTCGGCGCACCGTGGCTATGGTTCTCCCGCGCCGTGATGCCCGGGGCTGCTGTTGAAGCGCTCATCGGCGATCCCGCGGTCGAAATCTTTGCTGTGACGGATCCGCGCGGGATCGAAGTCGGGCTCCTTGAGCTCGACTTCCGTGAACTCCCGAACTGCGAAATCAGCTATTTCGGACTGGTGCCCGAGCTCACTGGCAGCGGACATGGCCGCTGGCTGATGGCAGAAACGCTGGCGCGCGCCTGGCGCAAGGACGTTACCCGCGTCTGGGTTCACACCTGCACGCTCGACCATCCGTCCGCACTCAATTTCTATCGAGCCCAAGGATTCATTCCGTACAAACGCGAGGTCGAGACGTTTCTCGATCCGCGCTTGACCGGCAACCTGCCACGCGATGCCGCCCCTCAAGTGCCTTTGATCGAAGTGATCTGACGGTAAATTCCGGCCGCCAGGAGAATGAGCAGTAGACCGAGCACCGCACCGCCCAACGCATTCGCCAGCGCTACAGTTATCAGGTTGAGCGATGCCGGGAGCAATACTCTGCCAACGACCGTCAAAACCGATGTCGCCGCCGACGTGGCAATCCAGCCGACGAGGAGAACGAGCATCATCAAACCCACGATCCGCCAGCCGACTCCCCGTGTTTGACGCCAGCTTTCCTGCAGGCCCGCCCACGAATTACCAAGTCGGAGGTCCGCCATCACCGGGCCCAACACGACAAATCGGCCGAGAATGTAGATGCCGGGTACAATAAAAAGCAGGAGGCCGAACAAGATAGCAAAATTGGCGACGAGGCTGGCGAGAAAGTAGCCCGGAAACAGACGCGCGCCCCCCGATATCGCCTCCGCGACAGTCGGTCGGTTGCGGTCGATCAAAAGAATGAGAATAACAATTTGGCCCAAAGCCGCGATCGCATTGACAAGGACGAATGCCCAGAGGTTGCGCTGGTAATATGACAAAAAGACCTTGATTGCTTCCTCGCCAGACCCTGCGCCCTGCGGCACCGGCAACAACAGCCAGAGCGAAAGCGCTGGCAGAAAAATAAACACGCCCACGAGCGTGAGCAGCAGCACCCAGTTGCTGCGTGCCATCGCAACGATATCGGTCCAGACGCGGTCATAAGAAAATATCATCGGTCTCGACGCTCCTCGGGTACTTTGACCGGCGCTAGGCAATCGGTGCAAGGCATACAAGTGACCATGACTGATGATGTCGACTGGATCCTCGCCGATGCGCCCGTCCCCTACCCTGAGGCGCGTGCGTGGATGGAGACGCGCGCAACGGGAGTTGCAGCGGGCGATGCGCGCGAGGCTGTCTGGTTGATTGAACACCCTCCACTCTACACGGCAGGGATCAGCGCTGACCCCACCGAACTGCTCGATGCGCAGTTCCCGGTTTATGCTGCGGGCCGGGGCGGTCGCTATACCTACCATGGGCCAGGGCAGCGCGTCGGGTATATCATGCTTGATATCGGCAAACGCGGGCGCGACGTGCGGCGTTTCGTCCATGCCGTCGAAGGTTGGGTAATCGCCGCGCTGGAACGCCTTGAAGTCAAGGCGTGGCGGGCGCCGGGTCGAATCGGTATTTGGACCGAAGACCAAGGCCAAGAAGCAAAAATAGGCGCAATCGGAATACGCGTCCGGCGCTGGATCTCTTTCCACGGATTCTCGGTGAACGTTGCCCCGAATTTGTCACATTTTGACGGAATTGTGCCCTGCGGCCTGTCTGAATTTGGCGTTACGAGCCTATCGAAACTGGGTAATCCAGCGAAAATCACTGATCTGGATGCCGCGTTATTGGCAGAATTCCAGGGTTTTCTGGACGTTCTCTAATCTTGCCGGAAAAATGACACAATTCGCTTGAGTGACCGGTAAAGAAAAGCTAAAGCCCACCTTGATTTGGGTATTAGGGCAACAGGCCGTCCAAGTCCGCCATTCCTAGGGAGCATATAAATGCGCAAGATTGCTACTGTTTCGATGATCGCCGCCGCCGCGTTCGCTGTTGCTGCCTGCAGCAAGACCGAGTCGACCAACACGACCGAAGTCAATGCGACTGACATGAACGCTGCCAACGCCATGGAAGGCACGACCAACGACACGATGACCAACGCCGATGGCGCGATGACCAACGCTGCCAACTCGATGAACAGCGCTGCCAACTCGATGAACAAGGCGGCCAACAGCACGAACGCGATGTAATTTCGCGCTTTCGAGCAATTGTTTTCGGAAAGGGCCGCTCGGGTAACCGAGTGGTCCTTTCTTTTTGTTAGTCGTGGGTCGGCTATTACGGTTGACCGCATATTTCGACCCAGAATCTAGGCGTTTCGTCGCATGGCAACCGTCTTTGGCTACAAAGGGTTTTCGTGGCGCCCATCGAGCCCTAGAGACGGGGCGGAAATAGGGAGCGTGTTGAATGCGTTTGCGGCTGCTGTCGATCGTGATGACCATGAGTTGCGTTACCGGGGCCCTCATCTCAAGCCCGGTGTCCGCCCAAATCTTCTGGCAGTCACCTGACTTTACCGGGGCTTCCCTCGTGCCGGGCGACCCGGGTATCGGCATTAGCCTGCCTGGCGCGACGGTCGCCGAGGAGCGTGCCAATTGGACGTGGCAGATGCGAGCCGGTCTCAATGTCGCCAAGCTGCAATGCAAGTTCGACCGGACCCTGTTGGCCGAAAACAGCTACGATGGGGTCTATATCAACCACGCCGTAGAACTGGCGCAGGCCTATGAAACGCTGCACAAGTATTTCGTCCGCACGACCAAGACTGCTAAAGCCGCGCAGAACGCTCTCGATCAGTTTGGCACCAGGACGTACAGCGGCTTTTCGACGGTTGGTAGCCAATACGGATTTTGCCAGACTGCTTCGAAGCTCGGGAAGATGGCCCAATTCACGCCGCGGGGCGGCTTGACGATCTTTACCGTTGAGCGGCTGCGTGAGCTCCGCAACAGTCTGGGCCCCGGCAGCGAGCAATATTTTCGCCGCACACTGCCGGTCTTCAGCGTCCCCGTCCCCAGCTTCGACGACCGCTGCTGGGACCGCCGAGGTAACTACCGCGACAAATGCGGGATGATCTATCTTTAGGACAAAGCGTTAGCGCAGGCCGAGTACCTTGTGAGCCTGCGTCGTCAAGCGCCAGTTCGGGCGGTCCATGACGAACGCGATTGCCGCGTCTCGCGCACGCACTGCATCTACGCCGTCCATCGGTTGCACGAGGAAATGGTCGAAGTCCCAGCCTTCCATCGCCGCGACGTCGCTCCCGGGTTGCGGCCAAACCAGTTTCAGTTCGTTTCCTGAGGTTTGGACGACATCGCTACCCGCCTTGGGACTGATGCAGAGCCAGTCGATACCACGATGGGCAGCGATCGTGCCGTTGCTTTCGACACCGATCTGGAATCCTCGAGCATGGAGCGCCGCGATTAGCGCATCGTCGATCTGAAGCATCGGTTCGCCGCCCGTCAGAACGACGTAGCGTAACGCCTCCCCTGCGCCCCACAAGTGAACCGCCGCGTCAGCAAGCTCTCCTGCAACAGGAAAGCGCCCGCCGCCGACGCCGTCGACCCCAACAAAATCAGTATCACAAAACTGGCATACTGCCGTGATGCGATCCCTTTCGCGACCGCTCCACAGATTGCATCCGGCAAAGCGAATAAATACCGCGCGGCGACCTGCCTGCACGCCTTCCCCTTGCAGCGTCAGGAACATCTCTTTGACGGCGTAATTCATAGCGCTGGATCGGTGAGTCCGGCCTCTGTGAAACCCTTCGCACGCAAGCGGCAACTGTCGCAGACACCGCACGGCCGGTCTGCGGGTGTCGGATCGTAGCATGACCAAGTAGCCGCTGCGTCGAGCCCAAGCTCAGCGGCGGCACGCACGATGCCGGCCTTACTCATCTGCGCAAGCGGAGCGTGGACTGTCAGCGTTGCGCCCTCGACGCCTGCCTTGGTCGCAGTGCGCGCCATCGCCTCGAACGCGGCAATGAATACGGGACGACAATCGGGATAGCCCGAATAATCCAGCGCATTGATACCGATCACCAGATCGTTCGCTCCCATCGCCTCTGCCCAGCCAAGCGCAACGGAGAGAAAAATTGTGTTCCGTGCGGGCACATAAGTGACGGGGATGCCGGCCTCGATCCCGCCACCGGGCACCGCGATGCTGGCGTCAGTCAAAGCCGATCCGCCGAAACGCGACAGGTCGAGCGGCAGGATGACGTGGCGCTCGGCCCCCAGCATCGCTGCAACGCGCTCTGCCGCCTTGAGCTCGATCCGGTGGCGCTGATTATAATCGATGGTAAGTGCAAGCAACCGGTACCCCGCCGCACGCGCCATGCCAGCCGCGACCATGGAATCAAGACCGCCCGAGATAAGGGCAACCGCAATTGCGTTGTTGGGGGAGGCGGGAGCAAGCGTCATGGTGAGGCGCCGCTAGAACGGGCACGACGCCACCGCAAGTCCGACGAAAAAAAGGGGCCGCTCCGAAGAGCGGCCCAGATAGAGCCGTTGCGGCCCACTAGGGAGGAAAGCGCACCGCAAAACTCGGTTCGCTCACTATCGCCCTAGAGAACGATGGTTAATAAATCCTCAACATGAGGTTTTTCGCCAGCCGGCGGTCAACGCATCGACAGTGCCGGACATTCGCCCGTACGACGCGCTTCGATCGTGAGATCGAACGGCGATCCGTTCACGACCCCTTGGGTTTCGATTTGCGCCAGGCGCGGCGTTTCGACGCGCACTGTCGTCAGGCCATTGCCTGCACTCGCGCAGGAGTAGCTAACGACCGCACGGTAGGGATCATTCGCGACAACGAAGCGATTGCAGGGTGCCACGGGATGGCGAATCTGGAGCAAGACTCTAGGATCGCCGATACATACCGAACGAGACACAAAATCAGCATCGTGCGAGCTCATCACCCACTTTCCTGGCTGGAGCAGCGCAAGCGCCACCAACGGTGGCGCCTCGGCCGCGGTTGCGAGCAACCAGAAGGAGGCTAGCACGTAAAGACGTATCGATATGGCCATGCATGCACCCCTGCATCGCAGGACTTAGCTCTTTGAGCTGCCCCCGCCCGTATTGCGACCATGCATATATATATACTCGATTCGTGACCAAAATGTTAGGGGACTTCGGCGATTTCGTGCGCCGCGATGGGAAACACCCGCGAGCAAAACGCGCAATCTACGCCGATAGTGCCTGCTTCATCGACCATCGCGAGGCGCTCCTCTTCCTGGAACTGCGCCAAAACACTGCGAATATGATCGAGATCGCATCGACATCCCTTCGCAAGCGAAGGACCACCAAGTAGTCGCACTTCCTCTTCTTCGTTGAACAACCGCCAGACAATGGTTTCAAGTGGAAGGTCGCGATCAAGTAGTTCGTCGGGGCCAAGGGTGCTACCCAGAATGGCAACATGTTCCCACTCGGGATGATCGAGCCGCGTGTGCAGCCGCTCACGCCCGTCTTCACCCTCCGGGAGATGCTGGAGCAAAAGGCCGCCCGCTTTGAAACCGTGCGCATCACGCCCGACCGCGATCCGCACGAGACTGGGAATTTGCTCGGACTGGGCAAAATAGCTTTGCGCCGCGTCGGCTAGCGAGCCCCCCTCAAGCGGAACGATCCCCTGATACCGCTCTCCAGTGGCAGCCTGGTCGAACGTAATGGCCAGATATCCCTTGCCAAACAGTGCGAACAACGATGGCTCGGCCGGTCCCTCCGCCATCCGTTCGGCGTCATGGCGGACGTAGCCGCGGAGTTCCCCGTCCTTGTAATCACAAACCAACAAATCGACGATCCCTGCTTCGGTCTGGGCCTGCAGTGTCATCTGACCGGCGGAATCCTTGAGAAGCGCCCCGAGCAACGCAGTCAGAACTAGCGCCTCGCCAAGCAACCGCTCAATGGCAAGCGGATAGGCATGCGCTGCCAGTATGGCGTCGAGAACGGGACCGAGTCGCGCAACCCGCCCACGGGCGTGGCGGCTGGTGATGGTGAAACCGAGCGTACGGTCGATGTCTTGTGTCGTCATACACGCGATATGGGGATGCTGCGTCGCACCCTCAACTCAGCATCCCGAACGCCCAGAGCAAGACAGATTTCTGTGCATGCAGGCGGTTTTCCGCTTCGTCCCAGATTGCCGACTTCGGACCGTCGATAACATCGGCAGTGACTTCCTCACCCCGATGCGCCGGCAAGCAATGAAGGAAAGTCGCACCGGCCTTTGCGCGAGCCATCAAACTGCCTCCCACCTGGTAGGACATCATGGCCGCGAGCTTTGCCTCTGCATGATCCTGGCCCATTGAAATCCAGGTATCGGTAACGACCAGGTCAGCGTCCGCCACGGCACGGGCCGGGTCGCGCTCGATCGTGACGCGCGCGTTGGTGCCAGCGAGCCGCACATTCGCTTCGTCGACCCAGCGTGGATCAGGGTCATAGTCCTTCGGACAACCGATCGCGACCGAGAACTTCATCAGACCTGCAGCTTCGACAATAGAATGCAATACGTTATTACCGTCGCCGAGCCAGGCCCATTTGGTACCAGGCAGCGCGATGCCACGCTCGATGACGGTCAGCAGGTCGGCCAAGGTCTGACAGGGATGCGACGCATCGGTCAGGCCGTTGATCACGGGCACGCTGCTGTGAGCGGCCATTTCCTCAAGCTTGGCCGGATCATCCGTACGCAGCATGATCGCATCGACGTAGCGCGACAAAACGCGAGCCGTGTCTGCCACAGTCTCGCCGCGCCCGAGCTGCATCGACCCTGCATCCATCACAATCGTCGTGCCACCAAGCTGGCGCATTGCCATATCGAACGACACGCGGGTTCGGGTCGACGACTTTTCAAAGATCATCGCAAGCGTATGTCCGGCAAGCGGTGCATCGGCGTCGGCCCTTCCCTTGGGCCAGCCGGCCCGCACCTCCTTGCGATCGAGTGCATCGGCAAGCATCGCGGCGACCCCGTCCGCTCCGGCAGACGACAGGTCGAGGAAATGACGCGTCATGCCGCCGCTGGAACCTCGAAGCTTGCAGCAGCCGCCGACAGTTTCTCAACAAACTCGGTAATGTGATGTTCTTCGATATTGAGGGGCGGCAGGATGCGCACGACGTTTTCACCGGCCGCGACGGTCAGCAACCCGTGATGATCGCGCGCGTGCGCTACAAAAGCGCGACTGTCGACCTTCAGCTTTACGCCGAGCATCAGCCCGATCCCACGCACGCTGTCGAATAAATGATCATGATTGGGAAGCATCTGGCCGAGCGCAGCACGCAGCCGCTCCGACGCATTCCAAACCTGCTCGAGAAAGGCGGCATTCGCGACAACATCGAGTACTGCATTCCCGGCGGCCATCGCGAGCGGGTTGCCGCCATAAGTCGAACCATGCGTTCCCACGACCATGCCTTGTGCCGCTTGCTCGGTTGCAAGGCACGCGCCGAGCGGAAAGCCTCCGCCAATGCCTTTGGCCGTCGCCATAATGTCAGGGACAATCCCGTAGTGCTCGTGCGCATAAAGTTTGCCCGTTCGCGCCATACCGCACTGAACCTCATCGAGGACAAGCATCAGACCCTTTTCGTCGCATATTTTGCGCAAGCCCGCCATGAATTCCTGACTGGCAGGACGGATGCCACCCTCGCCCTGTATTGGTTCGACGAGAAAACCAGCCGTATTATCGTCGACGAGTGCCAGCGCTGCTTCGAGATCGTCGAATGGCGCGTAGGCGAACCCGGGCAGGAGCGGCTCGAAACCAACGCGCATCTTGTCCTGATTGGTCGCGCTAATCGTTCCCAAGGTCCGTCCGTGAAAGGCATTTGAGAAAGTGATCAGCGTATGCCGCTGAGGATTGCCCGCGGCGTAGTGAAAACGCCGCGCGGTTTTGATCGCGCACTCGACCGCTTCCGCACCGGAATTTGTGAAAAATACCGTGTCGGCAAACGTCAGATCGACCAGCCGCTGCGCGAGCGCTTCTCCCTGCGGACTCCCATACAGGTTAGACACATGCATCAGTGTCGCAGCTTGATCCTGAATGGCCTTGGTCAGATGTGGATGGCCATGGCCCAGCAGGTTGACTGCAATGCCGCTGGCGAAGTCCAGATAGCGCTCGCCCTTTTCCCCGAAGAGATACGCGCCCTCACCTCGTACCGGCCGCACCCCGCTCCGGGGATAGACGGGCATAAGCGCGGTGATCGTCATGGCTGGCCTCTCGCGTAAAACAGAAAAGGCGACCCGCCGGCCGCCTAATTGCTCACTTAGGCGCCTAGTTCCGGACCCGTCAACACCGCGGGGAAGACTCCGCGTTTCAACCGCTAGTTGCGCAGCTTCCAGCCGCTCTTGAGGACTGCATAACAGACTACCGTCAGCAACAGGTTGATTCCGGCAAGCACCAGCGCCCCCGTCAGGATCGGCGAATCCGCGGCACCAATAAACCCGTAGCGAAATCCCGAGATGATATAGTGGAACGGGTTCACGCGACTAAAAGTCTGAAACGTCGGCGCGAGCCGATCAACCGCGTAAAATGTCCCCGACAGCAGAGAAAGCGGCGCGACGATAAAATTCCCGACAGCGGCGGCGTGATCGAACTTCTCGGCCCAGATCGACGTCAAGACACCGATCAACGACAGCATTGCCGACCCCATCAGCCCGAACCACAGGATTGCCCAGACATGGCGCGGGATGACATGGACCCCCGGCCAGAACAGCATGACGGCCCAGATCGCGACCCCGACCAGAACCGCCCGCGTCACCGCGCCGCCAACCATAGCCGTCAACAATTCGCCGACAGACAGCGGCGGCATCAAATAGTCGACGATTGTCCCCTGAATTTTGCCCACGAGCAGCGAAAAACTTGAGTTGGCAAACGCGTTTTGCATCATGCCCATCACAATGAGCCCTGGTCCGAGGAAATCGGCAAAGGCAACGCTCGTACCGCCAATACGTACCGGCGTCCGCCCACCGGTTGCAACCGTGAAAATCGCCAGAAATAGCAGAGTTGTGATCGCTGGCGCCCAGATCGTTTGGAGCTGGACCTTGAAAAAACGGCGCACTTCCTTGATATAGAGGGTCTTCAATCCACCCCAGTTGACGTTCGTGATCACCGGCACGCCGGGTTCAAAGCGAATGGCACTTAGCGGCACGGCGTGTTGGGGGTGGTCGATCATCGCAGTTGCGACTATCGGGTCCGCTTTCGCGCCGCAACCGACAAGGTGCAGCAACACAAAATACCGGCGAGAGTCGGTCACGAGGAATCCGTATGGCATGGACCGACGAACGCATCGATCAACTGAAAACGATGTGGGAAAAGGGAATGACTGCGAGTCAGATCGCAGAAACTCTCGGCGGCGTCAGCCGCAACGCGGTAATCGGCAAGGCGCATCGACTTGCGCTCGAAGCGCGGCCTTCCCCGGTCAAAGCCAACGACAGCGAAGATAAGGCGACGCCGCCGTCACCCATCGTTGCAACACCGACTCCGCCAAGGCTTGCACCGCGCGTGGTAACCGACGTACCGCGCGCGCCGCCGCCGCCGCCTTCGCCCTTTCCGCCAGCCATTCCGAGCGGCCCGACCGGAGCACAGCTACGCTCTATCGGCCCCGGCGGCTTTCTGCGTCAGGGGCCAGGCGATCAGGCGCCGCCAGCGACACCGGCCCCGCCGCGTCGCCTCGTTCCTGCGCGCCCGAGTGCGGAAATCGCGGACAAGACAAGCCTGCTCGACCTCAACGACCGCATTTGCAAATGGCCGATCGGCCATCCGGGCGAACCCGATTTTCACTTTTGCGGCGACACGGTAAACCCGGGATTCCCTTACTGTGTTCAGCATTGTGGGCAGGCGTATCAGGCACAGATGCCGCGCCGCGACCGTCGTGCTCCGCCACCGCTGCCTTTCGGAGGTCCGCGCGTCCGCTGACGGGCAGCATCGCTTTGACCCGATGCGAGGAGCGCTGCATCGAGCGATGGCGTGCCCGGTTACGGCCTTGATCTAGCAGCGTTGGAGCCAATGCTACTGGCGCGGCTTGATCCAGGGGGCGTGTTCCCACAAACGGCAGCCGTTGGCTCACGCATTGTGATCGCCGCGAGCCGCTGTGCAGCGCTGTCGGAGATGACCGCGATCTGGTAACGCCTTCGGCGCTCAAAAGCGGTCGCGGCATACCGTCCGTCCCCACCTGCCCGCGCGTCGCCCCCCTTAGCCCAAGCTCGTCTCGAGCAAATTTGCCAAGCGTCACCAACCGCGCGACACTGCCTGTAAACGATGAGGGGAGAACGCCGTTGGTCTATGTGCTAGGCGGGTGGCAGAGTGATTTTTCGGTCGTGTGGAGCCGGCAGGGCATGGACATTGCCGATGCCTTTGGACAAGCCATCAAGGAAGGTCTGGCCGCCACCGATCTGGCCGCAGACGAAGTTGAAGCCGGCCACGTCGGCAACTTTACGGCAGAACTCTTTGCAAACCAGGGCCTGCTCGGTGGGTTCTTCGGGCTCGTCGACCCAGCATTCGATGGCCTTCCGACCTCGCGGCACGAAGCAGCGTGCGCCTCGGGCAGCGTCGCCGTGCTCGCGGCCACTGCAGAGATCGAAGCCGGGCGGTACGACCTCGCCTGCGTGATCGGATTGGAGCAGATGCGCAACGTTGCGGGCACGACCGCAGCTCAATATTTGGGCGCAGCAGCCTGGACGGGCCATGAATTTGGCGATGCGCAGTTCGTCTGGCCGCGCGCTTTTTCCGATCTCGTCGAGGAGTACGACCGCCGCTACGGTCTAGAATACAAACATTTGATGCGGATCGCGGAAATCAATTTTGGTAACGCCAAACGCAACCCGCATGCACAGACGCGGCACTATCAATTTACGCCGGAACATTTCTCGGAGGACGACGATATCAACCCCTTAATCGACGGGCGCATACGCAAGATGGATTGCGGACAAGTCACCGACGGCACAGCGGTCGTTTTTCTTGCGTCGCCCCGGCGCGCCGCGCAATACGCTCGCAGGCGCGGAATTGCGTTGGATAGCATTCCGCGCATCTCGGGCTGGGGCCACCGCTCAACCTCGATTTGCTACGCAGCCAAAGTCGCTGCGAGTGCAAACGAGCCCTATGTATTTCCGCAAGTTCGCGGCGCAGTCTGCGATGCCCGTGACCGGGCCGGCATCCGTGACATTACGCAGATCGACGCTGCCGAAGTGCACGACTGTTTCACCGCGACCGAGTATATGGCGATTGACCATCTCGGGCTCACCGCTCCGGGCGAAAGCTGGAAGGCGATCGAGGACGGGAGCATCGAGATGGGTGGACGGTTACCCATCAACGCCTCGGGCGGGCTGATCGGGCTCGGACATCCCGTGGGCGCGACCGGCGTGCGGATGTTGCTCGACGCATCCAAACAGGTGCGCGGGACAGCGGGTAATACTCAGGTCGAGGGCGCACGGCGGGTGCAGACCCTCAACATCGGCGGATCCACGACGACGACGGTCAGCTTCATCGTCGAGCGGGAAGCGGCATGATTCTCGTCCTCGCCGTCAACGCCGTGGTGTTAGTGGCGGTGTTCGTTGCCGCGTGGCTGATTTGCCTCAAACTACGTGACGTGACGCCAGTCGATAGCCTGTGGGCAATCGGCATGGTCGTCATGGCGTCGACAAGCTTTCTTCACGCCCGGGGCGATCCAACGCGCAAAACACTGTTGCTCGGACTATGTACGTTGTGGGGCTTGCGGCTTGGCGGCCATCTTTTGTGGCGTTGGCGCGACCGTGGATCGGACCGGCGATACCAAGCGATGCTAGCCAAGGCGCAGGAAACCCGACATTGGAGCTTTGCCAAGGCTTCGCTGCTCCTAGTCTTCGTGACCCAAGCACCGCTGCTCTTCATCGTCTGCCTGCCCGTCCAGCTCGGTCAAATGGATGGAGCGCCATCCGTTGGCGCGTTGGGTTTCGCCGGCGCCGTATTGGCCGTGATCGGCATCGCGTTTGAAACCGTTGGTGACGCGCAGCTTGCCGCATTTCGCAAAAACCCTGGCAACGCAGGACATGTGATGGATCGCGGTCTGTGGCGCTACACTCGTCACCCCAACTACTTCGGGGACGCCTGCACCTGGTGGGGATTGTACTTTATTGCCGCTGAAACGCCGACCGGCGTCTGGGCGTTACCTGGCCCGATTCTTCTAACCTGGACACTGATAAAATGGTCAGGCGTGCCTACCACCGAAGGCCGAATGAAACGCAAGAAGCCGGGGTATGCAGACTATGTCCGGCGGACCAGCGGGTTTGTGCCGTGGTGGCCGAAGTCCCGCTGACCGCCACGCCGCCCGTCATCGCAAAAGTGTCAAAATGCTGACCTTAAGCATTCTCCGGCCTGTCCCGTCACAAATCGAGATCGTTGACGCGCCTTTTACGGGCGCAACGATCCTCGCTGCGTCCAACAACTGTGCGTACCGCTCGATATCTTGTGAGGGAGTGCAATTCGGCACACCGCCCCCGCCTCGATGTCGCGGGCATCGATCAACATGCACTCACTCGTTCCGCTATTCTCGTCGGTGATAAAGCTGACGAGATAGCCGTCGTCCTCAGCGGTCCCACCCACGCGCGGGGCGAACGGCGCCTCGCTGGCATAGCGACCTTCGGGTAGCACCAGCGTCCAGCTCTCACCGGTCTCCAAGTCGTGTTTCACAAAGCCGTTGAACAGGAACCAGCCCGGCTTGGTCGTCGTCGAATAAACATAGCGATACTTCTGTCCTGCCCGCCGCTGGTCTATCGTCCCGAATTCAAGAATCCGCTCGTCAAGCCGTTCCTCTCGCGTCGTGCCATCGACGAGATTGAATCGCCAACGATGGAGCTTGGGCAAGAAACTATGTTCATCGACGTAGGCCATCATGTGGCCGTAACCGTCTTCGTTCGGAAGTGGCGGCGGCTGCGGGTTATCCTGAAAATAGGCATCCATGACCACGTCGTCGCCCTCCTCATAGGCATTGAGGAAGTGGAGAATGTAGGTTGGGGCCGCTTCGAACCAGCGGATCGAGCTGGGGTCGCTCGCCTGGTGTTGGTTGCGACGAGGGATCAGACCGAAGCGGCTCGGCATGCCTTCGTGCAACCGTGCCGCATGAATACCGCGTTTAAGGAGTTCGGCGTCCCAGAACATCGGCAGATCGTTCACGATCGCCCAGTTTTCGCTGAATGTCATATCGTGTGGCAGGCGCGGGCCGGGCAGCGGTACCGGGATATATGTCACCAGCCGTTCGTCGCGATCAACGACGCCGTAATGCATGTACGGGGCGTGTTTGCTGTAGTTAAAAAACATGAGATCGCCTGTGCGAAGATCGACCTTGGGATGCGCAGAAATCCCGTCGAGTGGCACCCACGGCGCAAGGCCGAGCGGTTCGAGCGTTTCGGGGTCAATCAAATAGCCCTCGCCGCATTGGTAGAAAGTCGACATCGCCTTGCCCACATGGACGATGATATCGGTGCTAGAGGAGTCTTTTAAAGACTCGTGCGCGCCAAAACCGGGGCGTTTTGACGTTCCCGGCTTATCCATCAGCCCGCCCCACAGCGACTCCCCCGCGGCTTGTTCCGCTGCAAAACAACGTGTGCGAACCCAGCGGTTTCGATAGCTTGCATTGCCATCGCCAAAGCTGATCTGGTGAATCATCCCGTCGCCGTCAAACGGGTGATAGCGACCGAGCGGCTGATGGAGCTGGTTCTCGGTATTGCGCAGGTAGATGCCGTCGATGTCCGTGGGGATGCGCCCCTCAATGACAATCAGTTCGTGCGCCGTTACTTCCTCGTGCAGCGGCGTCCATGCGCCATTGAGATAGGGGTGATTGCTGGGGAGCAGCGAAGACGCCACAGGCGGCAGGCGATCAATGAGCAAGGGCCATCCTCTCGTTTTGACATCAGGTTATGCCGACTCTGAGCGCTCCGCCAGAGGCACTCTTGTCAGACTGAAACGTCATACCCGGTGGCTTGACAAGGGAACCCGACTACCGCTCTTGCCCATCCCCACGCCAACAGGGCCATGAAGCCCCAGAAGCGACGTGACCCAAACCAACGACAGCCATGGCGCCCTCGGCGATCTTGACCCGCCCTGAGAACCAAGTCACTAGCGCCGGGCTAGGATCTACGTGCAACGGGTCCCCCAGTGCTGCGCGAGCAGTGCGTACTGACGATGGACGACCCCTTCCACACCGACCCCAATGTGCCAGCGGTCTGCGTCGTCAGTTGCGATCCCGTACCGGCCGGCTCCGAACCCGCGTTTTGCCCTGTGTTTTCTGGATCGGGACTTCAGGCAAGGTCGCCAAAATCAAAAAATCCCTGATTATCACGATCTGGCATGTTGAAGCGCCGGTCAGCCGCGCTCTGGGCCTCCGCGCGTGTGACCAATCCGCTCATATCGGTATCCATTGCGGCAACCGGCTCAGGACTGTTGATGAGGCCAAAGCGTCCAGCACCGGGCGGGATGTCTTCGGAACGACGCACCATACTGACCGAGGAGCTGTCGCTGCCGGCGCTCCCGCGCCTGTCATCGCCCCTGCCGCCGAACGATCCAGCCCCGCCCATGCCGCCTCTACTCATACCACCGCTGCCATACCGATGTCCGCCCGCCATGCCGCCGCCTCTTCCGCCACCCGTCAGTGCAGCGCCCAAACCGGCCGACCCAACTTGCACCTCGGGCGCGACCTCGCGCTCGTAGCGGGTGATCTCGTCCGAACTGATACGCCCGTCATGATCGACATCAAGTTCGTTGAAAAAGGCCTGGAAATCGGCACGGGAATCGCCCGCATCGATCTTCCAATCATGATTGGTGTCAGCAGCCGTGAACCCGATGCAGAAATCGGGTAGGGATCGCCAGGCGGAGCGCGAAGCGGCTTTTCAGATGGTGCGATGAATATCTGGCTCCGAGGTGGGTGGAGTTTGTCGCCTGCGGCTAACGAAACTGGCTGGGCATGAAGCGGGACGGACACGGCGGGCAACGCGATTAGCCAGCGGATCCGCACTACGATTCTCCCGATACGAGGAGTACGCGCCAGACACGGGATGCTGAAGCTGCAGCAACAACGTGCAGCATCGCTTGCGCCGGGGACTCACGCATCCCTATAGCAGTACGAGATGACCGATTTATTCGAAGCCGCTCCGATCCTGTCGTCCAACATTTATGACGCATCGTCCATCGAAGTGCTCGAAGGGCTCGAACCCGTTCGTCGCCGTCCAGGGATGTACATCGGTGGTACCGACGAACGGGCGTATCACCACCTGGCTGCCGAAGTGCTCGACAATGCGATGGACGAGGCAGTGGCAGGACATGCGAATCGTATCGAAATGACCCTCGATGTCGGCAATCGCTTGATCGTCACAGACAATGGTCGCGGCATTCCCGTCGACCCCCATCCCAAATTTCCTGAAAAGTCGGCACTCGAAGTCATCATGTCCACGCTTCATTCGGGCGGAAAATTTGATGGCAAGGCTTATGCGACGTCGGGGGGGCTGCACGGCGTCGGGGTCAGTGTTGTCAATGCGCTTTCGAGCGACACAATTGTCGAGGTTGCGCGCAACAAAGAACTGTTCCGTCAGCGTTTCTCGCGCGGGCTGACGCTGGGGCCGCTCGAAAAGCTGGGTGCGACACCGAACCGGCGCGGGACGACCGTGTCGTTTGTCCCCGACACCGAAATTTTCGGTCCCGAAATGGCGTTCAAGCCAGCACGCCTACACAAGCTGGCGCGCTCGAAGGCCTATCTGTTCGCGGGCGTTGAAATTCGGTGGAAATGTACGCCGGGCCTGATTTCGGACGAGACACCCGCTGAAGCAGTCTTCCAATTTCCCGGTGGCCTCGCCGATCACCTGCGTGAACAAGTGGGTGAGCGTGAATGTGCGACAGCCACGTTTTTTACAGGACGTCAGGACTTTCCCGGCGAGGCGCAAGGGCGCGTGGAGTGGGCTGTTGCCTGGCCACTATGGAGCGAGGGAAGCTTCAGCTGGTATTGCAACACGATTCCAACACCGGATGGCGGCACACACGAGGCCGGCATACGCGCCGCGATCGTAAAGGGCATCCGCGCATTCGGCGTGCTGACGGGGACCAAGAAAGCCGCCGACATTCAGCCCGAAGACGTGATCGCGCCGAGTGAGATCATGCTGTCGGTGTTCATTCGCGACCCGCAATTTCAGTCGCAAACCAAGGACCGACTGACGTCGCCAGAGGCCGCGCGCCTGGTGGAAAATGCGATCAAAGACCATTTCGACCATTACCTGACCGACAACATGGAGCGTGGTCGGGCGCTGCTTTCCTATGTTATCGACCGGATGGACGAGCGGCTGGCGCGCCGTGCCGAACGCGAGATCAAGCGCAAGACGGCGACCTCTGCACGCAAGCTCAGGCTCCCCGGCAAACTGACCGACTGTTCGGCAGACAGCCCGGAAGGCACAGAGCTTTACATCGTTGAAGGAGACAGCGCTGGCGGCAGCGCCAAACAGGCGCGCGATCGAAAGACACAAGCAATCCTGCCAATCCGGGGCAAAATCCTCAACGTCGCCAGTGCCACTGCGGAAAAGATCCGCGCCAACAGCGAGATTGCCGACCTGACGCTCGCGCTCGGATGCGGCGTGCGTGAAAAATGCGATGCGGGCAATCTGCGATACGAGCGTGTGATCATCATGACCGACGCCGATGTCGATGGCGCGCATATTGCGACGCTGCTCATGACGCTCTTCTTCCAGGAAATGCCCGATATTGTGCGCAAGGGGCACGTATATCTGGCACAGCCCCCCCTGTATCGCCTGACTGTTGGGGCCAAGTCGCTTTATGCTCGCGACGACGCGCACCGGGCCAGCCTCGAGAAAACCATTTTTGCGGGTAAGAAGGTCGAGGTTGCACGGTTCAAGGGCCTCGGCGAGATGAACCCCATTCAGCTGCGCGAAACGACCATGGACCCAAAATCACGCACGTTACTGCGTGTGACGCTACCCCAGGAATACGAGGAACGCGTCGGCGTCCGCGATCTTGTCGAGCGGCTCATGGGGAAAAATCCCGAGCATCGCTTCAACTTTATTCAGGAAAATGCGTCGCGCGTGGACGAAGGGGCCATCGACGCGTGAGACGCTGGCTGCTCGTGCTCATGCTTGCAGCGATCACCTGTCCTGCCCTTGCTCAACCGGTCACATCGCCGGCGATCCGATTGCGTGTCGCAACGCTTATCGCGCTGCTGCGGGACGCTAGAGCATCTGGCATCAAATAAGAATCGGCCGAGGGATTCCCTTTATTCTGGAAGTGTGATTCACCGTGATTGGAGGTGGATCATGGGAAAATCCTATTCGGCCGATCTTCGGGATCGGATTTCGGGACATGTATCGGC
>JANXSN010000012.1 GCA_025352685.1 Sphingomonadales bacterium
CACGGTCCGTCCGCACAGCAGCCTGGGCTACCGACCGCCGGCCCCGGAAACGGCCTCACCGCCATGTCCGGCCTCCGGTTCCGCTTCGCTCCACCTCCGCCCGGATATGGCGGCGGCGACCATAATCCACTAACAATCAACCCGGTCCACTCGACGGGGGCAGGTCAGTTCTGTCGCCGGTATACAGGCGAGCTGCGGTGCGGCACTGAATGCTCTTGGCCATTCATCCCCGACGCCACCCGACTTGTCTGGCCTGATTGGTCCTCCCATCGAGGATATTATGCGCACTCTGCTCGCGCGGTACGGAGATGACCGAGTTGCAAAAAGCGTAGCAGCCTACCGCGCGGATTACGTCGAGCGCGGGTTGTTTTGTGCAGGGCGGGGCCCGTTCACCCGGCAATCTGCCCGCATCTTTGCAGGTCGCTATCGGGACATCCATTTGGTGCAGACCGTTGAACATATTCGTTTCGTTCGGCCCGACGTAGCGATCGTCAACACCATGTTCGCCGTCACCGGTTACGCATCGCTGCCGCCGGGTGGCCGTAGCGACGACGGCGTCCTGCGTACCCGCTCCGAACAAGTGATGACATTCGACGATGGCCGGTGGCACGTCGCGTCGTTCCACAACGTACCGGTGGATCTCGCGGCCATCGCCGCCGCCGGTCCGCCGTGATCGACCCCATTCTCGGAGGCGATCGCGTACACCTGAGGAAATTTTGAGAACGCATCGGAGTCGTGATTAATAATCGATGTCCAGAGGTCGAGTGGCCGCTGGCCCTCGATCCATCCATTCCGTCCGAACCGGCAGTTCCAGCTTTCAAGTTCATGCGGAGCGGTAGACGGCCCGATCGCCGCGGCGACGGAATCGCGGAGGTACTGGAACACAGCATCGTAACGATCCTTGTCATCTTCCGTGACGACACCCTTCGAGAATGCGTGCCCACCGGCGTCCCGGTAGGTCTCGAACACAAGGAAATCCGTGGGGTCGATGCTCATTGGGATATCTCTCCTGGCTGTTCCGGGAATCTTGTTTCGTTCGTGGAGATCTTGCGCATTGCCGCCGCGAGCGGGTCAATTCCAAGTTCACCAGCCAGTAGTACCAGGTAAATCAGGACATCGGCGATCTCGTCGGAGGCGGCCTCGGTGAAGTTCGGGTCAACGGCCAAAGAAGCGATTTCGTCATCGGATTTCCACTGAAAAACTTCCAGCAGCTCGGCGCTCTCGATCGAAACCGACAGCGCCAGGTCCTTGGGTGTATGGAAGCGCTTCCAATTGCGGCGATCACGGAAGTCCACAAGCCGTGCGTGCAGCTGTGCCACTGTCGGTTCCGAGTCGCTCATGTAGAATATCCAGAGGAAATGCGGTTCAGAGTTTACTTAAAGGAAATCATTCAAGTACTACCCGGCGTAGGCAGGCCACTCAGACGGATGGGCTGCGCCAAGCCCATAAATTTGACGATAGCTACCGCTTAACCTTCACGGGTTCACGGCGCGATGGCACCTGCCCGATCGGAACAACCACTGAGAGATGTTGTCGTATGAAATTGGCAGGCCGCGACCACCCTCGGAATTTAGAGGTTTCAATATGCTGACTGACCGTTTTGACCACGCACTGGCTTATGCCAGCCGCATACACCGTGATCAAACCCGCAAGGGCACGGCCATCCCCTATATTTCGCACCTCATGGGAACCGCTGCCATTGCTCTGGAAAACGGTGCCGACGAGGATCAGGCGATCGCGGCGCTATTGCATGACGCGGTTGAAGATCAGGGCGGCGCGGATCGCCTGATTGATGTACGCGCCCGGTTCGGCGAACGGGTCGCTAAAATTGTCGAGCATTGCACGGACACTGATGTTGTACCCAAACCGGCGTGGCGAGAGCGCAAGGAAGCTTATATTGCCAGCCTTGCGCACAAGCCCGTGGCTTCGTTGGAGGTGAGCCTGGCCGACAAGACACACAATGCAGGTGCAATTGTTGCCGATCTGGCAATTCATGGTGACGCCCTGTGGTCAAGATTCACGGGTGGACGCGACGGGTCGCTCTGGTATTATCGCGACCTCGTTACCGCATTCCGCAATCTGATCGGCGGTGCAGGAACGGAACGCTTTGCCAGGCTGGTAGACGAAATGCGTCGCGCAGCTGCGAAATAGAACTGCCTGATGCCTATCTGATGCCTAGCCCACAAAAACCATAGACCTACGAGCTGGAAAAGACCGTTAAGTCATTGAAAGATATGGTGGACACACTTGGGTTCGAACCAAGGACCCGCTGATTAAGAGTCAGCTGCTCTACCAACTGAGCTATGCGTCCATTGCACGTAAGGCGACTTAACCCTTTCGTGACGAGGCGCGCCGTTAGCATCGCGTCTGTGGCCGTGCAAGGGCCATGCTACGCTACGGAGTAGCACCCTGGATTAGACCGCGCCCATCGCGAGAAACTTCTCGCGGCGACCGGCCTGGAGTGCGGCGGGCGTTTCCTCAGCGAGCATGACAAGCTCCTCACTAATCGCGGCTTTGAGAGCTGCGCATGCGGCCTGGGGCGCCCGGTGGGCGCCGCCCATAGGCTCAGCGACAATACGGTCAATTACGCCCAATCGTAGCAGGTCCTGTGCGGTAATCTTCATAGCCTCAGCTGCGAGTGCGGCCTGATTGGTGGTCGTGCCATCCGCGCGCCATAGGATCGACGCGCATCCTTCGGGACTGATTACAGAATAAATCGCGTGCTCGAACATCAACACGCGACTGGCGGTGGCCAACGCGACGGCGCCACCGCTGCCGCCTTCGCCAACGATAGCCGCAATCATCGGGACCGGTAAAGCAAGGCAGGCTTCAGTGGTTCGCGCAATCGCTTCAGCCTGTCCCCGTGCCTCGGCATCGATACCTGGAAATGCACCCGCTGTATCGACGAGCGTCACCACTGGTAACTTGAACCGCCCGGCGAGTTCCATCAGTCGGATCGCTTTTCTATAGCCCTCAGGGCGTCCCATCCCAAAATTATGGGTTAAACGGCTGGTGGTATCATGTCCTTTTTCATGACCGATCAAGACGACCTTGCGGCCGTCGATCGTTGCAAAACCGCCGATGATCGCTGGATCCTCGGCGTAGGCGCGGTCGCCAGACAATGGTATCCAGTCTTCTGCAATCGCGGCACGATAAGTGGACAGTCGCGGGCGTTGTGGGTGACGCGCAACCTGGGTTCGCTGCCAAGGGCTAAGCTTGCCGTAAAGGTCGGCAATCATTCTTGCGGCGCGCTCGTCGAGCCGGTCAGCTTCAGAATTCGCTTCGGGCGTGCCGGTGGCACGTAGGTCCTGGGCGCTGCGGGCGAGGGCCGCAACGGGCTTTTCGAATTCGAGGTAGTCGATCATCTTCTCGAACTAGTCTCGCCAAAAGCCCGAGGCAATGTTTCAATCAAACCGGTTGCGGCGTAGTCCTCCGTCGCGCTCGATGCTCATCAAGATGCCGATGCATAACATCACTGTCAGCATCGCCGTACCGCCGAAGCTGACGAGCGGCAGCGGAATGCCGACGACGGGTGCAAGACCCATGACCATCATCAGATTGATCGCGACGTAGAAAAAGATCGTCGCCGTAAGTCCCGCCGCGGTCAGCTGCCCGAAACGGCTGGGTGCGCGACTGGCCACCCGCATTCCCCAACGGAACAACAGCAAGAAGGCGCCGATGATGAAAACCCCCCCGATGAGGCCCCATTCTTCTGCCATGGTCGCAAAAACGAAGTCGGTATGCCCTTCGGGCAAATAGTTGAGATGACTCTGTGTCCCCTGCAGCAAGCCCTTACCGAGCACGCCCCCTGAACCGATCGCGATTTTGGACTGAGTGATGTGGTAGCCAGTACCGAGCGGGTCGCTTTCTGGATTGAGAAAAATCAGGACGCGGTTGCGCTGATAGTCGTGCATCAAGGCCCACACGATTGGGAGCGCACCCGCAAACAGGCCGCCAGCGGCCGCGAACAGACGCATTGGAACGCCCGAAAGAAACACGATCACGACCCCGCCTGCAGCAATCATCGTCGCCGTGCCAAGGTCGGGTTGCGTCAGAACGAGGCCGAACGGGATGAGAATTGCGAGCCCGGACGGCCACAGCGCGTTCCAGCCGCGGATTTCGCCTGCCGGCAGTTGATCGTAGAATTTTGCGAGCGCCAATACGATTGTCAGTTTCATCAGTTCCGACGGCTGGAGCCGAATAATCCCGGTGTCCAGCCAGCGCCGGCTGCCGCCTGAAACAGCGCCTAAGAGTTCTACCGCAACGAGCATAATCAATATGACAGCAAACGATGGCCAGGCGATGTCTTTCCAGAACTGGACTGGCACCCGCGACATGACGAGCGCCATGCCAAGAAACACTACAAATTTAGCTCCCTGCGATGACGCCCAGGGGCTGAGGTGACCGCCCGCTGCTGAATAGAGGACCACTAACCCGAACCCACCGATCGCCATGATGAGGAACAGAACGCGCCAAGGCAGCCCGCGGAGTTGCGCGGGAATGATGCCGGGCTGCGCGCTCAATCGGGTAGATCCTGCGTGGGGTTGTTGCCGGCAGATCCGGGCGGCGCCTCTGACGGTGGCGCCTGCGGCGGTGTATTCTGCTTTGCCTGCTCGGCAGCCATGCGCGCCGTAATGTCGCCTCCCCAGCTCGCCTCGACGTCCGCGAGGTTTTTCATTGCGAGATCGGGATCAAATAAATAGGTCATGATGTCGCGGCCGGTTAGGGGTGTGTCAAGATTACGCACTGTGTGACCACCGTGTTCCAGCACGATGGCGGCAGCATAGCGTGGGGATTCGGCGGGTGCGAAGCAAACGAATAGCGCGTGGTCGCGCAGCTTGAACGGCAGCGAAGCATTGTTGAGCACGCCCGATCCCCGTTCTGCCATTGTGATCCGCCGAACTTGAGCGGTCCCGGTCTTTGCCGCAAGCGTGATTCCGGGGATCTGCATGCGTGCCGCGCCGCCAGTCCCACCGCCGTTGACCACCCCAGCCATGGCCTCGCGCACCTTGATTAGATGTTCCGATGACACGGGGAGGGCGGCTGCATTAGCACTGTTTCTTCCCTTCAACAGATGCGGGTTGAGCGCACGGCCTGAGGCGATCCGTGCAGCCATGACTGCCAGCTGTAAGGGATTCGCCAGCACATAACCTTGCCCGATTGACGCGTTCAAAGAGTCGGCAACAGTCCACTGCTGCTTGTATTTGCGTTCTTTCCATGCGCTGTCTGGGACCGTGCCGAACCGCTGGGTCGAAAAGGGCAGATCGTATTTCTCGCCTAGGCCCGTCATGCGAGCGATGGGCGCAATGTGGTCGTAGCCCAGCCGGCGGACCATCTCATAGAAATAGATGTCGCAGCTCAACATAATCGCCGATTTGAGATCGAGCGGCCCATGTCCCCTGCGTTTATGGCAATGGAAGATGCCATTGCCGACACGCAGCGACCCCGAGCATGTGATCCGATCGGTAGGACTCACGCCTGCTTCAAGCAGCGCGAGGGCGTTCATCGGCTTCACTGTGGAACCTGGGGGATAGAGGCCTTGGAGCACCTTGTTCATCAGCGGGACGTGGTCATCGTCCGACAGCATCTTCCACGCGCTACGGCTTATGCCGTCAGAAAAGCTGTTGGGATTGTAGGCGGGCATCGAAACCATTGCGAGCATCTCACCGGTAAGGCAGTCGATGACCACCGCCGACCCGGAATTCGTGCCCAGCCGCCGCGCCGCGTACGCTTGTAACCCCTTGTCGATCGTCAATTGCAGCGTGTGCCCGGGAACATCCGGACGCGTCGCCAGATCACGCACCAACTTTCCACGCGCCGTGACTTCGCTGCGCCGCGCACCCGGGGTGCCGCGCAGCACCGCTTCAAACGTCTTCTCGATGCCGTCCTTGCCGACCTTGTAGCCCGGCGTTAGCATCAACTGGTCCTTGTTCTTTGCATAGTCGACCGCGCTCGCCGACCCGACATAACCGAGCAAATGGCCGACCGCGGCCCCGTCGGGGTAAAAACGGGCAAAGCCTTGGGCTGGAATGACGCCGGCCAGTTCAGTCGCACGTACCGACAACGCAGCATAATGCTCCCAGTCGAGGTTCTCGGCGACCTGCACCGGTTGAAACCCGGCTGCAGCCTTGATGTCATCCGAGATCCGTTGCCGCTCGTCGGCATCAAAACCCAGAATTTGCTGCAGCTCGTCGAGCGTTGCCTCCTTGTCGATCAGCCGATCGGGAATGATGTCAACGCGAAAGGTCGTTCGGTTGAGCGCGAGCGGCTTGCCATTGCGATCAACGATCCAACCTCGGCGGGGCGGTATAAGCGACAGATTGACCCGGTTGCTTTCGGCCAGCAGGTTGTACTTGTCGTTCTCGGCAATCGATAGCCACGCCATCCGGCCGACCAGCACGCCGCACAGCCCGATCTGCACCGCCCCGAGCACGAACCCGCGCCGGGTAAAGCTCATTTGCACCTGCGCTTCGGAAAGGCTGCGCTTGCCAAGCAAGCGGTCGAGTTTCATGTCCCTGCTTTAGCGCGGACTCCGCCAGCGGTCGAGCGCCGCGCACGCCCGCGCCACCAACGGATAAATCAGCCCAGACAGCAGGATCTGTGGCACCAGCGCGAGTGGCGTCGTCACACCACCGGTAATGCGCGCGATGATCAATGCGAAGAAGAGGTAGCAGCTGACGGCTAGTCCAGCGAGAACCCAGTCCTGACGATGATTGCGAAACGATGTGCGCCTGTCGACCGCGTCTAATGCGAGCATGATCGTGGTCCAGCCGCATATCGCCGTGCCGATTGGTTGGCCGCTGAACAAATCGTCCCAAAGGCCAAGTGGCAACCCTATCCACAGTGGCCAGATGTCGCCCCGAAGCAATCGCCAACCAAGAAAAACCAGAAGTCCGAACGGCGGCATCAGCGGCTCGCTCGCGATGACTGGAAACAGGACCGTGAGCGAGCCGATCATGGTGGACACCACCGGCACCAACTGCCGTTCGAGGGCGGTTGGCGGGGGCGTAAAGCTCGTACGGCGCTTGAGCGGCAACATTTAGGGCGCGCCGTCGGCAGGGGCTGCTGCCGGCTTCGGTATTATCGGCACGTAGGGTGGCAGGACAATCGCAAAGTCGAGGCGGTTGGGATCGGCAAATGGATGAGCGATCGCCACTTCACGATCCGACGACCACGCCGTAGCGACCGGTACGTCGGGCGGATAGACGCCGCCAGCCCCTGACGTCACGAACACGTCCCCCATTCGAAATGGGTTTTGTCCCGCTTCGAGCGCGCGGATTTCCAGCGTTCCGTCACCACGCCCCGTTGCAAGCGCGGGCGTGCCGTCGCGCACCCGCTTGACGGGAACGACGTTGCCCCCGTCGGTTAGCAACAGTACGCGCGAAGTAATGCGTGCCGCGGCCACTATTCGACCGATGAGGCCCTCAGCTGCCCTCACGGGCTGTCCGCTTGCCAAACCCTGCAACGACCCAGCCGACAGCGTGGCGAAGCGGCGCGTGCTCGCCCCGGTCGAGGCAATGAGTCGCGCTGTCGCGACCATACCAGTTTGAGATTCCTGTAAGTGAATGAGCTGTTTGAGCCGCCCGTTCTCGTGGGCGAGCGCCTGCGCTTCGATCAGCTTGGTCCGGTCCGAGCGAATCTCCGCTTCCATGGCCCGGTTTTTAGAGCCCGCATCAATATAGGCCGATACGCCATCAACGCCGGCCGACAGGCCGCCCGCCGCACTGCGTCCAGCGCCTGCTATCGGGGACGTAATATCGGCAAAGACGCCTTGGATCGCGTCGTGGCCAGTAGGATCGAACCGGGCGGTAACGGCCAGCAGTAACCCGATAAACAACCCGATAATCGCAATTACATAGCTCGCGAACAGGCCATACTGCGCACGCCGCGAAAAGCCGCTACGCCGTGAAGTTGGCGGCGCCATGATTCAAGCGCCCCGATCAGGCGGTCTGGAGCACGCCGCGGAAGATCGGGTCCTCCAGTGCGCGCCCCGTACCGAGTGCGACGCACGTCAGGGGATCATCTGCGACCGTTACGGGGAGACCAGTCTCGTCGCGCAGGACCTCGTCGAGACCCTGCAGCAAAGCACCGCCGCCGGTGAGGACAATACCTTGGTCGACGATGTCGGCGGCCAGCTCGGGCGCCGTATTTTCGAGCGCAATCCGCACGCCTTCAACAATCGCGCCGACGGGTTCGGAGAGTGCTTCGGCGATCTGGCCCTGATTGATCGAGATCTCCTTGGGCACGCCGTTGACAAGATCGCGGCCCTTGATCTGAATCGTCATGCCAATCCCATCTGCGGGCGGCTTAGCGATGCCGACTTCCTGCTTGATGCGCTCGGCAGTGGCTTCGCCGATCAATAGATTATGGTTGCGGCGGACATAGCTAACGATCGCTTCGTCCATCTTGTCGCCGCCGACGCGAACCGAGTTCGAATAGGCGACGCCGCGTAGCGAAAGCACGGCGACCTCCGTGGTGCCCCCGCCAATATCAACGACCATGCTGCCGATGGGCTCAGTGACAGGCATGTCGGCGCCGATTGCGGCCGCCATTGGCTCTTCGATCAAGTAGACTTGGCTTGCACCCGCGTTCGACGCGGCATCGCGGATCGCGCGGCGCTCGACGCTGGTCGATCCCGAGGGCACACAGATCACAATTTCTGGAAAGCGCCAGGCACGCATCTTGCCGCCGTGCACCTTGTGAATAAAGTGTTTGATCATCTGCTCGGCGACGTCAATGTCGGCGATCACTCCGTCGCGCAACGGACGGATGGCCTCGATGCTCCCCGGGGTCTTGCCCATCATGAGCTTGGCATCGTCGCCGACGGCCTTGACGCGCTTTACGCCATTGATCGTTTCGATGGCCACCACCGAAGGCTCGTTGAGTACGATGCCGCGCCCGCGCAAATAGACGACCGTGTTTGCGGTGCCGAGGTCGATCGCCATGTCGTGCGACATGAATTTGAAGAAACGGGAGAACGGATTGGCCATGGAATTTACGGACTCTCAAGCCTTGAGGCCATAACTCGGTTTCTGGTGGAAACCGCACCGGCCAGGGTCGCGGGATGGCTGCGCTTGGTCTAGGGGTGTGCCAATGTCAATACGCCGACTCCCGCCGCATCTGATCAATCGCATCGCCGCAGGTGAGGTTGTTGAACGCCCTGCGGCGGCGCTAAAAGAGCTGGTCGAGAACGCGATTGACGCCGGGGCGAGCCGAATTGCGGTCGTGCTGTCGAATGGCGGCATTGACGGGATTGAGGTCGTCGATGACGGCAGCGGCATGAGTTCTGGCGATATCGGGTTGGCGCTCGAACGCCATGCGACATCAAAGCTCCCCGACGAGGCGATAGAAAACGTCAGCACGATGGGATTTCGAGGCGAAGCGCTGCCGTCGATCGCGAGCGTCGCGCGCCTGACAATCGAAAGTAGACTTAGTGACGGTGAAGGATGGTCGCGCACCGTCGACAACGGAGAGTTCGTGAGGGACGGGCCAGCCGGTTTGCCGCCGGGCACGCGCGTCAAGGTCGAGGGCTTGTTCAGTCGTGTTCCTGCACGCGCCAAATTTCTACGCAGTCCGCGCAGCGAATATGCCGTTTGTGTCGACGTGGTGAAACGCCTCGCGATGGCGCGCCCCGACATCGCTTTCACGCTTGATCACGATGGGCGGCGGACATTGTCGGTGACCGCTGAGGAGCAGGCGGCACGCGTCGCTGCGCTCACTGACCGCGCGCTTATCGACAACAGCGTCGCGATCGATTTTGTGCGCGAAGGGATCCGACTGGGCGGCGTCGCCGGCTTGCCTACTTTCAACCGCGGCGTGGCCGATCACCAGTATCTCTTCGTTAATGGTCGTCCCGTGAAGGACCGACTGATAATCGGTGCAGTTCGCGGGGCTTATGCCGAAATGCTCGCGCGCGATCGGCACGCAGTCGTCGCGCTGTTTCTCGACGTCCCTGGCAGCGAAGTGGACGTCAACGTCCATCCGGCCAAGACGGAAGTGCGTTTTCGAGATCCAGGCGTGGTGCGCGGTCTGATCGTCGGCGGGTTGCGCGCGGCGCTCGATGCGGCTGGTCACCGCAGCCAGCCGGGTCCGAGCGCAACGAGCTTGGGCAAGTGGACGAGCGAACCGATCTCCAATGTCGAACCTGGTTTCGGCAAGGGCTGGGCTCCCCAACGCCCGACGGATGCAGGCATGATAAGCGGGGCACAAGCGCCGACATTCTTTTCAAACGCTCCCTTCGCTCGCGCTGAGCCGGCTTCTGCACCCGCCAACGCTTACCCGATGGGTGTTGCGCGTGGCCAAGTTGCAGCAACCTACATCGTCGCCGAAGCAGAAGACGGCCTCGTTATCGTCGATCAACATGCAGCACATGAACGCCTCGTCCTCGAACGGATGCGCAAAGCGACGGTCAGCGGGTCTGTCGCATCACAACCATTGCTGCTGCCCGAAGTTGTCGAGCTGGAGGAACCCGCGTGCGACCGCCTAGAAGCGCGGATGACCGAACTGGCCCAACTCGGCCTCGACCTCGAACGCTTTGGTCCCGCCGCAGTGCTGGTGCGCGGCGTTCCCGCGATGCTTGGGACGAGCGATGTGCGGGGGCTTGTTATTGACCTTGCCGACGAACTCGCGGCCTTCGGAGAAGTCCTGAGCCTCAAGGAACGCCTCGACAGTGTCGCGGCGACCATGGCCTGTCATGGCTCGGTGCGGGCCGGGCGCATCCTATCGGTCGCGGAGATGAACGCACTACTTCGCGAAATGGAAATCACACCGCGCTCGGGGCAATGCAACCACGGTCGTCCCACTTGGATAAAGCTCGCTCACTGCGATATCGACAAACTGTTCGGGAGAAAGTGATGAGGCTCGCTGCTGATCTTGCAGTCATGACTGTGAGTCCTTCGGTTGCTCAAACCTGCCCGTCGCCGCTCGGTTGGGATGAGCCCCTTCTGGCTCGGCCCGCCGAGGTAACCGGCACACACGCGGCGCTTGCGACCGGTTCGTCGACGCTGCGTGAGCCGCACGGCGCCAGCGGCGTGAACGTTGTCGTGATAAGCGACCGCAAGCCAAGACCGTGCACCTCGGCCAGCGTTGTCGCGCTCGACGTGTCCCAGTCGGGCAAGTTCGATGTGGTGCCGTCAATCGCGACTTACATCGACCTCATCGGCGATGGACGAACGCAAAAATCGACGGGACGTAGCAGCCTCCAGAACCGCATGGAGATCCGCAAGCTGGTGACGTTTGACGTCGTTCCGAGCCGCTATACCGTGCAACTCACGGACGCGCCCGAGCGGACGGTGAAATTGGCAACGATATTACGTTAAACCGCGTTCGCTGCACCCAGTACCGCACGTACACTCGCGGTTGCGATGTCAGCATCAATGCCCACACCCCACACAGTCGCGCCGCTCGCAGTTTTGCACTCAACATAGGCTGCCGCTTGTGCGTCCGACCCTATGCCCAGCGTGTGTTCAGTATAGTCGATCACGTCGAGCACCACGTCGCATTCGTCGCGGAGCGCGGCGACAATGCTCGAGATCAGACCATTGCCACGTCCACTGACTGATCGTTCGGTTCCGTTCACGGTGATCGTGCCGGTAAACAACCGGTCGCCGTTCGATGCGCGCGTCTCGTCATAGTCGCCCAGTCCGAAGCGCCCTTGGCTGAGATAAGCGTGTGCGAACGCGTCCCAAATGTCGGTTGCGTTCAATTCGCGGCTTGTTTCGTCAGCCAGCGCTTGGACGTGACGACTGAAATCGGCTTGCATCCGCTTCGGGAGTTTCAGCCCCTTGTCCTGTTCGAGCACCCAAGCAACGCCTCCCTTGCCACTCTGTGAGTTGACCCGGATCACAGCTTCGTAGTCGCGGCCCAGATCCTTGGGATCTACGGGGAGGTAGGGAACTTCCCACAGCTGGTCGTTGCGCGCGTCTTGGGCTGCGAACCCCTTCTTGATCGCGTCTTGGTGCGACCCCGAGAACGCGGTGAACACCAGATCTCCGACGTAGGGCTGACGGGGGTGCGTCGGGATATTGGTGCAGTATTCGACAGTTTTCACGACTGCATCGATGTCGGAGAAGTCGAGACCAGGATTGATACCTTGGGTGTACATGTTGAGCGCAACGGTGACCAGATCAACATTTCCGGTCCGTTCGCCATTGCCCAGCAAGCAGCCCTCGACGCGATCCGCGCCCGCCAGCAGACCCAACTCAGTCGCCGCAACGCCCGTACCGCGATCGTTGTGCGTGTGCAGCGAAATTACAACCGCGTCGCGGTTCGGAATATTGCGACCGAAATATTCGATCTGGTCTGCATAAATGTTAGGGGTGGCGCATTCGACGGTAGCGGGCAGGTTGAAGATGATTGGCACGGCCGCTGTCGGCTGAAGCACATCCATCACTGCCGCGCACACCTCTACGCTGAACTCGATCTCGGCTGTCGAAAACGTTTCGGGGCTATATTCGAAACGCCAGTCAGTGCCGGGATATCTGGCCGCCTGATCGCGCAGCATCATTGCTCCGTCGATTGCAATTTGCTTGATCTGGGTAGTGTCCATGCCGAACACGATCTTGCGCCATATCGGGCTGACCGCATTATAGAGGTGGACGATGGCGGTCGGCGCGCCTTCTAGGCTCGCAAAACTTGTCTCGATCAGATCGCGTCGCGCCTGTGTCAGCACTTGAATGGTGACGTCTTGGGGAACGCGCCCACCCCTGACCAAGCCGGATATGAAATCGAATTCGGTTGCGCCCGCGCTCGGGAACCCAACTTCAATCTCCTTGACGCCGATCCGGACAAGCAGGTCGAAGAACCGTGCCTTTTTTTCCGAGTCCATAGGATCGATCAACGCCTGATTGCCGTCGCGCATGTCGGTCGACAACCAGCGCGGCGCGTGCGTGATTGTCCGTGACGGCCACGTGCGGTCGGGCAAATTGATGGGCGGGAACGGACGGTATTTTACGGAAGGATCGCGTAACATGTATTCGCACTCGCTGCTTCGAGGAAGGTTTCAAAGTCCCTTAGGCAGCGTGTGCACGGTACGCGCACGACGAACATCGCGCCTAAGGGCGCGTAAGTCGAAGCAGGGGGGCATGCGTCAGCAGCATTTGTGTGAGTTACAACAGCAGCTCGGTGTGTGCAAGACGGTCGTGCATCAGACGGGGTCCTACTTCTGGAACGCGGCCGTGATTACAAGCGTCACGTCGTCAGAAACCAGCGGCACGAGAAATCCGATTCCGAAATCGGATCGCTTGATGACCGCCTTGGCCTGAAAGCCAACATTCTCCTTGCCGCCCATCGTTGCGGCCGCTTTGCCAGCACCAACGAATTCGGCGTCGAGTACAACCGGCCTCATTATGCCATTGATCGTGAGGTTGCCGGTGATCTTCGCTCTCGTGCCGCTCGTTTTCACGCTTTTCGAAACGAACCGGGCATCAGCGGGCGCCGCGCCGAAGAAGTCGGGCTTGCTGCCGTCTTTGCCGGGACGCAACAGATGCGCCGTCAGCCCCGCATTTGCGGTTGTGACTTTGGCGATCGGGATCGTGATATCAACCTTGGCGGCATCAGGATTCTTGGGGTCGAGCGTCAGCGTACCGGTCGAACTGCCAAAGATTCCGAAATAGTCACTGAAGCCCATGTGATCGACGTGCCACGCGATCAGCGTGTGGTCCGGGTCAACCTCGTAGACGCCGCCTGTGACCGCTGCAGGATTTCGCGAACCTGGTTTGACCATCTGCGCGACCAGCGGCGTCGCGATCAGCAGGGGCAAGACGAGCAGAGCGAAACGACGCATGCGCAAAAACTCCTTGTGGATCGTCTCGCCCCACAACGCCTGGCACCCTCGCGATAGCGCCAAGCAAGGCAACCGCTTCAAGTCGCGCAGTCACTAAGTCTGCGCGACCTGCTCGGCGCGAACGGCCGTGCGAGACGGCGTCAGTTTTTTGCTTTGTCGACGAGCTTATTGGCGCCGATCCAGGGCATCATCGCGCGCAGTTCCGCGCCGACTTTTTCAATTGGATGTGCGGCGGCCGTCTTGCGTGAAGCCTTCAACTCCGGCTGTCCGGCGCGGTTGTCGAGGACAAAGTTCTTAACAAAGCGCCCCGACTGGATGTCGGCGAGCACGCGTTTCATCTCGGCTTTGGTCTCGGCAGTGATGATCCGCGGACCGGTAACGATGTCCCCATATTCGGCGGTATTACTGATTGAATAACGCATGTTGGCGATACCACCTTCGTAGAGCAGGTCGACGATGAGCTTGGTTTCGTGGAGGCATTCAAAATACGCCATCTCAGGGGCATAGCCCGCCTCGGTGAGCGTTTCGAATCCAGCCTGGATCAAATGAGTGATGCCGCCGCACAGCACGGCCTGTTCACCGAAAAGGTCTGTTTCGCATTCTTCGCGGAAGTTGGTCTCGATGATGCCCGACCGCCCGCCCCCGACGGCCGAAGCATAGGCTAGCGCCAGATCATGTGCGTTGCCGCTTGCGTCCTGATGGACGGCGATCAGGCAAGGGACGCCGCCGCCGCGCACATACTCGCTGCGCACGGTGTGACCAGGGCCCTTGGGTGCGATCATAACGACGTCAAGGTCGGCGCGCGGCTCGATGAGCCCAAAGTGGACGTTCAGGCCGTGAGCGAAAGCCAGTGTTGCGCCCTGTTTCAGATTTGCATGCAGATCATCGGCATAGATTGCGGCCTGATTTTCATCAGGCGCGAGGATCATCACAACGTCAGCCCAGGTGGCCGCCGCAGAATTAGTCATGACCTTGAATCCGGCATTGATTGCCTTGGCTGTCGTGGCAGAGCCGTCACGCAAAGCGACGGCAACTTCGGCAACACCAGAGTCTTTCAAATTCTGAGCATGAGCATGGCCTTGCGAGCCGTAGCCTATGATTGCGACCTTCTTGCCCTTGATGATGCCGATGTCGGCGTCCCGGTCGTAATAAACGCGCATTTTTGTTTCCCGATCTAGCGCCTCTCCCCCTGCGGGAGCGGATACGAAGACTTGGCAGCCTGCTGCCTTGCCAAATTTGCGAGGGGTTCGACGGCCGATCCCTCACCCTCCCACGCTTGAAGCGCGGGCCCTTCGCTCTCCCGCAGGGAAGAGAAGGCTAACAGCTCAAACCGCGGTTTTGCCGCGTGCCATCGCGACGATACCGGTCCGCGCGACTTCGACCAGCCCGATTTCGCCCATCAATTCGACGAACCGATCGATTTTGGTGCTGGCGCCGGTCACTTCGAAGACAAAACTGGAGATCGTCGTGTCGACGACATTGGCACGAAAGACTTCAGCCAGCCGCAATGCCTCTATTCGATGTTCGCCCACGCCGGCAACCTTTACCAAAGCAAGTTCGCGTTCCACGTGCTCGCCCAGCACTGTCAGGTCGGTTACCTTGTGCACGGGCACGAGCCGATCGAGCTGCGCGACAACCTGTTCTATGACGGCAGGGGTGCCGGTGGTCACGATCGTGATCCGTGACACCGCGTCGTCCTCGCTGATATCGGCAACCGTCAGGCTCTCGATATTATAGCCTCGCGCCGAAAACATGCCCGCGATACGCGCGAGCACGCCAGACTCGTTATCCACGGTCACTGAAAGAGTATGACGCTCGATGGGGCCGGTCTTGATGTGCATCAGACCAGCGCCTTGGCTTCGTCGTCCATAGTGCCCACGACGCCAACGGGATCGAGGATCATATCGTTATGCGCATTACCACTGGGTATCATCGGAAAGCAGTTGGCAAGTTTAGCGACCATACAGTCGACGATCACAGGCCCCTCGTGGTCCAGCATTGCCGCAATTCCGCTGTCGAGGTCCGCCGGGTCTTCGATACAAATGCCTTTCCAACCATAGGCTTCCCCCAGCTTGACGAAGTCCGGCAAACTTTCCGAGTAGCTGTGCGAATACCGGCTTTGGTATGTTAACTCCTGCCACTGGCGGACCATGCCCATATATTGGTTGTTCAGGATGAATATCTTGACGGGGAGCCGGTATTGCGTCGCCGTCGCCAACTCCTGAATGTTCATTTGAATCGAAGCTTCACCGGCAATATCGATCACCAATGCGTTCGGATTGCCGAGCTGCGCGCCGATGGCGGCGGGCAGGCCGTAACCCATTGTGCCGAGCCCTCCCGATGTGAGCCACTTGTTTGGTGCTTCGAAATCGAAATGTTGCGCAGCCCACATCTGGTGTTGGCCGACTTCGGTTGTGATGATTGGATTGCGCTTGTGCGTCGCGTGCCAAAGCGCGCGAACTGCATGTTGCGGCATGATTTCCGATTTTGATTCCGCAAAACTCAGCGACTTTTTCGCGCGCCACGCATCGATCTTTGCCCACCATGCGCCCAGGTCGGGCCTGGGATGCTGCCGAGCCTTCCACAGTTTAACCGTGTCCTCAAGCACGCGTCCTACGTCACCAACCACCGGCAAGTCGACGCGCACCGTTTTGTTGATCGAACTCCGATCGATGTCGACGTGGATTTTCTTCGATTTGGGGCTGAACGCGTCAAGCCTCCCCGTGACGCGGTCGTCGAAGCGGCTACCGAGCGCCACAATCAAATCCGCATCGTGCATCGCCATATTGGCTTCATAGGTGCCGTGCATGCCGAGCATGCCGAGCCACTGATCGCCGCTCGCGGGATAGGCGCCCAGGCCCATCAGCGTCGAAGTAACCGGCGCACGTGTAATTCGGGCCAGTTCGCGCAGCATCTGGCTCGCCCCCGGTCCTGAATTGATAATGCCGCCCCCGGTGTAAAGCACTGGCCGTTCTGCGGCTGCGAGCATTTCCACCAATGTTTCAACTGATTTTGGATCGGGCTTGAGGGCGGGTCGATATGTCTTGTGCTCAATCTTGCCGGGGTTTGTGTAATGTGCAGTTGCGACCTGCACGTCCTTTGGAATGTCGACGACCACAGGCCCTGGACGACCCGAGGTCGCGATATGAAACGCCTCATGCAAGATGGCGCCCAGCCTGGCCGGGTCCTTCACAAGGTAATTGTGCTTGGTGCAGTGGCGGGTGATGCCGACAGTGTCGGCCTCTTGAAACGCGTCGGTGCCGATGAGGGCCGTCGGCACCTGTCCGGTGATGACGACCATCGGGATCGAATCCATGAGTGCGTCGGTAATACCGGTAATCGCATTTGTCGCACCGGGACCACTTGTCACCAGCACCACGCCCGGCTTGCCGGTGGAGCGCGCGTAACCCTCTGCAGCGTGCGTCGCGGCCTGTTCGTGACGAACAAGAATATGCTTGATCCGTTTCTGCTTGAACAACGCGTCATAAATCGGGAGCACCGCGCCGCCAGGATAGCCAAAGATGATTTCCACGCCGAGATCGACAAGCGCCTCAACGAGGATTTCGGCTCCGGGGCGTTCGGCAGGCATGAGGCATTCCTTTGTTGCAGTGCAGCGCGGTAGAGATATGAAATTACGCTGTCAACGCCTTGTCGCGTAATATAGTTGCGTAGGTATTTATACTAGCGAAAGTTAACTGCGCTGTTACGCGTTCCCATGTCTCGGGTGCCTGGTTTACGAACCACGTATACTGCCGCTTGGCATATTGGCGAGTGGCAAGGGCACCGCTTGGGAAGGCTGTCGGTGCGTCGCCGATTTTCGCCAGGCGCCCGGCGATTTCACGCACGCCGATGGCGCGCATGACGGGCAGCGCAGGGTCGAGATTACGCGCGATAAGCGCTGCGACTTCGTCCCGCCCCGCGTCGATCATGCTTTTGAACCGCGTATCGCACTGGGTAAAAAGCCACGTACGAGGCGGCAGAAGGATCAGCGGCACAAGCCTTACCATCGCACTGATCCCGCCCACGCGATGGGCCTGCCAAGCCTTGAGCGTACATCCCGTCGAGCGTACCACCTCGAGCGCTCGTGCAATGCGCGTGGCGTCGGCAGGCGAAAGGTGCGCCGCCGCATATGGGTCCTCGCGGCTCAGCGCCTCGAACGCTTCGGCGACGGGCAGGGCACGCACCGCTTCCCGGATTAAAGAATTGATGTCGGGTACGGGCGCGATGCCGTCGAGCAAAGTGCGGAGATAGAGCCCGGTCCCGCCGACGACGATCGGCAAACGTCCGACACGATGCGCCTCGCCGACGGCAAACCTCGCGTCCGCTGCCCATCGCGCCGCGGAACACGCGTCTGCTCCGTCGATATATCCAAATAGTCGATGTGGATGCCGCTCTTCGTCCGCTTGGCTGGGGCGCGCCGTCACCACGCGCAAGTCGCGATAGACCTGCATGGAATCCGCGTTGATGACGACCGAAGGCGTCAAGTCCGCGAGCGCCATCGCCAGCGCGGACTTGCCGCTCGCAGTCGGCCCTGCAATGAGCGCCATCACTGGGAGACCCGACATGTTCATCGCCACCCTTGTAGCAAAAGAATACCTCACTGCGGGGGATATTTCAGCTGTGTGCGATGCAATTGGCGGTAAAGCGGGACCGATCGTCGACGCAGTAGCGTGCGACATCCGCTTTGACATTCCGCAGCCTGGAGCACTTGATCGTGTACACCTACGGCGACTCCTCGATTCGGCCGATCGGATCGACGGGACCGACATTATCATCCAGCACGAAGCTGACCGTCATCGCAAACTCCTCATTGCCGACATGGATTCGACGATGATTACTGTCGAATGCATCGATGAACTCGCCGATTACGTCGGGTTGAAGAACGAGGTCTCCGCCATCACCGAGCGCGCAATGTGCGGCGAGATCGACTTTGCTGGTGCGCTCAGAGACCGAGTGGCGCTGCTCGCCGGTCTCGCCGAATCGACCGTCGCAGAATGCCTTCGTGAGCGCGTAAAGCTCATGGGAGGCGCGATTGATCTTATCGGGTCGTTCCGGGCAGCTGGCGGCAGGGCAATTCTCGTCTCCGGAGGCTTCACCCACTTCAGCGACAGTATCGCAAACGTGCTCGGCTTCGATTGCGCGGTCGCCAACCGGCTGGTTGTGAAGGATGGCATGTTGACGGGCGAGGTCGAACGCCCGATCGTCGACGCGCAGACCAAGCGTGAAACGCTGCTTGCCCAAGCCGCTGCGCTCGGCATTCCGCTCCGCGCAACGATTGCCATCGGCGACGGTGCCAACGACATTCCGATGATAAAAGCAGCAGGGCTCGGCGTCGCTTATCACGCCAAGATAAAGACCCAAGACGCCGCTGATGCCAGCGTGCGATACGGCGATCTCAGCGTCATCCGCTACGCGCTGGGTTAGCCGACCGTAATCACTTCTACGGCTTCGTCGACCCCGCCAAAGTCGACCCAATCTCCTTGGCTTGCTCCAATCATCGCTTTGGCCAGCGGGGCATTGAACGCAATGCGCCCGTTAGCAGGCTCGGCCTCATCGTGACCGACGATTTCGAGCGTCCGCGTCGTCCCCTTCAACCGAAACAAGACTCTCGAGCCAATTCCGATCACGCCGGTAACAGGGGGCTCAGCGACCCGCGCGGTCGACAGACGCGTATTCCAATAAGCCAGATCGCGCTTGGCCTTCCTGCGGGCGTCGTCGTCTGCCGCCCCTGCTACCATGGCGCTCCATTCCGCCACCTTGGCCTTGAGGAGTGACAGTCCGCGCGCGGTGACGATGTTCGGACCTGTAGGTAGTGGCAGTTCGAATTTTGGTTCGAGATGTTCCTCGTCGCTCTCGCGGCGAAAGGCGACGCTCACGCGGTTGCCATCACGGTGCGACCGGAATGCACGGCTGGCTCGCTGCCTTGACCGATGCGCACAGCCTCTCCGCTGCCGCCTTGGAGGTTAGGGGGCCGGCCTGAAGCCGGGTCATGGCACCTGCTTTTACAACGAGCGCGTGATACGGTCCGAGCGCGTCGATGCGGCTATGGAGGCTGCTCCACAGCCCTTTTGCCTTGCCGGCATCGCCGAAGGCGGCGAGTTGAACTTTCCAATTTCCCGACGGCGCAGCGTTCGGTACGAGTGGTTTCGCAGGAGCCGACGCTTTCGCCGCTGGCGAAGACTTGGGCGCAAAGGCGACCTTGACCGGTGACGGTTTGGTCGGAGCAGCGTTTACAGGCGTGGTCTTGGCGGGCGGGTGCGTAGGTTTCGACGCGGGTTTTGCCGTGGGCTTCGGCGATGCGCCTGCGTCCGAAGGTGGCAGGTTCTCGGCAGAAACGGCACTGCGCAGCGGCACCGCGTCGCCAACCAGCCCTGCCGTCACCTGCGGTTTCGACGCTGCACTTTCGAGCTTGCGAGCGAGTGTCAGACCGCGCTGTCGCTGATCCACAGGCACATATTTGTCCATCTGCGCCAGACTGGAGGACGCAGCGCCGATCCCTGCCGCGCTCGCTCGTGTCATCAAGGCATACGCTCGTACCCAGTCCTTCTTGACTGTGTCGCCGTTGAACAATGCCGTACCCAATACGTATTGGGCGCGGGAATCGCCACGATCCGACGCCTCCTCGATGTAAGGCATTGCTGACGTCCGGTCGCCGTTTTGGAACAGGACGAGACCGTAATTGTCGCGACTGGGCAAATGACCTTGCGTTGCTGCCTTGCCAAACCACGTCTCGGCCATTTTCAGGTCTACCGGCACGCCCCGACCCAATTGATAAGCCCGTGCGAGGTTGTATTGTGCGGTCGGGTCGCCTGCGATGGCCGCAGGGCGCCATTGCGCAACCGCACCATAAAAGTCGCCCTCGTTCCACAGCTGATAACCGGCGTTGGTATCTGCGACCGCCGGCGTCGTCCCCGCACCGATCGCCAGAGCGAGCCCGAGAACGAGACAAGATGCGCGCGACATAGTTTTCCCCATTGACAATTCGAAGAGGCATTTCGGTACACGGATCGAATAAACATGCGGTTAGCACAATATGATGCAGGATTACGACATGGCGACAGGGCGCAGGAATCTGCCGCGATGTTAACCGTATCTTAGCGACGTGCGTGACATTCCCTTTCTTGTTCTGACAACATCCAAGGACTGTCGATGCGCGTACTGGCAATGGCCTCTCAAAAAGGCGGATCGGGCAAGACGACCCTATCCGGCCATCTTGCTGTGCAGGCGCAACGCGCCGGTGCGGGACCCGTCGTTTTGATTGATATCGATCCGCAAGGGTCGTTAGCGGATTGGTGGAACGAGCGCGAAGCGGAGTTTCCAGCCTTTGCCCAGACCACCGTTGCACGGCTTCAATCCGATCTCGAAATGTTGCGTCAGCAAGGGTTCCGTCTTGCAGTCATCGACACGCCACCAGCCATTACCATGGCGATCCAGAGCGTGATCGCTGTCGCTGAACTTATCATCATTCCGACGCGCCCTAGTCCGCACGATCTGCGGGCCGTCGGGGCAACGGTCGATCTTTGTGATCGCGCAGGCAAGCCGCTGCTGTTCGTCGTCAATGGCGCCACGCCCAAGGCAAAGATTACGTATGAGGCCGCCGTCGCCCTTTCACAGCACGGCACGGTCGCCCCGGTTACCCTGCATCACCGTACCGACTTTGCCGCCTCGATGATCGACGGGAGGACCGTGATGGAATGCGATCCCAAGAGCCGCTCGGCTGCCGAAATTACCGAGCTGTGGGAATATGTTTCCGATCGCCTTGAAAAGCATTTTCGTCGCACGGTCTTCTCGGCGCCTGGCGTCGCCAGCGCCGCCCCAGTCATGCATCGTCCTGCCGGCGGAGGCTTCGGCCGCCGCGTGGTCGGTCAGTGAGGGAGGGAATGATGGGCGAACCTAAACCTCTCGCGTCGCTGTCGTCATCGCTTCTTGCGCGCAAGGGACAGGCCAAGCCTGCGATGCGTCCGCAGGGATTTGCCAGCTTTGGTTTTTCCGGTTTTCAGCAGCCGCAGCATGAAGATCTGGGCTGGAACGACATGGGACATGATCATGGTCTGGCCGACGTCGAGCCAATCAGCGCCGATGTCGTACAGCTGCAACCCGCCGGGCTCGCTGATGTACCGGTCGTGGTGCTCCAGCAGGCCGAACTCGAGCGCGAGCTTGCCAGCGGGCCTACATCTGAACCCGTGGTTGTTCCCGTTGCCGTGCGTCCAACGATGCCGCGTGCCGCAGCCGGATCGAAGGGCAAAGCCGCATTTACGCTGCGTCTCGACCCCGAACGTCATCTTCATCTGCGGCTGGCGTGTGCAATGGCGCACAAATCGGCTCAGGCCCTCGTCATCAACGCCCTCGACAATTTTCTCTCGCAGCAACCAGCGGTCGCCGAGATGGCGCGCGCGGTAACAGCTGACGATTGTGGCCAAATAAAATGAGCAGGGAGCTCTCCATGAAGAAAATGGTGATCGCAAAACTGACGACATCGGCGCTGGTGCTGAGCACCTTGATGGCTGCAGGAAGTGGCAGTGGATGGGCGCAAGGTCCGGCCGACGCTAAAGCTGTTCACGATGCAGCGGCCGTCGCTCAACGGGCGAGTGTGGCGCTGACGAAAAAACAAGCAGCCAAGGCAGTGACGCTGGCCGAAACCGCTGTGTCACTGCAGCCGCGCGACGCGCGTTATCGGATGTTGCTGGGTCAGGCTTATCTTGGGGCAGGCCGTTTCCAGTCGGCCGAACAGACCTTCTCGGACACACTGACGCTGGATCCCGAGCGTGAGCGTGCCGCGCTCGATCTTGCGCTTGCGCAGATTGCGCAGGGCCGGAGGGATGCCGCCAAATCGACACTCGCCGATTATCGAGACAAGCTGCCCGCTGCCGATTTCGGCTTGGCTGTAGCCCTCGCCGGCGATGCGGATGAGGCCGTCCGAATTCTCGAATTCGCAACGCGAGCGCCGGATGCGACGGCAAAGACCCGCCAAAACCTTGCGCTCGCCTATGCGCTGGCGGGCAAGTGGAACAATGCACGCGTCATGGCAGTGCAGGATCTGTCTCCCGACGAAGCCGATACTCGGGTTGCTGGTTGGGCCCAATTCGCCCGACCCGCGTCAGCGTCCGATCAGGTTGCTGCCTTGCTGGGCGTGACACCACGTCTGGACGGCGGCATGCCGACGCGTCTCGCGCTGGCGCGCGGCAACCCTGCGATACGCACGGCGTCGGCTCCAGAGGCCGTTGCACCGGTTGCTGTTGCTCCCGCCCCATTGCCCGTCCCGGTTGCTGTAGCCACGGCTGAAACTCAGCCCGCTTTCGAAGTCGCTGCGACGACTGCCATGGCTTCGCCTGTATCCGCCGCCACGGTTTCGCCGGTATCGAGTGCCATGGCTTCACCCGTGTCGAGGGGGCGTCCGAGCCCGGCGCCAGTTCTGATCCGGGCCGAACCACGCCCAGTCCGCCAGGCCGTCATCCGGCCTTTGCGTCCGGCGGCTACCGTCAGAGCGGCTGCCTTCCATCCTGCGCACCCTGGCAAGTTCGTCGTGCAGATCGGCGCGTTCGAGAACGCATCGTCAGCCCAGCGCGCCTGGAACCGCTTGTCGAGCCACATAAATCTGGCGAATTACGATGCCGTCAACGGTGCCGCCAGGTTCAGGAACGCAAGCCTGATCCGTGTCGCGATCGGTGGTCTTGACACACGCGCCGATGCTAACCGCCTGTGCGCGCGGATCAAGCAGACCGGAAGTGTTTGCTTCGTACGCGTCCAGGAGGGTGATGCTCCGGCGCGCTGGGTTCAGCGCCATACGGTTAAGGTCGCCGCGCGCTAGAGCATCCGGCATCAAGTAGGTATCGGCCGCGCGATTTCTTTCGCGTTGGCATTGTGGTTCGCTGTGGTTGGAAGTGGATCATGGGAAAATCCTATTCGGCCGATCTTCGGGTTCGGAATTTCGGGACATGTGTCGGCGGCGTCCGTGCGTCGGGGCGATCACCCGGAGCGGCCAAGCTCGCCTCGCATTTGCCGCTGCTGATCGGCTGGGTCGAGGCACAACGCGACATCGGCATGCCCGAGCTTGTGGCCAGGCTTAGCGCCGAAAAAAAGGGGCAGGGGCACCACGACGTCGCTGGCCCGGGCGCTGCGTGGCGCACGCTTCAGATATAAAGACCGGCTTCAGTTATAAAAAAAGCGCTGATCGCATCGGAATGCGGACGCGATGACGTATGCGAGGTACGCCGAAGCCGGCGGCTGGCCCGACAGCCGCGCACGTGCGAACAGCCGCACCGGCTGGTCTTTCTCGACGAGACGGCGCCCTCGACCAAGATGACACGGTTGCCTGGCCGGGTGCTTCGAGGACAGCGCCTGAGGGAACCTTTTGGTCATGGGAAGACACAGACCTTTATTGCGGGGCTGCGCAACGACGGTCTCGTTATGCACGCTTGTGGCAAACCTGCCACTCGCTGCATAACGGCAGGTTCAATGTTGCCAACAACGACCTTTGATCCCTTAGTGTCTGACCCGAAATTGAGGTGACAGAAAAAGTTGGGCAATATCAGCCAGATGTGATTCGGTCGAAGTTGCGACACTTTGACGGAGAAGACACATGTGGACCGATATCACCCGATCGCAGCATGCTCGAAAAGAGCTGC
>JANXSN010000021.1 GCA_025352685.1 Sphingomonadales bacterium
TACGTCGACGCCAGGTATTCGAAAACCTTCGACATCAGTTCTGACGATCTGGTCGCTATCACGGCGGCGGTCCTTAGCCTTCGTGAAAATGTCGAAACCGTCTCACGCGAGTGGCTCGCCATGCTGCGCCAAAAGGCCGGCCAATAGTCGCGCCGGGTCTGTCACAGAGCGTTAAGCGGGGCGAGGATCTCCTGCGGCGGTTCGAAGCGGCTGCGCTGCACCGGCGCTCGATCGATGCGCGGGCGCGTTGCCGACGCGGGAGCTCAAGACAAGCAGCGTGGCCATCCGATGCAAGCAAATAACGCGCAGCTTACCCGATCTCACCTTACGGCGCTCACGGCAGCTCGCTAGAAAAAAATGTAGCATAAAGGGGAACGAAAGAATGCGCATTCATTTGATCACCGTTGGGTTGGCCACCGCCATCACTTCGCCTGTGGTTGCCGAAATCCGACCGGACGCGAGAACGTTCCGGGAACTTTACAAGGAGCTTGTCGAGACCAACACGACATTGTCGGCCGGAAGTTGCACGATCGCTGCAGAGCGTATGGCAAAGCGGCTTGAGGCAGTCGGTTTCTCGGACAGCGACATCCAACAGTTCAGCGTCCCTGAGCATCCCAGAGAAGGCGGTCTTGTGGCCACGCTCGGCGGGACCGATCCGCATGCAAAGGCGATATTGTTGCTGGCGCATCTCGACGTGGTCGAAGCCAAGCGCGAGGACTGGACGCGTGATCCGTTCGTCCTCGTTGAGGAGAACGGCTATTTCTATGGTCGGGGAAGCTCCGACGATAAGGCTCAAGGTGCCATTTTTACCGATACGATGATCCGCCTGAAGCAAGCCAAGTCGCGGCTGCGCCGCCCGCTAAAGCTGGCTTTGACATGCGGCGAAGAGACCGGTGGAGCTTTCAACGGTGCCGAGTGGCTGGCGACAAAGCACAAAGATTGGATTGATGCCGAATTTGCGCTGAATGAAGGCAGCATCGGCATCCGTGACGCGGCCGGCAAGCCGGTTTCTCTTGGAATGCAAGCGGGCGAGAAGGTCTCCCAAGACTTCCGCATCGAGGCTGTAAATCCTGGTGGGCACAGCAGTCGGCCGCGCCCCGACAATGCCATTTATAGCCTTGCAACTGCGCTGGTCCACGTTGCTCAATATCAATTTCCAGTACAATTCAGCGACACGACGCGCGCCTATTTTCTTGAGATGGCAAAGTTGACTGGCGGCGAAGTCGGCGCGGCGATGACGCGACTGCTGGTGGATCCGAAAGACAATGCGGCGAACGCGACCGTCTCGAAGGACGCAATCTTTCATTCAATGTTACGCACGACTTGTGTCGCGACGCTTCTTGATGGTGGTCATGCCGCGAATGCGCTCCCTCAACGTGCTGGGGCTAACATCAATTGCCGTATGTTTCCTGGCGATCCGATCGCCAATGTTAGGGCCCGGCTCGTGAAGGCAATCGATAATCCGGCGATCAGCGTGAAGCCAGTCGGAGTGGTCAGTCCCACCCCGCCGCCTCCGCCGCTGACGCCGCTGGTCTATGGAACTGCCAAAGCAATGGCCGCCAAACACTTCCCCGGTGTGCCCATGTTACCTGCCATGAGTACAGGTGCCACCGATGGCCGCTTTCTAAATGCGGCAGGCATCGCCACTTATGGTGTGCCAGGGCGGTTCTCCGATCCGGACGGCAACGGCGTCCACGGCCTGAACGAGCGTAAGTCAGTTGCCGGCCTGTACGCCGAGCGAGACTATTTGTTTGAGCTGATTGGCGCCAACGCCAGCTCGAAATGAGCATGGCGCGCGGCGGTAACACGCTAAGCATGCGGGTAAACGACTGTCCGCTCTTGTTTGAAAGCAAGGTTGCGCATTTCAGGCGTAATTCAGATCGCGGGCCTCAGTGCCCAGACCCCGTCGCGCGCGCAGGCGGTGACGACTTGTCAGTCCGACCCTTCGATTATCTTGCGACCTGCGATCGCTCGGGAGAGCTTGGTTTCGGCACCATTGCCGGCGCCTGGCCGGAGCCAGTCTTCTCGGACTGCCGCCAACACAGTCGCTGCGGCGTCTTCCTCACGGTGCCGTCTTCGAAGCCCATATTGAAATTGTGCAGTTAGCCGGCGTTGTTTTGTTCAAGTCCGTCGTTGCACGCACTTTGATTGGTGCGATGGGAAAGGGGGCGTAGTAACCAGCATCGCGTCGCGACGCGCCAGGGCAATCAGCGTCAGGCCGTGGGCTCTGGCGCGGTCAACGGCTAACGTTGTTGGAGCCGAAATTGTTACGAGTAGCGGACAGCCTGCCGTGATCGTCTTTTCAACGAGTTCGTAGCTGCACCGCGCGGTCAGCAGGAAGAAACCCGTCGTGGGGCGGGTTCCCCGCCGAGCCAGTGCCCCGATTAGTTTGTCGAGCGCGTTGTGACGGCCGACGTCCTCGCGCACCAGCTGAATTGCGCCGTCGTTTGTACAGAATGCTGCACCATGGACGGCCCCGGTTGCTGCATTCATTGGCTGGTGATCGCGTAGACCCTCGAGCGCCGTAAATAGCGCGCTGCGCGTCGCCGTAGCCCTTGCGGTGATGGGGGGCAGGGGGCGCATGACCTGCTCGAGACTGTCTAATCCGCAAAGGCCGCAGCCGCTCTCCGACAGGCGTTGCCGTGCGCGTTCGATCACCGGTTCCAGGCGATCGGCGGCCAGCTGAATGCGTAATACCCAGCCCTCGGGTTGTTCAATGGCGTCGACGGCGAGGACATCACTCGCCGCCGAGATCAGGTGCTCGGACAAACTAAATCCGACCGCGAAATCATTCAGGTCGGTGGGCGTGGCCATCATGACAGCGTAGCCGATGCCGTTATATTCGACCGCCACTGGTGCCTCGATTGCCAGGGGCCGCGTGAGTTCACAATCGTTGGCCGGATCGACGGTCAGCCGCGCCAGCCGACCAACGACCGTGCCCGGTTCAGTTTCCGACATGCGGCGGCGTGATGGCGGGCCCGACTCTGAGACGGCGCTCGCCTTGGGGCGTTGCCCCATTGGCGATGCATTGCGTGGTCACGGGTTTAGTCCTTCGTGTGCACGGTATGACGCAAACTCCTCGCGAGTGTTGAGGTTGTGGAACGCCACCGAGGAGGCGACGCTTCGCGCGCCGCATTCGACGATCCAGTGACGGATCGATCGATTGTTCCCGGTGGCGAGATGCTGATCGAGCTGCGCGAGCATGTCGACGGCCCAGTAGCCGAACAGCCGCTGACCCTCAATCACTGCAGCAACCGGTCCGACCAGCGCACGAAGATCCGGTACAGGGAGCGTGTCGCATCCTGCTGTCAGCACGGCGTCATAACCGTTGTCGGTTGCATATCGCAAGGCGCCGCATAGCCCACCCAGTGGTCCCATATCGGGCGCCGGTCGGTCTACAACGTTGACGAGGCCTGGCCAATGCCGACCGCAAACGACGACGGCGTCGACCTGCGGGGACAGCGCGTCGAAAACATGATCGATGAGCGCACGACCATCAAGCAAGGCCGCCGCCTTGTCGCCGTTGAAGCGTCGCGACCCGCCACCCGCAATGATCGCACCCAATACTTTCATCTCGAATCCTGTCGACACCCTGATTGGTCCGATGACTGGATCGGGTGTGAACGCGCCGATTCCACAGGCCGATCCAGACTTTGCCGTTTGGCACAGGCCGGCGACCCGCGTTAGGCCTTCGGTTCAGCATTTCGACGCCTACATCATATTTTTATCGCCGATCGCTAGCAACGTCACAGCGTCATAGGGTTCCACGCTGCAACGCTCCCTCGCAGAGTTCAGGCCGTTCAAAGCTGCGGGCATCGACACCAGCCGTCACCGATGGTCGAACAAGGTGCAAAGCACAGGTCGGGGGCGCAGGCTCCGATCGTGTGGCGGCGGTTGCATCGTGTCGACGCAAACCATAGGTGCGGCTCCTCGAGCCACACGATGCAGGAAAAACAATGAAAATTGCCATGATCGGGGCTGGTTATGTCGGACTGGTATCGGGCGCGTGCTTTGCAGATTTCGGCCATGATGTGGTCTGCGTGGACGTGTCGCAGGACAAGATTGATGCCCTGAAAGCCGGGCGCATGCCCATTTACGAGCCTGGCCTTGCCGGACTGGTGAAGGCCAACGTCGAGGCCCGACGCCTGACCTTTACGACCGATCTTGCACTCGCCGCCGCGGGAGCCGACGCGATCTTCATTGCCGTCGGCACGCCGTCGCGACGCGGCGATGGCCATGCCGATCTTAGCTACGTTTACCAGGCTGCCCGCGATATTGCCGGCGCGATTACGGGACCGACGGTTGTCGTCACCAAATCGACCGTGCCTGTCGGAACGGGCGACGAGGTCGAGCGGCTCATGCGCGACGTGGCGCCGCACGCCGAGATCGCGGTCGTCTCCAATCCCGAATTTTTGCGGGAGGGCGCAGCGATCGGCGACTTCAAGCGTCCCGACCGCATCGTTATTGGCTGCGAAGATCCGCGCGCCGAAGCCGTCATGCGTGCGGTTTATCGCCCGCTTTCGCTGGGGCAGGCGCCATTGATGTTCACTGGACGACGCACCGCAGAATTGATCAAATACGCAGCGAACGCCTTTCTCGCGACCAAAATTACCTTCATCAACGAGATCGCCGACCTTTGCGAAGCGGTGGGGGCGGACGTGAAGGACGTGTCGCGAGGTATTGGCCTCGATAACCGTATCGGTAGCAAATTCTTACACGCAGGACCCGGCTATGGCGGATCGTGTTTTCCCAAGGACACGTTGGCCCTGCTCAAGACCGCAGACGATTTTGCTGTGCCGATGCGCATTGTCGAGGCGACTGCCTCTGTCAATGATACGCGCAAACGCGCGATGGGACGCAAGATCATATCCGCCATGGGCGGCGATGTCCGCGGCAAAACGGTTGGGATCCTGGGACTGACGTTTAAACCCAACACCGACGACATGCGCGATGCCCCGGCCTTGTCAATTGTCCAGGCGCTGCTCGATGGCGGAGCCCAAGTGAAAGCTTTCGATCCCGAGGGCATGCAACTGGCCCAGCCCCTGATGCCTGAGGTTACCATGTGCAAGGACGCCTACGCTGTTGCAGCGGGCGCCGACGCCGTGGCGATCGTCACCGAATGGGATGCCTTTCGGGCGCTCGACCTCAAGCGCCTTACGAGCGGAATGGCGGCGCCATTGTTGGTCGATCTGCGCAATATCTATGACCGGTCTGCCGTCGAGGCGATCGGCATCGACTATTACTGCGTCGGGCGGCCTGGCTGACGCTTCGAGGCGAAGTGGCGTTTAATTCGACGTGCTTCCGCACGGGCTCGCCACTTTACGGCGATGAAAATTCCGCAGACCATTGCAACCAACAGCCCCACGAACAGGAACAGCACGAACTCCAGAGCTTCCGACATCCCCCGACGTCCCCCTTGTTGGCAAACCAATTGCCAAATCCCACTAGGTCTATGCGAATCTTTTTACAATGTTAACATCCGGATAGGCACGAACCGGTTCAAGTGGAGTTTCGCGCGCACTCACGCTTGTGAAATGACGTCGATGATGCGTCGGCTTGCCTGTCCGTCGCCAAATGGGTTGTGCGCACGCGACATCGCGTCGTAGCGATCGCGATCGTCGAGCAGGGCGTGGGCTTCGGCCACGATGCGGAGCGGATCGGTGCCGATCAAACGTGCCGTACCCGCCGTCACGCCCTCGGGCCGTTCGGTCGTGTCGCGCATGACAAGGACGGGTTTGCCCAGTGCGGGTGCCTCTTCCTGAACGCCACCGCTATCGGTCAGAACGAAGTCACACTTATCGAGCAGTGCTACGAAATGGGGATAATCCTGCGGGGGGATCATCGCGATATTGTCGCGGCCTTTCAACATCCGCTCCATCACGCCGGCGACATTGGGGTTGGGATGCACCGGGAAGATCACGGCGACATCACTGCGCCGGGCGAGCGTGCTGATCGCTTCGGCGACAGCCGTCATCGCCGCGAAATTTTCGCGCCGGTGGGTGGTTACGAGAATGATGCGTCGCTGGGTAAAGCGGCTGAACAGCAGGTCGAGCCCCTTTGTCTGGCCCGGGTTGGCTGCCATCTTCGCGCGCGTTGCGAGCAGGGCATCGATCACGGTATTGCCGGTCACGTGCACCGTCGCGGGGTCGATACCTTCGCGGTAGAGCGCCTCTGCTGCAGTCGTGGTCGGCGCGAAATGCTGGTCGGCGATGGTGGAGACGATGCGGCGGTTCACTTCCTCCGGCCAAGGCCGATAGATATCGCCGCTGCGCAGTCCTGCTTCAACATGCGAAACGGGAATGCGGCGGTAATAGGCAGCGAGCGCGCCAATCATTGCAGTGGCCGTGTCGCCTTGGACAATGACACGGTCGGGTACATCGTTGTCGAGTACGTGGCCGATCTCGGTGAGCAGCGCCGCTGTAATCGCATCAAGCGTCTGTGCGCGGCGCATCAGGTCCAGGTCGTGGTCCGGAACGATGCCGTTCAGCTCGAGCACCTGATCGAGCATGCTGCGATGTTGAGCCGTCACGCAGGTGCGCGACTCAATCCCCGCCTTGGCTTCGAGCGCAGCAATGACGGGAGCAAGCTTTATCGCTTCGGGACGTGTCCCAAAGATCGTCATGACCTTCATTGCTGCTCCAGCTCGCATTGCATGAAGGCTGTTTAAATTGTCAGGCTTGATTTGTGGTTAAGCGATGATTTCGCCTGCCGCACGAGCGCGATCAAGCAGCGTTGCTTCGGCGCACGGTACCGATCGCCAGGCAAAAAGCAGGAGCGTGATCGAAATCGGTGCCACGAACAGAAGCGACAGGATCCCAACCCTAAGATTACCGGTTGCCGTTGAAACCATGCCAGCAAGCGATGGCCCGAGGGCCAGGCCAATAAGGGCGTTGCCGAGAAAAAAAGTTGCCGTGGCTGTTCCTCGCATGCGCGGCAAGACGAGGTCTTGCGTCGTCGCTGCAGCGGCTCCGAGCGCAGCGCTGGCAAAAATGCCCGCAACAAAGTTAAGAAAGAAAAAGAGCGCAGGACTTGTCGTCGTATAGGCCCAGATCATCGGGATCGCAGGGGCGGTGGCCCCGAATAATACGACCCAGACTCGCCCTGCAGGGTTATTCTTGTGCAGCGCGTCAGCGATGCTGCCGCCGGTAACCACACCGATCAAGCCGCCGGCAGCGCCGCCTCCGCCGATGAAGAATCCGGCCGTGATTTTGGAAACGCCGAGCAAACGCTCGGCGTAGGGCGCTGCCCAGAAGCTGACGGCATAGGCTATGAACGCGATCAGGCCGTAACCCAGCGCGACCTGGACAAATGCCGGCGTCCCCCAGATCAGGCGGAACGTCACCGGATCGCGGACGCGCAGCGCACTCACCCAGGAAAACACTGCGTAGACGCCAACGCCAAAGGCTGTCCATTGCGGCAGATTGCCGGTAAGCCTAATCAAGATTCCAGCGAGCGCGACGCACAGTCCGGCGAAAGCAAAATTGAGGCCGAGCGCGGCAGGGCCGCGTCGCGATGCACCGATCAGGGTGAACGGTGGAATTATTGTGACAAGTTCGCCGAAGAAATCGGTAAACGGCGTCGACGATGTCGGCGTCACGATGCCATCGGAATTGCCACGGATCGGTTCCTTCAGACTTGCGACAAGCAGCGCCAACAACAGTCCTGGAATGCCGACAGCCATGAACGCTGCCTGCCACCCTACGAGGCCGAGCGGTCCTCCGTCGGGAAACACCTTGTTCCACTTGCCAACGACGAGAGCGCCGATGCCCAGCGACAGGCCGCCACCGAGATAAAGCCCCGAAGAGTAGACGGCGAGCGCGGTGGCTCGCTGCCGCTTGGGGAACCAGTCAGAGAGGAGCGAGTAGGCAGCAGGACTGGCCGTAGCCTCGCCGATGCCGACGCCAACTCGTGCCGCTGCAAGCTGCGCGCCATTGCGGGAAAGTCCCGATAATGACGTCATGGTCGACCACAGAACAAGCCCGACAGTCATCAGCCGGATCCGGTGCCAGCTGTCCGCGAGCCGCCCGAGCGGCACACCGAACAGCGCATAAAACACGCCGAATGCCGTGCCGTAAAGAAAGCCCAGAAACGCATCATCGACGCCGAGATCGCGTTTTACGTCGTTCGCGAGAATTGATAGGATCTGGCGATCGATAAAGTTGAACATATAGACGAGTACGAGGACACTGAGTGCATACCAGGCATAGCCACTGGCTTTGCCTTGTGGCGCGGCCGATTCCGCTAGCTGGCTGGTCAATAGTCTCTCCAGTTATCGTTATGTGCTCTGACTAGCAGAGGCGACCGCTACGCCAAGAGGTGACGGAGCGATTTGTCCGGCATAGGGTCGAACGGAGGGCGACCTGTGCAGAGGACTGCAGCATGACCGGTACGAAATTGAGCGCCGACATCAGGCAACGAGCGATCTTGTTATACGATGCCTTTACGCATCAGCACGCAGATCGGCGTGCGTTTATGCGCGATTTGACGATGCTTGCTGGAGGCGTCACGGCGGCAAACGCACTGCTATCAAGCATTGCTGCCGATCCCGCGACGGCGGCTGTCCTTGCCCCGAACGATGTGCGGGTAAAAACGCAGGAAATAAGCTGGCCCGGCGCGAACCAACATATCCTGACCGGCTATACGGCCCGGCCTGCAGGTAGGGTCGTTAAACGGCCCGCCGTGATGGTGGTTCACGAAAACCGCGGCTTGACCGACCACATCCGCGACGTCGCGCGGCGCTTCGCACTGGCGGGCTTCGTCGCGGTCGCACCAGATTTCCTGTCGCCCGCCGGTGGTACGCCCGCAAACGAGGACACGGCGCGCGACATGACCGGCAAGCTCGATCTAGGCGCGACGGTGGCCGATGCCGTTGCTACTGTCGGCTGGTTGCGGCGGGTGTCGCAAGCTACGGGCAAGGTCGGTGCCGTCGGGTTCTGCTGGGGCGGGGCGATCGTCAACCGCGTTGCGGTCAGCGCAGGGTCGGCGCTTTCGGCGGCCGTCCCTTATTACGGTCCGGCGCCCGATCCGAAGGAAGCGATCAAGGTCAAGGCCGCTATGATGCTTCACTTTGCGGGGCTTGATGACCGCGTGAATGCGACGGGGCGTCCGTGGATCGAGGCGCTCAACGCAGCAGGGGTCCTCACGGAAGCCTTTGTCTACGACGGGGTCAACCACGCATTCAACAACGACACCGCAGCCGGACGCTACGATAAGGCAGCATCCGATCTGGCCTGGGGGCGAACGGTGGCATTCTTGAAGGAGCGGCTCAAATAAACGTCAGAGGTAGCGTTCGAACCACGCGAGAGCCTTTGTCGACCGCTCCTTGGCTGCAGCCTCGTTATAACTGGGGCGATAGTCGGCGAGGAGGCCGTGGTCGGCCTGGGAAAAGACGGTCAGCGATGACGGCTTGTCCGCCGCTTTCAACGCACCGTTCATGCGGTCGACGTCGGTTACGGCTGTGCCTTTGTCGAGTCCGTCATAGAGGTCGGACACCGGTGCGCTGATCGGCGCGACGAGGTCGATGGGCTTGTTTGGTTGCAGCGGTGTGCCGGCTCCAGTGAGACGACCATACCAGGCGACGCCTGCTTTCAGCATGGGATGATGCGCCGCATAAAGCCAAACGGTCCATCCGCCCCAGCAAAAGCCGGTGATGCCGGCACGTGTTGTATTGCCGCCGTCGTGACGCACAAAAGCCAAAGTCGAATCGAGGTTCGTCATTACTGCGGTATCGGGCGTCCTGCCGACAATGTTTGTGACCAGTGCCTTGAAGTCGGAGACTTTGGTGGCATCGCCTTGTCGTTGATACAGATCCGGCGCGATCGCGTAATAGCCTGCCTTGGCAAAGCGACGCAAAGCAGCCATAAAAAAGGTCCGGCGGATCGCTCCGCCGGACCTCGATGGTTCGCGCTCAAGCGCTGTCGTCAGCGACGGTCACCCATGAAGCGCAACAGGAACATAAACATGTTGATGAAGTCGAGATAGAGGGTCAACGCACCCATGATCACCGTCTTGCCCACCATGTCGCTACCCGCGACATAGAAGTACATGCTTTTGATCTTCTGCGTGTCATAAGCGGTCAAACCCGCGAACAAAAGTACGCCGATAAAGCTGATTGCCATCTGAAGCGCAGTCGATTGCACGAAAATATTGATGACCATCGCGACCAGCAGACCGACCAGACCCATGATCAGAAACGTACCAAACGCCGACAAGTCGCGCTTGGTGGTGTAGCCATAAAGGCTCAGCCCGCCAAACGCGGCGGCCGTTGCGAAGAAAGTCGTAGCAATCGACTGGCCAGTGTAGACAAGGAATATTGTCGACATCGACAAGCCCATCACAACGGTAAATGCCCAGTAGATCGCCTGTGCGGTGGATGTCTGCAGGCGGTTGATGCCGAAGCTCAGCACCATCACGAATGCCAGCGGGGCAAGCATGATCACCCAGCGCAGCGGCGTCTGCATTACCTGCGCGGCCATTCCCGAGTTTGCGAACAAGAGTGCGACGATACCCGTCAGCAGCACTCCAGATCCCATCGTGTTGTAAACCGATAGCATGTAGCTCCGCAGGCCAGCGTCGCGGACGTCGGCTTGCGTTCCGGCCGTGGCGGCGGCTGCAGCCGCAGTCGACCGTGGATCCCAATTGGCCATCGAATGCTCTCCTTTGCCCGATCGCGATTGATCGGGTCTTGCAAATATCGGTGCAATCGTCCCTGCTTTCAAGCAAAACACGACAATCGATGCGGCAACACCCTAATAAAGACGTGCGCGATCTCAACGAAGGGAAAGGCGTTTGCGTTTGTAACCATATTCGTTAGGATATTTGTGGGGGCGTTAGGATCATGGTCACATGATGCGTCACTGGATATCAGGACTGATTTGTTCAAGCGCGCTCGCCGTTGGTGCTGCGCACGGGGCAACGATGTCGAGCGTGAAGTTCGACCTCAAGCGCGGCGAGAGCAAGGTCGCTGTCGCCCAGCCTCAGGACCTTGACCTGCGCGCAGTGTTTGAGGGCGAAGACTGGGCCCCAAGCTTGCCGGACGATCCGCGCAGAGATTTTGCGGTTCCCGGGCCCACGGCAGCAACCTCGCGGGCGTTGGCAGTTACAGCACTGCGAGGAGCGCCGATCGAACTCGGTCTGCAACCCTTGGCCGGCCACATCAGCTTCGATACGATGCAGCGGCGGCGCGCTACGCTTGGCTGGTCGTTGACGAACAGCAACAATTTATTGGGTGTGGGCACGACTGGCACCTATGGCATCCGCCTGGCCAAGGGATGGCGGATGACCTCGTTCGTTTCGCTCGACTACAACCGCATCGACACCGCGCGATATGTCGATTTGACCAGCCCCAATGCATTTATCAACGACAACGCCGACACCGGCATGACGGGCACGATGGGGGCGACTTTGTCGCACCGTTTCGGTGCTGAAAACCGGTTCCGCGCGCTGGCTTATGGTGCGATGGTCGCAGCGACGAGTACGGGGGCACCGCCGCGTGAATTCGGCACCGTTGGCGCGCGGCTCGTCAACGCGATCGGTGACAGCGCGCTCAAGGCGTTGTGGGAAGAGACTGGTCTTGGACTTGACTATCGACTGACGACGCGGGCTAAGCTCAACGGAGCTGTTATTCAAACGCTCAACCGTCTCGACGGTGATACGCTCGCGGCCAAATTTGGGATCCGCGTCACCCTCTGATATTTCGCCGTCAGGTATTGGCGGGACGTAGCCGTTCGCTCCAGCTAATGACGACGCCGAGGCAAAGGCCCGCGAGCTGGACGCTCAACGACACCTGGTACGGGTTGCCGTCGGGGCAATCTTCAAGCGCAGCTTGAACTTTGACCCACCTGCTGATCGGAAACGCGCCGCCAAATCGCGCGCATTGGGTCGTCAGAACCCGGTGACGGCGCGCGCGCTGTGCTCGACAATGGGTGGCGCAGCGAAAAACGGTCCTGCCAGCGTTCTCCACTTCTGAAATCCTTCCGACGCGCGAAACCTGACCATGTGATGGTCGACGCTTTCCCATTCAACGCGCAAGAAATAGCGCGCCGGCTCCTCAATACAGCGATCAAGCGTGAAGCCATGACAGCCCTCGGCGGCGCGAAAATGGGGCGCGGCTTCAGCCACCGCTGCCTCGAAAGCTGCAGCCGTTGTCGGATCAATGGCGATGGTTGCGATTTCGGTAATCATGGATTTTTTTTCTCCGTCGATGTTGTCAGATCAGCACAGGAATGACGGATAAAGGCAACCCGTTCCGGATTGCGGCTGCTCGCTGCTTTCCTGCGTCCTCCAGCTGATCGTACGATAAAATCTAATAAGCGGCAGTTTCGACCTTGCGGAGCAGCTTGTCGAGCGTGCCTCGCTCCTTGCGCGTCAATTCTGAAAATAATTGAGCCTCGGTTGCCAGTGCGAGTGGCGCGATCTCGTCATAAAGAATGACGCCGGTCTCGGTAAGCGACAGCAGATGCGAGCGGCCGTCCTGAGGATTATTCTCGGCGATCAGGAATCCGCGCGCGATCAACGCCGCAGCCGCGCGGCTAACTGAAATCTTGTCCATGCGGGTTCGTTCGCCGAGCATGAGTGGGGTTTGATTCCCCGTTTCGGCAAGGATTGCGATCAGCCGCCACTCCGCAACTTTCAGCCCAAACTGCTTGCGATATGCATTGGAAATCCGTGTTGATACCGCGTTCGCAGCGACTGAGAGACGATACGGAAGAAAAGCGTCGAGGACGAGCGGGCGGGTCATCGCAATTGACCGTCGCGCAAAATCAATTTAGTTACAAGTGAAACTATTTACCGGAGAGTCGCGTGACCGATTTGTTCGAAAACCCTCTTGGACTCGACGGCTTCGAATTCATCGAGTTTTGCGCGCCCGGAAAAGGGCTTCTCGAACCGGTTTTCGAGACGATGGGATTTACCCGGATTGCCCGCCACCGCTCGAAGGACGTCGATCTTTGGCGCCAGGGCGGGATTAATCTCGTTGCCAATTACGAACCTAAAAGCCCTGCTGCCTATTTCGCGGCTGAGCATGGTCCCTCGGCGTGCGGTATGGCGTTCCGGGTCCGCGACGCAAAAAAGGCCTATGAAGAGGCACTCAATCGGGGTGCCGAACCCGTCGAGTCGAGTACCGGGCCAATGGAATTGCGCATTCCTGCGATCCGCGGAATTGGCGGCGCGATTATCTATCTCATCGATCGGTACAGTGACGTCGACAATCCTGGGGCGTTGTCGATTTACGATATTGACTTCACCTATCTGCCTGACGTGGAGCGCGCGCCAGAGGGTGCCGGATTCCGTTTGATCGATCACCTGACGCACAACGTGTACGGCGGCCGCATGGATCATTGGGCGAAGTTCTACGAGCGCGTGTTCAATTTCCGCCAGATCCGCTATTTTGACATCAAAGGCGAATATACTGGCTTGACCAGCCGCGCCATGACAGCGCCTGACGGCAAGATCCGGATCCCTTTGAATGAAGAAGGTAAAGCAGGTGGGGGACAGATCGAGGAATATCTTCGCGCCTACAATGGAGAAGGGATCCAGCACATCGCCTTTATCTGCGATGACTTGATAGCGTGTCTCGACCGTTTGCGCGCAAATGGCGTGCCGCTGATGGCGGCACCTCCGGAGACCTATTACACGATGCTCGAGGAACGGCTGCCCGGGCACGGCGAGCCTGTGGACAAGCTGAAGGCGCGGGGTATCCTCCTCGATGGATCGACCGAAGGCGGAGACCTACGGCTACTGCTTCAGATTTTTGCGCAGCCGCAGATTGGACCGGTGTTTTTCGAATTCATCCAGCGCAAGAAGGATGAAGGCTTTGGTGAAGGCAATTTCACTGCCCTGTTCAAATCGATCGAGGCCGACCAGCTGCAGCGCGGGGCTCTTGCAAAGGAGGCGGTGGCATGACGGTTCCCTTCAGCCTCTCGAAAATCCATCACGTCGCGTATCGCTGCCGCGACGCGAAGGAAACGGCAGACTGGTATGCCCGAGCGCTGGGGATGCAGTTTCAGACCGCGTTCTCGGAAAATCATGTGCCGTCGACCGGTGAGTTCGACCCGTACATGCATATCTTCCTCGATTGCGGTGGCGGCAATGTGATTGCTTTTTTCGAACTGCCGAACCAACCCGAAATGAGCCGCGATCCGAATACGCCCGAGTGGGTTCAGCACATTGCTTTCGAAGTGCCCGACCTCGCTGCGCTGCGGGCAGCCAAGGCGCATTTGGAGTCCGAAGGGATCGACGTGCTTGGGCCGACATATCACGGAATTTTCCGGTCGATTTATTTCTTTGACCCGAACGGACATCGGCTCGAACTGGCCTGCAACATTGGGTCCGAAGATCAATACGCTGAACTGCGCCGCGTCGCGCCGCTGATGCTTGACGAATGGAGCAAGACCAAACAGGCTCCGCGCTACGCTGATTGGCTGCACAACGATCCGGAACTGGAGACGGGCGCTTGAAACTAGCTTCTTTGAAGGGCGGCCGTGATGGTCGTCTGGTTGTGGTGTCTGATGATCTCGCGTGGTGTGCGGACGCTGCCCATATTGCACCGACCCTTCAGACAGCGCTCGACGAGTGGCACCATATCTCGCCTTTGCTGGAATCGCTTGCGACCGATCTGGCGCACGAGGCTATTCCGATGCGGAGATTCCACGAGCGCGAAGCGGCAGCACCTCTGCCGCGGGCGTTCCAATGGGCTGACGGTTCTGCCTATGTGAACCATGTCGCGCTGGTACGTCAGGCACGCGCGGCAGAAATGCCCGACAGCTTCTGGCATGATCCGCTCGTCTACCAGGGCGGGTCGGATGGTTTCCTCGGCCCCCGCGACGCGATCCCGCTCGCCGACGAGAGCTGGGGCTGTGACATGGAGGCCGAGGTTGTGGTCGTGACCGGCGACGTGATTCAGGGCGCAAATCGCGACCAAGCACTGGCCGCTATTCGGCTCGTCGGTCTCACAAACGACGTGTCCTTGCGTAACCTTATTCCAGGCGAACTGGCCAAGGGCTTTGGCTTCTTCCAATCTAAACCGGCGAGCGCCTTTTCGCCGGTCTTCGTCACGCCTGACTCGCTTGGAGAGAGCTGGCGTGGAGGCAAAATGTTTGGCGCGCTCAGTGTCGACCTCAATGGCCAACCATTTGGACGTGCCGATGCAGGTGTCGACATGACGTTCGACTTTGGCACTCTGATTGCCCATCTTGCCAAAACGCGCGCCCTTGGAGCGGGGACCATCGTGGGTTCCGGCACTGTTTCCAATCGGGATGGCGATGGGGGGCCTGGAAAACCGATCAGTGAGGGTGGCGTCGGCTACAGCTGTATCGCTGAAGTCCGCACGGTCGAGACCATTCTACAAGGGAAAGCAAAAACTCCGTTCCTCAAAGCGGGCGACACTGTGCGCATCTGGATGGACGATGCCAAAAACCACCCTGTCTTCGGCGTGATCGAACAAAGCGTGGTGGCTGTCTAGTTGCAGCCATCCGTGCCTATGTCGAACGAGGCACGGGGCTTCGGGCTTGTTGATCAGCACCAGACCGCGACAAGCAAGGCGCAGGCGCGCCCAGCGCTCATCCCTGGCTAACATCACCGCTTGACCTGTCGGCGGCACGACCGCGCTGCTGAACGTGACCACGCATCGTTTCCGACAGCTGAACCATACCTCCCTTCAGTGCTTGCGATGTGCGGACGTCACATCGGCGGTTGCCGGCTGCGTAGACGAACAGGCGCTGATGACCCACGATTGGCACCTTGTTTTGCGCACCCGAATGGCGGAAGGCGGGACGCGACTAATCACCTGTTCCTATCTGGAGTCGATCATGGCTACTGCTCTCGTTCTGCCCGTCCAGCATGCTGCGCCGAAATGGCCGTCATTCGACTGGTCGGACCCGTTTCTTCTCGAAACGCAGCTGACCGACGAGGAACGGATGGTTCGCGACACTGCGCGCGCGTTTTGCGAAGCGGAGCTTGTCCCCATTGTAAAGATGTCGAACCGCAACGAGACGTTCGACAAGGGTCTGATGCGCAAGTTCGGCGAAGCCGGGCTGCTGGGGTCAACGATCGAAGGCTATGGCTGCCCGGGCGTGTCCTATGTTGCCTACGGGCTGATCGCCCGAGAGGTCGAGCGGGTCGATTCAGCCTATCGCTCGGCGATGTCGGTGCAGTCCAGCCTCGTCATGTATCCAATCCATGCTTACGGCAGCGAAACGCAGCGTAACACCTATCTGCCCAAGCTTGCGACCGGCGAATGGATCGGCGCGTTCGGTCTGACCGAGCCTGATGCGGGTTCTGATCCGGGTGGGATGAAGACGCGGGCCCGTACGGTTGCCGATGGTTACGTCCTTTCGGGCGCGAAGATGTGGATCACCAACAGCCCGATTGCCGATGTGTTTGTTGTCTGGGCCAAGTGCGACGACGGCGCGATCCGTGGCTTTATTTTGGAGCGCGGCGACAAGGGGCTTTCTACGCCCAAGATCGAAGGCAAGTTTGCGCTTCGGGCGTGGGTGACGGGCGAAATTGTGCTGGAGGATGTGCATATCCCCGCTGATCGCGTGCTTGCAGGTGTAGAGGGACTTAAGGGGCCGTTTGGGTGTCTTAACAATGCCCGCTACGGGATAGCCTGGGGCGCAATGGGCGCAGCCGAATTCTGCTGGCACGCCGCACGCCAATATACGCTGGACCGTAAGCAATTCGGGCGACCGCTGGCGGCAACGCAGCTGATTCAGAAGAAGCTGGCCGATATGCAGACCGAGATCACGCTGGGCCTTAGTGCTGCCTTGACGTGTGGGCGGCTGATGGATGCCCATCAACTGGCGCCCGAAGCGATTTCGCTCATCAAGCGCAACAATTGCGGCAAGGCACTCGATATTGCCCGACAGGCCCGCGACATGCACGGCGGCAATGGGATCAGTGACGAGTATGGCGTCATCCGTCACGTCATGAACCTCGAGGCAGTGAACACGTACGAAGGGACCCATGACGTGCACGCTCTGATCCTCGGTCGAGCGCAAACGGGGATCCAGGCGTTCGGGTAGGGGCGCTATCGAAGGGCGAATGTCCAACAAGCGCGTGTGCGCGGTCGCCCTTGATGGACGGGACTGCGCCAATATCGCAACATACGCTGCGCCAAAGGGTCGGGTCGAGGACGCGACGCCAAGTGTATTGCCCTTGACCGGCCTCACGCTGCGCTGCAGCATCGCGGCATGGCCTCAGAATCGATTGCACAGAACCCCGATATCCGATTTCTCGGGCGCATTCTGGGTAAGGTAATCCGCGAACTCGGAGGGGAGGCCCTTTACCGTCGGATCGAATACATCCGCTCAACATCAGTCGACAAACATCGCGGGGTGACCGGGGCTGATGCGGTCGACAGCGGACTTGGTGCGCTCAATCTCGACGACACGCTGTCATTTGTTCGCGGGTTCATGCTGTTCTCGCTGCTCGCCAATTTGGCGGAGGACCGACAGGGCATAGCGCACGAAGCGGACGCGAGCGTCGGAGCGGTCGTCGCTGCACTGGAAGCCAGCGGCACCAGCGCTGCCGATCTGCTCGACATGCTAGGCCATGCCAACGTCGTTCCCGTGCTGACTGCGCACCCGACCGAAGTGCGCCGCAAAAGCATGATCGATCACAAGGCGCGGATCGCCGACCTGATGAAGCTGCGCGATGCCGGTGTCGCCGAAACAGTGGATGGCGATGCCGTACCAAACGCGATTGCGCGCCAGATCGCCCTTCTGTGGCAAACACGTCCACTCCGCCGCGAGCGGCTGTATGTCGCCGATGAGGTCGAAAACGCCTTGGCGTGGCTGCGCGACGTGTTCCTGCCCGAAATTCCCGCACTCTATGCTCGTTGGGACCGGGTGCTGGGCCGACGGGTGCCGGGATTCTTGTTGGTTGGCAGCTGGATTGGGGGGGACCGCGACGGCAACCCGTTTGTCGACGCCGATGCGTTACGGCTCGCCACACGACGCGCGGGCGAGACGATCCTGTTGCATTACCTGGATGCCATCCACGCGATGGGCGGCGAATTGTCAATTTCGACCGAACTCGCGACCATAGACCTTGCCGTGCTGACCCTTGCAGATGCGAGCGGCGACAATGCGCCAAGCCGGTCCGACGAGCCCTATCGCCGCGCAATGACCGGCATTTATGCGCGGCTCGCTGCCACGTTCATCGATCGCATCGGTCGCGCGCCGCCACGGCCAGCGACCGTACCCGGTCACCCCTATCCCAACCCGTCGGCCTTTCGGGCCGATTTGGTCGTGATCGCCGAGGGTCTGGCGAACAACGGCTTGTCCACCCCGGGCGCTCTTGCACGGTTGGTGCGTGCAGTCGACGTTTTCGGGTTCCACCTCGCGCGCCTCGATTTGCGCCAGAACAGCGACGTTCATGCACGCTGCGTCGCTGACCTTTTTAACGTGGCCGGTGTGGAAGCCAACTATGAACTGCTCGACGAAGAGGCGCGTGTTGCCTTGCTGCGTCGCGAGCTTGCGAATCCGCGCCCCCTGACCGGCCGCGATCTACCGCAGTCGGACGAGACGCGATCCGAAATGGCAATACTTGCCGCTGCGCGCGATGCGCGGGCCCGTTTTGGCGAGGGGACGATTGGCACCGCGATCATTTCGAAGACGGACGCTGTGTCCGACCTGCTCGAACTGCTGTTGCTGCTCAAGGAATCGAGACTGTACCGCTCGGGCGATCCCGCAACGTCGCTCATGCCGGTTCCGTTATTCGAAACCATCGGCGATCTTGAAGCGGGTCCAGCGATCATGTCCGCTCTTTTTGCCATCCCTGAATTCGGCGATCTGGCCCGTGCGCGCGGTTACCAGGAAGTGATGGTCGGTTACTCGGACTCAAACAAGGACGGCGGCTATCTGACCTCGGTTTGGTCCCTCCATCAGGCGAGCCTAGCGCTGAAGCCCGTGTTCGAGGCAGCAGGTGTGCGGATGCAGTTGTTCCACGGTCGCGGTGGGGCCGTTGGACGGGGTGGCGGCTCGGCCTTCGCCGCGATCCGCGCGCAGCCGCCCGGCACGGTCGGCGGGCGCATCCGGATCACCGAACAGGGCGAAGTCATTGCTGCAAAATACGGATCACGTGAGAGTGCGGCCGTAAATCTGGAAGCGATGGCGGCAGCAACGATTGCCGCGACCCTCGAAGTGCCACGGGTCAGTGGGAATGACGCGGCAAAGTTCGCGATCGCCATGGATAAGCTGTCGGATCGGGCCTTTGGTGCCTATCGCGCGATGGTCTATGACATGCCGGGCTTCCGAGGTTTCTTTCGAGCGATGACACCGATCGCCGAGATTGCGACGCTCAAGATCGGCTCGCGTCCTGCCAGCCGAACCAAGTCGGACGCGATCGAGGACCTTCGTGCGATCCCTTGGGTGTTCAGCTGGGCCCAGGCCCGGGTAATGCTTCCAGGCTGGTACGGGCTTCATGCAGCGGTCGCCGATTTCGAGGACAAGGCTCTCCTGCGCGATATGGCGCAAGGCTGGCCATTCTTTGCGACGACGCTGGCGAACATGGAAATGGTGCTCGCGAAATCGGATATGGGGATTGCGGCGCGTTATGCTGACCTTGCACGCGCGGCAGGCGGCGATACCATTTTTCCGCTTATACGCGACGCTTGGCATGAAACGCGGGATGCTGTGCTCGATCTCACCGGGCAGAGTAGTTTGCTCGCAGATAACCCCAGTCTCGATGCCTCGATCCGGTTGCGCATGCCCTACGTCGAACCGCTCAATCTTCTCCAGATCGAACTGCTCAAGCGGCACCGCAGCGGCGAGACCGATCCGCGGATCGCCGAGGGGATTCAGCTCTCGATCAATGCCGTAGCAACAGCTTTGCGCAACAGCGGTTAAGCGAAATCGCAGCTCACGGCAGAGCCAGGCCTGTCAACCAAACGACAATGCCGACAGCGATAAGGACGCCACCTATAATCGTGTCGACGGGCTTGGGCACAATTTTTCCACAAATACGATGACAGTCAAGCCAACGATCCAGGCAATGTTCATAGAGGTGGTTCGGTATGTTTGAACAGGCTCACGCGATTGTTAAGTGGAGCGTCTGCCGGTTTCATGCCGCTGCGAGAAGCGGTTGGTTGAAGTAGGCCTGATCGGGTGTCTTGCGGTCAAGTGAAGAATGCGGCCGTCGGGT
>JANXSN010000059.1 GCA_025352685.1 Sphingomonadales bacterium
AGCGTCATCTCGCCCCGGATCGCATCCAGCGCAACCTTCGCCTTGAAATCCGAACTATACCGCTTCCTTGTCGTCTTCATGCCCGATTCCTTAAGTCGCGGCGAGCTTAGCGTCCTGTCCAGATTTCCCGGACCACCTCAATTTCGAAGTAATTGTCGACGAAGAGCGTTTCTGCAGTCCAACCTTCGGCCCGATGCACCGACCTGAAAGGACGATGCTGCGACATGAGGAAGATCTCATTCTTGCGAACAGCGAAAATCTGACCGTTGATTTCCTTGGCTGCGTCGCTCGCTAGCCACACGGCCGCAACGGCGATCTTGTCCGGCGTCAAGGATTGCAGCGCCTTCAGTCGCTCCTGCTGTTCCGGAGCGTCCGGGATCGACCCGACCATCCGGCTCCATGCAAAAGGTGAAATACAGTTCGACCGGACACCGAATCGCTTCATGTCGATCGCAATCGGCTTTGAAAGCCCCACGATGCCGAGTTTTGCGGCCATATAGTTTGCTTGGCCGGTGCCCCCCAATAAGCCCCGAAGTCGACGTCATGTGTACGAATGTGCCGGTCGAACGCTCGCGAAAATGAGTCGCGGCTGCCCGGCTGACATTGAAACTGCCGTAGAGATGTACCTTGATGACTGCGTCCCAGTCGTCGTCAGTCATCTTGTGGAAGACGACGTCGCGCAGAATCCCGGCATTATTGACCACAATATCGAGCTGGCCAAATGCGTCGACCGCTTGGGCGACCATCGCTCTTGCCGCATCAGCATCCGCAACGCTTCCGGTGTTCAACTCTGCAGCGCCGCCCGCCCCGCGGATCAATCCCACGACTTCCTGTCCGGGACCGACATCGCTGCCCTGGCCGTTGAGAGAAGCCCCGACATCGTTGACGAGTATCTTTGCGCCTGCCGCTGCCATCTGCAATGCAATCTCGCGACCGATTCCACGGCCCGATCCGGTTACCAGCGCGACTTTCCCATCAAGCAAGCCCATCCTTGTCTCCTCAACATTGTCGCCACTTTCACGGCAGCGTCAGGGTTGTCAATAGTTCGAACTTAATTCAGGGCTAGACCATGGTGGGGGCGCAATGACTTAGATGCGTATCGTGCGACCATAGCGTCACCCATATGAATGGGTCGAAGACGCAGTTGAAGATCGCGACTGGCAGTACTCGAACTGGCCACGGGGATCTTGTCGGGATCGATCAGCATCCGCCCCCTGCCGGCGTATTCGGTTCGTTAGATCGCCCCAGTTCATCGGGCGTCAGAGGACGGATTGATGGCCAGATCGACAATCCTTTTAACCAGCCTCAAGCGCGCTGACGAATAACGCTGCGAATGCGATAGCGGTTGGCGGGATAGAGATTATGCGACACCTCGAACGTCTCTCCGGTATGAGCGACGTAGCGCCGCTTCACGAGAAGTGCCGAGGAGTCGCTTTCGACGCCAAGCAGCGACATCATTGCAGCAGGCAGTAGAGCGGCCGTGATATCCTGCTCGACATATTCGAGCTTGAACCCGTTATGCGCCATAACTTCCTCGTAGATCGCCTTCGGCGAAGCGAGAACCTGTTCGCGAGGCGGGCTGAAGCGTTCGGGAACGAGGATTTCCGACCAGCAAAGCGGTGCATCTTCGCCCCGCACGAGCCGTAGCCCGGCCACCCTCAGCCAGCGCCCAGGCGGAACATCGTCGAAACCGCTCAACAACTTGGTGTCAGCGGACACGCCGCCGACATGCTTGACCTCGAGCTGGGTTGTTTCCGCGAAGTCCAGCAAGCCCTTGAGATCGCGCAGGCTGTGGACATAAGGAGAGACGGGCGATGTTGCCAGAACGAATGTTCCGGTCTTGCGACGCCGACCAACGAGGCCCTGCTCGGTCAAGAGTTTGAGAGCCTCTCTAATTGTGTGCCGGCCGACCCCAAACCGCTCGCGTAATTCAGGTTCTGTCGGAAAGCGTGAGCCGACCGCGTAGCGCGCGCTTTGGATTTCAGCCGCCAGTTCGGCTGCAATCGCCTGCGTGCGAGTCGTATTGTCGTTTTCGTCTCTCGCCATCCTGCTCCTTAGCCGCCCCGGGCATGCTGAGATCCGAATATTCGGCTTACAACACAATCCAGCCAAGCCCAATACGTTCGAACGTCCGCGCCCCCGCCGGATTCAGCACTGTGCTAGACTTGCGTTTTCCTATTTATTCGGACTATTCGAATGCACGGTGTACCGGCCGGTGGTGCAAACGCGAAGCGCAGCTTCACCGGTTCGCAAAAGTAAGTTAGATCAGGGGGGAAGATGGGACTAGGTATCTTGGACGGGTTAACGGTCATCGACCTGACGCAGAACGTCGCGGGTCCATATTGCTCTCAAATCCTCGGCGATCTCGGCGCGACGGTGGTCAAGATCGAGCGTCCGGATGGCGGTGACGACACGAGGGCCTGGATGCCGCCGTCTGTCGGACTTCATTCGTCAACTTACCTCGCTTTGAATCGAAATAAGGCCAGTATTTGTATCGACATCGATACCGCTGAGGGCCGTCGCATCGTCTCCGAACTCACCGAAACAGCCGATATCTTTGTGCATTCGATGAAGCCCGGCAGCGCAGAGCGGCGTGGCTTGGGCTGGGAAGAACTGCGGTCGATCAACCCCAAGCTCGTCTATTGTGCCATCAGCGCCTTCGGCTCGGTCGGCCCGCTGCGCGGCCTGCCGGGTTACGATCCCCTTTTGCAAGCCTTTACCGGCGTTATGAGCACGACGGGTAACGAAGGTGAAGATCCCGTGCGCGTCGGTGTGTCACTTATCGACATGGGAACCGGCATGTGGGCGTCCATTGGGATCCTCGGTTCGTTGCTCGCCCGGAGCACATCTGGGGTCGGCGCTAATGTCGAGGCAAGCCTGCTCGACACCGGCGTCGGCTGGATGAGCGTGTTCGTGTCGAATTTTGGCGCGTCGGGAGAAATCCCCAAAAAGCTTGGCTCAGCGATGGCCATGACCGCTCCTTACGAATTGTTTCCTGCCGCTGACGGGACGGTTTTTATCGCTGCGGGGAACGACCGCCTTTTCGCACGCGTGTGCGTAGGCCTGAGCGCGCCGGCGCTAAGCAGCGATCCACGCTTCAAGACCAATCCTGACCGCGTTCGCAACCGCCTCGATCTCCGTGCCGAGCTTTCGGCACTGGTGCGAGCAAAGCCGGCGAAGGAAATCGTAGCGCTCCTGCGTTCCGCCGGTGCGCCGTGCAGCGAACTGAACTCGGTCGCTGAGATGTTGGCTCACGAGCAGGTCCAGGCGGTGGAGATCGTCAGGCCCCTGCCCGTCTCCGATCATCATGTGGTCGCGTTGCCGGTCAAGGTCGATGGGCTTCGCGGCTCGCAGTTCAACCAGCCACCGGAACTGGGCGCTGATACGAATGCAGTGCTCGGAAAACTTGGCTACGACGACCAGCAGCTTGCAGCCTTCCGGGCGGCCGGCGTAATCGCCTAGTTCAATCGAAAGACGCTACCCATGGGATTCGAGTACACGCAGACACAAGAAGAAATTCGCGAGGCGGTGCGTCGCCTCTGCGCAGGCTTCGGACCCAACTATTGGCGCGATTGTGACCACCGCGGTGACTATCCGGAGGCGTTCGTCGCGGCGATGACGGAAGCGGGATGGTTGAGCGCGCTGATTCCCGAGGAATATGGCGGTTCGGGTTTGGGCGTCCTGGACGGTTGCCTCATCCTCCAGGAGATCAATCGGTCGGGCGGGAACGGTGCCAGTTGCCACGCGCAGATGTATACGATGGCATCGATCCTCAACCACGGAAGCGAAGATCAGAAACGCAAATATCTGCCGCGGATCGCCGATGGTAGCCTTAGGTTGCAGGCATTCGGCGTGACCGAGCCCGACGCTGGGTCTAACACACTCGCGATAAAGACATTCGCGAAGCGCACCGCTGACGGGTACGTCATTAACGGACAGAAGATCTGGACGTCGCGCTATTTCCAATCTCACCTGTATCTGCTTGTGGCAAGAACCACGCCGCTAACCGACGTCACACGAAAGACCGACGGCCTCTCTTTATTTCTCATCGATATTGCTAATGCGGGCGACAGTCTGAGAGCGACCCCCATTCCGACGATGCTGAACCACCATACCAACCAGGTTTTTATCGATGATCTTCACGTGTCGACGGATGATCTGATCGGGGAGGAGGGCAAGGGGTTCCAGTACTTGGTGGATTCGCTCAACTCCGAGCGCCTCCTGGTTTCCAGCGAGTCGATCGGGGACGGGCAGTGGTTCGTCGCGACCGCCTCTGCGTATGCAACCGAGCGCAACGTCTTTGGTCGTCCGATTGGCGCCAACCAGGGCGTTCAGTTTCCGATTGCGCGAGCCCATATGAATATCACCGCGGCGGAGCTGATGCGCAACAGCGCTGCGACGCTCTTGGACAGCGCAAAACCGTGCGCCCAGGAAACCTTGATGACGAAGTATCTCGCGACGGAGGCTTCGTGGGAAGCTGCCGAAGCATGCATGACAACGTTCGGCGGGTACGGGGTCGCGACCGAGTATCATGTCGAGCGCAAGTGGAAGGAAGCCCGTCTGTTCCGGACCGCGCCGATTTCCAACAACCTCGTCCTTGCCCAAGTCGCGCAACACGGCCTCGGAATGCCCAGATCGTATTGAGGTAAGATCGTGCCGATAACCAGTTTTGACGTTGCGACGTTCATTTCCGAGGCCCGGCCCGGCCCTCGCGCCCTCTCAGCCGCGTCCACCGCTGTCCTCGACACGGTGGCGGTTCTCGTGGCCGGAAGCATCGAGGACGCCACTGTCCGGATAGCGTCAACGCTGACGCCGGAATTGGGCGGAAACAGTCTCCCGTCGTTCGACCCCGCTGTCCGCGTGCGACCAGGTAAAGCTGCCCTGTTGTATGGCACCGCGGCGCACGCCTTGGATTTCGACGACGTCAGCATGGTGGCAATTTGCCATCCGAGCGCGCCAGTCTTTGCCGCGTTGCTAGCCGCAGGAAATTGGGATGATTTGACCGGCCAACAGCTCTGCGAGGCCCATGTAATCGGAACTGAAGTGATGATCCGCATGGGCCAGGCGATCGGATTTCACCATTACGACCTAGGGTTTCATTCAACGGCGACCATGGGGGTATTCGGTGCCACGGCAGCTGTCGCCCGGCTCCGGCATCTAGATCGGAACCAGACCGCCAACGCTTTGGCCATTGCGGCCAGTCTTGCAAGTGGCCTTCGTTTGAATTTCGGCTCGATGATTAAGCCGGTGCATGTCGGCGTGGCCGCGGCAAACGCATTGCGGGCAGTAGAATGGGCCAGTGCAGGTGTCGAACCATCGCGCGGCGACCTCTTCGGCCCGGGAGGCTTTTTCGAGGCGATGAGTGGCGGCTCGCAGGTGACTTGGCCGGACGATATCGTCCTGGGCAAGCCGTTCGCGATCGAAGCGCCGGGATTTGAGCAAAAGCGCTACGCGTGCTGCTATCTCCTGCACAAAATAATCGCGATGGGCAAAGAGGCGTCGCTTCAGGGGATGCGGCTAAGCGAGATCGCAAGATTTCGGGTCGAGATGCCGATGGGCGGCACCCGCCCCCTCATCTACCCATTTCCGAAGACGGGAACCCAAGCGATGTTTAGCGCGCCCTATGCGCTCGTCGCGACGATCCTTGACGGGGACATTGGCTTCGACAGTTTCGATGATCGTGCTGTTGCCCGCCAGACAGTCCAATCGCGGCTCGGCGATGTTCTGATCGAGGAAGTGGCAGGGCCGTCGCTCACACCCGAGCAAATTGGCGCCGCTCCCGTTCGCATGGAGCTCCTGTTGACGGACGGTTCGAGCCGCCGGTTCGAGCGTTTCGCAGCGCCCGGATCGCCCGCTGATCCGCTGAGTCCTAAAGACCTCGAGGTCAAATGGATCGATTGCCTTCGACGCGCGAACCCTTCACTATCCGCGAGCAACGCGGGCACACTTTATACCCAAGGTACCACCGGCCTCCGATCAGGATCGCTGGAGCCGTGGCTAAAAAGTGCCTGGAGTGCAGCGCGACCTGGTAGCGCTCATAATATGCATGCGGTGTCCGCATGAGCGACTACGACACCCTGATAGTCACACAGGTTACCGAGCATGTATCGCTGATAACGATGAACCGTCCATCGAGCGCGAACGCGTTGAACACCCAGATGGGTCTCGATCTGGTTGATTTCTTCGAATCGACCGCCCTGCATGCTGGCGCTTTACGGTGTCTCATTCTGATCGGCGCGGGTGACAAAGCATTCTGCGCCGGCGGCGATCTACGAGAACGAAGCGGGATGAGCAACGCGGCATGGACAGAACAACATCTCATCTTCGAAAGGATGGCGCGAGCCATTCTGAACTGTCCGGTACCGGTCATCGCCGCCGTGAACGGCGCGGCATATGGCGGGGGCTGCGAGATCGCTGCATGCTGCGATTTCATTTATGCGTCGTCGAGCGCCCGCTTCGCACTCACAGAAACGAGCCTTGGCATCATTCCAGGTGCTGGGGGCACGCAAACGATCGCACGCGCGGTTGGTGAACGGCGCGCAAAGGAACTTATTCTCAGCGCCGAGCCATTCGACTCGACGTTAGCCGCCGAATGGGGGCTAGTGAACAAGGTCGTGGCACCCGCCGATCTGCGCGATGCTGCAATTGATCGCGCCCGGCAAATCTCTACCAACGCGCCGCTCGCGCTCCGACAGGCAAAACAGGCGATCGCACGCGGCCTTCAGATGTCGCTTTCCGAGGGCATGGCGTTTGAGATCGAAGCGTATAATCGGCTCGTCCCAACCGCTGACCGTTACGAGGGCGTGCTTGCCTTCAACGAACGGCGCAAGCCACGCTTCGAGGGCCAGTAATGAAGTGCGCGGTCATTCGAGAAGTAGGCCTGCGCGACGGATTGCAGATGGTCGCAGCCAAGCTCTCAACCCAACACAAGCTTGAGTGGATTGACGACGCGGTCGCAGCGGGATTTCACGAAATCGAAGTGACGTCTTTCGTGCCGCACCGAACGTTCCCGAACTTTGCGGATGCGACCGAAGTTGCCGATGCCGCCTTGAAAATTCCTGAGCTTACGCCGTCCGCGCTGGTGCTGAACTTGCGGGGAGCCCAGGACGCATTCCGCAGCGGACTTCGTCGGGTCAGCTACGTCATTTCGGCAAGCGAAGCCCATAGCCGCGCCAATGCCCGAAGAACGACGGATGAGGCGTTGTTAGAATTCGGTCACATCGTTGCGCTTCGTGATGAACTCGGTTTGGAGGACGACGTCGCGCTGAGCTGTGGAATCGCCACGGCGTTCGGGTGTTCGCTCCAAGGCGACGTGCCTTTGGACCGTGTTATTGAGATCAGCGTCCAACTAGCGCGGTTTGGCGCCTCGGAGATCATGCTCGCCGACACGGTCGGTTACGCTTTTCCAGGACAGGTCGAGCGCGCGTTCGACACGTTGCAACCGCGGCTTCCGGAAGTGGCGCTTTCCGCCCATTTCCACGACACGCGCGGACTTGGCCTCGCCAACGTCGCGGCGGCCTTGCGGACCGGAATCAGGCGGTTCGATGCGTCGATCGGCGGTCTGGGCGGCTGCCCCTATGCGCCTGGCGCGACTGGCAACGTCAATGTCGAAGACGCAGTGTTCCTTTTGGAGTCCGAAGGGTTTGCAACCGGGATTGACATCGATCGCCTGCTCGAGCTGCGCCGCAAGGTCGAAAGCTGGCTCCCCTATGAGCGATTTTCTGGCTCGATCGCGCGCGCCGGCCTCCCAATCAACGCTTCGGTGCTCAAGGAGCAAGCTCAACGTGACACAGCATAGCCAAAGCCTCGAAATGCCCGATCCGCTGGTGGCGCCGTTATTCGATCCGGTTACTCTTGGGTCGCTGGAGTTGCGGAACCGGCTCGTCATGGCACCGATGACGAGGGCGTTTTCCCCCGGAGGAATACCGGGAACGAACGTGGCCGATTATTATCGACGTCGCGCCGAAGGCGGCGTCGGGCTGATCGTGACGGAGGGAACTTGGGTCGGACACCCGTCCGCCTCGAACGATCCAAATGTACCTAACTTCTACGGCAAAGAAGCGCTCGCTGGCTGGGGAGAAGTCTGTCGCCAGGTGCACGACGCGGGCGCGAAGATTGTACCGCAACTTTGGCATGTTGGCGCTGCCGCCAAAAGTGAGGTTGCAGAAATTTATGAAGATTGCGCAACCGACGAGACCGCGCGGCTTGGCCCGTCGGGCCTCGTAAGGGCAGGGGTCGAAGGTGGTCGGCCGATGGCCGCCGAAGAAATCGAGGACGTCATCGAGGCGTACGCGGAGGCGGGCGCCAATGCCGCGGCCTTGGGGTTCGATGGCGTCGAGGTACATGGCGCCCACGGCTATCTGGTTGACCAGTTCTTCTGGCATGAAACAAATGTTCGCAGCGACGACTTCGGCGGAGATGTGGCAGGGCGAACGCGGTTTGCCGCTGACATCGTGTCGCGCATCCGCTCGCGAACGCCACCAGGATTTACGATCATACTGCGCTTCTCCCAATGGAAGATGCAGGATTACGCCGCGCGCGCGTGGCCGTCGCCGGACGATCTCAAAGCTTTTCTCTGTCCGATGATCGATGCCGGCGTCGATATCTTCCATTGTTCCCAGCGCCGCTATTGGGAACCCGAGTTTACAGGCTCGGGTTTGAACCTCGCGGGATGGACGCGAAAGTTGTCGGGTAAGCCGACGATCA
>JANXSN010000083.1 GCA_025352685.1 Sphingomonadales bacterium
GTTCTAGAGCGGTTTCCACACGAACTGAATCGATGGGGGATTCCCTTTTCGGGCTCGTTGTGATTCAGACTTCCTGCTGGCGGCAGGAGGCCCGCATGGATGGCACGAACGCTTTCACAGGATCTTCGGGACAGGGTTGTCGCAGCGATTGATGGTGGTCTGAGTTGCCGTGCGGCGGCGGCCCGCTTCGGGGTCAGCGTGTCGAGCGCGATCCGCTGGCGACAACGCGCGCTGGAGCATGGTCAGGCTATTGCAAAGCCGCGCGGTGGTGACCGCCATTCAGGCAAGATCGAAGCGCATGGCGGCTTCATCCGGGAGCTGATTGCCGAACAGGGCGACATGACCCTGGTCGAGGTTCAGGCGCGGCTGATCGAGCGCGGCACCCTGGTCGGTATCGGCACGGTTCATCGCTTCTTCGTGCGTCATGGGATCACGCGCAAAAAAAGACCGGGCACGCGATCGAGCAGGACCGTCCCGACGTCCTTAGGCAACGCCAGCACTGGTTCGACGGTCAGATCGACCTCGAACCCGAACGGCTCGTCTTCATCGATGAGACCTGGACCGCCACCAACATGACCCGCAGTCACGGACGCTGTAGGAAAGGCGAGCGACTGCGGATGGGCTTCCCGCACGGGCACCGCAAGACCACCACGCTGGTCGCTGGCCTGCGCATGACCGGCATGGTCGCGCCGATGGTGCTCGACGGGCCGATCAACGGCGACTGGTTCGAAGCCTATGTGGCGCAGGTTCTGGTGCCCGAGCTGCGACCCGGCGACGTGGTCATCATGGACAACCTCTCGAGCCACAAACGGGCCGCCGTGAAGGAAAGGATCGAAGCGGCCGGCGCAACTCTGCGCTTCCTCCCGCCATACAGCCCGGACTTCAACCCTATCGAGAAAGCCTTCTCCCGGCTCAAGGCAATGCTCCGCAAAGCAGGTGAGCGAACAGTCACCGGCCTGTGGGACCTGATCGGCAAGCTCGTCGACATCTTCCAGCCCAACGAATGCGCCAACTACTTCAAGTCTTGCGGCTATGAACCAGAATGAACGGAAACCGCTCTAGCCCATCAGATTGCCCTGTCAGAGCGCGGCGGGTGACGTGCGCAGCCCAGCCCGGATCCTTTTGGACCTATGTGTGACGCCGTCTAAGCCAAAACGCGAGTGGCGCACTTTTCGATTTTTTTGGCGCCTCCACTCTCGGTGCAAAAGTAGACCAAATTAACTTTGGGCCGCCTCTCTCGATTCTGTAATGATTTGAGGGGACTGGCCCATTGCGAACAGCCAGAATTTCCAGCATTTCGTTACCAGTATTTCGAGATTGCCCTGAACTGGTCGATCGCGTGCTGGGGCCCGTCACCTTCTTCGGCGTGGATGAGGCAATGATCGATGTGATCGTTGATCAGCGCGCGCTTGGCGCTCGCGATAGCATTCTCGACCGCCTGCAATTGCTGGGCGATGTCGACGCAGGGTCGCTGATCTTCGATCATACCGACGATGCTGCGCAAATGGCCGGTCGCCCGGTTTAGGCGCTTGATGATCGCTGTGTGACTGGTGTGCGCTTGATGAGCCATTCCCGGTATCTTGCACGGCGCTCGTCGGGTGTCCACAGTATCCCCCATGGGGGATAGACAAGTGTCGTCCGATGGGGGATACGCGGCAACATGCTCGCCGTTCTTTCCAACCGCACTTATCGCCATCTGTTCCTTGCGCAGATCATCGCTCTTATCGGGACGGGGCTGGCAACGGTCGCGCTTGGGCTGCTCGCCTATGACATCGCGGGCGGCAACGCCGGCGCGGTGCTGGGGACTGCGCTTGCGATCAAGATGATCGCCTACGTTGGAGTGGCGCCGATCGCCGGCGCTTTCGCCAACAAGGTGCCGCGCCGCGCGCTGCTGGTGGCAATGGATGTGATCCGCGCGGGCGTAGCGCTGTGCCTGCCGTTCGTCACGCAGGTCTGGCAGGTCTATGTGCTTATTTTCGTGCTGCAATCGGCGTCGGCGGCGTTCACCCCGACATTCCAGGCAACGATACCCGACGTGCTGCCCGACGAACGCGACTACACCCGCGCACTGTCGCTGTCTCGGCTCGCCTACGATATGGAGAGCCTGACCAGCCCGATCCTGGCCGCCGGACTGCTGACCGTGATCAGCTATCATTGGTTGTTTTCGGGCACCGCGATTGGCTTCGTCGCCTCGGCGCTGCTGGTGGTGTCGACCACTTTGCCCAAGCCCCAGCCGATCGAGGACGTGGGCGGGATCTACGACAAGACCACGCGCGGCA
>JANXSN010000084.1 GCA_025352685.1 Sphingomonadales bacterium
GACGTCAAGGCCCACATATATCATCGACTGTCTCATTGTCGCCTCCATGCAGGAGGACGCGCCAGATCAGCCCGACACGGCCTCGGATCCTGCATATTACGAGACGAGAGCGCCCAGTCTCAGGCAAACATGTGGTCTAGCTTACCCGAAACCGGCCCTCCATTCATCGTGCCACCGCCCGGTCACTGCGATGTCGCTGGGGGCGAGCTCGCGTGGTTTAGTACGGGTATGCCCGACCGCACAAACCGTGTTGCTGAGCGAGCAAGATGGCGAGCGGCAGCTAACGACCTGCATTTTCTAGCCACGATTCAAAATCGTTAGGGTGCATCGCTCCTGTCAAACAAAACTTCCCGCAAAACGTCTATTATCCGGGAGTTTTGCCAAGGTACTCAGGCAGATAGTGCCGTACACGCACGATTATTGCGGGGTCGCTTGCTACGGCCGCGTCTCTTTCCGCGCTACCTGGTCCAATCTCGCCGAGTTTTATCCGCGTCCAGCCACGCATATAATGCGACCAAGGCTGGTTGTCAGAGTGTGCCAGAAATGCGTCATAGTCGGCACGGGCATCGGTGAAATTCTTCAGTCGGAACTCAACTAGCGCCCGGCTATCCAGAATAGCGCCGTTTTTAGGGTTGAGTTTCAGTGCTCGATTGCAGTCAGCAAGCGCCAGATCGAGCTCGACATTCGCAAGTGCCCTGCTCCAGCAGCGTCCGTTTAGCAGTTGGCCTAGGCGAGCGTCGTCTTTGTGGTTCGCGATGACCGCATTGTAGGTCGACAAGGCATCTTGCACCTGCCCTAGTTCGACGTAGAGCGATGTGATCGCAAGCGCATCGAGCGATCCTTCCGGCGTATATTGCCGTGCGACCGCGAGATCGGCAAGTGCGCCCGCATCATCGCCTTCGCCATGGCGCACCTACGCGCGGGCGCGAAGCAGCTCCGGGTCCCGCGGCGCGAGCGCCACCGCCTTGTCGAAGTCTGCCCGCGCAGCCTTGGCGTTATTCGATTTGGCGTAGGCTTCTGAGCGCCGACGATAAGCGAGGGTAAGCGTTGGCTCCAGTCGGATGGCTTCGCCGAAATCGGCGATCGCGCCCGAAAAGTCATTTTGCGCTAATTTAGCTGAGCCGCGGCGCGAAAACTCGCTGGCAGTTGCGGGCGCCGCTGCGTGGTCCACACCTGCGACCACTTGGGACCCGACCGGTATCTCGGTTTTGTTGGCCAAGCGCGGGATAAGCGCGTCCTCTGGCCGCTTTTGAAATGCTGCCCCACCGGTGTATGTGATGTAAATCCTGCCCTGCGCGCGCGAGACATAGACGTGATGTGCCAGCAGATAGTCGATACCCAGTAACATATCGGGCGCGTTATCTCCGGATGCGATCGGGCCGTCGATCACGGTCAGAGGAACATTCAAGATCGTCTCATCGCCAATTGCAACACTGACAAACCGGACGCGCCAACCGCGCGAAATCTTGCGGCCTAAACCGCTAATCCCATCTGTCGGCTTTGCGCCCGGACCATTCAGGTCGATTCCAGCCCGTTCGGCAGCAGCGCGGCTGATCAGGGTCAACGCGCCCGAATCTATGTCGGCGCGTACGGTTGCGCCGTTGAGCGAAATCGGAGTGGTGAACGAGTGAATCGATCTGGAATCCCGATCGGGCGATAATTTGGCGATGAAATATGGTTTGCCGGGCGCCCAATAGCTCATGACACTTTTCTCGCAGTGCTGGGCCTTGACCAGTTTGACGGCCCCGTGCGCGAGGTCGAACTCGGTATCCGCGTTTGCCAGTATGTTGCGCCCCAGGAAAGCGTTGCCCGCGTCCGATCCCCCGACGATGAAATCGACGTTGTGCAGCATCGCCCCGTTCACGGCGAAGTCTTTGATGCGAGCAACCTGCGGCGTAAACGAACCGCCGATCCCAGCCATCATTAACCCCTCTGGCGCGGATTCCGGACGCAGGCCGAGTTCGTTCGACTTCGCTTGCGACATGAAAGAAAACCAAGCGCCCGTGTCGAGCCAAAAGCGTTCGGTCTTGCCATTCACTTCGATTGGAACCGAAGCGCGAGACCCCTCCATGGTGACTGGCATGTTAAACGAAGCGATCAGGCAATTAGCGGCTGACGCCGGCATCGGCAGTGTCAAAATCACTGCCAATAGCGCACGGGCATCAACGACCATGACTGCCTTGCGCCTCATCCCCATCTCAGCTCTCGCCTAATTCAGATCAAACTGACTTTAATTTGCTAATCATTCAATTGGGAACTGGTGAATAGTCGTCTCACGCGTATTAGGTGTAGCATGTCAATAACATGGAACGACTGCAATCCCCCGTCAGCTGCCGGTGGCTGTTGCGGCTCGAATGCCGAAAAATAGATGTAGGACTGGAACCGGCCGGACAGCAAACGCCGACAGAGTAGACATTCAGCTTGCCAGGCCTGTGCCTTGAAGCAGCCCTCCGTTCATCAACAAAGGACGCGGCAAGATTGGCGTGGACTGCCGACCGGCCGGTTTCCGGAAGGGCGGGCTGGAAAGCAGACCGGGCGTGTCTTCATGACGCTGCCCTTGAATGCGGATCACGAAGGGTTGGCCCGGCTTGTCCATGTCGTCCACGACCTTCTCGATCCACTGGCCGGGTGGGATCTCGTGCAGTGGCGTGACGCCACGCTGGGCAACCTGTGCATTCGCATCGGATATAGGCACGACAAGCCCGAAGGAGAGCGCGATCAAGATGGCTTTGAACGAATTCAAGGTTGCCTCCCTTTGTCGGTGCTCGTCCGTCATACACAACCGAACTGGCGCGGCCAGCACCACCGCGCCGCAATTACGCTCTGCGGTGGTTGCTCTGGCTTAATTTCGTGCTCTGGCGGGCCGCCAGCAAAACTGCGTCACCTTGCTGACGGGCTTGTATCGTTCTGGTGACGTTCCACTGTCGGGCTCGCTGCCGCTATGGTACGCGCATTTTGTAGGAGCGACGAACGAAGCACGATGCGAAACGCCTGCGCCAAGTGCGAGATGGGGATGACGCAGGAGAAATTAGCGATTCTCGCGAGTGTATCCGAGCACACCGTTTAGCGCGCGGAAGCCTGGCATACGATGAGTTTGGAGACGCTCAACGATTTTGCGACAGTACTTGAGATGCCGTTGAGTGAATTGGTCATCGATCCTGATGAGATCAATTCAGACGAGCCGTTAAGACTCCGCCGCGTTCAGTCCCCGCGACTTATTATCGAAGACTTGGCGAAGGACCTCTCGACAGACCACTCCGTTTGCTGCGGCTTGGCTAACCGCCAGGCAAATCACAATGTGCTTGCGAATGTGCTGTTCGATGTGCGAACTCTCACAGCAATGCTGGATTGGGCGCCAGAATCTCTGGATTTTCGGCGTTTTCTATGGGTGGAGCGAAATCGGAGCGCACACGTCGGGGATCCTCTTTCCCCGACCGGCGCGCCAATTTGCGCCGCGGCGTCGAGCGGCAATCGTCGTTAATGCAGAGCTAGTATGAGTTGGCGTCGGCGGCGGAACCGTCGATCACAGTTTGGACAAAAACGTAGGTGAAATGGGGTTAGGTAATGCGAACGGCTGGACTTTTGCTGGCGATGGCTTTGGCTGCGACAGCGGCAAGGGCCGCAGCGCCAATCTCGCCCGAGCGCATGTCCAGCGACGTTAAGATCCTCGCCTCCGACGCATTTGAAGGTCGCGCGCCGGGTACAGTGGGAGAGCAGAGAACGGTCGAATGGTTGATTGCCAAGCTCAAGGATCTCGGGTTGCAGCCCGGTGGTGCTCGCGGCGGATGGACGCAAGCGGTCCCTCTGGTCCGCACCCAAGTGACCGGCGGAACGATGCAGGCAGGCGGGATGTCGTTAGCTCAGTCGCGCGAGATTTACGTCAGCACCGTGCGCCCCGTCGACCGGATCAAAATCGAAGCCGCGCCGATGGTCTTCGTCGGCTATGGTGTGGCCGCTCCCGAGCGAAAATGGGATGATTTCAAGGGCGTCGACCTGAAGGGCAAGGTCGCGGTGTTTTTGGTCAACGATCCCGATTTCGAAGCCGCCCCTTCCGAACCTGTGGCCGGTGTCTTTGGGGGACGGCGCATGACATTTTACGGACGCTGGGTATACAAGTTCGAGGAAGCAGCCCGCCGAGGCGCCGTCGCTGCCCTGATCGTTCATGACACGCCTGGCGCAGGGTATGGCTGGAGCACGGTGACCGCGCCCGGTGGCGAGAATTACGATATCGTGCGACGCAATCCCAACGAGCGCGTCTTGCTGCAGGGCTGGATTGAAGGTGAAGCGGCCCGTTCGCTGTTCGAACGTGCAGGCCTTGATCTGTCGGCGTTGCGCGTTCTGTCGCGGCGGGCCGATTTCAAGCCGGTTACCCTGACCGGCACGTCATTTTCGGCTGACTTGAGCGTCAAACAAGACCGTGTCGAAAGTGCAAATGTGCTGGGTAAACTGCCTGGCACGACGCGGCCCGACGAGGTAGTCATGGTAGGTGCACATTGGGACGCTTACGGGAAAGGTGTGCCCGATGCAGCCGGGGCCGTCATTCGTCCCGGGGCCAATGACGATGCGATGGGCATGGCGGGATTGTTCGAGATCGCCCGCGCGTTGAAGGCTGGACCCGCGGCACGCACGAGCGTCTTCGCCTTCTGGACAGCCGAGGAGCGCGGGCTGCTCGGATCCGAATTTTATGCGGTCAACCCGATTTATCCGGCCAGCAAAACAGTGGCCAACATTACCCTCGACATTTTGCAGACGGGCGGCCCGGCGCACGACGTGATGCTGGTAGGCAACGGACAGAATAGCCTCGAACAGGATCTGGCCAAGGCAGCCGCCGCGCAGGGGCGTGTCGTGACACCCGAGACCTTGCCGGAACGAGGCCTTTATTACCGCGCCGACCATTTCTCGCTGGCGCGGCGTGGCGTCCCCAGCCTGCTCTTCATGGCGATCAGCGGTGCGCCCGATCTGGTCGACGGCGGGCGCACGGCAGGGGCGCGATGGCTCAAATCGTACATGGCTTGCTACCATCAGACGTGCGACCGATGGGACCCGAGCACCGATATGCGTGGCGCAGCGCAAGATGTCGAGCTCGCGCTTTCCGTAGCCCATGGTCTTGCCGATTCGGATCGCTGGCCGGAGTGGAACCCGGGTTCTGAATTTGATGCAGTCCGCAATGCGAGCCGTCGCTAGCGGTTCTTCCCGCGCAGGCCCAATCACGTTAGGGGACTCACGAACCCAACGGAGCGACGCATGAAGGATCAAGTGGTCACGGTTTTTGGCGGCAGCGGCTTTCTTGGCCGCTATGTGGTGCCTGCGTTGTTGGCTCAGGGCGCTCGGGTGCGTGTCGCGGCGCGCAGTCGCGGCGACGGATGGTTCTTGAAGACGCAGAGCAATCTTGGACAGATCCAGTTTGTCATCGCAGATGTGCGCAAAGCTGACAGCGTCGCACGCGCGCTGGTCGGCGCGACGGCTGCGGTCAATCTTGTCGGCATCTTGAATGGCGATTTTGACGCCGTTCATGTCGACGGTGCGCGCAATGTCGCGCATGCGGCCGCCAAAGCGGGCTGTAGCGCGCTTGTCCAGGTCTCTGCAATCGGGGCCGATCCGTCGAGCGCGTCGCGCTACGGCCGGTCGAAGGGAGAGGGCGAAGCCGCCGTGTTGGCCGCTTTTGCCTCGGCAACGATCCTGCGCCCCTCAATCGTGTTCGGCCGCGAAGACGGCTTTGTGAACCGGTTTGCCAGCCTGATTGCGATGTTGCCTGTCGTGCCGATTATCCGCGGGGCAGCCAGATTCCAGCCTGTCTTTGTCGGCGACGTGGCAGCTGCTGTCGTGGCAGCCTTGGCAGACACGGCGGTATATGGTGGCAACAAATATGAGCTCGGCGGGCCTGAAATCCTGTCGATGTCCGCGCTGAACCGCTGGATCGCAGCGGCCACGGGCCGCACCAGGGCGTTTGTGGCCGTTCCCGACGCCATTGCAGGCGCGATGGCCTCGCTGGGCGGCTGGCTTCCCGGCGCACCGATGACACGCGACCAGTGGTTGATGCTGCAGTCGGACAATGTCGTCACCGGCATCGATGGGCTGATGGAGCTGGGTGTGGCAGCAACGCCAATCGAGGCCGTCGCCGAAGGCTGGCTCGTACGTTATCGTCGTCATGGTCGCTTTGCCGAAGCTAAAGGATAAGTTTCTTGGATATTCTGACAGCTGCTCTCCTCGGCATTGTCGAGGGTATCACTGAATTCATTCCGGTATCGTCGACCGGACATCTGATCCTCGCAGGCGAGCTGCTTGGTTTTCACGGCGCGCAATCGACAACGTTCGATATTGTCATCCAGCTGGGCGCAATTCTCGCCGTGGTCGTGCTCTATTGGCGACGGTTCACGGACGTCGGACTCGGCCTCTTGCGGGGGGATGCGCGCGCGGTGGCGTTCACGCGCAACGTCGCACTCGGTTTTCTGCCGGCACTTGTCATCGGGGCGCTAGCATACAAGGCGATCAAGGCGATGCTTGAATTTCCGGTGCTGGTAGCCGTTGCCCTGATTGTCGGCGGCGTTGCGATTCTCATCATTGAGCGGCTCGTGAAGCCAGCCCCGCAAGGCACGATCGAGGGCATACCATGGCGAACGGCGCTCGGCGTGGGGTTCGCCCAGTGCCTCGCGATGATTCCTGGAGTCAGCCGTTCGGGTGCAACGATCATGGGCGCGCTATCCTTGGGCATCGACCGGAAAACGGCGGCGGAGTATAGTTTTTTCCTTGCGATCCCCGTCATGGTTGCGGCCAGCGCGAAGGAATTGTGGGAAGCCCGCAAAGCGGTCGAGGTGATCCAATGGAGCGCCATCGGCATTGGTTTTGTCGTCTCGTTTGTCGTCGCGCTGGCTGTAGTCAAAGCGTTTATCGGCATTGTCAGTCAGTTCGGATTTGCTCCGTTCGCGTGGTACCGGATCATCGTGGGCACGGCGGCTTTGGTGTGGTTACTGAACAAATAGTACCGATACGGAACTAGCTGCTCGATATTTTTCTATTGTCTTGAGCTTCTCCGAAAAGAATCCCTGTTTATCTGTCAGTACCACTGACCTATATTCTTGACTCAGTCGCGGATCGGCTTACCCACACCGGGCGGAGGGCATGATGGCTGATAACCCGATGCTGAAATTCGTCGACCGCGATCAGGCTTATCCGCGCAAGCGTTCGGCGCTCGCACGCGCCGATGACTTTCGCGAAATTGCCGATCGCTACGCAGTCCAGAATGCCGAGGACCAGTCGGCGCGCTGTTCCCAATGCGGGGTCCCCTATTGCTCGGTGCATTGCCCGCTTCACAATCACATCCCCGACTGGCTGAGGTTGACAGCTGAAGGGCGACTTCGTGAAGCTTACGAGCTTTCGAACGCGACATCGACGATGCCCGAAATTTGCGGCCGTATCTGCCCTCAGGACCGGCTATGCGAAGGCAATTGCGTCATCGAGTTCTCCGGACACGGCGCCGTCACGATCGGATCGGTCGAAAAATTCATAACCGACACGGCGTGGGAAAAAGGCTGGGTCGAGCCCGTCGTGCCGGGTCCAGACAGGGGTCAATCGGTCGGCGTGATCGGCGCGGGGCCAGCGGGGTTAACCACCGCTGAACTCCTGCGCGTGCGCGGCTATGACGTCCATATTTATGACCGACACGATCGTGCAGGTGGGTTGCTGACCTACGGCATTCCCGGTTTCAAGCTCGAAAAGCCTATCGTCATGCGCCGTGTCGAGCGACTGCGCGAAGGGGGCATTATCTTCCATCACAACTTCGAAGTCGGCCGCGATGCGTCGCTCGACGAACTGCGTCAGCGTCACGACGCAATCCTCGTCGCGACCGGCGTCTATAAAGCGCGCGCGATCAGGATGCCCGGTGTCAGCACTCGTGGTGTGGTCGAGGCGCTCGATTATCTGACGGCGTCGAACCGAAAGGGCTTCGGCGATGCGGTGCCTGCGTTCGATGAGGGTGATCTGAACGCCCAGGGCAAAACCGTCGTTGTCATCGGGGGTGGTGACACTGCAATGGATTGCGTCCGCACAGCAGTCCGGCAGGGCGCAACGTCTGTAAAGTGCCTCTACCGACGCGACCGCTCCAACATGCCCGGTTCACAGCGTGAAGTCGGCAATGCAGAGGAAGAAGGCGTTGAATTCGTCTGGCTGTCAGCACCCGAGGCTATCGACGGCAAGAACAAGGTCGCAAGCGTCAGAGCAATCAAGATGCGCCTCGGACGCCCTGACGCCAGTGGTCGCCGCGCGCCCGAACCCGATCCCGGAAGCGAATTCGGTCTCGAGGCCGATTTGGTCATCAAGGCGCTCGGCTTCGATGCCGAAGATTTGCCCAAGATGTTTGGCAGCGCGGATCTCGGGGTGACCCGCTGGGGAACGCTTCGGATCGATCACAAGAGTATGATGACGTCGCTCGACGGTGTGTTCGCGGCTGGCGATATTGTGCGCGGTGCAAGCCTTGTCGTCTGGGCGGTTCGCGATGGACGTGACGTGACCGACCACATGCACGCATATTTAAAGGCAAACGCAGCAAGCGAGAGAAAAGTGGCATGAACGTAAACATTGCGCTGTTTGCACTGACCGTCGCCGCGCCCTTGTCGGCGCAGACGGTTGTCGCGACTTCCGCGCCACCGGTTGCCCCGTCGCCCGTCTCAGCGGCGCCCATCTCAGCATCACTTGGGGCAGCGTCGCCTGGGGCAGCGGTTATCGCAGCCAAGCTCTTTCCTGACGGCACCTATCGCAAAATCCTTGGCGAAACGTTTTCCAAGATGATGTCAGGCATGATCGATCAGCTGGGCGACGTGCCGCTCGACGATTTCATCAAGGCCTATGGTGTCGATGCGACCGCCGCTCCCAAACTCGACAAGCCGACGATGAACAAGATCGCCGCAATTGTAGATCCTGCGTTCAAGGATCGGACGCGGCTGATGATGAACGCCATACTCAGGGGCATGATCCCTCTTTTCGAGACGATGGAGCCGGAGTTGCGGGCCGGCCTTGCAGAATCGCTGGCACGCCGCTTCACGCCCGCTGAACTGCGCGAGCTCACGACTTTCTTTGACACCCCCACCGGCAGCAGGTTTGCCTCGCAACAAATGCTGCTGTTCATGGACCCAGCGGTCATGGGGCGGATGCAAACCCAGATTCCAAAGATTACCCAGGCACTGCCAGCGCTTGCCGGCGATGCGATCAAAGCGACCGCCGGACTGCCAAAGGCGAAGAAATACGCTGATTTGACCCCGGCCGAACGCAGAGAGCTCGCAACGCTGCTCGGCATCAGCCCGAAAAAGGCGAAACGATGATCGACCAACGCGCCCGCTTGGCCGCCGAAGGCATGTACCGACCCGATATGGAATCCGATGCCTGCGGCGTCGGCCTGATCGCGGCGACTGACGGACGGGCATCGCGCCGCGTCGTGGCGTCCGCCATCGAGGCCCTCAAGGCGGTGTGGCATCGCGGCGCCGTCGACGCCGATGGCAAGACCGGCGATGGCGCTGGCATTCATATCGATTTGCCGCTCGCTTTCTTCGATGACGCCATCATTGGCAGCGGGCACAAACCGGCACCGAACCGTCAGTTGGCCGTCGGGATGATCTTCCTGCCGCGCACAGATCTCGGCGCACAGGAATCATGTCGAACAATCGTCGAAAGCGAGATCATCGACGCGGGCTACGCGATCTATGGATGGCGGCAGGTTCCGGTCGATATTTCGGTGATCGGCCGCAAGGCACAGTCACTGCGCCCCGAGATCGAGCAGATCATGATCGCTGGCCCGGCCGCCGATGCAACGAGCGTCGAAGAATTCGAAAAAAACCTCTATCTGGTCCGCCGACGCATCGAACGCCGCATCATTGCTGCGCAGATCCAGGGGTTTTACGTCTGTTCACTGTCGTGTCGGTCGATTGTCTACAAGGGGCTTTTCCTCGCCGAGAGTTTGTCGGTATTCTACGCCGACCTGACCGACGAGCGGTTTATATCGCGAGTGGCGATTTTCCATCAGCGCTATTCCACCAACACGTTCCCGCAATGGTGGCTGGCACAGCCCTTCCGTTCGCTTGCCCACAATGGCGAGATCAATACGATACGCGGCAACAAGAACTGGATGCGGGCGCACGAAATCCGGATGGCGAGCCTGGCTTTCGGCGACGCCTCCGACGACATCAAGCCGGTCATCCCGGCGGGCGCGAGCGATACAGCCGCGCTCGATGCCGTGTTCGAAGTCATCTGCCGGTCAGGGCGCAACGCTGCGACCGCAAAGACCATGCTTGTCCCCGAGGCCTGGCAGGCCAAGGGCGACATGCCGCAGGCACACAAGGACATGTACGCTTATTTGGCGAGCGTCATGGAGCCTTGGGATGGTCCCGCTGCGCTCGCGATGACCGATGGCCGTTGGGCCGTCGCTGGCATGGATCGCAACGCCCTGCGTCCGCTGCGTTATACCCTCACCAATGACGATCTGCTGATCGTCGGCTCCGAGACGGGCATGGTCGTTGTCCCCGAAGCCACGATCATTGCAAAAGGCAGACTTGGCCCGGGCCAAATGATCGCCGTCGATTTGCAGGAAGGAAAACTGTTCCACGACTCCGAGCTGAAGGACAGGCTCGCTGCCGAAGCACCGTATGGCGAAATGGTCGGCGACTTCCTGTCGCTGAACGACCTGGTGCGCGTCGAAGATTTCCCTGTGCTGGTGACCCGCGCCGAACTGACGCGGCGGCAAGTGGCCGCGGGAATGACGCTCGAGGATATGGAACTGATCCTGTCGCCGATGGTCGAAGACGCAAAGGAAGCCGTCGGCAGCATGGGTGACGACACCCCCCTTGCCGTTATCTCGGACAACCCACGCCTGATCCATCAGTTTTTCCGCCAGAATTTTTCTCAGGTCACCAACCCGCCGATTGACAGCCTGCGCGAGCGCCAGGTTATGTCGCTCAAGACTCGCTTTGGAAATCTTGCCAACATCCTTGATCAGGACTCGGGGCGCGACCGCGTCCTCGTACTCGACACGCCGGTTCTGTCGAACGCCGACTGGGTGCGGCTAAAAGGTCATTTCAAACCGGTTGCTGCCGAAATCGACTGCACGTTCGAGGCCGGTTCTGGCGCCGACGGCTTGCGGGCAGCGATCGCCCGCGTGCGCAGCGAAGCCGAGCAAGCAATCCGCGAAGGGCGGAGCGAATTGTTCCTTACCGACGAAAGTGTCTCCGAACGTCGTGTCGGCATTCAGATGGTGCTTGCCGCGGCGGCGGTTCATACCCACCTCGTGCGAAAGGGATTGCGCTCCTACGCCAGCATCAACGTGCGCTCGGCGGAATGCCTCGATACACATTATTTCGCGGTGCTGATCGGGGTCGGTGCAACGACAGTGAACGCCCATCTGGCTGAATTGTCGATCGCCGACCGCCATACCCGCGGCCTGTTCGGCGACCTGACCCTCAAAAAGGCCGTCGATCGCTATGGTCACGCCATCGGCGAAGGCCTGCTCAAGATCATGTCGAAAATGGGGATCGCGGTAATCTCGAGCTATCGCGGCGGTTATAATTTCGAGGCAGTCGGACTGAGCCGCGCGCTCGTCGACGATTTATTCCCGGGAATGCCTGCCAAAATTTCGGGCGAGGGCTATGCCTCACTCTACATAAACGCTGCCGAACGACACGAGGCGGCATTCGACATGGGTGTGGCAACGCTGCCCATCGGCGGCTTTTATCGCCAGCGCGCCGGGGGCGAGGCCCATGCCTATTCCGCGCAATTGATGCACCTGTTGCAGACAGCGGTCGCCACGGACAGCTATTCGACCTACTTGCAGTTTGCCCGCGGCGTCCGCGACCTCCCGCCCGTCTATCTTCGCGATCTCCTCGAATTCAACTACGCCAAGGAGCCCGTGACAATCGACCAGGTCGAGGCGATCACCGAAATACGCAAACGATTTGTCACGCCGGGGATGTCGCTGGGCGCACTCAGCCCCGAGGCGCACGAGACGCTGGCGATTGCGATGAACCGTATTGGCGCAAAGGCGGTGTCGGGCGAAGGCGGCGAGGACCCTGCGCGCTTCAAACCCTGTCCCAACGGCGACAATGCCAATTCGTCGATCAAGCAGATTGCGAGCGGACGCTTCGGCGTCACGGCAGAATATCTGGGATCCGCTGAGGAAATCGAAATCAAGGTCGCGCAGGGTGCCAAGCCTGGTGAGGGCGGGCAACTGCCCGGCTTCAAGGTTACTGAACTCATTGCAAAACTGCGACACTCGACGCCGGGAGTGACACTGATTTCGCCCCCGCCGCATCACGATATCTATTCGATCGAGGATCTGGCGCAGCTGATCTACGACTTGAAACAGATCAACCCGCGCGCGCGGGTTTGCGTGAAGCTGGTTTCTTCAGCGGGCATTGGCACCGTCGCTGCAGGTGTCGCCAAGGCACATGCGGACTGCATCTTGATCGCGGGCCATGTCGGAGGCACCGGTGCATCGCCCCAAACCAGCATCAAATATGCCGGAACACCGTGGGAAATGGGCCTTTCCGAGGTCAATCAGGTCCTCACGCTCAATGGGCTGCGTCACCGCGTCAAACTACGGACCGACGGCGGGTTGAAGACAGGCCGTGACATCGTAATCGCGGCGATCCTGGGCGCAGAGGAGTTCGGCATCGGGACGTTGAGTCTGGTGGCCATGGGCTGCATCATGGTGCGGCAGTGCCATTCGAACACGTGCCCGGTTGGCATCTGCGTGCAGGACGAGCGCCTGCGCAAGAAATTCACCGGGACGCCCGAGAAAGTCATCAACCTGATGACCTTCATCGCCGAAGAAGTCCGCGAAATCCTCGCGCGACTGGGCGTAAAATCACTCGATGAGGTAATCGGGAGAACCGAGCTGTTGCGGCAGGTTAGCCGAGGTGCCGAACATCTCGACGACCTCGACCTCAACCCGATCCTCGCCAAGGTTGACGCCGACGACGACCAGCGCCGGTTTAACGTACCGGGTGGCCGCAATCCGGTTCCCGACAGCCTCGACGCCCAGATCCTGCACGATGCAAAGCCAGTGTTTGAACGTCGTGAAAAGATGCAGCTGACCTACACCGTGCGCAACACGCACCGCGCGGTCGGGACGCGCCTGTCAGCAGAGATCACGGCGCTGTACGGCATGTCATCGCTCAACGATCATCATGTCCAGGTCCGCCTGCGCGGCTCGGCAGGGCAGTCGCTTGGCGCATTCCTGTGCAAGGGCGTGACACTCGAGGTATTCGGCGACGCCAACGACTATGTGGGCAAGGGGCTGTCAGGGGGGATCATTACCTTGCGCCCGATGGTGTCGTCGCCGCTGGAAACACAACTGAACACGATCATCGGCAATACCGTGCTGTACGGCGCGACAAGCGGTAAGCTGTTTGCGGCGGGACAGGCGGGCGAGCGCTTTGCGGTGCGCAACTCGGGCGCCGAGGTCGTGGTCGAGGGCTGCGGCGCCAACGGCTGCGAATACATGACGGGCGGAACCGCCGTGATTTTAGGCGAAGTTGGAGAAAATTTCGGCGCCGGCATGTCCGGGGGGATGGCGTTCGTGCTCGACAGCGAAGGCAATTTTGCCGCGCGCGCGAACGACGAGACGATCACGTGGAACCGCTTGTCGTCGCTGCACTGGGAAACCAAATGCCGCGCGCTGATCGCAGAACATGCGCTGGCGACCGACAGCAAATGGTCAAATGCAATCCTGGACGATTGGGACCGGTGGCGCGGCCATTTCTGGCAAGTGGTGCCCAAAGAGATGCTGACCCGCCTGCCTTGGCCGCTCGACGACGTAGCACAACTGGTGGCGGCGGAGTAAAACTGCGACGCGACGACCGCCGAACCAACAGGTCGATGCCATTCTACGGCTCGGACCCCAATGAAGACCCATAGGCTCGATGCTGTGCCGTTTTACGCCAACGGTTGGCGGCGACCGGCTGGTGCGCCCGTTGCAGGGCGAAGATGGATTCATCCAGAGGCCTTTGAGGCGCGCGTCGAACCATGGCCGCAGCCTTTTTCTGGGGCGAGTATGGCATCAGGCTAAGCGATATCAACGACGAAGAGGACGCCGGTCTGATCAATGTTCGGTAGGCAACGTGCAAGAACCCCAGCGCAATGCTCTGCACAAGCGCAGGGCCAGACGGCGGAGCGGCACGCCTCGATGAGCGGGAATCATTCGATCCCCCATTCGAACCGCATCCACCGATGGACTCACGCGCACGTCACGCTAAAGCTTGCCCCGCATGTGGCTCATCCACCAATTCCCGCTCTGTCCATTTTCCCGCAAAGTCCGGCTCTTGCTGGGCGAAAAGGGCGTGGGCTATGAACTCGTTCTTGAAAAGCCATGGGAAAGACGTGACGAGTTCATCGACCTGAACCCCGCCGGGCAGACGCCGGTGATGGTCGAGCAGGAGCGCGGCACCAAACTGATCCATTCTGTCGCAATCTGCGAATATTTCGAGGAAACGGTCGAAAAATCCAGGATGATTTCAGGGACCGCGACCGACCGTGCCGAGATTCGCCGGCTGACTGCCTGGTTCGACGAACAATTCCATGGCGCGGTCACGGGTCCGTTGCTCGGCGAGCGCATGTACAAGCGCATCGTCCATCGGATGTCGCCCGATACCACAGCGCTACGCGAGGCGATGAAAGCGGCAAACGAGATGCTCGACTACGTCGACTGGCTGATCGATCACCGCAACTGGCTTGCGGGGTCGGCGCTCAGCCTGGCCGATCTGGCTGCTGCTGCGCATATTTCGGTCGCCGACTACCTCGGTGGCATCGACTGGCGTGCCCACGAGCAGACGCGAAACTGGTACATGGGTCTCAAATCGCGGCCAAGTTTTCGCCCGTTGCTGGCGGAGCGGATGGCAGGGGTCGCGCCGCCGGCCGATTATGACAAGGTCGACTTTTAAGCAGCGACCGCCGTCACGAAATAGTCGAGCGACAAGCTTGCGGTCAGCCGCGCCCCGCGTAGGGGATCATAGGCAAACCCTGTCGTGTCGATCACCTTCAATCCCGCCCCGCCTAACAGCGCCGTCAGTTCCTCGGGCGAAATGAACCGATCCCAGTCGTGCGTGCCCCGCGGGATCTGACCGAGGCCTTCTCCGAGCGTGATCAGGGTAAGGCGCGAGCGCCGCGTGCGATTGGGCGTCGACAGCACCATGAGCCCGCCATCGGCCAGTGCGCGGGCCAGCCCGGCGACAAAGGCGACGGGATCACTGACGTGCTCGATGACTTCGAGCGATGTGACGAGATCAAACTGTTCCCCTGCGACTGCGCCGGTATCGCCGGCACGATAGTCGATCGACAGCCCTACGCTCGCAGCGTGGGTGCGGGCTGCGGCGATGTTTTCGGGTGCTGCATCGACGCCCGTAACCACGGCCCCCATCCTGGCGAGAGGTTCGCAGAGTAGTCCCGCACCGCAGCCCATGTCGAGCGCACGCTTGCCCGTCAGCGGGTGTCGCATTGTTTGATTGCGACCGAAGTGCCGGTCAATCTGACTGCGCAGATAGCCGAGCCGCACCGGATTCAGTCGGTGAAGCATGGCCGAACTACCGTTCGGATTCCACCAGTCGGCGGCCAGATTGCCAAAATGGGTGGCTTCCGCCGGGACGATAGTTGCGTTGGGCATGCCCCCTTTCTATCAGGACTGCCGCCAGAAACAAAAGATGCAAGATGAAGGGGGAACTCGCCAGGATCATGGCGCGGATTGTAATGAAGTTCGGCGGGACGTCGATGGCGGGCACCGAGCGCATCCGCAGCGTCGCGCAGCGCGTCAAGCGCGAGGTCGAAGCCGGAAACGAAGTGGCCGTCGTCGTCTCCGCCATGGCGGGCGAGACGGACCGTCTGGTAAATTTTTGCCGCGAGGCCTCGCCGTTGCACGACCCGCGCGAATACGACGTCGTCGTTGCAGCCGGTGAGCAAATCACGTCCGGCTTGCTGGCGATTGCGTTGCAAGCACTTGGCGTGCCGGCACGCAGCTGGCTCGGCTGGCAGATGCCGATTCGCACCGACGACGCGCATGCCAAGGCCCGGATCGAAGATATCGATACAGCAGCTCTCGGCGTCGCCATGGCCAGCGGCGAGGTAGCGGTCATCCCAGGCTTTCAGGGAATGGGACCCGGCGACCGCATTTCGACGTTGGGACGTGGGGGCTCGGATACATCGGCTGTCGCGGTAGCCGCCGCGGTAAAAGCGGACCGCTGCGACATCTACACCGACGTTGACGGCGTCTACACTACTGATCCCCGGATCGTGCCGCGCGCGCGCAAATTGAAGCGTGTGACGTACGAAGAAATGCTCGAACTCGCGAGCGTTGGGGCAAAAGTTCTGCAAACCCGATCGGTCGGCCTTGCGATGAAGGAAGGGGTTCGGGTGCAAGTGCTGTCGTCGTTCGATAACCCCGCCGACGCACCGTCCGCAGATACTTTACCCGGCACGATGATCGTCGGAGATGAGGAATTAGGAGACGATATGGAACGCCAACTCATCACGGGCATCGCCCACGACAAGAATGAGGCAAAAATCACTTTGACCAGTGTCCCCGACAAGCCCGGTGCGGTCGCCAATATCTTTGGCCCGCTTGCCGAGGGGTCGATCAACGTCGACATGATTATCCAGAATATTTCGCACGGCACCGGCTCGACGGACGTGACGTTTACCGTGCCCTCGTCGGACTTTGTGCGATCGCTCGATCTGCTGGCAAAGACAAAAGCCGATATCGGTTACGACGAGCTGGTCCACGACACGCGCGTCGCCAAGATTTCGGTGGTGGGCGTCGGTATGCGCAGCCACGCGGGTGTAGCCTCAACGATGTTCAAGGCGCTCGCTGCGCGCGGCATCAATATTCAGGCAATCACGACGTCCGAGATCAAAGTCAGTGTCCTGATACATGAGGACGAAACCGAACTCGCGGTACGCGTGCTGCACACTGCTTACGGGCTGGACGCGCCCGACCCCCTCGAAGAGCGGGCGTCTTGAGCGCTGCGCTCGCCGCGCTGATGCGGCGCGGCACCGAGTTTTTGGGCTGTGAAACAGCAATCATGTGCGGCGCGATGTCGTGGGTCAGCGAACGCCATCTGGTGTCCGCGGTTTCAAACGCCGGCGGGTTCGGCTTGATTGCGTGCGGCGCGATGACCGCCGACCTGCTCGACACCGAAATCACCGAAACACAAAAGCGCACGGACAAGCCCTTTGGCGTCAACCTTATCACCATGCATCCCCATCTGATGGAGCTGATTGCGCTTTGCGGGACGCACGGGATCAGCCATATCGTGCTGGCGGGAGGGCTGCCGCCGCTGGGCGCGCTCGATGCAATCAAGGCGACCGGAGCCAAGGTCATTGCGTTTGCTCCCGCACTCGTCATGGCCAAGAAACTGATCCGTTCAGGCGTCGATGCGCTGGTCATCGAGGGTCATGAGGCGGGCGGTCATATCGGTCCTGTTACAACTTCGGTACTCGCGCAGGAAATCTTGCCCGAGGTCGCGAGCCAACTCCCCGTCTTCGTTGCAGGCGGCATCGGGCGCGGTGAAGCGATCGCCGGCTATCTCGAAATGGGGGCCGCCGGCGTCCAGCTCGGCACACGCTTTGCCTGCGCGGTAGAGAGCATTGCGCACCCCGCGTTCAAAAAGGCGTTTTTCCGCGCCAATGCGCGCGATGCGATGCCCAGCGTACAGATTGATCCGCGGCTGCCGGTGATTCCCGTGCGCGCACTGAAAAACGCTGGCACCGAGGCCTTCGCCGCCAAGCAACGCGAAGTTGCCCAAGCGTTGAACGAAGGCCGCGTCGATATGCACGAGGCGCAGTTGCAAATCGAATATTTCTGGGCAGGCGCCCTGCGCCGGGCCGTGATCGACGGCGATGTTCAAGGCGGCTCGCTTATGGCGGGCCAGTCGGTCGGCATGGTGACGAGGGAGGAACCCGTCTCGCAGATCATCACCGAGCTGGTCGCACAGGCCGAAAGTGCATTGCGGATGCGGTAGCAGTTGTTGGACAGCGGGGACGCTTCTGCTAGCCGTCGCGTCATGCCAACCGCTGTCGCCTCTGCCCGCGAAATCCTGACCCGCCTGCATGAGGTTATGGCGGCCCGGTCGAACGCGCAGGCCAAGCTCAATCAGGTCGTCGGCATCATCGGCGAAGCCATGGGGAGCGAAGTCTGTTCGATCTATCTGCTGCGTGACGGATTGCTCGAGTTATTCGCAACCCGCGGGTTGAAACAGGAAGCGGTTCACGTGACGCGGATGGCGCTTGGCGAGGGGCTAGTCGGCACGATCGCTCGGGACGTCGCCACACTCAACCTTGACGAGGCCACCAGCCACCCCGATTTTGCCTACAAGCCCGAAACCGGCGAAGAGTTGTTTCATTCGTTCGCCGGCGTGCCCATCGTGCGGCGCGAAGATGCCGTGGGCGTTCTGTGCGTCCAGCATACCGATCCGCGCCGTTATGACGAGGTCGAGATCGAAGCCCTTCAGACTGTGGCGATGGTGCTGTCCGAGCTGATTGCCAATGCCGGCCTGGTCGACGATACGCGCAACAGCGCCACTCGCGCACCCCAAGCCCAGGGCCAGCGGCTGTCGGGGCTGAAGCTGGTCGACGGTATGGGGCGTGGCCACGCTGTTTATCATCAACCACGGATCGTCATCGAACACACCGTTGCCGAGGATACCGAAGCCGAGCGCGCCCGGGTCTATTCCGCGTTCGCCAAGATGCGTAGCCAAATCGACAAGATGGCGAGCCAGGCTGATTTTGGCGGCGACGGCGAACACCGCGAGGTGCTCGATACCTATCGGATGTTTGCCTATGACGAGGGCTGGGGTCGGCGTATCAACGAGGCGATTGACAGCGGCTTGACCGCCGAGGCTGCCATCGAGCGTGTCCAGCAACGCACGCGGATGCGGATGCGCCAGATCGACGATCCCTTGCTCGCCGACCGGATGCACGATCTGGAGGATCTCGCGAATCGGTTACTGCGCATCGTATCGGGACAGCTCGGCACTGCCGCGCAAGCGGGGTTGCGGCAGGATACGATACTGATTGCGCGCAATCTTGGTCCAGCCGAATTGCTCGAATACGACCGACGGCGTCTAAAGGGCGTGTTGCTTGAGGAAGGATCGCTGACCGCGCATGTCACGATCGTCGCACGCGCGATGGGGGTGCCTGTCCTTGGCCGCGTCAAGGACATTCGCCAGAGTGTTGTCGACGGTGATTTGCTACTGCTCGACGTCGAGCAGGCCAGCGTTATCGTGCGCCCGACGCCTGCGATCGAAAAAGCGTTCGAGGCGCGGCTGGCAGTGGGGCAAAAGCGGCGGGCAGCATTTGCCGCGCTCCGCGACATTCCGCCGGTTTCCAAAGACGGCCACCGGATTACCCTGATGATGAATGCAGGGCTACGCGACGATGTTGCCGCGCTCGAGCCAACAGGGGCGGATGGAATCGGTCTGTTTCGCACTGAATTTCAGTTTCTTGTCTCCGCCACCCTGCCCCAGCGCGAGCGTCAGCAGCGGCTGTACAAGGACGTTCTTGACGTGGCAGGCGACAAGCCCGTTATTTTCCGCACCGTCGACATCGGCGGCGACAAGGCGCTGCCGTATCTTCGCAACGAAACCGAAGAGGAGGAAAATCCGGCCATGGGCTGGCGCGCGCTGCGCGTGGCACTCGAGCGCGACACGTTGATGAAAGCCCAGGCACGTGCCCTGCTCGAGGCGGCGGCGGGCAGGACGCTCAATGTCATGTTCCCCATGGTCAGCGAACCGTGGGAGTTCGACGCGGCCCACGCGATTTTTGAAGCGCAACGAGCATGGCTGGCGGGGCGCAACAGACGACTGCCGACGATGGTGCGCTATGGCGCGATGCTCGAAGTGCCCGCGCTTGCTGAAGTGCTCGATATTTTGCTGCCCAAGCTCGACTTTCTGTCGATCGGTACCAACGATCTGACCCAATTCATGTTTGCTGCCGACCGCGCCAATCCCAAACTTGCCGAACGCTACGACTGGTTGAGTCCCGCCATCCTGCGCTTTCTCGCTCGCATTTCGCGCGAATGCGACGCTTACGGGGTACAAGTGGGCGTATGCGGCGAGATGGGTGGGCGGACGCTCGAAGCGATGGCGTTGATTGGTCTCGGGATAGACCGACTGTCGATTACGCCCGCCGCGATCGGCCCGGTCAAGGCAATGATCCGATCGCTTGACATCGCGGCGCTGCGCCGCACTCTACCCGCCTTGCTAGCGGCACCGCCTGCCGACATGCGGCTGGCGCTGACAGACTGGGCGCGCGAAGCGGGTGTAGAGCTGGTTTAGGCAGCGTGGTGCAAATGAGTGCACTCCCCCTGCCGCTGGTTGACACGGGCGGTACAGACAGTGACACAAGGGGTGGGATGGTTGCCAAAGTCGCAGGCAACGACCCGGAGAAGCGCGATCATGGTCGACGAGGACGTGGCAACCGGCAACGACGAAGGCGGACTGTTCCCCCAAAGAGTCGGTGAGCGGTTGCGCGCGACCCGAAAGGCTGCCGGGCTCGATCTCAATGATATTGCCGGCAAGACTCGCGTGCCGATGCGCCATCTCGAAGCGATCGAGCGCAGCGACTATGGCGCGCTGCCCTCAATTACTTATGCCATCGGCTTTGCCCGATCCTTCGCACGCGCCATCGGAGCCGATGAAATAGCGACGGCACGAGATCTTCGCGCTGAACTCGGGCGGACACCGACTGAGGAAACCGGGTACACACCCTACGAACCGGTGGATCCGGCGCGCGTTCCTTCGCGGCTGCTCGCCTGGACGGCGGCCGTAATCGCGGTGGTGCTGCTGGTCGGCTATCTCGTCTGGCGGTCAGACTGGTTCAGCGGCGACTTACAAACCGCCTTACCGGCCCCGGTTACCGCTCCCGCACCCGCACCGTCGGCACCTCAGGCAACGCCAACGACGCCGTTATCCACCGGGCAAGTCGTGTTGACTGCAATCAGCCCCGTTTGGCTGCGCATTTACGACAAGGCAGACAAGGTGCTGCTTCAAAAGGAAATGGCTGCCAACGAGACATTTAATGTTCCGCTCGATGCCGATACGCCGATGATCCGTACCGGGCGTCCGGATGCGTTGAAGGTGACCATCGACGGCAAGGATGTCGCTCCCCTCGGAGCGCCTGAAACGACGATCCGCGATGTGCCGATCAACGCCAAGGCGCTGCTTGCCCGCATCGCATCGGTCGCAACGCTGGCCCAGACACCCGAAGTAAAACTCAAGCCAACAACATTCTTTCCGCTGCGGAGCGAAAGGGCGGCCCCGAACGAGACGCTCCCCGACCCGGTTGCGACGCCGGCAAAGAGCGGCAATAGTGCCGGTCAATAACGGGGTGGGGCAATAAAAAATGATGCGTGTTCGATTGATGATCTTGCCATGGTTGTCGCTAGCTCTGGTGGTTGCGGCCACGCCCGCCATCGCCCAAACGTCGTCCAGTCCACTCGACCTGCGCGTTGGTAAATTGGAAAAGGAAATGAAGGCGGTGCAACGCACCGTTTTTCCGCAAGGGACACCTGTCCAGCCCGACCTATCGGCGACGCCTACAGCCATAACGCCTGCTGGAACCCCGGCGAGTGCACCGCTGTCCGACCTCGCAACGCGGGTCGATGCCCTCGAAAAGTCACTGGCGGCCGTGACCGGCAGCGGCGAGCAAAATAGCTACCGCATCAAGCAGCTCGAAGAGGCGCTGACCAAGGTCCAGAGCCACCTCGCCGCGCTCGAGGGCAGCCCGCCGCCCACGACCGCACCAGTCTCGACCACGGATGCCGCACCGCTGCCGGCAACGACCGGGTCGTCGGCGGCGATGCTTCCTTCGAAGCGCAAGCCCGCCGCGGCGCTGGCGCCAAAGCCTGCACCGACTGCGCCGAAATCCGTCGCCACAAACGCCGACTCGGGGCGCAAGGCCGCGGTCGCAGCTGTCGAAATGCCCGCCACCGGTGATGCCATCGAGAACGATTACACCTATGGGTTTCGGCTCTACGTTGCCAAATTCTATCCCGAGGCTCAGGCCAAGCTAAAGGAATTTACAACCAAATATCCACCCGCGAATAAGCGGTGGAGCTATGCCCAGAACCTGCTCGGCCGGGCCTATTTCGACGAAGGCAAGCCCGCGCTTGCAAGCGTGGCGTTCTACGACAATTATCAAAAGGCACCGCGCGGCGAGCGGGCGGCGGATAGTCTGACGTGGCTCGGTCAATCGCTGATCAAGCTCAAAAAGAATTCCGATGCGTGCAAGGTCTTCGACGAACTCAATGACGTCTATGCGGCAAACATCACTCCCGATCAGAAGTCGCGCGCTGCCAAGGGTCGCGCCGACGCCAAATGCGCTGGTTGAAGCGTTACCAAGCGAATCGGTCGATCGTTTTCGTACCGACCTGACGGCACTGACGGGCACCGCCGTCGGCAAAATCGGCCTGGCGGTCTCGGGCGGGGCCGACAGCGTCGCCATGCTGCTTCTCGCCGCCGCAGCCTTTCCTGCAACGATCGAAGCGGCAACAGTAGATCATCAGCTGCGCGCCGCGTCGATCGACGAGGCGCGCTTCGTTGGCGCGCTGTGTGCCACTCTCAATGTCCCGCATGAAATTCTGACGATTGGCATTTTGGCCGGGCAAAATGTGCCAGACGCTGCGCGCCGTGCGCGTTATACCGTGCTGGAGGGCTGGCAGACGCGCAAACGCCTAGACTGGATCGCGACGGCACATCACGCCGACGACCAACTGGAAACCGTGATCATGCGGCTGAACAGGGCCTCCGGCGTCGGCGGCCTGTCGGGAATTCGTCGCCGCTACGGCACGATTGTCCGCCCGTTGCTCGGCTGGCGACGCGCCGAGCTCGTTGCGCTGGTGGAAAGTGCGGGGATCGAGCCCGTCGATGACCCGTCGAACCATGACAGCCGCTATGACCGGGCTCGCCTGCGCAAGGCACTCGGAGGCGCCGACTGGCTCGACCCGCTCGCGGCGACCCGCAGCGCCGCATGGCTGGCCGATGCCGACACCGCGCTCGATTGGGCAGCCGCCGATGTTGACCCAACGGCGCGGGTGATGGCCGACATACCGGATGAACTCGCCCGTAGAATCCTGCGCCGATGCCTCGTCGAGATTGCACCGAATATCGATCCGCGCGGTGACGTTTTGATGCGGGCGCTTGCCGCCTTGCGGGCGGGTAACAAAGTCATGATCGGCGATATTGTATGTACGCCTGGCAATCGATGGACCTTCAAGCCGGCACCGCCGCGAAGACCCTGATGCGCTGTTCCATTGCGATTAACTTGTGAATGCCTATCTTGCGTTCTGAAAGGCATTATCGATTATGAATGACGACAAGCAGCCGACTGGCAACCCCTGGATGAAAAGCATCGCGATCTGGGCAGGCATTCTCATCGCGCTGGCAGCGTTCGTCATGGTATTCGACGGGCGCACGCGTGCGACTCCCTCAACCGGAATCGCTTATTCAGAGTTTATCGCCAAGGTCGCGGAAGGGTCTGTAAAAGAGGTCAAGATTTCGCCCGATGTCATTTCGGGCACCTTGTCGAACGGTGATGCGTTCAAAACTTATGCGGTCCCCGATCCGACGCTGACCGCGCGGCTTTCAAAAGCCAATGTTCGGTTCCAGGGGCAGCCCGAGGAAAGCGCGTCGATATGGTTGATCTTGCTGTATCAGGCTCTGCCCTTTGTACTGATGATCGGTCTCGCGGTGTTCGTGATGCGCCAGATGCAGAAGAATTCGGGTGGGGGCGCCATGGGCTTTGGCAAAAGCCGTGCCCGCATGCTGACCGCACGCGAGGGCCAGGTTACGTTTGCGGACGTTGCGGGTATCGACGAAGCACGCGAAGAACTTCAAGAGATTGTCGATTTCTTGAAGGATCCAACCAAGTTTGCACGTCTCGGCGGCAAAATTCCCAAGGGAGCGCTGCTTGTCGGATCCCCGGGTACTGGCAAGACGTTGCTCGCTCGTGCCATTGCTGGCGAGGCCGGCGTCCCCTTCTTCACCATTTCGGGCTCGGATTTCGTTGAAATGTTCGTCGGTGTCGGTGCGAGCCGCGTGCGCGACATGTTTGCCGAGGCGAAAAAGAGCGCTCCCTGCATCGTCTTCATCGACGAAATCGATGCGGTGGGTCGCCACCGTGGCGCAGGGCTTGGTAACGGCAACGACGAGCGCGAGCAGACACTCAACCAGCTTCTCGTCGAAATGGACGGCTTCGAGGCAAACGAGGGCATTATTATCGTCGCTGCGACGAACCGCCCGGACGTGCTTGACCCCGCCCTGCTGCGTCCCGGCCGGTTTGACCGTCAGGTGACCGTGCCGCTACCCGACATCGAGGGGCGTGAGAAGATTTTGGGGGTGCACGTTAAAAAGCTGCCGCTCGCCCCCGACGTGGATATCCGTCGCATCGCGCGTGGCACGCCCGGTTTTTCGGGTGCCGATCTTGCCAACCTAGCCAACGAGGCCGCCCTGCTTGCAGCGCGCCTTGGCAAGCGTCTGGTCGCCATGGCGCAGTTCGAATCTGCCAAGGACAAGGTCATGATGGGTACCGAGTGGAAATCACTCGTGATGACTGACGACGAGAAAAAAATGACTGCCTACCACGAATCGGGCCATGCCCTCGTTGCCTTCCACGAGGCGGCGTCAGACCCGATCCATAAGGCAACAATCATTCCGCGCGGCCGTGCGCTCGGTATGGTCGTGCGTCTGCCCGAACGGGATAGCTATTCGTATCACCGCGACAAAATGTACGCCAATTTGTCGATCGCAATGGGTGGTCGCGTCGCCGAGGAAATCATCTTCGGTTATGACAAGGTGTCGTCAGGCGCTTCGAGCGACATTCAACAGGCGACTAAGCTTGCGCGGTCAATGGTCACGCAATGGGGAATGTCGGATGCACTCGGCCCGCTCCAATACGAGGAGCAACAAGGTGAAACGTTCCTCGGCTATTCGCAGACTCAGCGGCACAACATCTCGAATGAGACGGCGCTTCTGATCGATAACGAGATCAAGCGGCTCGTCGACGAAGGCAACGAGCGCGCAAAATCGATTCTGACTGATCATGCCGAGCAACTGCACGCGCTGGCGGGCGCGCTCCTTGAATATGAAACATTGACCGGTGAAGAAATCGCGGCGCTTTTGAACAACGGCACGCCGCCCGACCGCAGCGGACAGGATCAAGCCAAACCCAAGCCGATTTCGGGCGGATCCTCGGTACCCAGCTCAAAACGACCGGGCAGCATTGGGGGCCCAGCGATTCAGGGAGTTTGATGCTTCTCGCAGCGATTGAATAGGGTGCTGCCGGCGTGCAACGGCACGGCAGCACCCATTACCTGGCACCCGGCAATCGATCAGCCCAGCAGCCCAAGTGCAACCAGCGCGACGGCGAACAGGCTCAACGAAATGAACGCGACAATCAACAACGTCGCTGTCCGCCACAACGCACCGAACCAGCCCAGGCGATACGCCTGTCTCAGCTGCCGAAACATGTGAACCGGCACGAGCCACAATGCCCATCCCGTCGGTGCGCCCAGTGATGCAATCACTGCCATAGCGACCAGAAGCACCATGACGAACGAGAGCGAATACGTAACGAAAATGGCATGGTCGTAGAGTTTATAGTTGCGTCGCCCAGCAAAGATCAGCCACATGAACGGCAGCGACAACGGGATGAGCGCCCATGCGAATTTATACGCGGACGACTGTAGCTTATACATCAGCAGCTTGGGATTTTTGAGCGCGGCTTTTATCTTCTCGTCGAAGCCGGCGACGCCAGTGTGGACATTTATACTGTCGGGCAGTGACAGGCCATCAGTGGACAGGCCATCTGTGGACAGGCCGTTCATCATCGCATCGGCAGCCGTCATAGCTTGAACGTCGCCGCGCGAGCTTGCGATGCTGCTGTCGATGTCGGTCGTCGAGATGGTACCCTTCTCGATCCTGCCCCGGTCAGCCTCGAGTCCAGCGAGCCTGGCCTTTTCCTTGGCAAGGTCAGCTTTCATGGCGGGCGCGTGAACTTTCACGCCATTGGTCATCGTTGCTCGATCGAGGTCCAGTCGGATCGGTCCACCGACGCTTTCGAACGTCGCAAACATCAAGAATACCGAGAAAAGGAACAACGCGAGCGGCGAAACGAACCTGGCGCGCGCGCCGTGAATGTATTCCCGCACCAGATCGCCCGGCCTCCACGCGAGCAAGGGCAGGGTACGCCAGACCTTACCCTCGAAATGGAAAACCCCGTGCGCAATATCGTGCCAGAGACCGATGAGCGAGCGGTGCAGGTGCGCCATCTGGCCGCACGCTGCGCAAAAGGGGCCGGTAAGGACCGCACTGCAGTTGAGGCAGGCAGCCGCGTGCCCACCGTGTTCACCATGTGCGGGTTCGACTGCCCGGGCTACCGCCGCGCCCGTCATGACATCACCCGCGTCTTTGATACCCCCCGTCATGGCGATGTGCTATCGTGGACCGGCGTCGATGCAAGCGCAGTCCCCATTTATTGGGACGCGGTTTTCGGCCACACGCAAGCTGTGCTAGGCGCGCCAGCATGGCCGATGCCCAACCGATGCCAGACCTGATCCCCGCCATGGCAAGCCGCGCCCGTCGGGCGGCGCGTGTGCTTGCCCGCACGTCCGCAGTCCAAAAGGCTGCAGCTTTACACGCCGCAGCAGCAGCGGTGCGCCGTCATGCCGGCGCGATTCTCGCAGCCAACGCCAGCGACGTCGCAACGGCGCGGGCAAACGGCATGTCAACCGCAATGCTCGATCGGCTGGCTCTCGATTCGACGCGGCTGGAGGAGACAGCGGCGGGCATCGCGGCGGTTGCCGATCTGGAGGACCCGGTTGGGGTGGTCATCGACGAGAGCATTCGCCCCAACGGGTTGAAACTGACCCGCATCCGCGTGCCATTGGGGGTTGTCGGGGTTATTTTCGAGAGCCGACCCAATGTGACCGCCGACGCTGGTGCGCTCTGCGTGAAATCGGGAAATGCGGCGATCCTTCGCGGGGGTTCGGAGGCTATCCGCACAAGCATTGCCCTCCATGCGGCGATGATCGAAGGGATTGTCGAAGGGGGCCTGCCCGCCGACGTAATCCAGCTGGTCCGCACCACCGACCGCGCTGCTGTCGGTGCGATGCTCGCGGCGCATGGCCTGATCGACATCATCATCCCGCGTGGTGGCAAGGCACTCGTCGCCCGCGTCCAAGCCGACGCGCGTGTGCCGGTTTTGGCCCATCTGGACGGGTTGAACCACAGCTATATCGACGGCGCCGCCGATCCGGCCAAGGCCCGCGATATCGCCGTCAATGCCAAAATGCGCCGCCCCGGCGTCTGCGGTTCTACCGAAACGATCCTCATCGACCGCGGGTTTGTCGATTCCCGGTCCGTCGTGCGCGCACTCCTAGATGCAGGGTGCGAAGTGCGTGGCACGCCCGACATTACGGTGCTCGACTCACGCGTCGTTCCGGCGTCCAGCGAGGATTGGGATACTGAATATCTCGACCGAATTGTTTCGGTCATGCTGGTCGATGGGGTCGAGGGGGCTATCGCTCATATCGAACGCCACGGGTCCGATCACACCGACGCGATCATCACCGAAGACGCGACAGTCGCCGAGCATTTCCTGAGCACCGTCGACAGCGCTATCGTGTTGTGGAACGCGTCGACGCAGTTCGCTGACGGCAGCGAGTTCGGTCTCGGTGCGGAGATCGGGATCGCAACGGGTCGGCTGCACGCGCGCGGCCCTGTCGCGCTCGAAGGGCTAACGACCTACAAATGGCAGGTACGCGGGACCGGCCAGACTCGTCCTTGACCCTCACGGGCCTCCTTGGCGGATCATTCAATCCGGCCCATCGCGGGCATCGACGACTCAGCCTCGCGGCGATCGATCAACTCGGCCTCGACGAGGTCTGGTGGCTGGTTTCGCCGGGTAATCCGCTGAAGCCCGCCGATGGCATGGCCCCGCTCGCTGCCCGTCTGGGCGCGGCGAAAGCCATGGCAAGGCGCAGCCGCATCCGCCCCACGGGAATCGAGGCGCAACTCAGGACGCGTTACACCGTGGACACCGTCCGCGCGCTCACCCGACGCTTCCCCAACAGGCAGTTTATCTGGATCATGGGAGCCGACATAATCGGTGAATTCCACCGCTGGCGCGACTGGCGGAAGTTGGCTAGCCTCGTGCCGATTGCGATCGTGGTCCGTCCGGGCTATAGTGGACTTGTCGGCGCAAGTCCTGCGTCGGCGTGGCTCAGGCGTTTCGTCCGGCACCTGGGCGAGCCGAATGACTGGACGAGGTGGAGACCGCCGGCGCTCGTGCTGCTGCATGTTCGTCCCGATCCGACGTCCGCCACGGCGCTGCGCCGGGCCTCGCCCGAATGGTATCGCCAATTCTCTAGCCACTTCGCCACCCGCGCCGCATTGAAACGGCGCCTGCCTTGAAGGATGTTCCTTGCCCGCGACTGCGCTCCGCCCCTTAGAAAAACGCGATAATGTCGATGCGATGCACGAGATGATCCTCGCGCAACTTGATGCTGACCAGGCGGTCGAGACAATCTCGATTCCGCTGGCGGGTAAATCTTCGATTGCCGATCACATGGTCATCGCCAGCGGGCGATCGACCCGTCAGGTTGCGTCGATGGCAGCCAAGATCGCCGAGCGGATCAAGACAGAGTTTGGGCGTCAGGCGCGGATTGAGGGACTTCCGACTGCAGACTGGGTGCTGATCGATGCCGGTGACATTATCATCCACCTGTTCCGCCCCGAAGTACGCAGCTTCTACAACTTGGAACGCATGTGGGCGTTCGGCGACGCGCCGATCCCGCCGATGACGCACTAGTTACAGGCATTGAAGCTGCACATCGTCGCACGAGGCCGCATCGGGCGCGGTCCTGAGGCGGATCTTGTGGCGCGCTATCAAAAGCGAATCGCCTGGCCGCTTGCGATCACCGAGCTGCCCGAAACCGGCGGCCGGGTCGCCGATCCGCTGGCCCCGATGAAAATCATCGCCTTCGACGAGAGTGGTGAAGCACTGACCTCGGTCGCCTTTGCAAAGCTGCTCGAGCGGTGGCGCGACGGCGGCGTGCGTGAGGCGCGGTTCTTGATCGGCGCCGCCGACGGCCTGTCCCAGGCCGAGCGCGCCAGCGCCGACAGGCTCCTCAGTTTTGGCACCGCGACCTGGCCGCACCTCATGGTCCGTGCCATGCTCGCCGAACAACTTTACCGCTCGACGACCATCATCGCCGGGCACCCCTACCACCGCGAAGGCTAAACATGCGCACCGACGCCAACCTCACGACTGAACGCCCGACTTTCGTCACACACCTCGAATGTTCGCAAACCAGCGAGCGGTACGAGGCCGACATCGTTCATGGCCTGTCGCGCGTCGGTAGGCCTCTCCTTGTTCGCTACGATCTGCAGGGGGTGGCGGGTGCGTTGACCAAGGCGACGCTTGCCGAACGCCCACGCGATATGTGGCGCTGGCGCGAGCTGCTGCCCGTGCGCAAAATCGCGGACATCGTGTCGCTGGGAGAATGCGAAACGCCATTGGTCAACCTGCCTCGCCTTGGCAAGCGCCATGGCGCACGCGCGCCGATCGTCAAGGACGAAGGCCGTCTGCCGACGGGATCCTTCAAGGCCCGTGGGCTCGTGATGGCAGTTTCGATGGCCAAGGCATTCGGAACCCAGCGGATTGCGATGCCTACCAACGGTAACGCCGGGGCGGCGATGGCTGCCTATTGCGCGCAGGCCGGGATCGAGGCCTTCGTGTTTGCACCCGACGACACCCCGGAAATCAATCTTCGAGAGGTGGCATTACAAGGCGCCAAGGTGTGGCGCGTCAACGGCTTGATCGGCGATTGCGGTGCGATCGTGGGCGCCGGCAAGTTGCCGATGGGCTGGTTCGACCTCTCGACGCTCAAGGAACCTTACCGCATCGAAGGCAAGAAAACGATGGGACTCGAGCTGGTGGAACAGTTGGATTGGCATGTGCCCGATGTGATTTTTTACCCGACAGGCGGCGGCACCGGACTGATCGGCATGTGGAAAGCTTTTGCCGAGCTTGAAGCGATCGGACTTATCGGCCCGGAGCGGCCTCGCATGGTTGCTGTCCAGGCATCGGGCTGCGCGCCCATCGTTCGTGCATTCGAGGCGGGCGAACGCCACGCCACGAAATGGGAAGACGCGTCGACGGTGGCGGCGGGAATTCGCGTGCCAGCGGCGATCGGCGATTTTCTGATCCTCGACGCCGTCCGCGAGTCGGGCGGCTTTGCAATCGCTGTCGGGGATCCCGCGATTATGGCTGCGCGCGACCGCATCGCGCGCGAAGACGGCTTGCTTCTTTGCCCCGAAGGCGCGGCCACGGCGGCAGCATGGGAAACTGCCGTCGACACCGGTCTTGTCGACGAGACCGACCGTTGCGTGCTTTTCAACTGCGCAACGGGGTTGAAGTACGACATGCCGAGAGCTGATGCATTTGTGGATCGGCATGCACCGATGGACTGGGAGTCGCTTGGTCGCGGCGGCGCGGTCGATTGACCGGAAGAGCGGCCTATTTAGTCGGACTCGCGGGTTGCAGCGCGTCGACTTCGGTCTGCGCCGGGTTGCGGACGCCGGGATTGAGACGGGCAAGACTGCACAGTCCGGCGATCACCGCCAAGCCAGCGGCGACCAGGGGCGGCACAGGACCGCTGCCAAGCCCGAACGCGAGTAGCGCAGCAGCGAGTGTCGCGCCTAGAGTTTGGCCGGTCATGCGCGTCGTGGAGATAAGCCCTCCAGCCGATGCAGCGCGTTCCAGCGGGGCTGACCCGACGATCAGTCGCGCGTTGGGCGACAGGAACAGGCCGAAGCCCGCGCCGCACAGAGCCATGCGCCAACCAACATCCAACGATCCGGCACCGGGCTGAAGGCAGGCGAGCAACGCCAATGCCACAGTCGCAATCACCATGCCGATGCCCCCGAGCGCGCCTGCTGGATAATGGTCGGACAACGCGCCCGCCAGCGGCGCCACGATCATCGTCGTCAACGGCCACGGCGCCAGCACGATTCCGACCTCGCCCGGCGAAAACCCAAAGGTACGTTCGAGCCGAAACGGCATCGCGATCAACAACGTCATCGAGGCCATGAATGCCGTGAGCGCGCCGACGGTTGACAGCGCCAGCACTGGGCGGGCGAGAAGGTCGACCGGCAGAATCGGGCGCTCTTCGGCAATCTCATGACGGACGAACACAATGGCGGTACCGATACCTGCTGCAATAATGGCGGACGCCACAACCGGCGAATCGCCATGAACGAGCGTTTCGAGCCCCGCGATAATCAAGCCAAAGCTTGCCGCGCACAGAACAGCGCCCAAAATATCATAGGGCCCCAAACGGGGCACAGATGGGGGCAATGAGCGCCCGAGCAGCAGCGAGATGATGGCAAAGGGTACGGCGCTGGCGAAGACCCAAGGCCAGGGGCCGACCGACAGCACAAGGCCACCAAGCGTCGGTGCCAGCGCAACTGATGTCGAAACCACGACGCTGTTGATCCCCAGACCGCGACCAAGGTGCCTGGCCGGATAGACGGACCGCAAAAGCGCTGATGACACGCTGAGCGTCGCTGCAGCGCCGAGCGCCTGAATGGCACGCACGATCAGCAAAAAGAGCAGACTACGCGCAAAGAAGCAGAGAGCAGTCGCGATCACGAAGACGATCTGGCCATAGTGATACATCCGCCGGAGGCCGACACGATCCCCCAGCGCGGAAAACGGTAAAAGCGTCATGACGAGGACAAGCTGATAGATCGTCACGACAAGCACAGCCGCCGAGCCGTCCACCTTCAGGTCGCGCGCGATTGTCGGCAGCGCGACGGTGGCGATGGCCCCATCGATCACGACGAGGGCCGTGCCGAACGAGATTGCAAGAATGGCGAGGTAGCGCTTGGGCGTGGGCAGGCCATCGTCGATCATGAAAGTGAATCGTCTCTCATTTGGGACCCATAGACGAATGGCATCGCGGCGCGCGGACGCCGACAGACAACCCGGCAGCGGGCGTTTCTTAAACCCGTTCCGCTGAACTCACCACATCGGCAGCGCGCAAGGCAGCCAGGATCCGCGTCAGATGGTGAAGGTCGCCGACCTCCAATGCCACCCGGAAGCCGTGAAAGCCTTCATCGCGGTTTTCGAGTTTCAGATTTAGAATGTTTGCCTGGTGCGAGCCGAAAATCCCCGCCATCACGCCCAACGCTCCGGGTTCGTTCTTGAGGATGACAACCAGCTCAGCCACTGCGCCCTCGCTGCCGTCGCCCCAGGCCAGGTCAACCCAATCGGCGTCAATGCCCGAGGCCAACACCGGGCAGTCGATCGCGTGCACTGCGATCGGCTCGTCGGCACGGCGCAGGCCAACGATGCGGTCGCCAGGCACCGGATGGCAACAGGGCGATAGGACAAACGCGACGCCAGGCGTCAGGCCTTTGATCGAGATTGCCTCGCGCTGTGCAGGCGCGACAGCGACGTCGCCGCCAGCCGAGCCCGGCATCAAGGCCTCCATCACCTGTGCATCGGTGACTGTGCGTCGCGCGATGGCTTCCATCAGCGCCCCTTCGTCGGCAAGCTTGAGCCGCTTGAGCGCGGCCGCCTGGGCCTCCTTGCCCAGTTGGGCAGGAAGACGGGCAACCAGTTCGTCGTAGATCTTGCGACCGAGCGCGACACTCTCGCCACGCTCCTTGTTACGGACGTAGCGTCGGATCGCGGAACGCGCCTTGCCGGTAACGACAAAATTGAGCCATGCGGGTTGCGGCTCCTGCGCCTTCGACTTCAAGATCGCGACCTGATCGCCATTTTCTATGGGTGTCCGCAGCGGCACGACACGGCCGTTGATCTTGGCCCCGACCGCCTCGTTGCCGAGCTTGGTATGCACCGCATAGGCAAAATCGACCGGTGTCGCGCCCTTGGGCAGCTGGAACAGCTCTCCCTTCGGCGTGAACGCGAAGATCCGATCCTGATACATCGCCATGCGCGTGTGCTCGAGGAGCTCCTCAGGCGTTTCAGCGTTATCGAGGATTTCGACAAGGTCACTAATCCAGCGGCCGGGGACATCGGGGCGCTTCTGCCCCTGCTTGTACGTCCAGTGCGCCGCATAGCCGTATTCGGCCTTCGCATGCATTTCCGAAGATCGGATCTGGATTTCGATCCGCATCTTTTCCGAATGGATGACAGCAGTATGGAGCGAACGGTAGCCGTTGCGCTTAGGCGTCGATACGTAATCCTTGAACCGCCCCGGAACCATAGGCCAGCGACGATGGATCACGCCGAGGGCGCGGTAGCAAGCATCTTCGTCCGGCACGATCGCGCGGAACGCCATCACGTCGGAAAGTTGCTCGAAGCTGATGTGGCGTTCGCCCATCTTCTTCCAGATCGAATAGGGGTGCTTCTCGCGCCCCGAGACGTCGGCCTCAATGCCAGCCCGGCTAAGAAGCAATTTAAGTCCAGACCCGATGCGCGCAATCTGGTCGCCGCCGCCTGCGTGAAGCTGTTCGAGGCGTTTTGAGATCGACGTATAGGCATCGGGTTCGAGTTCACGAAACGCCAGTCCCTGCATCTCGTTCATGAACTCATACATGCCGATCCGCTCGGCGAGCGGGGCATAGATATCCATCGTTTCCTTGGCGATGCGTCGGCGCTTCGCCTCGTCTTTGATGAAATGGAGCGTCCGCATGTTGTGCAGACGGTCGGCGAGCTTGACCAACAACACGCGGATGTCGTCGGACATGGCGAGAAGGAATTTACGAAGATTCTCGGCCGCACGCTCGTTTTCCGACTGCGCCTCGATCTTCGACAGCTTGGTGACGCCGTCGACCATCCGCGCAATGGCGGCGCCAAATTTGCGTTCGATGTCCTCATGCGTCGCGACCGTATCCTCGATCGTGTCGTGAAGGATCGCCGTAACGATCGTCTCATCGTCGAGATGCAGATCAGTCAAGATCCCGGCCACTTCGATGGGGTGCGAATAATACGGATCGCCCGACGCGCGTTTTTGCGAGCCGTGCGCGGCCATCGAAAACACATAGGCGCGGTTGATCAGCGCCTCGTCGGCGTCGGGGTCATAGGATTTGACCCGTTCCACAAGTTCATATTGGCGCAGCATCGTAACCCTATGATGGGGGCGACAAAGCAACATTGGCAACCGCTATCGTCTCGGCACTCAGGAAATGCCGTTCAGAAGTCGGCCGCAACCCGACTCCGGCAACAGCCCGGTGGGGACATTTCCCGAACTCGGCGTGACGGCACACCGGCGTATCCGGCTCACGTCAACGAAATATCGTGACCGGTGTGCGAAGACCAATGTCTTACGACGAGGCGGCAACGCGCCCCGATCGCTCGAGCTTGCCCCACCCCACACTAGGTCCGCGCAGTGCCGCACCGACAGCCTTCAGCACGACCCAGTACATAAGCTGTCGATAGACGAATCGTTGCGCGACAAGCAGGTGGGCAGGGTAGCGACGCTCTCGGGGATCAAGCCAATAGGCAACGGCACCGCAGGCGATGTCAATCAGCGTGAAGGCCATCCAGTAAATGCCCATCGTCAGCACGTCGGACTGGGTTTGCGCCCAGCCATGCTGGCGCACTCGGATCGTGGTTTCGATGAGGCTCACGACCAATGCGAAGTCGATGATCGGCGAGACCACGGCAAAAGCGATCTGGAACAACCAGGCTTGCGGCAATCCCACGAGCGCCAGCCCCAAAGGCTTTCGAGTCCGAAAGACGCCGCCGTGCTTCCAAAGGCATTGCAAGGTGCCGTACGACCACCGGAAGCGTTGCTTGGCGAGCGAACGGAAGCTTTCGGGAGCCTCGGTCCAGGCAACCGCTTCGACGTCGTAGCCGATTCGCCAGCCAACGCGCTGGATGGCGATTGTCAGGTCCTGATCCTCGGCGAGCGTGTCGGTCGGATAGCCGCCGACCGCATCGAGCGCGACCCGCCGCCAGGCGCCCACCGCGCCAGGCACGACCGTAATGGCATCGAACTGTGTCAGCGCGCGGCGTTCGAGGTTTTGAGATGTTACATATTCGACGGACTGCCAGCGCGTTACGAGGTTGAACCGGTTGCCGACCTTTGCGTTGCCCGCGACGGCGCCGATTTCGGGGTCGTCAAACCAGCGCGCGAGCAGGGCAACGGTATCTTTTTGGAAGCGGGTGTCGGCGTCGAGCGCAATGATGACGTCGCCTCTAACAAGAGCGAGACCCTGGTTGAGGGCGCGCGCCTTGCCGCCGTTTTCGAGTGTCAGCAGACGGACGCGCGGCTCATCGCCAAAAGCTTCTCGGACAACGGCGCTTGTTGCATCCGTCGAGCCGTCGTCAATAACGAGAACTTCCAGTTCGACTTGCTCGCTCGCGAGCACGCGGCGGATCGAATCGGCGATGACGCGCTCCTCGTTAAATGCCGGGATAAGCACCGAGACAAAGCGCGTCGGATCGATGGCAGGCGGGACCGCCCGACCGCGCCCGAACCGATCGCGAAGCGCCAAGCCCGCCATCAGCACGGCGCGCGCGATACCGAGGGTAATCGCCACGAAGAACAGCCACTTAATCGTCCAAAAGACGCCTGCAATCAAAAGAAAGACACCAATGTCGGCTTGAACGGCGCGCAGATCCCATCCCGTGACAGGCGGCATAACCACGGCGCGCGACGTGCCCGCCAGCTCCGAGATCGTCACCAGCGTTAAGCCCTTGGCACGCAGGCCATCAATGATCGCGGGCAAGGCGGCCAACGTCTGTGACCGGTCGCCGCCTCCGTCGTGGAGGAGCACGATCTTGGTCGGCTCTTCGGCGGTACCAGCTTCGACCTTGGCCAAGGTCGCATCAACAATCTTTTTCACACCCGGGCGCTGCCAATCGTCGGGATCGACATGCAGTCCGACGTTCAAATAGCCGCGCTGTTGAGCAATGAAGGCGGGTTGGAGTTCGTCAGTCGTGGTCGGTTCAGCGTCGCCAAAATAGGGCGCGCGAAACAGCCGGACTGATCGCCCGGTATAGGCTTCGATCAAGCGCCGGGTGGTATTAAGTTCGAGCCTGATGCCGGTATCGGAGACCTGCGCCATGTTCGGGTGGGTATAGCTATGGTTGCCGATTTCACTGCCCCCCGCAATGATCCGGTTGAGAAGTCCGGGCATCGACAAAGCATTTTCGCCAATCACAAAAAACGTGGCTGCCGCGTGCTTGGCCTCGAGCACGTCCAGAATCTTGGGTGTCCAGTTCGCATCCGGGCCGTCGTCGAACGTCAGGGCGACCATACCCGCACGATTGCCCCCGCGGCGAACAACGAACGGCGTTGGCAGCTGGGTAAATTGTTGATTGCGGATCAACCCGGCATGGTCGAAATCGATCTGTCTGATGCCGTCCCGCGGCGTCGATTCAATCCGGAGCAACTCGCCTGCGCCCTGAACATCGACATTACCGACCGGCGTGAAGCGCGCCAGGTCGGGCGTGCGACCAGTCGGCAGTGCTTTTGCCGCTGCCCAATAGCCTACGTCCTCGCTCCCTAGTCGCCACAGCGCAAAACCGGCGACGTTCTCGGCCCTTGTCGCGCGCAGTTGGTTCCAGGCGCTCGCCGCATCGAGCATCCAGATCTCGTGCCGGGTGCCGTTTTCCTCGTACGCAAAATGGCTGTTGCCGCTCACCGGATCGAACTTCGGCATCGCTTCGCTATCATTGGCCGCAAGCCAGGCTTCTTCATCGGTCATGTTGTCGGCGCTGCCGTCGTGCCAGTCATAGGCATAGCTGCCGATCGCAACGATCGCCTTGGACGGCGGCACTTCTTGCAACACGCGCCTCAGATTGGCAACGAACCACGATTGTGAAGCAATCGGGCCGGCACCCTCTCTAGGCGAATGCTCGTCGTAATTCATGAGAAACAGGTGATCGGCAACGGCGGCAAACGCTCGAACGTCCCAGCCCGGGTTGTCGAGAGGCACAGCAAGGGTCACTTCCCAGTGCTTGGGTGCAAACCGCGCATGCGCCTCTTTTAGGAACGCGAGATATCCCGGGAGCGCTGCATCAGGCAGCTCTTCGAGATCGAAGACGACGCCGCTGCCGTTTTGCAGGACAACGACCCGGTCGGTCCATGCCAGAAAGGCTGCGCGGCGGGTTGGGCTGCTCAGAATTTCGCCCATGCCGACGCCGTCCCATTTGTCGCCCGCGGCATTTTGCACCATCGGCAGGATCCGAGGCGGATCGGCGTTGCGGCGGACCACAGCTTGGAACTGTGGATCGGGAATGTAGGTTCGCGTCCGTCCGGCATCGGTCACTGAGGCGATCGCGGGGACCACCCAGTCGATGTCGTCGATGTGCCTAATCAACGATGCCCGGCTATCCGGGTCCCAGGGCACATAGAACGCGACCGAAACCGGTTTTACGCGCGCAACACCCGCCCGTGAGGGCGGCAACCATATGCCGGCGCTGCGCCGCAAGCGAGACACCTGGTCCACGAGAGGACGGGCCTGACTCCGTTCGCCGACGGGATGAAGCGCCCGGCCAGCAGGGACCGCGGCGATCGTCCATGCAAAGCCGACGGCAGCAAGGGCAATCAGCCCAAGCAGTGCTGCAACAACACGTTTGGACCACAGGCTGCGTTTGCCGCTTGCGTCGAAGAAAATTGGTCGGTCCATCTCCGAGCGCCTAGGAGCTTGTGTCGATTTACGGAAGGTCAAAGTGGCAGTCGCGCCTCAGTCCGGCAGGACATTCGCCAGGACGCGAAACACATTGCCGCCCATCACCTTGGCGATGTCGGCATCACTAAAGCGAGCATCGATCAGGGCTTGGGTAATGGCATCGAGCCGCGACGTGTCGAACCGTGCCGAGATTGCGCCGTCGTAATCGCTGCCAAGACCAACGTGGTCGATGCCGACGAGGTCGCGGACGTGGGCGATCGCGCGCACGATACCGGCAGGCGAGGTGTCGCACACGGCCGCTTCCCAATAGCCGATGCCGACAACCCCGCCGGTTGCGGCGACGCCCTTGATTTCCTCGTCGGTCAGATTGCGGTTGACCTTGCACGTTGCCTGAACACCGCCATGCGAGGAAACGACCGGCCGCCTTGCCATCTTCAGGACTTGAGCCACCGTTGCATGGCTCGAGTGGGCGAGATCGACGACCATCCCCTTCGCCTCCATCGCGCGGACGATCTCGACGCCGAACGCGGTGAGGCCGCCCTTCTTCAACCCGTGCATCGACCCGGCAACCTCATTGTCAAAGAAATGAGCAAGTCCTGCCATTCGAAATCCAGCGTCGTAGAGCCGGTCGAGATTGAGCCGCTTGCCCTCAATGTCGTGGAGGCCCTCGACTGAAAGCATCGCGCCTGTAACCTGCTTACCCGAGCCACGATCCGCAAGCAGACGAGCAAGATCGGCTTTGCTCCGGACGATCCGCAGCTTCGTGTGCGACCGAGCTTCAAATTCGCGTAGTTTCTCGGCATGCCAAAGTGACCGTTCGATCAGCGAATGCCACGTGCGCATCGGCTGGCCCTGCGCGATGGCGAGCAGCGTGATGTTGTCGGTATCAGCGCCATTCGCATCGTAGTTCTGGCCCTTGGGCGTCTTGGTCACCGACGACAGGATTTGGAGCGCGACATTGCCGTCGGCAAGACGCGGCACATCGACGTGCCCCCGCTCGCCGCGCGCCAGCAGGTCCCTGCGCCACATCAGCGTATCGGCATGCATGTCGGCAATCTGCAGCGTCTTGTGTAGCGCAGCGGCACGGGCCGAAGCGCGCGCAGGTTGCGGACCAGTGACGTGGTTCATCGACTGCTCGACTAACGGCGGCAGGAGACCAAAGAACATGAGCGCGGCCAGACCCGACAGCAACGAGATCGAGCTTCCCAATCTCTTCATTGCCGCACTCTCTCAAAAGTAACGAAGCTGTACACGTCATGGTCGTTACGCACGATCTCTATCCACACCGCTGGATCGGGGGGAGGCATGACGGTGTCGCCTGAGGGTGTGTCATGAACTTCGGTGAGTTCCCAGCGATCAGCGTGCGGGTCAAAGAGACGCAGGACCTCCGCGCCGCCGATCACCGAGGCATCAGGGCCAGCGAGGGCAAGCGCGGTGGCGACATCGCTGGCCACTTCGACGCCGTCGGCGATCCAAAGGGGATCGCGTGTCAGGACAATGTGGCGGCGGCCCGGGAGGAGTCCAGGCAAACTCTCAAAGGTTTTTCGCCCCATTATCATGGGCCTGCCCATTGTAAGCGCTTTGAACCGCTGGAGATCGGCGGGCAGGCGCCAGGGAAGTTTTCCATCGCGCCCGATCACGCCATTGTCGGCACGCGCGACCACAAGCGTGATCAAACCGCCACCTCACCCTTGATGTGCGGGTGCGCCTCGTAACCCTCCACAGCGAAGTCCTCGTATTCGTAGGCGTCGATGGAGGACGCACGCCTTTTGAGCGCCAGTCTGGGTAATGGCTTGGGGTCTCGTGAGAGTTGCAGACGGGCTTGATCGAGATGATTTAAATAGAGGTGCGTGTCGCCGCCGGTCCAGACGAACTCGCCCACCTCCAGCCCGCACTGATCGGCGATCAGATGGGTCAGCAGGGCATAACTGGCAATGTTGAAAGGGATGCCGAGAAAGGCATCACCCGACCGCTGGTAGAGCTGCAACGACAATTTGCCGTTCGCAACGTAGGTTTGAAACAGGCAATGACAGGGCGCGAGCGCCATCCGGCCGATCTCGCTCGGGTTCCAGGCGGTTACAATCTGGCGCCGCGATGCGGGGTCGTGCCTGATCGTCTCGATCAGCGCGGCCAGCTGGTCGATATGGCCGCCATCGACGGTTTCCCAGTCGCGCCACTGCTTGCCGTAGATTGGCCCGAGATCGCCGTCCTCCTTTGCCCATTCGTTCCAGATGCCGACGCCACGCGCGGTCAGCCAGTTGTTGTTCGTCTCGCCGCGCAAGAACCAGAGCAGCTCGATAAAGATCGAGCGGACATGGAGCTTCTTGGTCGTGACGAGCGGGAATCCTGCGCTCAGGTCGAACCGCATCTGGTGGCCGAAAACGCTGAGCGTGCCGACGCCGGTTCGGTCGTGCTGCGGGACACCGGTGTCGAGGATGCGGCGGAGGAGGTCGTGATATGCTTGCATGACAACACGCTATGCCCTGACCCAAACACCTCGCCAAGTCTCGCGTCGATCAGTTGGATTGCTGTCTTGCATTGACCGCGCCGCTCGGTCAGAGCCTCGTCACAATAATGTAACAGAACCGGGACGTCGCCATTCGCCAGATTGCTGCCCTTCCCTATCGCACCGAAGGCAACTTCCTAGACGCGCCGGTCGGCATCATGCTGGTCACATCGCGCGATACCAAACGCTGGGTGCTGCCGAAGGGGAATTTGATCCCCGGCTTGTCGCCGCATGCCGCCGCTGCGCACGAAGCCGAAGAAGAAGCCGGTGTGCGCGGCCTTGCCTGTCCGACACCGCTGGGAGCCTACCGCTATCGCAAGACTCGCAAGTCGGGCGCGTCACTGATGGTCGATGTCGATGTATTTCCAATACTGGTGACACGCGAGATGGACGAATGGGAAGAGCAGGCGCTGCGCGAGCGGCGCTGGTTCTCCCTGGCAGAAGCAGCGCAGGTCGTTGCAGAACCAGATCTCCAACTGCTAATCCGTCAGTTCCGAGCCAGTGAAGCTAATAGCGCTGTGCGGCGGGGCGCGCGACCAAGAACCAAGGGAATGAGCGCGATGTTCGGATGGTTTCAGCGGTTGTTGCCGCAACAGAGCAATTTTTTCGACCTGTTCGAAGCGCACGCGCTGACGCTGGTTGCCGGCGCTGATGCGTTGTCGCGCCTACTGCAGGGCGGACCCAATATGGCCGAGCACATCAAGGAGATCCAGGAGCGCGAGCACGACGCCGACGAGATCATTCGCGACGTGCTTCAAACTGTCCGTCGCACTTTCCTGACCCCGTTTGACCGGGGGGCGATTACCGGCCTGATCAGCGCGATGGACGATGCCATCGATCAGATGAACAAAACCGCGGGTGCGATCTCGCTTTACGGTGTCACCGAGTTTGACCAGGAAATGAAAGATGTCGCGGCGATCATCGTCGATGCCGCGCGCATCCTGGCCGAAGCGCTGCCGCTGCTCCGCAGCATCACCAGCAACGCCGCACGCCTGCACGAACTGACCGGGCGGCTGGTGCAGATGGAAGGGCAGGCGGACGCGATCCACGAAACCGGCTTGCGGGCGCTCTTCAAGGAATACGGCGAGACCAACACCGTGCGCTTCATCGTGTTTCGTGAGCTCTACAGCAATCTCGAACGCGTGGTGGACCGGTTCGAGGACGTCGCCAACGAAATCGACGGCCTCGTCATCGATCATAGCTGAGCCACAGATATGGTCCACGCCCTCGCACTGCCGCTGCTTGTCGGATTGATTGTGCTCGCGCTGGCGTTCGATTTTCTGAACGGGTTGCATGACGCGGCGAACTCGATCGCAACCGTGGTATCGACCCGGCTGCTCTCACCGGTGAATGCCGTTATCTTTGCTGCGTTCTTCAACTTTGCCGCTTATTTTTTATCGGTCGCCTACCCCGGGCTTCAGAAGGTCGCCGAGACGATCGGCAAGGGCATTATCGACAAGGATGTCGTGACGCCTTCGGTGGTGTTTGGTGCACTCGTCGGGGCGATGTTCTGGAACGTCGTTACGTGGCTCAAAGGTATTCCGTCTTCATCAAGCCACGCACTTGTCGGCGGACTCGTCGGAGCGGGCGTCGCCCATGCGGGTCTGGAGGGAATCGTCTGGAGCGGACTGAACAAGACCGTCATCGCAATCTTCCTTTCGCCGATGATCGGCATGATCCTGTCGATGCTGATCATGCTGGTCACGTCATGGACGACGCGGAATTCCGCCGCGCGCCCTGCCGAGCGCAGCTTCAAGGCGCTTCACCTGCTTTCATCGGCAACGTATTCCGTCGGTCACGGGCTGAATGACGCACAAAAGACGATGGGAATCATCACTGTCCTTCTCTATTCCACCGGCCATCTGAACGGCGAGTTCCATATCCCGCATTGGGTCGCGATCAGCTGCTACATCGCGATCAGCCTGGGGACGCTGTCAGGCGGATGGAGGATCATCCAGACGATGGGAACCCGCATCACCAAATTATCACACCACCAGGGATTCGCGGCATCATTCGGCGGATCGATCATGCTTTTTGCCGCTTCGTCGCTCGGAATTCCGGTTTCGACCACGCACACGATCGCCGGCTGCGTGATCGGTGTGGGCGCTGCCAGACGCGCATCCTCGGTGCGCTGGGGTATCGCGGGCAATCTCATGGTTGCGTGGGTGCTGACAGTACCGGCATCGGCGCTGGTCGGTGCCGCATTCTACATGCTGACCCGGCTCTTCTAGTCGTTCACCGCGACCAGTAGTTTGTCGATCTTGCGCCCGTCCATGTCGACGATTTCGAACCGGTAGCCCCCGAAGTCGAAGTAGTCGCCCGTCGAAGGTAGGCGTTTCAGTTTGGCGAGGGCGAGCCCGGCAACCGTGGCATAATCGCGATCTTCCGACAGCGTCAGCCCGATCCGTTCAGCAAGCAGATCAGCCGCCCACCACCCCGACACAAGCAAACTGCCGTCCTCACGTTCAACGACAGGGGGGTCATCCCCTTCATCCTGGTCCGACACGAAATCGCCGGCGATCGACGACAGCAGATCGGCGGGCGTGACGATTCCTTCCAGATGGCCGTATTCATCATGGACCAGCGCCATCGGCACGTCGGCCCGGCGCAGCGCCGCCAACGTGTCCATGGCATCGACCTGGTCGGGAACGATGGGGGCCTGGCGCATCAGCGCGCGAAGATCAATGTCGTGTCCGGCGATCAACGCACGGACGATGTCTCGGGCCTGGACGATACCGATGACCTTGTCGACCGAACCCTCAGCGACCGGCAGACGGCTGTGCGGGAGTTCGGCGAGCATCGCACGCAGCGCGTCGTGATCTGCGTCCGCGTCGATCCAGTCGATCTCGGTACGCGGCGTCATGACTTCACGCACCGGCCGGTCCGCGAGGCGAACGACGCCAGAAATGATCGCGCGCTCGCTTTCCTCGATCACGCCCGATTTGGAGGCCTCGGCAACGATCAGATGCAGTTCTTCCGCAGTGACATGACCGTCGGACTCGCGGTTGAGACCGAGCACGCTGAAGACGAGCGCACTGGTCGAATCGAGCAGCCAGACCAAAGGTGCGGTCGCCTTCGACAGCCAGAGCATGGGCCGTGCGACAAATGCCGCGATCGGTTCGGGCGAGCGCAATGCGAGCTGCTTGGGCACGAGTTCGCCAATGATCAGCGAGACAAAAGTGGTGACGGCGATCACAAGGCCAAAGCCCAGATCACCAGCGGTGTCATGCGACACGCCCAGGTGCTCAAGCCGCTCGCCCGTCGGCCCTCCCAGACTCGAACCCGAATAGGCACCCGCAAGAATACCGATCAAGGTTATCCCGATCTGGGCGGTCGAGAGCAGCTTGCCCGGATCGGTGGAAAGATCGAGCGCGACACGCGCGCCGCCGACTCCTTTGCGTGCCATCGCCTCAAGCCGCGGTTTGCGGGAGGAAACAATCGCGAGCTCTGACATTGCAAATACACCGTTGAGCGCAATCAGCGCGACGATGATGGCGACATCGATCCAGGGAAAGGGTAAGAGCGCGGGCGCTGGCATGGTGACCGCCAGCAATGCCGCCTTTGCGAGCGCCGAGCAACCGTGAGGTTGCAACCAGGCAGCTAACGGCGCCGCACGAAGAAGTCCTTGAGCATGGTCGCCGCGGCCGACTCGCCAATTCCGCCCATTACCTCGGGGCGGTGATGACATGTTGGGTGAGCAAAGACACGAGCACCATGATCGACGCCACCACCCTTGGGATCAGGCGCACCATAGACAACGCGTGCAATGCGGGCGTGGGCGATGGCTCCGGCACACATTGCGCACGGCTCAAGAGTTACCCATAGCTCGCAGTCGGTCAGCCGATCGCTCCCGAGTGCCGCACAAGCGGCGCGAATCGCAACGATTTCGGCATGCGCAGTCGCATCCAGATCACGCCGGGTGCGGTTTGCGCCCTCGGCGATAATTTTTCCCTCGCGGACAATGACTGCCCCGACCGGCACCTCGCCGGCGTGGGCGGCCTCCATGGCCAGAGCAAGGGCGCGACGCATCAGGTCGGAAAGCGGGAAGCTCATATCGAACGTCTAGGAGCTGTGCGGTTGACGCGGCAACCCTTTGCCGATACCTGCGCCGTCTTTCCAACCAATAATGAATTCTAGGATTTACAAGCGATGGCACGCGTTTGCGAACTGACCGGCAAGGGTCGTCAGGTGGGACACAATGTGAGCCACGCCAACAACAAGACCAAGCGGACTTTTCTGCCCAATTTGCAGAATGTGACGTTGCTGTCCGATACACTGGGCGAAGGCATAAAGTTGCGCGTTTCAACACACGGCCTGCGCACTGTCGAGCATGTCGGCGGTCTCGACAACTGGTTGGCAAAGTCGAGCGATGAGCAGCTGAGCCTCAAGGTTCAGCGGTTGAAGCGCAAGATCGCTAAGCTGAAGAGCGCAACAGCAGCTTGAGCGAGCGCGTCGGAGCGCTTTGCTCCCCCCTGACCCGGGCGGCGTTGAGCCGCTAGGCTCCAGGCCAGCGACCGTGACGGTGTCACGTCGACCACCGAGTGAGCGTAAGTCTAGCCTGAGCCGGCTATGTCGGCCGAGCTGGTCATTTCGGTAGTCCGTTTCACTCTAAGCAGGTGCGCCGTCAGGCATGATCTCGCACTACTCGTCGGCAGTCTCATAACCAACCCATCGCCCGTCGACTGTGGTTGCAAGCGAGGCTCGGGCGTGGGCGCCTTTGTCGTCGAGGACGTGTCGGCGCCAAGCGGCGATCTGCGCGTCGGTGGGCCGCCCCAGTCGTGAGTTGCCGCAGTGGGCGCGGTCCACAATCGCCAACGGCAGTCACGCTGTCTCTGCCGATCTCCCGTTGAGCCGCTTCTGAATTGACCTGCCCAGCGAGTAAACTTTTATCTAGCGAATACGATACGGTGATCCGCGTGTGTCCGTTGCCCGTCGTTGGCTTGGATCCGCACGAGAATCGAGGCAAGGCGCTCAGACAGGATAGACGCAAGGGTCGAACAGCAAGGCCCCGTCACGGTGAGCAGCACGGCCATGAAAGGATGCGGGCGCGTCGTCTCCTTTGAGCGCACAAGACGAACGGCATCGACGAACGGCATGGCTGCTGGCGACGGCGTGATAATCCTTCGCGAAGCTGAACAACGGCTAACATGCGCGTTCAGCAATGCTCCACAGAGAATCGACTAAATTCAATGCACAGTTAAAGGAGACCGACGATGAAAAAGATGATCCGCACCGCCGTGTTGGCGAGCGTTGCCGCCGTCGGTTTTGCGGCGACCCCTGCGCTGGCGCATGACGACTATTATGGCGGGCGTCCCGACACGTATCGCCAAAGCGAGTATGATGCCCGCAACAGCTACGATAATCGCGGCTATGATAATCGCGGCTATGACAATCGCGGCTATGACAATCGCGGCCGTTATGCCGACCGGCATTACAACCGAAACTACCAGCAATGTCGCCGCAATTCGGGCACAACCGGTACGATTCTCGGTGCGATTGCGGGCGGCTTGCTTGGCCGTGAGATCGGCCGTGGCGGCTATCGCAATCAGCCGAGCACGACCGGTCTGATCGTTGGCGCTGGGGCCGGGGCGTTGGCAGGCCGTGCAATCGACAAGAGCGGTAGCTGCGATCGCCGCTAGCTTTGCCTACCCTCTGATTGGGTAGATGAGGGTCGGGGCCGGTGCAAAAACGCGTCGGCCCTGCGTGTGTGAATCCGAACGAGGTTACGCCGAAAAACGGCGATCTCTCCCCCGTCGCCCGTGTAAAAACGGATTTCAGTACCATATCCGTGCGCACGGGAAGCCCGACCCCGCCTCGCTTCGATCTTATCGCTAACGCTCGAGATCGAACAACCCCGCCAGCTGCTCGACCATCGTGCCACCAAGCTGGTCGGCATCCATAATTGTGACAGCACGCGCATAGTAGCGGGTCACGTCGTGGCCGATACCAATGGCGACCAGTTGCACCGGCGATTTCCCTTCGATCCAGCCAATCACTTGCCGCAGGTGCTTTTCCAGATAGCTCCCTGAATTCACGCTGAGCGTCGAATCATCGACGGGTGCGCCATCGGAGATCACCATCAGGATCTTGCGGTCCTCGGGCCGTGCGATTAGGCGGCTGTGCGCCCACAGCAGCGCCTCTCCATCGATGTTTTCCTTGAGCAGCCCTTCGCGCATCATGAGGCCAAGTGAAGTCCGCGCGCGGCGCCAGGGCGCGTCAGCGGACTTGTAGACAATGTGACGGAGATCGTTGAGGCGACCGGGAAGCGCAGGGCGGGCGGCCTGTAACCAGTTTTCGCGTGCCTGTCCGCCTTTCCAGGCGCGCGTAGTAAAGCCGAGAATCTCGGTTTTCACCCCGCAACGTTCCAAGGTGCGCGCCATGATGTCGGCGCTTATCGCCGCGATGCTGATCGGTCGCCCGCGCATCGATCCCGAATTATCGATAAGCAGGCTGACCACGGTGTCCTTGAACTCGGTTTCGCGCTCGATTTTGTAGCTTAGCGAATGCGCCGGCGATACGACGACCCGGGCAAGGCGCGCGGCATCGAGCATCCCTTCCTCTTGGTCGAAGTCCCAGCTCCGCGACTGCTGCGCCATGAGTCGGCGCTGAAGCCGATTCGCCAGCTTCGTCACGGCACCCTGCAGCGTCATCAATTGCTGGTCGAGGTAGGCGCGCAGGCGCACCAGCTCGTCCGGGTCACACAATTCGTCGGCTGCGACCACTTCGTCAAAATCAGTGGTCCACGCCTTGTAGTCGAATCCGGGTGTCAGATCTGCAGGTGGGCGGTTGGGCCGCACCGGAAGCATGCCTTCCCTCTCGCCGTCGCCGCCATCGGCCTGATCATCATCGGCCGTTTCCTCGCCTTCGGCCTCACCTTCACCGTCATCGTCGTCGTCGCCTTCGGATTGCGCTCCGCGTTGATCGACCTGTCCCTCGCCGCCATCGTCCTCATCGGTTTCGGCATCGTCACCGGCGGAATCGTCCTCGCCGTCGTTCTCGCCGTCCTCGGGCTCGTCGGCTGCGCTTGCATCACCCTCGATGAGAGCCAAGTCCTCGAGCAGCTTTGTCGCGAGCGTTGCAAATGCTTTCTGGTCATCAAGGACGAGTCCAAGCGCATCCATGTCGGCCCCACCCGCTTCCTCGATCCAATCGCGGACAAGGTCGATCCCCGCCTTGGTCACCGCGGGAGGGGCTTGGCCTGTCAGCCGCTCGCGCAGGAGCAACGCAACCGCCGTCGAAACCGGCACTTCGTCTTTCGCCTTGGCGCGTGAGATCGGGTCAGAGCGCATGCGCATGTCAAGCGCATGGGCGAGATTATCGCACATCCCAGCCATACCGCGCGAGCCGAGAGCTTCGACCCGCACAGTCTCCACCGCGTCGAACACCGCGCGGGCTACCACCGGGCCAGGGGCGTTGCGATTATGCAGAGCGGCATTGTGGTAACGCAAGCGGAGCGCAAACCCGTCAGCAAAACCACGGGCCTGCGCAACTTGCTCGGAAGGAAGCGCGCGACCCGGCATCGGCACTTTTAGATTCTTGCCGGCCTGAGTCGGGGCGTCAGCGGTGTAGGCAAGCTCGACATCGGGCTCGTGCGCAATAGCGCGCGCGGTACCAGTCAGCACCGCACGAAACGCTTCGAGACGGGTTTGTTCGGTCATCCGCGTAGAGCCCGTTCTAGGATTTCAGACGTTATCGGATAGCCAAGTCCTTGCGGAATGCACAACCGCTGCGTCCCATCGCGCACCTCGATCCACGGCGTGATCATTTTGACCGGATGCGCTGCCGCATGGCTGCGGGCTTCGGCAAAGCCGTCCAGCGTCGCCAGACGTTCGAGGTTGCGTCGAGTGGGAAAGATGATCTTGACCTCACCAGCATCGGCTCGCGCCAGCACGTCGGCGGCCGTAGCCCAGAACAGGTGCGTGTTCTCGGTTGCGTCGACGCGAGCCTCGGCATGGTCTGCGTCGACCCTTGCGAGATAGAAATGCGTGTCGAAAGTTCGGCTTTCTTTGAAGTTGGGACACCAGCGCGCGAACGGCACCAGCGCGTCGAGATCAAGTGCCAGGCCGTAGCGATCGAGCAGCGGACCTAGCGCAGTGCCGTCGGATAATGCCGTACGCAAGACTTCGACGTCGGCGTCGATACCGACGGCGATCCCCGCTTCCTCGATCGTCTCGCGCACGGCCGCAATCCGGGCCGCTGCGTCTTCGGCGCCGAGATGGGGGAAGCGCGCAGCCAGATCGTAATCGCCCGGATCGACCCGGCCGCCGGGAAACACAACCGCACCGCCCGCAAACACCATCGCAGTCGACCTTTCGACGAACAGATGCTCGGGCCCATGGGGACCATCGCGGAACAAGACGAGCGTAGCGGCGGGAATAGGACTGGACACAAGCTTCGCGTAGCGCGCCCGTTGCGCGACGCAAGCCCGCGTGCGACCTTCATTCGATGGGATTAGTCGAACTTTTGGGGGTGGCGTCGAGCGTGAGCTTGCTGGCCGGGTGGCGCCTGTACCTGTGCGTGTTTGCGGTCGGCTTCGCAATGCGATGTCACTGGCTGCCAATGCCGACACATTCGAGTGACCTCGATGTGCTGGCCAACCCCTGGGTACTGGGCGCAGCTGGTTTCGGGTTGGTCGCCGAATTCTTCGCCGACAAGGTGATGTGGTTCGATACGCTTTGGGACGCGGTTCACACAGCGGTCCGTCCAATCGGCGGAGCATTACTTGCGCTGGCCATCATCGACCCCGCTGATCCCACGTGGCAGATAATAGCACTCTTGCTCGGCGGGAGCGCGGCGTTAGCGACGCACGGCGCCAAGGCGGGGACGAGGGCGATGGTCAATGCCAGCCCCGAACCTGTCAGCAATGCGGTTGTCTCGGCTGGCGAGGATCTGGCAACCACCGGACTGCTCGCCCTCACACTCGCTAATCCCGCAGCAGCAATCTTCGTCGCGATTGCGGTCGCAAGCGGCTCGCTCTACGCGCTTGTCAAAGTGCGCGGGCTTCTCCGCCACTTGCTTGCCTAGGGGGTCTCGATGCGCCGGATTGCCCTGCTGTTCCTGATGCTCCTCACGGCGCTGCCGGCCGCCACCTTTGCTGCGACCGAGCGCACCGGTGATGTCGTCGACGCAATCCCTGTAATTGACCGGCTCGATACGCAGGATTTGGCGCCCGGGCAGCTTCACCGCTTCTGGTTCCGTGTTTCCGACACCAGCATCGGGCAGGGATGGTATGTACCGGTAATCGTCGTGAAGGGCGTCAAGAGCGGACCGCGACTGCTGATCACGGCAGGTATCCACGGCGACGAGTTCAACGGCATTTCGGTTATTCACCGCCTGGGCGCACGGGTCGACCCGGCGACACTATCCGGGACGCTCGTAATGATACCCGGTCTCAACACACCTGGCCTGCTGCATCACACGCGAGAATTCACGCCGAGTGTGGGCACGGCCGACAATCTGAACCGCCTGATGCCTGGTGCCGTCGATTCTACCAGCGATGGCCAGCGCTACGCGGGACGGCTATGGTCCCGACTGATGCGGCCCAATGCCGACACTGCGATCGACCTGCATACCCAGTCGCGCGGCACTGCGTACCCAATGTACGCCTTTGCCGAGACGCACCGCGCGCGCGATATCGCGATGCTCGTGGCGCCCGATATCTTGAAAATCGATCCCGGCGAAAAGGGCACGATCGAAAATGAGCTGAATCACGACGGCGTGCCGTCGATCACCCTCGAACTGGGGCGGCCCGAGATGTTCGACACGGTGATGATCATGCGCGCTGTCGAGGGCATTGAACGGGTGATGGTCGACCTTAAAATGGTCGCCGTCGCGCCTGCAGCGACCGTCACGCCCTTTGTCGCCAACCAGATCGTGCCTGTCCGCACAACACGGGGCGGCTACACCAGCCTGGTAGTTAGCCTAGGGCAGGACGTTGAAAAGGATCAGCTGATCGCGACGGTCTCCGATCCGTTCGGGCGGGTCATCGAGGCGATACACGCGCCGGTTGCGGGCAAGATCAATACGCTGGCCACTGACCCGACCCGCGAGCCGGGCGACATGGTGGTGCGAATCATATGGTGGTCGAAAGACCCCAAGTGTAAGGACGGCTGCTGATGTCGGTCACGCTCGCACAAGCCCAATCGAGTATCGTTGCCATCGGACGCTGGATGGATGGCAAGGGCTGGGCTCCGGCGACGGCAGGCAATTATTCGATGCGGCTCGACGACGGGTCGTTCGCAGTGACGGTGTCTGGCAGACACAAGGGGCGGCTGACGGCAGCCGACGTCATGCGCGTCGATGCCGCCGGCAGGTCGCTCGACGGCCAGACGCCGTCGGCAGAAACGGCGCTGCATCTGGATCTTTACGCGCGGTTTACAGATTGTGGCGCGGTCTTGCACAGTCACTCGCCCGAGGCCGTTGGCCTGAGTCGGGCCTTTCCCTATGCGCATGCCTACGACCTGCGAGGCCATGAGATGTTAAAGGTGCTGCCGGGCATCACGACGCACGACACATCGGTCGCACTGCACATCGTGGATAACAGTCAGGATATGACGAATATCGTTGCTGCCCTCGTCCCCGTACTTCTCGAACCGGGAGCCATCCCCGCCTACCTAATCAGGGGTCACGGCGTGTACGGCTGGGGCCGCACCATGGCGGAGGCCGAGCGCGTGATCGAAGGGATCGAGTGGATGATCGCCGCCGAGTTGGCCGAACGGAGTTTTAAAGCGTGAGCAAGCTCGAGGTTTTTGCCGAGACCGGCCTGAAGCTGTACGTGCTGACCGATGGCGACGCGATCGCAACGGCGCTGGGCGAGATCGGCGTGACTTTCGAACGTTGGCCGACGCGAAAACTCGCGCCCGATGCCGACAGCGACACGATCCTGGCCACCTATGCTCCCGAGATCGAACGGCTCCAGAAAAAAGGCGGCTATCGCAGCATCGACGCCGTCTCAGTGGTACCCGACCACCCCGACCGCGCGACCATGCGGACGAACTTTTTATCCGAACACACCCATGCCGAGGACGAGGTGCGGTTTTTCGTGCGTGGCGAAGGGTTGTTCACGCTGCACGCAGCCGATCGGGTGTGGAATGTTCTCTGTTGCGAAGGCGATTTGATGTCAGTGCCTGCTGGCATGACTCACTGGTTTGACATGGGCGCCACACCAAATTTCGCCGCAATCAGGATGTTTGTGAATCCTGACGGCTGGATCGCGGCGTTTACGGGCAGCGACATCGCCGAGCGGTTTCCGCGCTACGAAGCTGCCTGACGTGGTCAAAGCCATACTGACCGACATTGAAGGAACGACCTCAAGCCTGGCGTTCGTCAGTGAAACGCTGTTTCCCTACGCACGCGCTCGCCTGCCCGCCTACGTCGCCGAAAACGGGGGCGACTTGGCGCAACTCCTCGCCTGGATGGACGCCGACGCCAAGATAACCGAGCTCAAGGCGATTCAGGGCGACATCTGGAGCCACGGCTATGCGGCCGGCGAATTACGCGGTCATGTCTATCCTGACGCCGCCGCCGCGCTGCGCCGCTGGCACGCCAAGTCCCTGACGCTGGCTGTGTTCTCGTCCGGGTCGGTCGCTGCACAGAAACAGATCTTCCGGCATAGCGACCAGGGCGATCTGACGCCGTTGTTTTCTGGATGGTTCGACACGACGACGGGCCCCAAACGCGAGGCGATGTCTTATGTCCTGATTGCAGATTCCCTCGGTATTTCGCCGGCCAGCACTTTGTTTCTGTCGGACATCGTTGCCGAAACGGATGCCGCCAAGGCAGCAGGAATGAAGGCACTGGTGATCGACCGCGAACAGGGACGAGGCGACATCGCCAGCTTTGCAGACATTGAGCTGTGAAGCTGAATGGTCAGCCGACGCGGTCGATCATGCGGACCGCTGATGCCAGGGGCGCGCGGATTCTCGATCAACGGCGACTGCCTTGGGAGGTTGTCTGGGTTGAGCTGCGCGATGCCCCAACCGTGGCACGGGCGATTCGCGAAATGTGGACACGCGGGGCGCCGCTCCTCGCGATGACAGGGGCGTATGGCCTCGCAATGGCGCTGGCTGACGATCCGTCAGATGCCAACCTGATAGCCAGCCGCGCCATGCTCAACGCGACCCGACCGACAGCAGTCAACCTGTGTTGGGCACTCGACGAGATTGCGGCCGCTGTCCGCCCGCTCCCCGTCGAACAGCGCGCCGAAGCCGCATTCGCGCGTGCCGATGCCATCGTCGAGGAAGATGTGTGCTTGTCGCGTGCCATCGGTGAACATGGCCTGTCGCTACTGCGCGCACTCCATGTCAACCATCCCGATCGACCGCTCAACATCTTGACGCACTGCAACGCGGGATGGCTCGCGACCGCCGATTACGGCACCGCGACCGCGCCAATGTATATGGCGCACGACGCCGGGTTGCCGCTGCACATCTGGGTCGACGAAACACGGCCACGCAACCAGGGCGCACTGCTGACGGCGTTCGAGCTGAGCGAGCACGGCATCGCGCATACCGTAATCACCGACAATGCCGGCGGCCATCTGATCCAGCGTGGCCAGGTCGACGCCGTCATCGTCGGCGCTGACCGTGTCACCGCGAACGGTGATGTCTGCAACAAGATCGGTACCTATTTGAAAGCGTTGGCCGCACACGATAATGGCGTGCCGTTCTACGTGGCACTTCCGCACACCACGTTCGACGCAGCGACCGCTTCGGGCGACCTCATCCCCATCGAGGAGCGCAGTGGCGACGAGGTAACGTGGGTCGAGGGTGAGGGCGGGCGCGTCCGCATCACCAGGTCATCCGCCGCCAATCCGGCCTTCGACGTAACGCCCGCGCGGCTGGTAACCGGGTACATCACCGAACGCGGCGTTCTCGCCAGACCTTAAGGGCGCTTGGCGAGTCGCTCCAACGCGGCATCGAGCGTTGCATCGGTTTTGGCATGGCACAGCCGCACCACGTTCGTCACGGCATCGACTTCATAGAATGCCGACACCGGAATGCCGGCAACGCCTATGTTTTCAATTGCCCATTCGCACCATTGGGCGTCCAACATCGCGATGCCCGATGCAGTCAGATCGATCGTCACGAACCATGTCGCCGGGCAGGGAAGCACGGCATAGCCACACCCCTTCAGCCCCGCCATGAGCCGGTCACGCGAGCGTTGGTTGCGCACGCGCATGTCGTCGAAATAGCCACGATCCTTGCCCAGGCCGAAGGCAACGCCTGCCTGCAGATTGGGCGGTGTCGTGAAGGTCAGAAACTGGTGCGCCTTGCCCAGCACATCGGCAATCGGCGGCGCGGCACACATCCAGCCAACTTTCCACCCCGTCAGCGCGAAGATCTTGCCCGCCGAGCCGATCTTGATCGTGCGATCGCGCATGCCGGACTCAGTCATCAGCGGGACATGGAGAGCACCGTCGAAAACAAGATGCTCCCAAACCTCGTCACAGATCGCGATGGCATCGTGGGCGACACAAAAATCTGCAAGCAACCGACGTTCACCGGCGCTCAGCATTGCGCCCGAGGGATTGAGCGGTGTGTTGACGATCACGACGCGCGTTCGAGCACTACCCACAGCCCCGAGGGCTTCGGCAGTTATCCGCCAGTGCGGAGGTTCGAGTCTAACCAGCCGTGCAACGCCGCCTGCACGCTCGACCAACGGTTTGTAGGCGTCATAGAGTGGTTGGAACATGACGACTTCGTCGCTGGGCGACACCGTGGCGAGGATCGCAGCCGCCAACGCCTCGGTCGCTCCTGAGGTTACAATGACCTCATCAGCCAGCAGATCGAGTTTTTGATGATCGGCATAATGGGATGCGATGGCGGTACGCAGTTCTGGAATGCCGAGCATCGGCGGATATTGGTTCGAACCGTTGGTCAGCGCCGCTGCCGCCACCGCAATGACATCCTCCGGCGCGCCATCGTCCGGAAAACCCTGACCCAGGTTGATTGCACCGGTCGCCTTCGCACGCGCCGACATGGTCGCGAAAATAGTTGGTTTGAGCGCAGTATAGAGTGGGTTCATGATTCGCCGACTATGAGCGCCAGCGTGCAGGAGCAAGCTGGGCTTGCGAACCATTTCCTGCTGGGGCAACGAATTCGCAACGCGGGCTTGTAAAGAGGACCGACATGACTGAGCCGACTGAAACTCCCGCCGAGAATGGCGACGACGAAAAACTGGCCGACAAGCCAAAGTTGCCAAAGCGTGGGTTCTCCCCCGGAATCGTCACGGCAGCAGCGACCGGCATCGGTTCGGCGGCGCTTCTCGCGGCGCTTCTCTATGCCAATCGTAGCCGAAAACCGAAAAAGCCGGGGACCGAATGACTCAAAAGCGCATCCGTAAGGCGGTCTTTCCTGTCGGCGGCCTTGGCACCCGTTTCCTGCCCGCTACCAAAGCAATGCCAAAGGAGATGCTGCCGGTCGTCGACAAGCCGTTGATCCAGTATGCAGTCGATGAGGCACGCGAAGCGGGCATCGAGCAGATGATTTTTGTAACCGGCCGCGGCAAGTCTGCGATCGAGGACCATTTCGACATCAGTTATGAACTCGAGTCGACGCTGACGGAGCGCGGCAAGTCGCTCGAAGCTATTGCCTCCACCCGATTCGCGCCGGGAGCCGTCGTCTATGTGCGGCAACAAGAGGCGATCGGCCTTGGTCACGCCGTCTGGTGCGCGCGGCACATCATCGGCGACGAACCTTTCGCAATCTTCCTTCCCGATGAACTGATGGTGGGGACGCCGGGTTGCATGAAGGCGATGGTCGATGCGTATGACCGGGTGGGTGGCAACATCGTGTGTGGCTACGAGGTTCCGGCCGACCAGACCGACAAATACGGCATCATCACTCCCGGCAAGGCGGACGGCCGGCTTATCGAAGTCACCGCCCTCGTCGAAAAGCCCAAGCTAGGCACAGCACCATCGAACTTGATGATCCCGGGGCGCTATATCTTGCAGCCCGAAGTCATGCGGACCCTCGAAGGACAGGCCCGAGGTGCGGGCAACGAAATCCAGCTGACCGATGCGATGGCGCAGATGATCGGAACCCAACCGTTCCATGCATACAAGTTTGACGGACAGCGCTTCGATTGCGGTGACAAGGCGGGGTTCATTACAGCAAACATCTCGCTCGCACTTGAGCGCGAGGACATCGGCCCCACCGTTCGGGCGTTCATCGAGACACTTTGACTGGGCTTTTTTTGGGAACTTAGCGAGCGAGACAATCGTTACGCAAGCTTCATCATCAATTTGGAGCTGGAATCATGTCACGGTTTCTCCTGACAATATCGTGCGCTGCCCTTTCGACCGCAGTGCTGACCGCGTCACCTGTTCTTGCTGCGGGAAAGGCCGATCGTGCGCGCGCCGCGATCGCCGAAGCAAAGGGTAAGGTGGATGCCGCTGAACAGGTCGGTGCCGGCGGCGAGGCACCGCGTCTCAAAGCTCAGGCGGCTGCCATGTTGCGACAGGCGCAGCAGGACCTTGCCAGCGGACACAAGGAACAAGCGTTCGACGACGCCAATCGCGCGTCGCAGCTCGCCGATACCGCGATTGGCGCCGCACAGCGTGCCAAAGTCGAAGCCGAGCGGGCACAACGCGCCACTGTCGAGGCCACGGCCGCTAACGCGCAACAAGATGCGGCGGCCGCCAATGCCCGCGCAGATGCCGCCCAGCGTTCTGCTGCTTCTGCGGCCGCCGACGCGGCTGCAGCACGCGCGGCCCCGCCCGTCATCATCGCCGCGCCTGCCGCAGCACCGACAAGCACAACGGTAACCACTGCCGAGACGGTGAGCACGCCCGTGACCGTTAAAAAGGCAACAACGCGTCGCGTCGTGCGTCGCACAGCGCATCGTAAGAGAGCAGTTGTCGCGCGCAAGACGCGCACGACCACTGTCACCACCAACGCCAATCAATAGCTCGCAAAGGACGTGTGGACCTTACCGCCGCACGTCCTTTGCCACGGCATCGAGCAATCCGTTCACAAAGCCCTTTTCGCGGGTGTCGTAGAAAGCGTCCGCAACGTTGATATACTCGTTGATTACCGTTTTCACTGGTACGTCGGCACGTGCGAGCAGTTCGTAAGTGGCAACGCGCAGCAATGCGCGCATGGGCTTGTCGAGACGCTCAAGCGTCCAGCCCGTCGACAGGCGCGCGGAAATGGCGGTGTCGAGTTCGGCCTGTCGCGCCACGCTGCCCCTGACGAGGTCGTCGAAGAACGCGACGTCGGCTTCGTTATATTCGATGTCCTCGATCGTTGCGCCCAACCGGTGCTGGTGAAATTCGTGGAGCAATTGCGTCACAGGCGTCGATTCCATTGAGCACTGGTAGCTGGCCTGGACGGCGGCAAGCCGCGCAGCGGAACGGGATTTGGCACGGCTCATAGCAGCCGCGCCCTGACCGATGCAGCGTGTGCGGGCAACCCCTCTGCATCGGCCAAGGTCGCTGCTGCCGGGCCAAGGGCCGCCATCGACTCAGGTGTCACGGCCAGAAAACTTGTACGTTTCATGAAATCAGTCACGGACAATCCGCTGGCAAAGCGAGCGCGGCGGCCCGTCGGCAACACATGGTTTGGTCCACCGAGATAGTCGCCGATCGCCTCGGGCGTGTAGCGGCCGAGAAATACCGAACCGGCATGACGAACACGCGCGAACAGAGCATCAGGATCGGCCACTGCCAGCTCGAGATGCTCAGGCGCGAGACGGTCGATCAGCGGCGGGGCGTCCGAAAGGCTCTTGAGCAGGATGATCGCCCCATGACGATTCCAGCTCTCCCGGGCGGAACATTGGGTCGAGAGCCTGGGGAGCAAGGCCTCGATCGCGGCGACCACCGCGTCGGCGAAGGCTGCGTTGTCGGTGATGAGAATCGACTGGCTCGTCGGGTCGTGCTCGGCCTGGCTCAGCAGGTCGGCCGCGATCCACGCCGGCTCGTTGTCAGAATCGGCGACGACGAGAATTTCGGACGGACCAGCGACCATGTCGATACCGACACGACCGTAAAGTTGGCGTTTTGCCTCGGCGACCCAGGCATTGCCGGGACCAACGATCACGTCGACCGGGGCGATACGCGCCGTCCCATAGGCCAGAGCCCCGACCGCCTGCGCGCCACCGACACGCCAGATTTCGTCAACCCCGGCGATATGCGCGGCTGCGAGTACGGCCTGGTTGATCGCGCCGTTGGGCGTGGGTGTCACCATTGCCAATCGCTCGACGCCAGCAACTTTGGCAGGCAGCGCGTTCATGAGAACGGACGATGGGTAGGCAGCCCGCCCACCAGGTACGTAAAGCCCAGCGGCCTCGACCGCAGTCCAGCGCGCGCCCATGCGAGTGCCGCCTGCGTCGGTCCAGTCGCTGTCGATGGGGCGCTGCTTGGCGTGATAGGTGCGGATACGATCGGCGGCGAGATCAAGTGCGGCGCGCAGATCCGGCATGAGACCGGCATAGGCGACCGCGCACGCGTCACGCGAAATCTCCCAACCTTGCGCATCGAGGTCAAACCGATCGAACTGTAGGGTCAGGTCCGTCAGCGCTGCATCGCCTTCTGCGCGCACGCGACTGAGGATGCCGGCGACGTCGGACGCGACATCGGCGTCAGCCTCGCGCCGCGCATCGACCAGATGGGCGAAGACCGCCTCGAAGCCCGCGTCGGCGGCGTTGAGCCTAGTCAAGCGACTGCCTGCCGGAACGCTTCGACCCACGGGGTCACATCGTCGCGGGTCTTCATCGCTGCACGGTTGACGATGACGCGCGCGGACACTTCGGCAATCACTTCAACTTCGGCTAGCCCATTATCCCGCAACGTGCGCCCCGACGACACCAGATCGACGATCCGGCTCGACAGACCAAGCGTCGGCGCCAGTTCCATTGCCCCGTTGAGCTTGACGATTTCGGCCTGCACGCTGCGCCGGGCGAAGTGCTTGCGAGTCAGATTTGGGTATTTGGTGGCGACGCGAACATGACTCCAGCGTCGCGGATCGTCGTCTATGGCCATGCTCGAAGGCTCGGCAACCGAAATTCGACAGCGGCCGATTCCCAGATCTACCGGCGCGTAGAGCTCGGCATAATCGAACTCGTCAATCACGTCGGAACCCACAACACCCATCTGTGCTGCGCCATGCGCCACAAACGTTGCGACGTCGAAGGCGCGCACGCGGATGAGCTCGACATCGGGGCAGTTGGTCGCAAAACGGAGGCGGCGGTCATCCTGGTCGCCAAAACCCGACTCAGGCACCAGCCCCGCGCGCGCCATGACCGGCAACACCTCGACCAGAATTCGCCCCTTGGGTACGGCAATCGTCAACTTGTTCGACATGGTCGCGCCCTTATCCGGCAGCGTCGCCCGGGGCAATGTCGGGATGGGCTGCCTGGTTCAGTGCAAGCCACGGCGTCAAGCGCTGCCAGCTACCCTTGAGCGAGAGCCATTCCCAGACAGCGGCCGTGATGAGCGCGCCCGTCGCCCCCGTGCCAACAATTAACGGCGCCTGGTACATGACCTGTCCCGCAACGCCGACCGCGAGCAGGAGTACGACGCCGACCAAGTGCGAAAGCGGCGGCCATTTCCGGCCCGCTGTAATCCATTTAAACGCAAGATTGCCGAGCAGGAACAAGAGCGGTCCGCCACACGCCACAAGAACAAAGGCGAGGCCGGCGTGATTGCCAACCGGATGTGCGAGCATTTGCGCGTCGGCAACGGCCGTCACCACGATCCCGGCGACGATCGGCATGTGCAGATAGGTGTAGGCATCGCGTGCAAGCCGCCCCGGTTCGGCACCCTGTTCGATTGCATCGCCGCCGCGCCGAGCGCCCGAATCGAAATAGATCCACCACATCGTGGCGCTGCCAACAAAGCCGCAGGCGAAGGCCGCAACGGTCGGCGCGTCGGGCACAAGCGTGGCAAATGTCGCGCCCGTCACCAGAATTGCCTCGCCCAACGCAATGATGATGAACAGCGAGCAGCGCTCAGCCATGTGGCTGCCGGAAATATCCCAGTCGTCGATACCCGAGTGCCCGAGAAACGGCGTTCGGAAGAGTAGAAACGGCCCGGCATATTCGACAGTGAGTGCCATCGCCCACAGCAGCAAACGCAGGTTGTGTTCGACCAACGCACCCGCCATCCATAGCGGCATCGACAGGACGAAGTAGAAGGTGATCCGGATAAAATTGCGCGCACGGGTCGGATTATGACCCCACGACCACCACATGATCAGGAGCGTGCGAACAAGTTGCATGGCGACATAGGCCGCAGCAAAAACGCCCCCGCGCTCCCCAAACGCTTCCGGCAGAGCGCCCGAAAGGGCGAGTGCGCCCATCATCATCGCAAGCAGCAGGACGCGGATCGTATTGCGCTCGGGATCGAGCCAATTGGTGGCCCAGCACGTGTAAATCCAAAGCCACCAGATCGCGAGGAACAGGACGAGCGTCTCGACAGCGCCAGTCGGCGTGAGATTTAGCAAGAGCCTGTGCGAGAGTTGGGTAATGGCGAAGACGAACACAAGATCGAAGAAAAGCTCGATGTTTGTTACTGCCGCACCTTTCTCGCGGACACGGAACAGGCGACTGCGGCTTTCGGTCGTCATCGGGCTGTTCTAGGGAAAGTGGCGACGCCGAGGCAAGCGCGGAGACAGGCGGTGAATTTCGACGAGGCCATGGAGTTTCAGGCAGTGTTTTGTGACGGTGCGGGGGCGCCGATAACGGCGCGGGCGTGTCGTGCGCTGGCAACCGGGCTGGACAGGACGACGGTTACGGGTCGTCGTGTGTTGGATTGGCCAGGCGATTATATTGCCGACGCGCTCCCCTTGAGATTGGTGGCGCCTTATCATGCGTTGTTTCGAAGAGGGAGCGTGCCTGCACTCAATGCGCTGTTCGCAAACGAAGTCGCCGACGACAGCGCAGTCGTTCGCGCCGCAACGATCGTGTACGACGCGTGGATTTCAGACTGGCTTGACGGCCCACCGCAAACCAACGAGCCGGCGCGATCAGCGACGTTCATGGCGGCACTGCTGGTGCTGGCGGACAAATATGCCCTGCCGTTCGAGTTGCTCGAAATCGGATCGAGTGCGGGGCTGAACCTGCTTATCGACCGCTACCGGTATGATCTGGGCGGGGCTACGTCCGGTCCTGCCACTTCACCGGTCCTGATCAAGCCCGAATGGCGCGGGCCGCCGCCGCCGGTAGCACCTGTGCGGATCGACAGCGTGCGCGGCGTCGACGTCGCGCCCATCGACGTGACCGATTCGGAGGCAGCGACGCGGTTAATGGCCTATATCTGGGCCGACGCCCCCGAACGCACCCAGCGCGTCGAGACCGCGATCCGCATGATCGTATCGCAACCGCATAATTTGGATCAGGGTGATGCCGCCGACTGGATCGAAGCGCGATTTGCCGAACCCCAGGCAGCGGGCACCGTGCGTGTCCTGATGCACAGCATCGTCTGGCAGTATTTGCCGGCAGAAACGCAATCGCGCGTTACCGACGCCATGACGGCTGCGGGTGCGCTGGCCACACCCGACCTGCCGCTGGCATGGATCCGGATGGAGCCCGATGCCACGCGCTTGGCCATCGACGTTCATCTCAGGGCGTGGCCCGATGGCGATACCACGCGCCTGGCGGGCGCCCATCCTCACGGCGCCTGGATCGAGTGGACCGCATGAGCTTTGCCCGCACCTTCACGGCAGCGCCTGCCCACATTGACGAGCTCGGTCACGTCAACAATGCGGTTTGGGTAAGCTGGATCCAAGACATGGCCACTGCGCACTGGACTGCGCATGCGACCGCTGAACATGTTGCGGCCTACATCTGGGTCGTGGTGCGACACGAAATCGATTATCGCGGCAATCTGAAGCTTGGCGAGAGTATCGAGGGACAAACGTGGATCGACGGACCGCCAACGGGTGCCAAGTTCGACCGCCATGTCGCGTTCGTTAAGGACGGCAAGACGCTCGTTCGAGCAAAAACGACCTGGGCGATCGTTGACAAGGCGACGCGCAAAATCCTGCGTGTGCCAAAGGATGTTACGGCACGGTTTTTACCCGGGGTTTAATCCGCTCGCTCGTCGTCAGCAGATAGTCCATAATGTAGGGTACGGCGTCCGCGTCGATCGGGGCCTTGTAGACCTTCGCCATCTTGGCGACTTCGCTCTCCCATTCCTTGCGCGTCAGACGCGGCTGGGTGAGAATCATCGCAGACGAATGGCAAGCAAGGCAGTTGGTCGCGACTTCGTCCATGCCAGGACCCTGCGGCAGGGTCATCGGGTCCTGGGGCAGAGTGACGCTGGTACTGCGAAACGCAACGCCGCTCGACAGCGCGCATGCAGTAAGGAGCAACGGCAGCATGAATGCGACAACCCTCATGCGACTCTCAGCGCGATGTATTCGACCACATTTCGCGCATAGCCGCTGGGGTTCCAGGGTTGGACGTCTGGCTGCGTGACGCCGCTGGTATTGGTGCACCGTGTGCCCAGGCTGATGATGCTTTCGCGTCCTGCGAAAACAGTTGCCGACCACCGACGAAAGCTGAAGCTTCCCTCGTCTTTTTCGAGGAGCGCGAGGACGGATCTGTCACGCCCCACGATCTCGACCTTGGCTACCCCTGCATCGCCGCCCATGGCGATGCCCCTGATCGTCAGCCGTTCGCCCGATTTGACCGTGGTTCCATCGACATGACTGGTGATGAAGCTTCGGGGTAGCATTGTCGTGATCGGCACAGTCGGGAAACCCTTGTCACCCGGTTTTACAGCGACCGTCGGCATCCGGTATGCTGTCGCCATCCAGAAATTATCGTCCGGCACCGTCAGCACTTCGATGTCGGACAGCATCTTGACCCAGTAGGTCGAGAACCACCCCGGGATGATGAGGCGGAGGGGAAAACCGTTGAGCAGCGGCATCGCCTGCCCATTCATCGCAAACGCCACGATCGTCTTGTCGCGGCGGGCGACATCGATGGGGATTGATTTGGCAAAATGGGGCGAATCGCCGACGAGCGCATTATCGAGTCCTTTGACCCGCACAAACTTGGCGCCGGCGCCCACACCCGCCTTGTCGAGCAGGTCACGCAAGCGGACGCCGCGCCATTTCGCGTTCGACATCGCGCCATTGGCCCATTGCGCTCCCGCGACCCGCGGTTCGAACAGGCCGCGCCCGTTGCCTGCACATTGGTTGACTGCAGCGCATTCGACGTGATCCCCCGCTTTCAGTACTTCACCCAGCGAGAGCGATTGCGGTGCCTTGACGGCACCATGAATCGCGACCCGGTAACCTGCGACGTCGATGCTGGTTGGAATGTCGCTGTAGTGCCAGCGGACGAAATGTCGGTCGTTGGGAGTGAACACGCCGTTATCGAACACCTCGAATGGCGTTTCCAGGAGCGGCGGCCGCAGCCGCTGGACGATCATGTCGCCTTTTTGCGGGAAGCGCGGGTCCAGCGACCTGGTATTCGGACCGCCAGGAAGCCCGAGGTCGACGGTGCGCTTGGCAGCGGCAAGGGCTCGGCCGGCAATGCCCAACCCGGCCCCGGCAACCAGCGTGCGTCGGTTGAAGTCCATTGCCACAGTTTATGCGCCAGACATGACAAGGCCGCAATCAAGACTATATCGCACGTAATGAAGCGCCTTTTTGCCTCCATCCATGACGTGTCGCCGCGCTTCGAACGCCAGGTCGATGCGCTCTACCACCGCCTCGCGGGCCTGCTTGGTTCGCCACGCATGGCAATGTTGGTAGTGCCCGACTTCGAAGACGATGCGCCCCTGAGCCGCAATCCCGTCTATGCTGCCAAACTGCGGGACTGGGCAAATGCGGGGGTCGAGATATTCCTTCACGGCTGGTGCCACCGCGACGATGCCAAGGTGCGCGGGTTCATGCAAAAGCACATGACGGCGGGCGCCGGCGAATTTGCGCAGTTGACGCGCGATGAGGCGAATCGCCGACTGACCGCCGGGCGCAAGGTGGTCGAGGACGCGATCGGCCAACCGGTCGCCGGGTTTATCGCGCCGGCCTGGCTGTATTCGCAAGCCGCCAAGCATGCGCTGACGGATCAGCGATTTGCGCTCGCTGAAGACCATCTGCGCGTTTGGTCGCCCGTATCGGGCAAGATCCTTGCACGAAGTCCCGTCATCACCTGGGCAAGCCGCAGCACGCCACGGGTTGTGAGTTCGCTGTTTGTGGCCGCCGCCGCGCGCGCGGCCCCATGGGCGCTCAAGGATGCGCGCATCGCCGTCCATCCCGGCGACACGACGGTTCCCGCGCTCCTCGCCAGCATCGACGCAACTTATACTACATTTGTACGCACGCACACACCGTCGCGTTACGCCGACCTGCTTGCCTGAAGCCGTTTGCGGGTTCTGACTTATCTCCACAGTTTCGAGCCTGGCGGACTCGAACGTGATGTCTTGCAGTTCAATGGTGCGTGGGCCGCCATGGGGATTGATGCGCGGATCGTGTTAGGGCGCGACGAAGGAGCGTTGGCAGGCGACGCACCCGATGTGCCCTTTTATCTGCTTCAAACCGGCAAGATTTCGACGGCATCGTTCGAAACACTGTGGATGATCTGGCACCTGCCTCGATGGGTGCGACAGCTACGCCCCGACGTGATTTTCTGCGCGGGCAACAGCTACACGATCGTTGCCGTCGCATTGCGCTTGATCCTTGGGCGCGAATGCCCACCGATTGTGTTCCGGGTCAGCAACGATCTGACGCGCCGCGACATGATGCAACCGATCCGCGCGATCTACCATATGTGGCTGCGGTTTCAGGCTCCCTATTTTGCGCGGATTATCGGCATGGCTGAACCGGTGCGCGCTGAAATCGTCACCCAGATGCGAGCCGACCCCGCGCAGGTGGCAGTGATTGACAACGCCTCGTTGACGATGGCCGAGATTGACCGGTTGGCACGGTCACGCGCCATGGCCGCACGCGACCGACCGGGGCGGCGCTACCTCGCGGTCGGGCGGCTCGCCTCGCAAAAGAACTTCGGCTTGCTGGTCGATGCGTTTGCGCGCATCGCCCAGCCCGATGATCGACTGACAATTGTCGGCGAGGGAGCCGAGCGCGCACGGCTCGAGCACCAGATTGCAAAGACCGGGCTTGCCACGCAGATCATCCTCGCGGGTCACCAGAGCCCGGTCGATCGGTGGTTGGCCGATGCCGATGCGCTCGTCCTTTCTTCCGATTACGAGGGGCTGGGCATCGTTGTGATCGAGGCGCTTGCTGCCGGGCTTCCGGTTGTTGCCACCGCGTGCAGTCCCAACGTCGCGCTGTTGGTCGACGGCGTCGGACGGCGCGTGCCCGTGCGCGACGTTGCCGCGCTTGCAACGGCCATGGCCGCGATTGTCGACGATCCCGTTGACATTACCGAAATGCGCGCAAGGGCCGAACGGTTCACCGTCGAGGCAAGCGGTGCAGCGTGGCGAGACCTTCTCGAAGATATTGTCGAATGATCCCGACTTTCACGCGTCGTAGATTGTTGCTATCCGGCGCCTTGAGAACGGGTGCGCTGGAAAGACCTTCATAGCTTTGCAAAACACCACACCACCTGTTGAAGCCGGAACCGCGGCGGGCGATCCGCCCCCGCTCGCGCTGAGCCAGTCGCCATTGTGGCGCTGGGCAACCCCGGCCCTGTCAGTCGCGCTGCTTGCGGCGATTGCCTGGCGGCTGCGCGATATCGATATCCGCGACGCCATCCCGACCAATCCGGTTTTCTGGGTGGTCATACTCGCTTATTGGGGAGCGCCAATCGTCGCAGACTTCGTCATCTATCGCCGCCTATGGGCTATTCCGCTCGAGGGACTGGTGGCGTTGGCGCGCAAGCAGGTCGGCAACGCTTTGCTGTTCGACTTGCTTGGTGAGGCGTATTTCTATGGCTGGGCGCGCAAGAAGCTCAATATGGCAACCTCGCCGTTTGGTGCCGTCAAGGACGTGACGATCCTGTCGGCCATGGTTGGCAATGGCTGCACGCTCATTCTCATGGCGCTGGCGTGGCCCTATATCGGCGATCTCGATCTGGGCGTGGCTGGGACAGCGGTGGCGGCTTCGATCGGGGTTGTGGTTTTGGTCTCGATCTTGATCGTCGCGTTTGGCAAACGTCTGTTCAGCCTTTCGAAAGGCGACCTGTGGTGGGTGGCTGGCGTGCACTTGCTGCGCGTTCTGGCAACGACCGGCCTGATCGCGCTGGCATGGAGCCTGTACGCGCCGAAGATAGCATTTGGCATTTGGGCGTTGCTGGCGACCGCTAAACTCATGGCGTCGCGCCTGCCGCTGTTTGTCAATACGGAAGTGATTTTTGCCAATATCGTAATCTGGTTCCTGGGCCGAAACAGCGAGATCGAACAAGTTGTCGGTGTCGTGACGATCCTGATCCTGTTGATACATCTTGTGGCTGCGGCGGCGTTGGCGATCGGCGACCTTGTGACGGTAAACCGTGCAGCGAAGGAGGAAGAAAATTGAAGAAGCTTGTTGCCCTTTTCGCCCTGCTGCCGGTGACAGCATTCGCGCACGTCCCCTCCTCGCCCACGCTCGGCATGGCCGAGGGGCGTTGTCGGGCGGGAGAGAGCGGTCCGTCATTTATCGTGACTGCAACAGGCCTGAAAGACCGTGGCGGGACGATGAAGGTCGAACTTTACCCTGCAAATGATCGCGATTTCCTGCAGGACGACAATATTCTGATCAACACCGGCAAGGCGTTCCGGCGGGTCGTCATCGACGTACCCTCGACAGGGCCGGTGCAATTATGCATCCGAGCCCCGGGTCCGGGCACCTGGGCGCTTTCGCTGCTCCACGATCGCGACGGTAATCGCAAGTTCAGCCTATCGATCGACGGCGTGGGCTTTCCCGGCAATCCGGCAAGTCTGGGTCCGTCCAAGCCCAAGGTCGCGTTTGCCCACGCGGTTGCGGGTAATGGCCCCACCCCTGTCACAATCCGCGTTATGTACCGCAGAGGCCTGTTCACCTTCGGCCCGCTGAAGTAAGCGCCGCGTATGCGGATTGTCGACGTCGCGGCCTTTTACACGCCCTATGGCGGTGGCGTTAAAACGTATATCGACCGCAAAATGGTGGCAGGGCCGCTGTCCGGTCATGAGATCATTACGATTGCGCCTGGCCCAGCCAACATGATTGAGGAGCGCGGGCCCAACGCGCGAATCATCTATTTGAAGGATCCGGCGTTTCCGCTTGATCGAAAATATCATTATTTTCGCGATGTCGAAGCGTTGTACGCAACGCTCGACGAACTGAAGCCCGACATTATCGAAGCCTCGTCGCCTTGGCGGAGTGCCCGACTGGTCGGCGAATGGCGCGGCGCGGCGCCGCGTACTCTGATTATGCACGCTGACCCGGCATCCGCGTACGGGTACCGCTGGTTCGGCGGTATTGCGTCGCGCGAGACGATCGACCGGGGGTTCGACATTTATTGGAAGCATCTTCAGAACCTCGACCGGCTCTTTGAAGCAACCATAACGATCGCTGGTGACGATCAGCTCCGCCGCCTGCGCGACGGGGGCATGCACAACCTTGTGCCGATCCCGATGGGCGTCGAACCGGGACTATTTTCACCCACGCTGCGCGACGAAGCCTTTCGCGCCCGCCTGCTCGAACGCTGCGACCTGCCGCCCGATGCTACGCTGCTGTTGGGCGCAGGCCGACATGGGCCGGAGAAACGCTGGCCCATGGTGATCGAAGCAGTGACGGCAGCGGGTGCCAAGGCTCCGGTCGGATTCGTGCTGGCGGGCGATGGCCGCGACCGCGCGAAGGTCGCGCGTGCCGCAGCGCGCAATCCACACATCCAGCTGCTCTCTCCCGTAACCGATCGGCATGAATTCGCGCGGCTCATGGCGAGTTGCGATGCATTGATCCATGGCTGCGAGGCCGAAGTGTTTTGCACCGTCGGCGGCGAGGCGCGCGCGTCGGGCCTGCCGCTTATCATGCCCGATCTGGGAGGCGGCGCCGATCATGCACGCCTCGCAGACGGCTGGGTCTACAAGTCGGCCGACAAGGCGTCGCTGGCCGAAACCGTCCTCGATTTCATTGCTGCACCGCGTGAACCCATTCGTGTACGAGCGATATTCCACGCCCAGCACGTCCGCACCATCGACGAGCATTTCGTCGACCTCTTCGCCTATTACGAGACGCTCGTCGGCAAGCCACGCACCATTGCGCCCACGCCGGTCACCGTTCGCGACGCCGCGCCCATCGTGGCGGCGATCGAACTGGGCGGGACGAAGATCAATGTCGCGATTGGCGCGCATCCCGATCGGTTGCTCGCCGAAACCGTCATTCCAACGACAACGCCTCAGGAAACCTTGCGCTCGGTCGAAGCCTTCCTCGATCTGTATCGTGGCAGTTTTTCGGCGATCGGCATTGCCTCGTTCGGACCCGCCGGGCTCGATCCTACGCGACCCGACTGGGGATATATCACGAGCACGACAAAGCCTGGCTGGGGCGATACGTCGATCGCGCCGCGTCTGGCAAAGGCGTTCGGTGTTCCCGTGGCGTTCGATACCGACGTCAACGGTGCGGCGCTCGGGGAATATCGTTGGGGTGCACTCGAAAAGTCGTCAGTCGGACTCTACCTGACAGTCGGCACCGGCGTCGGCGGCGGGCTGGTGATAGACGGCACGCCGCTTCACGGTCTTGTCCACCCCGAAATGGGTCATATCCGCCTCGCTCGTCGAAAGGGCGACAATTTCGAAGGCGTCTGCCCCTTCCATGGCGATTGCCTTGAGGGCCTTGCTTCAGGTCCGGCGGTTTACGCTCGGTTGGGCAAGACTTTGAGTGAAGCCGCAGTCGACGATCCGGACCGCGCGCGGGTTGTCGACGATTTGGGGCAGGCGCTGGCAAGTTTCGTGATGAGCTTTTCGCCCACCAAGATCGTCATCGGCGGGGGCGTCGCCAAATCGCCCGGCTTCCACGCTGATATCGCCGCACGCATGCGCCACTGGCTCGGCGGCTATATCCGCGCAGAGGTGCTCGAAGGGAACGACTACATCGTGTCGCCCTTACTTGGCGACCGATCGGGCGTTGCCGGCGGCATCGCGCTTGCGCAGGACTTGCTCGAGCGTCAAAGTCAGCGCGGTCGTTAAGGCGAGTCGCGTTACACGATCGGGGGGACGTCGCATGGCAATGTTTGGAAGGGCGGATGTGACATCCGGCGGAGCACGATCAGCCGGCGGCAATCTCAGCTTTATCGGCCATGAGGTGACGATTACCGGCAATATCGGAGGATCAGGCAATCTTCATATCGACGGACGCATCGAAGGCGACGTCACCGCCTCCAGTCTTATCCTGGGTACCGACGGTTATGTTCGCGGCAACATCGTTGCCGATTCCGCACAGGTTTCCGGCAGCGTCGAAGGCACCGTCGCGGCGAGGTCGCTGGTGATCGAAGCCACGGCACGGATCGTGGGAGACCTTAGCTACGATGCAGTCAGTGTTGCATCGGGCGCCCAGGTAGAGGGTCGCGTGAAGCGGCTGACCCGCGACGCCGAACCGTCGCTAAAGCTAATTGCCTCGGATTGACGCCTGACAACGCTGTTCCGCTGCGACCTTTCGCCGCGGCTCTTGTCGACGCACAAGGCTCCCGGGGCTGCACCACCCGATGCTTCACGCCCTCGGTCACTCGGTATGTCGATTGTGCGCCAGCAAACACGACCGCCGGTGGAACGCCGGCAACGGCGGCACTATCGGCGCAATCGCTCCTGCGCCCTTCGTCGGCGACGCGATGAGCCCGAACCCCCGGTAGGCGCGAGATACACCGGCAGGGGCGCTACGCGAACGGCCAGAACGGGGGCGAGTCGCGCGCCCCCGAATTTGGCTTCTCGTGTTTGGTATCGAGCGATTCGGGATCGGCGGGGTTGCATGCAGCCAAAGCCAAGGCCGCGATTGACTCTTTTCAGGCTCCACGTGTCGACAGTGCGATTTCTCCCCGATAACCTCGTTATCTACAGGAAAAACCATGTCGATTGGGGCTGGAGCGACTCAGAAAAGCGTGACAACTTTTGTCTCACAGCTGGAACAAATCGCAGGCCTCAAAGCCTGCGGAATGAACCGGGTGCCCGGGCTGGTAACGGTCACGGAGGCGAAACAAACGTCGAAAGCGAAGCGTACCGACCTGTACCAGGGGTTGGCGAAAGGCGCGAGGCGCAGCGGAATGAAGGCGAAAGTCGTCGTAACGCAACCCTTTGAGAGCCACGACAACCAGGCGATGGCGCTGTCTTGACGGGGACGTGAAAGCCGAACGAAAAAGCGAAGCGACCGCAGCACGCTAGAGCCCTTCGGGTTCGCGGTCGTGGAAGGAAGCTGACTTCGGGGGAGGCGTCATTTAGCGACTACGCACGGTCTGGTCCGGTGCAGTGGGGGGTCGATGGCAAAACCGGCCCCCATTGACCTTTGTGGACCGCTTGCGAAACCGACGTATTTTTAGGCCGCCGATGAATTGATTTTGATGCCGCGGCACCGCATGGGCACCGCATGCGCTTTTTCTCCGACAACGCCGCTGCCGCTCACCCTGCCGTGCTCGATGCGCTGGCGCATGCCAACCATGTCGATACCGCCTACGACGGTGACGCACTCAGCACTTCGCTCGATGCCGCCTTTTCAGACTTGTTCGAAACGCAAGTCCGCGCGATCTGGGTATCGAGTGGTACAGCTGCCAATGCGCTGGCGCTGGCTGCGCTCTGCCCGCCGTTTCGTGGCGTCGTGTGTCACCGCGATTCTCATATTGAGAATGACGAGGCTGGCGCCATCGAATTCTACACCGGCGGGGCCAAACTGATACTCGCTGAGGGGGCCGGGGCAAAACTGTCTCCCGAAACCATCACAGCGCGGATCGGGGAGATTGCCAATGATGTCCACCGCGTCCAGCCGGCTGTCCTTTCCATCACCAATGCCACCGAATACGGGCGCAGCTATGCGCCAGACGAGGTTGCGGCGATTGGCGACCTGGCGAGGGCGCGCAACTTGCGCTTTCACATGGACGGTGCCCGTTTTGCCAATGCCGTGGTCCACACCGGCGCAACGCCCGCCGATTTAACATGGCGGGCGGGGATCGAGGCCCTGAGCTTCGGCTTTATCAAGAACGGCGGGCTCTCGGCCGAAATCCTGGTCTGTTTTGATCTAAGCATAGCCAACGAAATTCGCATCCGCCGCAAACGCGCAGGCCATTTGGTGTCGAAGGGTCGATATCTTGCAGCGCAGGTCCTCGCGCTGCTCGAGGATGATCGCTGGCTTGCCAACGCGCGCGCGGCCAATGCGGGCGCTGCCAGACTGGCCAATGCTGCCGGGCCACGATTAATACATCCCGTCGAGGCGAACGAGGTGTTCGCCCTCATGACGCCCGACGAGGCGGGACAGTTGCGCGCGAAAGGCTTCGAATTTTACGACTGGGCGGCCGGCGAGGTTCGTTTCGTGGTTTCGTGGGACCAGCCCCAGACACAGATTGAGGCACTGGCTGCAGCACTTGTTGCGTTATGAGCAGTCAGTCGATGCTCCAACCCCGTATCCTCATCCCGTTCACCATCGCGACGTTGATCTGGGGGTCGACCTGGTTCGTCATCCGTGGCCAGTTGGGCGTGGTCCCGCCGACTTGGAGTGTCGCCTATCGTTTCCTGATTGGCGCCGCCACGATGTTTGCCTGGGCCAGGTACACGCGCGCGCCGCTTGACATTGGTCGTCCGGGCCAGATTTTTGCCGTGCTGTTCGGGCTCGCCCAATTCGTCATGAACTTCAATTTTATCTATCGGGCGGAGGACCAAATTACCTCGGGGTTGGTAGCCGTGGTATTCGCATTGCTTATCGTCCCGAACGCGATCTTCGGGCGCATTTTCTTGAAAGCGCCGCTCTCGAGCCGCTTTTTGGCGGGATCGGGCATTGCCTTGGTCGGCGTTGCTCTGCTGATCGTGCAAGAAGTGCGGCGGGACGGATCGAGCACCGAGGCAACTTTGTTCGGTACAACCTTGACGGTGCTTGGCCTGATGTCCGCATCGGTGGCGAATATCATGCAGGGAACCAAGCAGGCGCGCGCCTTGCCGATGGCGTCGGTGCTCGCCTGGGGCATGTTATGGGGCGGGTTGATGAATGCGGTGCTCGGTCTTGCGACCGTTGGACCGCCCGTGATCGAGACACATGCGCTCTACTGGGCAGGCGTCGTTTACCTCGGCGTGTTCGCGAGCGCGATCGCCTTCACCGCTTATTTCAGTGTGATCCGCGCAATCGGTCCGGCGCGTGCGGCATATTCGGGAGTCTTGACACCGATCCTTGCGATGCTGCTCTCGACGCTGTTCGAGAACTACCGCTGGACTGCGCTGGCGGCCGCTGGCGGCGCTGTCGCCATGGTGGGGTTGCTAGTTGCCCTAGGCGGCAAGCGCATCGCGACTGGACGCTAGCGCACGCAGGCCAACGACAAAATCGGGATAGACCAGTCTCCAACTCAAGTCGCGCGTTGCCTTGTCGTTGGCAACCCGACGGTTTTCGGCATAAAAGGCGCGTGCCTGGGGCGACAGGCTCTCGAGCGCGACAAACGCGGGGGGCGCAAGGCCGAGTAATCGCGCTGCTTCTGCTATGACCGCATTCTGGTCGCACGGCCGATCGTCGGCAAGATTATAAGCCCCGGCGGGCGCCTCGAACGCTGCGATCACCCCGGCCACGATGTCGTCGACATGGATACGACTGAAGACTTGGCCCGGCACCTCCACCCGGTGTGCCGTTCCGCTTTCAACGCGCTCGAGGGCCGAGCGCCCCGGACCATAGATTCCGGGCAGGCGAAACACCCGCGCTCCTCGATTGAGCCACGCCCTATCCTCCTCGATGCGGTCGCCGCGCCGTCCTTTTAACGGCGCACTCTCATCCACCCAGGCGCCTCCGGCGTCGCCATAGACCCCGGTGGACGAAAGATAACCAAGCCATCTGCCTCCAAGCAGCCGGTCATAGCGGTCCAGCAACCCCGACCCCGGCGGAATGGTTGTTATCACATGCGTTGCCTTGGCGAGCGCCGAAGTGACTTCCCTGACGTCGTCGAAGCGCAGCGCACTGCCGCCACCCGTTCCTGCAACCGTCCAACCGAGGCCGCGTAGTGCTCGTGCCAAGCGGCTACCGGTATACCCCAGCCCAAAAATGAACGCGTTCGCCACAGAGCATGTGATGCCGCTATTTTACCTTGGCCTCAACCTCACCGAGGTGCGCAGCCTTCCACGCCATCGCCATGCCGATGCGGGTCTTGCCTGACGGGTGATCGAAAAACACGAATTCCTCGACCGGGCCAGGTTCGATCTTGCGATATTCACTGAGTGCCAGCGCGACCTTGGCAAAACCGTCGGGTTCGCGCGCCGTGTTCAAGCCGAAGGCATCGGCTTGGCTCTCCTGCAGCCGGATCAACGTATTCGTTACCGGCGTCAGGAAAACGCCGATGATCGCCGACACGATGAAGAATATCGGAATTGCAGCAGGATCGCTGACGTCCCGCACGCCCCATTTGACGCTGTACCGCCGAATGATCGCAGGCACGGCGAGGTACGCTAAGTAGAAAACGACAAGGAAGATAACGAAGAAGGCGACGATGGATTTCCCGATATGGCCCAGTACATAATGACCCAGCTCATGGCCCATGACTGCCGCGGTTTCGGCTGGCGTCGTCCGGGTGAGCAAATTGTCATTGAGCGAAATGCGGATCGTTGGGCCAAGGCCGGACACATTGGCAGAGATTTTCTTGGTCTGCTTTGACGCGTCGAAAACGTAGATGTGTTCGGCGGGGACGTTGTTCGCCCTCGCCATAGCAACGATGCGGTCACGCACGGGGCCCGGCTTCATTTCTGTGTAGGTGTTGAACATAGGCGTAATGAACACGGGCACGACCATCGCGCCGAAGGCGCTGATTACCGTCATCGTCAGTGCCCCCCAAAGCCACCAGCGCTTCGGGCTTTTGCGGATCACGGCGAGGACGATCGTGAAAATGATGGTGCTAAAAATGATGCCGATGCCGAGGTTTTTTCCCTGATCGATCAGCCAGTCGCCAAACGACTGATTCATCAAGCCGTACTGCTTCTCGCGGATAAATCCTGTGTAGATCGTCCACGGCAACACAATCAGTGTGCCCACGATAATATAGGGCACCGTGAAAAGGGCCGGGGCCAGCCAGCGCGGTGCAATCCGTTCCGCCCAGTCGCGCCACCGGCGAGCAAGACCAAAATGAAGTTGAACGAGCTCACTAACAATCGCAACGAGTGCGCCCCAGAGAATCAGCCAGTAGCCGCCCTCGAAATAGGCGTCGGACTTTGCCCGCGCGGCTCCTTTGAGTGTGGCAAGATAAGCCTGGGTTGCAGCCTCCGGATCGAAGGCGGTGACTGCTGCAGCCATCATAGTAAATGTCATATTTTCCCCCCGTGTATTACATACGTAATACAGCAAGGATGGTATGATGCAATCCTGTCACTTTCGGGTCGCGCCATAGCCGTTGTTCAGCACTCCACAGAAATTGCCCCGGCTCCAGCGCGGCTGCTCCGGCGCATCGGCGAGCTCGCGCGCAATGGCGAGATTGAGCGCCATGAATTTGGTTCCTGCACTCCAGACGAAGGGCAGGTCCATGTCGTCAGAGGGCTGGTGGTAATGGTCCGTGTTGAACGCGGCGGCAGCCTTTGCACCCTAACCGCCCGGACCGGTCACCAAAAAAAAAGAAGGAATACCTTGCTGGACGAAGCGATGATGGTCCGATCGCGTGAAGATGCTCTACTCGGAATCGGGATCGGGATCGGGATCGGGATCAAGTCTGACCTCCATCGTTGCGGCGCGTGCCACTGCCGGACCGACCGACGATCGTTCGGCGCCGGACGCCACCACGTCGCTGACGTCATAGGTTATGATGGGCGCATCGAGATTGACGTCGGCGACAAGGTTGGTCTTCGCAAGCGTCGGGTTCTGAGCGAAATAATCAGCGCCGATGAGGCCCTTTTCCTCCGCTGTGACAGCAAGGAACAGAATTGAACGCTTCGGTTGTATCCCACTCGTAACCTCGCTGGAGGATGCTAAAGCAACGCCATGCTTGATGTACAAACCGCCGCTCCCGTTGCCGCCAACACTCCCCACATCGTCCGGCGCGAGGATTATCGTCCGCCCGATTGGCTCGTTCCCGACATCGCACTCGATTTCGACCTTGCGCCTGCACGATCACGGGTTTGTGCAACGCTTTCGGTTACGCGCAACGGGAATCACGACCGACCCCTCGTGCTCGACGGTGACGGCCTCACCCCCCTGCTGGTGAAGGTCGACGGGCAGGTCGTGAACAATTGGCAGATCGAGGGCGGAAAGCTCGTGATCCCGCTGGCAGGGATGGCCGCGACGATCGAAACAGAAGTTGAGACCGCCCCCGAGCGCAATACCCAATTGATGGGCCTTTATGCCTCGGGCGGATTGCTTTGCACGCAGTGCGAGGCGGAAGGGTTTCGTCGGATTACGTTCTTCCCTGATCGACCCGACGTGCTCAGTCGCTACGCAGTGCGGATGGTCGCAGACAAGGCGGCCTATCCAGTATTGCTGTCTAATGGCGATCATGTGGGGGCAGGCGAAACACATAGCGGACGGCATTGGTCCGAATGGCGCGACCCGCATCCCAAGCCCTGCTATTTGTTCGCGCTCGTCGCCGGCGACCTCAGCGTCAACGCTGGCAGCTTCACGACAAAATCGGGGCGCAAGGTGGAACTGGGCATTTGGGTCCGTGCCGCCGATGTCGCCAAAACAGCGCATGCGATGGCCGCGCTCAAGGCGTCAATGGCATGGGACGAAGCCGTCTACGGTCGCGAGTACGACCTCGATGTGTTCAATATCGTCGCTGTCGACGATTTCAATTTCGGGGCCATGGAAAACAAGGGACTGAATATTTTCAACAGTCGCTACATCCTTGCCGATCCCGATACCGCAACCGACATCGACTACGACGGTGTCGCGGGTGTCGTTGCGCACGAATATTTCCACAATTGGTCGGGTAATCGTGTCACCTGCCGCGACTGGTTTCAGCTGAGCCTGAAAGAGGGCTTCACCGTGTTCCGGGATCAGTCGTTTTCAGCGGACCAGGGTTCGGCGGCCGTCAAGCGGATTGAGGATGTCCGCGCCCTGAGGGCCAGTCAATTCCCCGAGGATTCAGGGCCCCTTGCCCACCCCATTCGTCCCGAATCCTATATGGAGATCGGCAATTTCTACACCGCGACCGTCTATTCGAAAGGCGCGGAAGTCATTCGCATGATGCACACGATGCTGGGCGCCGAACGCTTTCGGCGCGGGACCGATCTGTATTTCGAGCGTCATGACGGTGAGGCGGCGACTTGCGAAGATTTCGTAAAGGCAATGGAAGCCGGCGGTGGCATCGACCTGACCAGCTTTCGGCGCTGGTACGAGCAGGCGGGAACGCCCAAGCTTAAGGCAGGCATGCGCATGGAGGGCGATACCGCCGTGCTGTCGCTCGAGCAGAGCAGCGCGGTGACGCCTGGCCAGCCGGTCAAGCATCCACTGCCCCTGCCACTCAAACTTGCGATGTTCGACCGAGAAACCGGCGAGCATCGGGGCGAAACGTTGCATGTGCTGGAGGCGGCGAGCGAAGAATTGCGCTTTGACGGCTGGACGAAAATGCCGGTGCTGTCGATCAACCGGAGTTTTTCAGCCCCGGTCATTATCGAGACCGATCGGACCCCGGCCGATCTCGCCTTTTTGTCAGCACATGACGATGATTCTTTCGCGCGCTACGAGGCGATGCAGCAGCTGATGCTCGATACGCTGGTAGCCGATGTAGCGGGCCAGCCAGTCGATTCAGCCCCCATCATCGAAGCCGTGGGGACCACACTCAGCGATCCCGACCTCGATCCCGCGTTTATCGCCGAAGCCGTGCTGCTCCCTAGCGAAGCGTTCATCGGCGACCAGATGTTGATCGTCGATCCCGACGCGATCAGTGTGTCGCGGGAAAAGCTCCGCGTCGCAATTGCCAAAGCCCATTTGCCTCGCTGGCGGGCGCTCTACGAGGCCAACGCCGGGCGCAGCTTTGAATATTCACCCAAGGCGAAGGGCGCGCGCCGTATTCGAAATGTGGCGCTGGGTTCGATTGCGGCAGCCCAACCAGCGGAGGGCGCAAAACTGGCGTTCGCGCAGTTCGGGGCAGCAAACAACATGACCGACCGGATGGCAGCACTCATGACGCTGGCAAACAGCGATTCTCCCGAGCGCGTCGTGGCCCTCGACATCTTCTATAATCGTTATCGAGGCAACGCCCTCGTCATCGACAAATGGTTTTCGACGCAGGCGCTCTCGACACGCGACGATACGCTGGTCGCGGTCAAAGAGCTGCTTGGTCATGCTGATTTTGCCTATACGAACCCCAACCGGTTCAGGGCTCTCGTCGGCGCGTTCTCGGTTAATCAGCGTGCCTTTCACGGCTCCGCCGGACGCGGCTATGCATTTCTGGCCCAACAGATTCTGGCGCTGGATCCAGTCAACCCGCAAACCGCCGCCAAGATGGTCCCTCCGCTCGGCCGTTGGCGGCGTTTCGACGAGGCGCGACAACTCATGATGCGCGCCGCGCTGGAAAATATCGTTGCCCAACCCAAGGTTTCGAAGGATGTGTTCGAACAAGTGTCGAAATCGCTGGCCTATCTGACGGTTATTTGACCCAGTCCGCGACTTGCGCGGCGAGATCGTTTGCGGCGCGGTTGAGCGCAGACCCGGATTGCGCGGCGTCGAGCACGCTGATTGGAGCCTTGGCTTCGAAACGGCGGGTTTCGAGGCGACCGGCCTCACGCGACAATTGCGCGTCGAAAGTGACGACGGCCTGCATGGCGCTCGGATCGATACCGAACCGCTGGAGCTGCCCCGACAACCGCATGGTCGGATTTGCACCGAACTGGCGCGGGTCGAGGACAATCTTGCTGGTGCGCGCCGTCACGGTTTCGGAGAGGACACGCTGGATTGCATGGGCAGGGGGTTCGTTCCAGGCACCGTCAGCGACATACGAGAGCATCGTCGCGCCATCATAAACCGGGATACGAACAGACGAGACAGCGGCACTCGCGGTCGGAGTCAGGATCAGAATGGTATTTTCGACAGAAGCCTGTCGCACGGCTTGGGTTGGAACAGCGGCCGACGTCGTCAGCGTCATCAGCGTCTTGGGCGCTTTCGGTCCAAAACTGACGCAACCGCCAAGAGCAAGCAGGGCGCCGAGCGCTATTGGACGGATCATTTGCGGTCTCCCTTGGGCTTGTAATCGGGCAGACGGGGACTGCCGATAATGCTGCCTGCCCCGCCCTGATCAATCCTTCCCGCAACGGCAGTCAGACTTTCGGCCATGACCCGCAGGTCGCGAACGAGCTGGCCGATTTCAGGCAAGGTTTGTTTCGAAAATGCCTGAACACCGGGCTGCGCGTCCTTGAGCGTTGCATCAAGCATCGTCATGCTGCGATTGGCGGAAGCGATCGCGGTTCGCAAGTCAGCGACCAATGGACCCGCTTGACCATCGACGGTCTGCGCCAGGTTGCCGATCTTTGCTGCTGCCTCGCTGGCTTGTTTGACGGCAGTTCGCGTCTCGGCAATTGTCGCCGCAATCTCGGGGCCGCGATCGGCAAGATTACCAGAAAGCCGGTCGACATTGGCGAGGATGCCGGAGATCGACTTCTGGTTTTTGTCGTTCAGCATCTCAGTCAGCCGTTCGGTGAGGGTCGAGATGCGCTCGAGCAACTGCGGCGCTGAATTGAGCAAGGCGCCGAGTCCGCCGCGCTTGGTCGGAATGACCGGCACGCCATTGGGCCCCGGCTCGGTGATGGGCGGGGCGCCCTTGACTGCGCCGTCGAGCACGACCGAGGACGGTCCTGTGAAACTGCCGAGGATCGTCGCAGCGGTCCCCTGAAGGATCGGCGTATCGTTCTTGAGCTCGACGCGGACGCGTTTGAACTCGGGATTATCCTTCCAGAGCTCAATCGCGGTTATCTGTCCCGAGGGCACGCCCGAAAAGGTCACTGTCGACCCTTTTGCCAATCCCTCGACGGACTGCTTGAAGAAAATATCATAGGCTTTGGTGTGGCTGCCGGACACGCCCGACAACCAGACCGTAAACAGCGCAATCGCGGCCACAAGGGCCAGAACGACGCTTCCAACGAGAACCTGGTTTGAACGTGTTTCCATCAGGCGACGCTTTCTTTTGCGGATGTTGCTTCAAGGGCTTTCTCGGCATCTCGATGCTGAACGATCGATGCGGTCGCTGCGCGACCCCGGGCCCCGTTAAAATATTCCTGTATCCACGGATGGTCGAGCGCAAGCAGCTCGGGAATCGTACCAACCGCGATGACCTTCTTGTCGGCGAGCACCGCCACCCGGTCGCAAATCGCATAAAGCGTATCGAGATCGTGGGTAATGAGAAAAACCGTCAGCCCCATTGTGCGCTGCAAGTCACGGGTCAGGGCATCGAACGCTGCGGCACCAATGGGGTCCAGGCCCGACGTCGGTTCGTCGAGGAACAGCAGCTCGGGATCGAGAGCGAGCGCGCGCGCAAGACCGGCGCGCTTTTTCATCCCGCCCGACAGTTCAGACGGATATTTGGGACCGGCGTCGACCGGCAAACCCGTCATCACGACCTTGTAGCCAGCGATTTCGTCGAGCAGCGGCTTGGGGAGCTGCGGATAGAATTCGCGCAACGGCAGCTCGATATTTTCGGCGACAGTCAGCGTCGAAAACAGAGCGCCGCCCTGAAACAAAATGCCCCACCGTTTGCGGATGTCGAGCGTCTGGTCTTCGTCGCGCCCCAAGATCGGTTCGCCGAAGACCTCAATCTCGCCTGCCTGGGGAATCTGCAATCCGATGATCGAACGCATGAGCACCGACTTGCCGGTACCCGACCCGCCGACCACGCCCATGATTTCGCCTCGGCGCACGTCGAGGTCGACACCGTCATGGACTGAAGACTCGCCGAATCGATTCACCAAACCGCGAACGCGCACCACAATTTCGGGATCTGGGGCCGCGGTCATACCCAGCCGATCGACGTGAAGAAGACCGCGAAAAGCGCATCGACCACGATGACAAGAAAAATCGCCTGCACAACCGATGCGGTGGTGCGCAGGCCAACCTGCTCCGCGTTTCCCTCGACCTGCAAGCCCTGGAAGCACCCCGACAAGGCAATGATGAGCCCAAAGACTGGCGCCTTGATCAGCCCGATATAGAGATCAGTCATGGGAACGACTTCGCGGATGCGCTGGATAAACGTCACCGGCTGAATGCCAAGGCTGATCCAGCAAAACAGCCCACCGCCGCCGACAGCGACAAGCGAGGCATAAAAACCGAGCAGCGGCATCATGAATACACCTGCCAGTATACGCGGTAGAACCAGCGCTTCGTTGGGCGAAATGCCGATCGTACGCATGGCATCGATTTCTTCGGTCAGCTTCATCGTACCCAGTTCAGCAGCAAACGCCGAACCCGATCGCCCCGCGACCATGATCGCCGTCATCAAGACACCCAGCTCTCGAAACGTAATGCGACCAACGAGGTTGATCGTGAAGCTCTCGAAGCCGAATTGCTGGAGTTGCAATGCGCCTTGCTGCGCGATGACGAGCCCGATGAGAAAGCTCATCAGACCGATGATCGCGAAGGCCTTGACACCGACGACTTCAAACCGCTGAATTACCGCATTAAGGCGGAACCGTGACGGGTGACGCACGACATTCCAGAACGCGATGCAGACAGCACCGAAAAACCCCAGCAACCCAAGCAATGTCCGCCCGGCGATCTGGGTCGCCTCGCCAATTTCGGCGAGCACGCGAACCAGCGGTAAAACCCGGTCGGGACGTACTTTCATCGATTGGTCGCTGCGCGATACCTGCTCGATCAAATGCATCGTGTCGTCGCTCGCACCCGTGATGGTCGCACCCGTTTCGAGCGCAAAACGGTGAATGATCCAAGCGCCGATCGTGTCGATCCGGTCGATGCCCGCCAGATCGACTTGGGTCAGCGCGGGATGCGGCCCTGCAAGCCGGGTCGGGAGGTCGCCGAGCTGTGCAAGCGTCAGCGAGCCGGTAAAAGCCATGGCGCGACCCCCGTCGCGTTCAATCTCGGCAAAGTCGGCCCCTGTCATTAAGGCCGGTGATGCGGCATTAATGCTGGCGCGGCAAGACGTCGAGACGCTAGATGCAGGTTATGGACGGAGTCAAAACGCGCCTTGCGATCTATGACCTGGACAAGACCGTCACGCGGCGTCCGACCTATACGCCCTTTCTGCTTCATGCCGCTCGAACGCGCGGGGTCTGGCGGTTGTTCCTTCTCCCGTTCGTCATGGTCACGTTGGCGCTCTACGCCACGCGGCTGATCAGCCGCGGCCGCCTGAAGGAAATGAACCATGCACTGCTGATTGGGCGAGCGCTGCCGCCTGCCGAAGCGGCAACCCTTGCCGAGAGCTTTGCCGAACAAACGCTGGCGCACAATATTCTGCCGCAGGCGCGGGCGCGGATCGCCGCAGACAAGACAGCGGGCTATCGCCTGGTGCTCGCGACCGCCTCCTACGCGTTTTACGCGGGCGCAATCGGGCGAGCACTTGGCTTCGACGACATTATCGGCACCTTGACGCGCAGCGATACGGCAGGAGCCTTGCTCGCGCAGATTGATGAGCAGAATTGCTACGGCACCGCAAAGCTCGAGATGATCGAAGCCTGGATGGCGCGACAGGGGTTTGCCCGTGACGACTGCCACATCCGCTTCTACAGCGACCACGTCTCCGACGCGCCCTGCCTGTGCTGGGCGGACGAAGGATTTGCGACCAACGCCCACGCCCCGCTTGTCGCGCTGGCCGCGCAGCGAGGGTGGACGCTGTTCGACTGGCGCTAGATGGCTCTCAGCGCTTGGCGCATATCCGCAATCAGATCATCGGCGTTTTCAACCCCGACTGAAATACGCACGAGATTGTCGCCAATACCCAGCGCGTCCTTGCGCTCCTGGGGTACGGATAAATGTGTCATGGCGGCAGGGCAGCTGGCGAGGGTTTCGGTACCACCCAGACTGACCGCGAGCTTGGCAATCTTGAGCGCGTCAAGGAACGCAAAGGATTCGCGTTCGCCGCCTTTCAAGTAGAGCGAGAAGGTCGATCCCGCACCGGTGCAATGACGAGCATAAATGTCTGCCTGTCGTGATCCGGGCTCGAGGAACCCCAGATAACCCACAGTTTCGACCTGCGGCTGTTCGCGCAGGAAAGCACAGACCTTGGCCGCATTTTCGCCCGCACGGCTCATCCTAAGTTCGAGCGTCTCGAGCGAACGCAGCAGCATCCAGGCAGAATGCGGGTCGGTGATCGTGCCGATGGTGTTCCGCATCATCCGAACCGGATTTATGATCGCTTTCGACCCGACCGCGCCGCCGGCGACAAGATCGCTGTGTCCGCCGGCATATTTGGTCAGGCTGTAGATGACCATGTCAGCACCCTGGCGCAGCGGCTTTGCCCAGAGTGGCCCAAGAAACGTGTTGTCGATCACGATCGGCGGCTTGTCGTCTTCTCCAAAGGCGGCGTCGCGCGAACTCTTGACTGCTTCGACATCGACGAGCGCGTTGGTCGGGTTGGCGGGACTTTCGAGATAGACCAACGCGACATGGCCGAGCGCCTTTGCCTTTGTCATGACCGCGTCGATTTCCTCGCGCGTCGCACCCGCAGGAAAATCGAGCCAGTGCACGCCGAAGCGTCCAAGAATACGACCAATGAGTGTTTCGGTAGCGGCGTACAGTGGGGCCGAATGGACGATGACGTCGCCGGGTTTAACCAGCGCCAGCATCACGGTGGCGATCGCCGACATGCCGCTCGAGAATACCAGGGCATCCTCGGCATCTTCCCAGATTCCGAGACGGTCCTCGAGGATTTCCTGATTGGGACCGTTAAAGCGCGAGTAGACCAACCCTTCCGGTCCGCCTGGTCGCTTGCCGGTTACACCTTCGAAAAAGCGTTTACCCGCCGCTGCATTCTCGAATACGAACGTGGAAGTCAGAAAAATCGGCGGCTTGAGCGATCCTTCGGAGAGCGCCGGATCGAAGCCATAGCCCATCATTAATGTTTCGGGGGCCAGGCGGCGGTTGTCGATCGTCAGAATATCGGTCTTGGGCCGGCGACGCTGAGGCGTGCCGGAGAGATTGGATTCGTCTTCCATGGTGCGTCCTTGTGCGATGTCGCGCGTCAGGGGAGCGCGATCAACGAGATCTGCCGACCATAGTCTGGTTCATGGTCCAATGTCGCGCGCCGAAAACTAAAAAAGCGGTCGGCCAGCGCAAATGTGTCGAGGCGAAGTGCATCGACGTGACCGACCCCGAAATCAGTCAGGCGGTGCGCGACGTAGGCAGGCAGATCGAACTGGGCATGGCCCGGGCGTCCCCCGATAAAAAATCTTTCGTTGACCGCGTCAGCGACTTCAAATCGCGTACGGAAGCCGTCGTCTACCTCGTAGGAGGGCTGTGCGATGCAGGGGCCGACGACGGCGCGAAGCCTGTCACGGCGCGCGCCAATGGATTCCATCGCTGTGACCGTCGCGTCGGTGACACCACCCAAAGCCCCCCTCCACCCGGCATGCGCCGCACCGATCACCCCTGCGTCGAGGTCAGCGAAAAGAACGGGTGCGCAGTCAGCAGTCAGGATGCCCAGGACAAGGCCGGACTGGGCGCTGACCAGTGCGTCGGCATGCGGGCGCGCATCATCGGCCCACGCCGCAGTCGCTACGACGACACCCGTCGAATGGACCTGGTAAGCGGTGACGAGCGCTGCGCCGGGGGCGACCGCTGCGGCGGCGCGACGGCGATTCTCAGCGATCGATTCGGGATCGGCGGCGCTGCCAAGCCCCACGTTCAATCCCGCGAACAGCCCCGTCGATACACCGCCCCGCCGTCCCAAAAAGCCGTGCCGCATGCCGACGAGAAGCGGCGACGTGACAACCTCGACGCTCATGCAAAGCCCGCCGGTTGGGGCCAACCGTCGCTGGTCAGCGCCATCGCGCGAAATAGCGTGCCCATCGCACTGTCTCCCGTCAGCCGCATATGCGCCGCCCCGATTTCCGCGGCACGTGCGGGCGAGCGCTTTGCCAACGCCGCCGCGCGTGTCGCAATGCCCAACTGGCCGAGAAAGTCGCGTTGCGTCACCGGCCCGTGAACATTCGCTCCAGCCACGGCACTCGCCGCCCAAAGGACCGCGAAATCGACATGTGCGCTCAAATCAACCTCACCCGGAGCTTCGAACGGATTGGCATAGCCGTGTCCTCGCACGGCTTGAAGCGTCTCACCCAGCGCCGGGCCGTCATATCCATAATCCATGATAAGCGCTGCGCCCCCTTGTTTGGCGATCCGCGCCGCCAGGTCGCGAACAACGGCCACCGACGCAGGCGACGATTCGATCAGGCTGCCAACCGGCGCATCGCGCAAATGTTCGGGAACGATCGTGTTGGGTACAGGAGATCCGGCGACGGGAACGAACAATATATCCTGACAGGCCACAAGCCGCTGCTGCCAGCAGCTGCCACCGCGTACAATCTGTTCAACCGGCAATGCGTCGAAAAATTCATTGGCAACAATGACCAGCGGCGCGTCATCGGGCAGCGTCGCGATGTCGTCGTGCCACTGCGCTTCGGGGACGCGGCTAGCCTGCTCGGTACGCAGGCGTGGTGATGTTTCAACGAAATGGACGCTGGGCCTCAACCCCACCATCGTCATTGTCCGCAGCGCGTCCGAGGCCAACGTGCCGCGCCCGGGACCCAGCTCGACGTAATGCAACGACGGGCGGCCAGCGCGGTCCCATAGGTCGGCGAGCCATGCACCGATCAGTTCACCAAACATCTGGCTGATTTCAGGCGCGGTAATAAAATCGCCGGAGGCGCCGATGGCGTTTTGACGGGCGTAATAGTCGGCATTGGCGGCCGCCATGAAGCGCGAAACCGGCATCGGTCCCGCGAGTGTGATCGCCCGCGCAAGCCGGTCGGCCAGCGTCCCGCCGGTCTCGGTCACGCGGCGCTCGCGGTTCCCGCCACGGGGTCGATGCGGGTCCGTCGGCCCTTTGACGTGAAAAGCAACCAGAGCCCGATGATCAGCACCGGAAGCGATAGCGTCTGGCCCATCGTCAGGCCCCATGACAGGTGCTCGAGCCCTGCGTCAGGCGCCCGAACCCGTTCAAGCGAGAAGCGGACAAGTGCGTACCAGGTCAGGCCCGCTCCAGCGAGGCGACCGGGATAATAACGGGCTTCAGTTTTCCAGAACAGCCACCAGAGCAAGACAAATAGCCCGATACCCTCCAGCCCCGCTTCGTACAGTTGGCTCGGGTGCCGCGCCACATCGCCGCCGCCTGGAAACACAATGCCCCAGGGCAGATTGGTCGGGCGCCCCCAGAGTTCGCCATTGATGAAGTTGGCGATCCGCACGAAAAACTCGCCAAACGGCGTCGCACAGCCGATGTAGTCGAGAACCCGCAAGAGCGGCAGCTTGTTGCGCCAAGCGAAATAGACGACTGAGATAACGAGGCCCACCAGGCCGCCGTGAAAAGACATGCCCCCCTCCCACAGCTTGACGATGTCGGCCGGGTTAGCAAGCATTTCGGGCTTGTAGAAGAAAACATAACCTAGGCGGCCGCCGAGAATGATGCCGAGCGTCGCGTAGAAGACGAAATCGTCAGCATGGCGCTGGGCCATTGGGGCGCCGGGTTGTTTGAGCAGTTTAGACAGATACCACCAGCCGAGGATGATTCCCGCAATATAGCCCAGGCTGTACCAACGCAGCGCGAACCAGCCCACGCGAAAGATGACGGGATCGAGGCCGAGATCGGTAAACCGTATCGCACGCGACGTTACGGCATTCATGCTTGTTGCAACAGTCAGGGCAAATTCGTGCAGCAAGGCTTTTCCCTTCGGATTTTCGCCCCCATACAAGGGGTATTGGCTAAGACCAAGGGGAGAGAAAAACTATGCCTTCGGAGCTCGACCTCCGCATCGACCGAGCCATCGCAAACCTGTCGGTGGAGGGTGGTCCTCTGCCTTTGGCAAGCTATGCCCTGCCGTGCGGGGTCACGGTACCGATGGTGGCGACAGCGCCCCCAACTTTGGTCGGGTATTTCGCGCATTTTTGTGCACAGCATGGCGACGCCAATTTCCTGGTCGAGGGCCAAGAAAGACTGAGTTTTTCCACCGTCCACGACCAAGCAGCAAACGTCGCACGTGCACTGGTTGGCGGATTTGGCGTCAAAAAGGGCGACCGCGTCGGCATCGCAATGCGCAACGCGCCTTCGTGGATCGCGCTGTACATGGGTATCATCATGGCGGGAGGCGTCGCCACGCTGCTCAACGGCTGGTGGCAGGGATCTGAACTGTGTGACGGTATTGCCGATGTCGGGGCGAAACTCGTATTCGCCGACCCACCGCGTGCGAAACGGCTAGAGGAATGCGGACGCGAGCCCTCTTGCGAAACTATCCTTATCGATGTGGCTCTGCCGCTATCGGAGGCTTTGGCGCCGGTGCTGCTCCGTACCGTAGCAGGCGCCGTACTGCCCGAGATCGGCCCCGATGATCTCGCCACCATCTTGTTTACGTCAGGCTCGACTGGCCAGTCGAAGGGAGCCTACTCGACTCACCGTGCGGTCGTGCAAGGCACCTTCAACTATATCGCAATGGCTCTGATGATGCTCGAGATCGGGACCGAGGACGGCACGATTGCAGAACCACGCCCCCAGCACGCCATTTTGATGACCGTGCCGCTGTTCCACGTTACCGGAGAGATACCGATGTTGCTCGCCAGCTTTGCGATCGGCCGCAAGATTGTTATGATGCCGAAATGGAATGCTCTCGAAGCAATGAAGCTGATCGACCACGAGAGAGTCACGAACTTCACCGGTGTACCGTTGATGAGCTGGGAAATCCTCAACCATCCCGACCGTAGCAAATATGACCTTTCGAGCGTCCAGTCTTTTGCCGCTGGCGGCGCGCCACGACCGCCCGAACACGTACGTCGCCTTGCCGACGAAATGCCCGCGCCGCCAGCACTTGGCTACGGGCTCACGGAAACCAATGCGGTCGGCTGCGGTTCGTTTTCGACCAATTATCTCGACAAGCCCAATTCGACGGGTCGCGCCTCAGCGCCGCTGGTCGACGTCGCGATCCTCGACGAAGACGGTAACGCGATGCCCCATAGTGAGCGCGGCGAAGTCTCGATCCGCACCGTTGCAAATTTCAGCGGTTACTGGAACCGGCCCGAAGCAACGGCGGCATGCATGACCGCCGACGGCTATTTCCGAACCGGTGACATCGGGTACCTCGACGTCGACGGCTATCTGTTTATTGTCGACCGCAAGAAGGACATCATCATCCGCGGTGGCGAAAACATCAGTTGTCAAGAAGTCGAAGCCGCAATCTACGAGCACCCCGCTATTGCCGAGGCCTGTGTTTTCGGCCTGCCGGACGAACGACTAGGGGAAATCGTGGGAGCCATTGTCCATGTGCATCCGGGCGAACACCTGAGCGAGGAAGCGCTCTTGTTTTTTGTTAGCGACCGGCTCGCGGCGTTCAAGGTTCCTGCACGACTGTGGTTCTCCGAAGATCTGCTTCCCAAGCTTGGAACCGAGAAAATCGACAAGGTGGGTCTGCGAAACAAATATCGCGCGATCCACGAGACCGAGGCCAAGCAAGCGGCATGATGCCGCGAGGGATTGGCAGCATCGCTTACGCCCCTTAACGCGCCGTCATGCCGACCTCTCAAATCTCCCGCCGCACCCTGCTGATCGGCGGCGGTATCGGGGTGGGACTGGTCGTTGGCTTCGTGCTGTGGCCTCGCGGCTATGAACCCGGCCTCAATACCGCACCGGGCGAGCACATCTTGTCGGGCTTCGTCAAAATTGGCGAGGATGGCCATGTCACCGTCGCCGTGCCGCAGGTCGAACTCGGGCACGGCGTGTTTACTGCTCATGCGCAAATCGTCGCCGACGAGCTTGGCGCCGACTGGCGGACGATAGCAGTCGAGGCGGCGCAGCCGGGGCGGCTGGCCGCCAACACCTTGTTTGCACGCGAATGGGCGGCCGGAATGGCAGACGCTGCCCCGGCGCGCCTGGTCGACGACTGGGCCCACCGGCACAACTTTGTCGCGACCGGGGGTTCGACAAGCATACGCGGGTTCGAGGCAAGGCTACGCGATGCCGGCGCCGCTGCCCGCGCGCTGCTGTGTAAGGCAGCTTCGAGGCGCTGGGACGTTGATTGGGAGGCGTGCGAGACGCACGATGGCCTCGTTTGGCACGGTATCGACAAAATGCGATTTGGCGAAATTGCGGCAGAAGCGGCACGTGCGTCGGTGCCCGCCAATCTCGTCTGGCGCACCGGCACGGAAAACCGGCTCACCGCGCAGGAGCTGCCTCGACTCGACCTGCCCGCCAAAGTCGACGGCAGCATCAACTATGCCGCCGACATCAGGGTGGCAGATATGGTCTACGCCGCGATTGCCCAAGGGCCGAGCGGCGACGTCTGGTTGAAACCGACACGTAAGGCTGCGGCACATCGGATCACGGGTGTGCTCGAAGTAGTCGAGACTGATCGGTGGGTCGCAGTCGTCGCGACGAACTGGTGGGCAGCCAATCGGGCGCTGGAAGCCCTGTCACCGCATTTCGAGATCAGGGGCGACGTCGCGGGCGACCGAGCCATGGCCCGCGGGCTTGAAGATGCGTTCGGTCCAGAGGCACCCGGGGCAGAGCGTCTCTCCGAGCTGGGCGACGTTGACGCGATGTTTCGGGGGGCAGCGGTTTTCACGCAGAACTACCGCGTTGGCGTCGCGCCGCACGCGCCAGTCGAAACCGCCTCGGCGACCGCCGCACGCGACGGCGGGACAGTTCAGATCTGGACGGCGACACAAGTACCGAGCCTAGCTGCCGCGGCCGCCGCACGCGCGCTCGGCATTTCGACCAAAGACGTCGTCGTCCATCCGATGATGGTCGGCGGGTCCTTCGGCGCTCGCTATGAAACCGAAATCGTGGTTCAAGCCGCCATCCTGGCCGACCGCATGAAACGCCCCGTCCAGTTGATCCGATCGCGCACCGAAGAAATGCGGCACGACCGATTTCGCCCCGCGGCCCATGCTCGCATGGCCGCTCGGACCGCACCCGACGGCCGGATCGCGGCTTGGTTTGCACAGATTTCGACGCCCGCGACGCTGCACGAGATGCAGTCGCGCATTGTCGACGGCACGTTGCCCCACGAAGCTCTGGCGGCCGCGCACGGCAAGGCCGAACCGGCAGCAATCCTCGGCGCGGTTCCCCCATATGACATTCCGGTCCACGCCATTGACCATCACCCGGCGAGCATAGGCGTGCCGACCGGCGACTGGCGCGGCCGCGCGGTCGGTGCAAATTGCTTCTTCACCGAATGTTTCATCGATGAAATCGCCCACATGACCGGCGGTGATCCGTTTTCGGCGAGGATGGAGATGCTCGGCCAAAACCCCCGCCTGGCGCAATGCCTGACCAAGGCAGCGATGGCAGGCGGCTGGCTGGGTGGGGTGTCAGGGTCGAACCAGGGGTTAGCGTGCTGTTCAATGGCAGGCAGTTACATCGCGGTCATGGCCGAAGCGCGGCTCGAGGGAAGTCGGGTGCGTGTCGATAAGTTGGTTGCCGTTGTGGATGTGGGACGTGTCATCAATCCGGGAATCGTACGCGCGCAGATCATTGGGGGGTTGATTTTCGGCATGACGGCCGCGACTGGCGCACCGGTCGAGATAAAGCGCGGTCTCGCTGGTCCCGTGCGGTTTGGTGAACTACGCCTGCCGCGCATGGCGGATTGTCCACGAGTCGAGGTTGAACTGGTCGTCAGCCGTGAACAGCCTGGCGGGGCCAGTGAGCTTGCGGTCCCGCCCGTCGCGCCGGCGATTGCCAATGCCCTGTTCGCCGCGACCGGCGTGCGCTACCGGCAACTTCCTCTGATTCAGGACGCCTGATGCGCACTGCACAACTTCCCGGCGATCACCCGATTATCCCGCTGCCCAAAATTGGGGTGCTGCTCGTCAACCTGGGCTCTCCCGAAGCGCCGACGCGCGATGCCGTGAAGGCGTATCTGAAAGAGTTCCTGTCCGACCGTCGCGTTGTCGAGCTGCCTCCTCTGCTTTGGCAGATTATCCTGCGTGGCTTTGTGCTTAACACCCGCCCGGCGACGACGGCCCATGCCTATCGACAAGTCTGGACTGAGAATGGCGCGCCGCTCGCCGCTATTACGGCCGAACAAGCGCGCGGTCTTGTGTTCGGCGACAATGTGATCGTCGACTGGGCCATGCGCTACGGCAAACCTGCAATTGCTGACCGGGTTAAGGCCTTGAAGGAGGCCGGTTGCCAGCGCATCCTGATCGCACCGCTGTATCCGCAATATTCGGGCGCGACGACGGCTACCGTGAACGACAAGGTGTTTGAGGTGTTGCGCGGCATGCGCTGGCAACCTGCACTGCGTACATTGCCGCCCTGGCACGACGATCCCGCTTATATCGATGCCCTCAAAACGTCAGTCGCGCGACAGGTAGCGGCACTCTCATTCGTGCCCGCGACAATTGTCGTCAGTTTCCACTCAATGCCCCAATCGACACTTGAATCGGGCGACCCCTATCACTGTCAGTGCATGAAAACGGCACGGCTGCTGTCCAATGCTTTGGAGCGCGAGCTCGTCGTCAGTTTCCAGTCGAAGCTTGGACGGGCCAAATGGCTCGGACCTTCAACCGAAGAAACGCTCGCCCGGCTGGGTCGCGGGGGTACCAAATCGATTGCCGTGGTGACGCCCGGTTTCATTGCCGACAACCTCGAGACGCTCGAGGAAATTGCGATCCGTGGGCGCGAAACATTCGTCGACGCGGGAGGGGAGAACTTCGCCGCACTCGAATGCCTCAACGCCTCCCCTGAAAGCATGGCGCTGCTTCATGCAATCGTACGGCGCGAGCTTGAAGGCTGGATACCTCCCGACTAGGCTCTCAAAAAGGAAAGAGAGGATGGTCATGGCACGGATAGCGATCGTAACCGGCGGAACACGCGGCATCGGCGAGGCGATAAGCCTTGCCCTCAAGGACATGGGCATCACTGTCGCTGCGAATTACGCGGGTAACGACGACAAAGCCAAAGCTTTTGAGGCCGCCAACGATATTCGTGTGTTCAAATGGGACGTGGGCGATCACACCGCCTGCCTTGATGGGTGCGCGGCGGTCGAGGCGGCGCTGGGGCCCGTCGATATTGTCGTTAACAATGCAGGCATCACTCGCGACGGGGTGCTGGCGCGGATGAGTTTTGACGACTGGAACGACGTGATGCGCGTCAATCTGGGGGGCTGTTTCAATATGGCCAAGGCGACTTTCGGCGGCATGATCGCGCGCGGCTGGGGCCGGGTGGTCAATATTGGATCAATCAACGGACAGGCGGGTCAATACGGGCAGGTAAATTACGCTGCTGCCAAATCGGGCATCCACGGCTTTACCAAGGCGCTGGCACAGGAGGGCGCGAAGAAAGGCGTGACCGTCAATGCGATCGCGCCTGGATATATCGATACTGACATGGTCGCAGCGGTCCCGGCCGAAGTGCTGGCCAAGATCGTCGCGAAAATCCCCGTCGGACGGCTGGGCCAAGCTCACGAAATCGCGCGGGGTGTAGCATTTCTGGTCAGCGAGGACGGCGGATTCGTTACGGGGTCGACGCTGTCGCTGAACGGGGGTCAACATATGTATTAGTCGCGGCTGACGGCACCCCGCTACAGCTCAAGCCCGGCAACGCGAACCGTTCGCGCAGCCGTTGCCGGGGCGAGCGTGGCGCAGCAGGCGCCCACTGATCGCTGCGGCTTGCCGATAGTACGAACCCCCCTACAATCCTCGAATGTCCACACTCTACGCCGCCCCTGTCAAGCGCTCGATTACCATCGCAGGCCACGAAACCGCGCTGACGCTTGAACCCATTTTCTGGGACGCGCTGCGTGCTGCAGCCGCCGCGGCAGATCTCCCGCTCAATGCCTTGGTGGCCCGCATCGATGCCGAACGTATCGCTGCGCGAGCGCCGCCCAATCTCGCCAGCGCCGTCCGCTGCTGGCTATTGTCAAACGCAGCTCTTGAGACCTTGTCTCAAGAATGCGAACACTGAGAACGCTTTCAACTCGTCGAGTTCTTTCAGACGGGCGTTGGATCTCGGATCACGATCCGCTCGATTATCTGGTCAAGCTTCGGCGCGACAGGAAGCCCGAGTCCCGTTGGAATCTGCCGTTCATCGCATGTTTCGACCGTCAAGGGTCGCTTTTTTTCGACGGTTAGCGCGGTGTGCGCAGCTGTGGCGCTCATCAGAACGATAGCGCGGTCGCGCTTGAGCCCAAATCACCCTTGTCAGCCTGCACGTCGGCTTTTTGAATGCAGACATGAAGGCCGGCACGGGGAACAAGTCTTTAAAACTGGGCTACCAAGCGTCTTCGGCTTATCGACCGAGCAAAACCCGTGCTTGCCCGGCGATCTGCGCCAGCATGGCAGGCGAAGCGGCAACAGACACCTTCGCGCGGTCAACGAGATGCCGAAATTGGCGCACACGGATGGCGTTCGATTCGAGCCATGCCGCGACCCGCGCTTGCGGGGCACCCGCGTCGCGCGCCAGCCATTCGAGGCGCATCTGCTGGAAATCGCGGCTCAGCCCTGCCACGAGCAATCGCTCCCACGGATCAACCGGATTGGCGCGCATTGCCGCGCCTTGCGCCCAATCGAGACCCAGTGCCGCGCCCAATGTCGTGAACGCGCACGTCAAAACAATGGGATCTGTCCCTGATTTTTCGGCCAACGCTGCGAGGCCGACCGCGCCGTCAAGTTCCGCCAGACGCACGACACGTTCGACGATTTTTTTTGGTGCACCCGCTGCGGTTAGACGTGCCCCGAACCCGCGCGCCTGCATCCGCGTTTCGTCGAGTAGCAGCGCATCGACGCTGGCGTCGAGTTTAACCATGCCCGGCGTCAAAGCCGCAATCGCATCGCCAACCGATCGGCCCGCCACCGACCCGCGCAGCAGGTCAGCCATGGCGGCACGTAGTTCCACCGCGACTTGCTCGAACAATAATAACCGCGCGCCTTCACCGATGTCGGCGGCATCGATCATCGCCCATAGGCCCCGTGCATCGAAGAGCGCTTCGGCAATCACGAACGCGGCTGCGATGTCCCCGAGCGACGCACCCTCTTCTTCGGCCAGTTCGTAGGGGTGAATAAGACCCATCCGGTTGACCATGCGGTTGGCCACTTTCGTGGCGATGATTTCGCGACGCAGTTGGTGATGCTCGATCGCGCCGGCGTGCCCATGACGCATCGCCGCAGGGAATGCCGCAAGGAGTTCGGGCACCAGCGCCGGGTCGTCGGCGAGGTCGGTGTGCTCGATGGCGTCCTGGAGCGCGAGCTTAGCGGTTGCGAGAACGACCGCGAGCTCGGGCCGCGTGAGCCCGTGCCCGTCCTGCGCGCGCCGTGCGAGCAAGTCGTTCGATGGCAATCCCTCGACGGCGCGATCGAGCCGACCGGTCGTCTCGAACGTCTCGATCAGGCGGACCAGTGACGGCACCGTACTCGCGCCGCCTCGTTCGGCAATCGACAGAGCGAGGGTCTGGAGCCGATTGTCCTCGAGCACGAGCTCGGCGACCTGATCGGTCATTTTGGCAAGTAAGGCGTTGCGCTTCGGCATGCTCAATGCGCCCGCCGCGACTTCAGCATTCAACGCAATTTTTATGTTGACCTCATGATCGGAGCAATCGACGCCCGCCGAATTGTCGATGAAGTCCGTATTGATACGCCCGCTATTCAACGAGAACACAATGCGCGCGGCCTGCGTCACACCCAGATTTGCTCCCTCGCCGATGGCCTTGGCCCGAACGTCTTCGGCATTGACGCGCAGTCCGTCGTTGGCGGGATCGCCGACCTGTCCGTGGCTTTCATTCGCCGCTTTCACATAGGTCCCGATACCACCAAACCAGATGAGGTCGACCGGGCTTTTGAGGATCGCCGAAATCAGCGCTGCCGGTTCGATCTCAGTCTCGGCGATGTCGAGCGCAGCGCGGGCTTCCTTCGACAATTTGATCGACTTTGCCGAGCGCGGGAAAACGCCGCCCCCTTTTGAAATGAGCTTTGCGTTGTAATCGCTCCAGGAAGAACGGGGCAGCGCGAACATACGTGCGCGTTCCTTCCAGCTCACCGCGCAATCAGGATCAGGGTCGAGGAAAATATGGCGATGGTCGAAGGCAGCGACGATCTTCAAGGTTTTCGACAAAAGCATTCCGTTGCCGAACACATCCCCGGACATGTCGCCGCACCCGACAACGCGGATCGATTTCGTTTGAACGTCAGTACCCATCTCGGCGAAGTGACGTTGGACCGAAACCCAGGCGCCTTTGGCCGTGATCCCCATCGCTTTATGGTCATAGCCGACGCTACCCCCGGAGGCGAAGGCATCGCCCAACCAGAACCGACGCTCGAGTGCGATGGCATTGGCAACATCGCTAAACGTCGCAGTCCCCTTGTCAGCGGCCACAACGAAGTAGGGATCGTCGCCGTCGTGGATGACGACCTGTGCCGGGTGCTCGACGTTCCCCTCGACGATGTTGTCGGTGACCGACAGCAGGGTTCGGATGAAGATGCGGTAACTCTCGGTTCCCTCGGCCAGCCATGCATCACGGTCGATCGCTGGATTCGGCAGCATCTTGGGAAAAAACCCGCCTTTTGCCCCCGTCGGCACGATGACCGCGTTCTTCACCCGCTGCGCCTTCATCAGCCCCAGGATTTCGGTTCGGAAATCGTCGCGACGATCCGACCAACGCAGGCCACCGCGCGCGACAGGACCAGCGCGCAGATGAATTCCCTCGACCCGCGGGGAATAGACCCAGATTTCGCGCCAAGGCACCGGCGCCGGTAGACCCGGAACCTTTGCGCTATCGAACTTGAACGCAATTGCGATCTGGCCCGCGGGCACATAGAAATTTGTGCGTACCGTCGCACGGACGACCGCGCGCAGCAGCCGCAGAACACGGTCCTCGTCGATGGCTGCAACCTGCGACAACCCGCGTTCGATCGCTGAATCGGCCGCCACACGGGCGGCTTCACGCTTCTTTGCTACCGGATCGTGCAGAGCCGCGAAAAGATCGATGACGGCACGGGCAATATGCGGGTGCCGCCGAAGCGCCTCGACCACGGTGATCAGGCCATATGTCAGACCCGTTTGCCGCAAGTAACGAAACATCGCGCGCAACAAGATGACCGCACGCGGATCGAACGCCGCGGTAACGACCAACTCGTTGAACCGGTCGTTCTCCGCCGAACCCTCGAGTACAGCGGCAATGGCACCTTCGACGACCTCGTGCCGGGCGATCAGAGCCGCCGCATTGGCGTCGCCCAGATCGAGAACGAACCGGTGCATATATCCCAGTGTTCCGTCGCCGATCAGCGTCGACACCTCCTCAACGACCCGAAAGCCGAAATTTTCGAGCGCAGGCACGACGTCGGACAGCATCACGGGCGCGAGGCTGTAGAGTTTCACCCGTAACCGGCCCGGCACGTCGGCAGCGTTGCGATAGAGCCGTACCTGCCGGTCCGTCGGGGTGCCGAGTTTGGCGAAGCGCACGATGTCGCGCGCTGCCTCGTCTGGTCCTGCCCCACTCCTGTATGGTTGCGGGAAGCTTTCGGCATAACGTAGCGCCAGCCGTGTCGCGCCCGTGTGGTCACCCGCCGCGATCAGGCTTGCCTCGACCGCCTCGACCCAACCACGCACCATCGCAACCAAGGCCACGCGCAGCCCGTCTTCGTCCGGCTCCCGCGCGGCTTGGCGCCGGTCGAAGGTGTACCGAATCAGCGCAACTTCACCGTCACCGAGATCGATCGACCAATTGAGTAGTTCGCCGTCGGCCGCTGCGCCTATCATGTCCGATATCGCCATACGCCGCGCTGTCGTCAGCTCGTCACGCGGTAGCCAGACGAACGCGAACATGTGCCGGTCTAGAGCATCGCGCGTGAGGACGAGCTCGGCACGCGGGCGATCGGCCAGCGACATTGCCGTCAGCGCCAGACGTTCGAGCGTCGCCGGGTCGATCGCAAGCAACAGGTCATGCGGCAAATCAGTCAGCGCATGCGCTAGTGCTTTGCCGGCATGCCCGTCGGGCGAGAAACCATATTTAACCATCAGCGAAATGAGGCGATCGCGCAGCACTGGAATGTTTTGCGGTGCAGCGCTGAGCGCGGCGCTGGTCCACAGGCCTGCATTGATACGGACACCATCGGCGGCCGGCACAACGATCAAATCAAGCGGCGCGCGCCGGTGAACCGTCGAGAGGAAATTAGATTTGGCGAGCAGGGGTCCAGCGTTCTTGGCTAGCCAGGCACCCGCCTTGATCCGCTGCTCGGGCGCGAGCACGGCATCGCCGATCGACGCCGCAATACCCAGCGCTTGCTTTACGCCGCCCTTGGCCGGGTAATGCGCCGAGCCGAGGAGTGTAAAGTTTCGTTCAAGAAGCCACTGCATCAGCTTTGCCCCCTCGCTGTCACCGAGAGCGTTAGCGTCGACGGTCAGCGCCGCCTTCATCGCCGCCCAGTCAGTTACTGCAGCACGCACATGGCCGAGGGCGCTCGCGATCGCCGTCGTCAAATTGTGTCGAACTCGCGCATCGGCACGCTCGGTTTCCATGTAGATCAGCGACGTACGCGCGCCCTTCTCACCGAGGCCCGCAAATGCTCCGGTCGCAGTTCGGACGACGGATACGATCGGATGGAGGATTCGGTCGATGGCAAGACCTTGTGCGGTGATGGCATCTGCAATTGAATCGACCAGAAACGGCATATCGTCATTGGCCACGGCCAATCGCATCAGGCGGCGTCCCTTTGCGTCGATCCCCGATTCAATCATGATTGCAGGCGCATCGCCGCGCCGCCCGTCCAGCGCAGCAAGCGCCAGTTTAGCGGCGTCGTGACGATCGGTCTTTGCAAAGCCATGGACTTCGCCGGGCAGAGCGCCCGCGACCAGCGCCTTGATAAGCAGATCGATTTGTTTTGGACTAGTGGAAGTCGCGGAATCGGGCGCGCGGGCGGCCATAAGTTCGGGCATCCGTATCTGTTTTGTGTCGTTGGCCTCCTATGCGCCGCGTATCTGACGACCTCAAGCTTCGCGTATCATTGGCCATGCGTCACTTTGTACGGCGTGAAGGACGTCAGTGTGTCGTCGCATGTTTGTTCTCGCTCCAAAGGGCTGAGCGCACTCGTCGGACATTGATGAGATCGAGTCTGCGAACAGCGCGCCGACGCGCTCGGCTGCGGATCAAGTGCCTCCAAGTGCTCGACGCGGCGCCGACAAGTCTGCGCTTTCAGGACGTAGTCTAACCCAGACCATAACGCAGTCCTCAACGGGCTTCGCAGGCACGCAACGCCCAGAACTCATTAAGCGCCCGGTCACGCCGGAGCGTTTCAGACATGAAGCATGAGAGCGTCGTCGTCTAAACGACACGTGGAAACGGATGCAGCGCTATTTTATTTTACGATTTGCTTGAGCGCCCGGTCCAGAAGCGGCTTGTCATCGGGAACGACGCCGATGATCGCCACTCGATCGGGGTCGACCCGACGCGCTACCATGATAACGAATTCGTCGCTGCCAGACAGCGTCAGATAAGCTTGCTCGGGCAAAATGCGGGCAGCTTGGCGCGTAAAGTCGGGTCGGACGGGTTTGCCTTCGGGGCGACGTTCGCGGCGCTCGGCTGCGACGATGGCCTTCAGCCCGCCGGGATAGTTTTCGAGGAACAGCTTCATGCCCCCTGCGGGCAAGGTTCGACGTCGCGCAAACGACAGTGCGGCAGCAAATTCAGTCAGCCGGGTTTTATCGTACTCGCGGCCAAAGATTAATTTGGCGACCGGCGTCATTGGCGCGCGCTCCTGGACCTTTATTTTGGCGTCAGCGAGAAGTTCAACATATTCGTCGGCGCGAATTTCGGCAATCAGCGCAAAATCATAAGCACCAGCGAGCGCCCTGTAGAGCGCTGAGCGACCGCGGGTGTCAGCCGACAGCGCTGCATCGGCATTAGCGCGTGCAGCATCAAGCGATGCGGCGAGCGTTTGGGGAGCGCCGACTGCTGACAACCCGTTCGTGTCGTCGCCACCAGCTTCGTCACCGACGTCTTCCAGGGTTATGCGCGCAGATGCGGTGCCCGAAGCACCCGGACCATCGGCCCACGCCGGAACCATCGGACGCGGAGAGGTGGCAGCGACACTTTGCGCGACTTCGATATGGAGGGCAGCGATCGTTTCGGAATCTGCCACTTCTTTCCAGTTTATCACGCCGTAGATGAAATCGATTGTCTCGTTGTCTGACGAGAATGGCAACAGGATGCCGCGATACATCGTGTTGTTGCCGCACGTGTTGACGAACTCGGCTTCGAAGCCGATCGGCGCGCGGTTGGCGATGATCTGGAGGTGATGGTCGGTTAGCCGTGATAACAGCGACCGCGGCGGCACTTGCGCAACGCTGGCGACATAGTCGCTCAAGTTGCATTCGTGGCTGAGCCGTTCGCCTAGCCAGGCAATTGCTGGCGTTTCTCCGGTGTGCGTGAAATCAAGCAGCACGCTGTGCGGGCCGAAGTCGGAAAGATTGTCGAGCTCGAGATTATCAACCGAAGGATAATTGCGCCCGTCCAGCAGCGAGACCCAGTAATTGTAGGCGCGGACGTGCATGCGGCGCTCGTCCGTGCCAATCACCGGCGGCGCCTCGATCGCAACGTCGTCCGCTGCTTGATCCGCGCAATCACGGTCGGCCTGTTCCGTGAAGTCGTGCTGCCTGTCCATCGACATGAACCCCCAATCGGTCCTCAAAAATCCATAATTTCGGAAATGCACAGCTTTTGGTTACCAAGTCGTTAATAGTTGATGCTCGGTATCGGCACTTGCAGGGTGAACGTGACGCTGTTAACCGCCCACTGCTATCGGCACGCCGCCTTAGCTCAGCTGGTAGAGCATCGCATTCGTAATGCGGGGGTCACAGGTTCGAGTCCTGTAGGCGGCACCACGCAGTCTCAAGTATCTGAGACTATTCAGACTTTTCCTGAATGAATGAGGACATCGGCGCGTTTCCGCGACTTTCTCGGGCTCGCGGGAGTGGTCACGGGGGCCACAGAGACGATTCTCGACCATTCCAGCCCCGCCCGCTGGGCGGTTTCTCAATTGGTCGGAAAACTAGCCCCCGGATGCGTTGCATGAAAGCTGCGCATCACCGGCGATGTGGTTACTTCAGGCGAACCCGAACATGCAGCGCTGCTCATTCCAGTCGAGCGGCAGGGCCTTGGTGCGGGCGAGGCGCGTGCGGGTAAGAGTGGCCGGCTGGCGACCTTCGAGGATTGCAGTCAGGATATCGGGCGCGAGGCCACCAAGCCGGGCCAGCTGCGCGAAGTAATGCGGCGTGAAGCCGTGTTCTCCAGCGATCACTTCGACGAATCGATCGCCAGCTTCTGCAACGGCCAGACGCGCCGAGTGGGCGTTGGCCACCAGTCGCACCAGCCCCTCGTCAGGGGCTTGGCTACCAGCGCTCTGGACGCCCGGCGGAACCAGGCGGGTATGCAGCCCGGATCGCACGAGCGTCGCTGCAGCGGTCAAGAGATGCTTATGCCCGTCTCCCCTGGTCAGCAGCGTGAGTTCGACGCACTCGCG